>JAABSA010000029.1 GCA_011390635.1 Desulfotignum sp. | reverse complement strand
AGCCGGACCCTGGTGTGGAAATTCATGAAAAAATGGAATATCCCCCTGCAGCAGCCCTAAAATGGACTCCCGGTCAAAAATCAACCTCTTTGCCTGGAAGGTTATGGGTCAGGGTCAAGCCGCTCACAAATTGCAGGCCGGGCATTTAAATCTTTTTGATTGATAATGCGCGGATTTTCTTAATGCTGTTCACTGCAGGTCTGGGCAAACAAAGTGAGCGAATCTTGGGAAAAGGCTAAAAGCAAATTTGATACTGACAAAAAAGCAGCTTTACTTCATTTCGTCTCCCGGGGCCGGCACCTCTTTTGGGCAGCGCGTTTCAAGCAGCAGGAAACAGGTCCTGGATAAACTCCCGGACAGCATTCACTCCATGCTCTTCCATCACCCGGATGGTCTGGGAACCGATGACCGCGATATCGGCCATTGCTTTCAAAAAATTCATATCGGCCCGGTCTTTGATGCCGAAGCCTACAGCCAGAGGGACGGAAGCGGCATTGCGGCACCGGGACAGATACCGAACGAGATCCGGGGAAAATTTGGTGTCCTCACCTGTCACCCCTTTTCTGGCCAGACAATAAATAAAACCTGATGAGACATCGGCAATCTGTTCCATGCGCGTATCACTGGTGTTGGGTGAAAACATCTGGATGGCCGACAAATTGTTGTCATGCATGGCTTCAATATAATCGGCACCTTCTTCCATGGGCAGATCAGGCACAATTGCGCCATGCAGGCCAATGTCGGCAGTGGTTTTTGCAAACGCTGCCATGCCGTATCGGTAAGGGATATTGGCATAGGTCATGAACAAAAATGGGATGGGATACCGGGCTGCCATGTCTTTTGCAAATGTCAGGCATCTTGCCACAGTGGCGCCTCTTTCCAGGGCGCTCTGGTTGGCCTTTAGAATCACGGGTCCATCCGCCATGGGTTCTGAAAACGGAATCTGCAGCTCCATCAGGTCCACCCCTGCCGCTACCATTTGTCGGACCATGTCATGGCAGTCGTCAAAAGAGGGGTATCCCATGACAATGTGGGTCATGAGGAGCAGTTCCTTTTTCTTTTGTTTTTTCCGGATATAGGTCTCAAGCATGGTATTGTGCCGCTTTTTTCTGGATAAAGGTTTTCCATTCAGGATCGTTGAGGGCCTCTGCCACGGTGAAGATATCCTTGTCCCCCCTGCCGGACTGGTTGATGATGATGATCTGGTCTCCGGACAGGTCCGAAGCCTCCCGAAAAGCCCCGGCAAAGGCATGGGCAGATTCCAGGGCCGGGATAATGCCTTCAGTTTTTATGGTCAGCTTCAAGGCATCCACGACTTCTGTATCAGTGGCGCTTTCAAACCGGGCTTTTTTGATTTCATGCATGTGGGCCAGGATGGGAGATACCCCAACATAATCCAGACCGGCGGAGATGGAGTGGGTTTCTTTCATCTGACCATCATTGTCCTGGAGAAAAAAGGTTTTATATCCCTGGGCGATGCCTGGGCTTGCATCTTCAGACGACAACCGGGCCGCATGCTGTCCGGTATCGATGCCTTTGCCACCGGCCTCCACACCCACCAGGTCCACCGGATCATCCATGAAGCCGGAAAACAGACCCAGGGCATTGGAGCCGCCGCCCACGCAGGCATAGACCTTATGAGGCAGGCGCCCCTCCTGTTCCAGGATCTGCTGCCGGGCTTCTTTGCCGATGATGGACTGGAACCAGGCCACCATTTCGGGAAACGGGTGGGGTCCGCAGGCGGTTCCCAGCACATAGTGGGTGGTGTCCATATGGGTAACCCAGTCCCGGAACGTCTGGTTGATGGCATCCTTGAGGATTTTGGTGCCGTCGGTCACCGGCACCACCTGTGCGCCGAGCTGCTCCATCCAGAACACATTGGGCCGCTGGCGCATCACATCTTTTTCCCCCATGTAGATGGTGCAGTCAAACCCGAATTTGGCCGCCATGGTGGCACAGGCCGCTCCGTGCTGGCCGGCACCGGTTTCAGCGATCACCCGTTTTTTGCCCATTTTCTGAACCAGCAGTCCCTGGCCCATGACATTGTTGGCCTTGTGTGCCCCTGTATGGTTCAGGTCTTCGCGTTTGATATAGATTTTTGCACCCCCGAAGTGCCGGGTGAGGTTGGCGGCAAAGGTCAGTGGTGTTGGACGGCCGGAATATTCAGCCATCAGTTGTTGGTACTGGTTCCAGAAGGCAGGATCGTTCCGGGCATTTTCATAGGCCGCTACCAGTTCATCAAAGGTGGGAATCAGGATTTCCGGCAGAAATGCGCCGCCGAAACTGCCGTAATAGCCGCGGTGTTTCATGGTGTGGGTTTCCTTAAAGCAAAAAAATGATGTGAAAAAATCATGCCGCGCTTCCGATGGTCTGAGAAAAGGCAAACCGGTCGGTTCGGCAGTAAAGGACGGCATATACCGCTTTGGGGGCCCGGGGAAAATTCAGCTCCCGGTAAACCGTGAGCACGGGGGTGTCCGGTTCAAGGGCCAGTTGTGCTGCCGTTTCCGGGTCGGGTATGGCCACACGAAAGGTCTGGGTGCCGTTTTCCGGGACCAGGTGATACAGATCCGCCACCATGCAAGACAGGGATTTTGTGCCGATATCCATTCGCTCCAGCCCCCGGAACAATTCGTTATCTAAAAAAATGTCTTCTTTGAGCACCGGTGTTCCCTGGGATTGGATCATCCGGGACAGAAAATAGGCGGATGATTCGTTAAAAGGATTGTCCGGTTGGTTTTTTACCTGCACCAGGGAAACAGGAGTAACAGGTATTTTTTCAATAGCAATGCCTTTTATGAGAAATGCCCGGGAAGTGCCGGCCAGAGAAAACAGATCAACACTGGGTGCCGGGGGCCGCACAAAGGTGCCGGCACCGCGTTTGCGCTGGATCAGTTTTTTTTGCACCAGAAGGTCCATGGCCTGGCGCACGGTGGGGCGGCCGATGTGGTATTGCTCGGCCATGGCGGTTTCAGAGGGGATGGCCTGACCGGGGAGATATTGTCCGGACCGGATCCGATCTGAGATGATATCTGCCAGCTGATGGTACAAAGGGATCGGGGAATTGGGGTTGAGCATGTGGGGCCTCACATGGGTTATTGTATTCGGATGGTATCCTACAATATATTTGTTAAGTTGTCAAGACATATTGTCAAATACGGCAGGAATATGGCAAAGATTTTTATGTCGGGTACACCCAGGGGCGGATATCTGGCAATCCTGAAGAAGTATTGAAAACATCTATATGTTGATGGGATTTGTATCCATATTAGCAATTTGACTTTTACAGAGGCGGGCGGGTATTAAGGGATATTTTTTGTGGCAGGACCAGATCATATCCTGCACAGGTGTGTGGTTTATGGTATTTAATCACGTATAATGAGGAGTGGCATTCATGACAAAAAATTTTTTTGCAACCCGTACGGGAATCATTGCAGTGGGTGCAGTTATAGGCATACTGGCTCCCCTGCTTCAAAAACTTGGAAACCCGGGCAATATGGGTATTTGTGTGGCCTGTTTTGAACGGGATATATCAGGAGGATTGGGATTTCACAGGGCCGCAGTAGTGCAGTATCTGCGGCCTGAGATCATCGGGTTTGTACTGGGATCTTTGGCAGCGGCCCTGGCGTTCAAGGATTTTCGCCCCAGAACCGGCTCAGCCCCTTTTGTGAGATTTGTGCTGGGGGCTTTTGCCATGATCGGGGCTCTGGTGTTTCTGGGATGCCCGTGGCGGGCTTTGCTGCGGCTGGCCGGCGGGGATTTGAATGCAATTCTCGGCCTGGCAGGACTTGTTTTCGGTATATGGCTGGGTACCCTGTTTTTCAAAAACGGATATAACCTGGGACGGACCCAGAAGAGCTATACCGCAGCCGGCCTGCTCATGCCTTTGGTGATGCTGGGCTTTCTGATCCTCATGCTGATGTTTCCCCAGATGGAAGGGGAGCCTAAAAACGATATTCTGTTCTACAGTCTTAAAGGTCCGGGTGCCATGCATGCACCCTTGATTATAGCCTTGCTGGCGGGTTTGGTAATCGGATTTATCGCCCAGAGAAGCCGGTTCTGCACCATGGGGGCGTTCCGGGATCTTTTGCTGTTCCGCCAGTTCCATCTCTTATCCGGGGTGATCGCCCTGCTTTTGCTGGCAACCATCACCAATTTAGTGTTTGGGCAGTTTACCATGGGGTTTGAACAACAGCCGGTGGCCCATAATCTCCATATCTGGAATTTTGCCGGCATGGCCCTGGCCGGCCTGGCATTTGCCCTGGCAGGGGGATGTCCGGGGCGGCAATTGTTTCTGGCCGGAGAGGGAGACGGTGATGCCGCGGTTTTTGTGTTCGGTATGATTGTGGGGGCCGGGTTTGCCCACAATTTTGGTCTGGCAAGTTCCCCCAATGGGGTGGGACCCCATGGCATTGCTGCGGTGGTCATTGGATTTGCGGTCTGTCTGTTTATTGGATTTTCCATGAGAAAGAAAAATTAAGGAGGTGTTGCGATGACAAAAACCATTGATGCCAGGGGTTTGTCCTGTCCCCAGCCGGTGCTCATGTTTCTGGATGCAGTAAAATCAGCCGATGAAACAAATTTTACCGTTCTGGTGGATACCGAAGCCTCAAAGGAGAATGTGTCCCGGGCGGCACAAAGCCAGAACTGCCAGGTAAAAGATGTCAGAGAGCAAGGGGATGAATATCACCTGACCATCGTGAAAAACCTATGAAAACAGGCGATTCTTTTGTTTAATTTTGTAAAGAAAAAATGGCTTGAAAAAAGCGCTGGGTCCAAAAAAGACCCTGCATTGGCCGACCATGGTTTTCTGGTATTTGAAAATACCAGTGAGGTGATTCAGGCGGAAAAACTGCTCAAATTAAACGGCTGGGATGTCCGGGTCATGGGACCGCCCCCGGAGATCCAGACCGGGTGCGACCTGGTTATTTTCTTTCCCTTGATTGAGCAGCTCAATATTATCCGGCTGTTGGAAACAACCTCAAATCCGCCATTGCAGGTGGTGCCGGTGACCGATCCTCTGCTCACACCAGTGAGCCTGTTCCAGGTCAAGGATTTTGGTGATTTTCTCATGGTCAGGGCAGCCAACATGAAGATCACCATTGAAAAAAAGACCCGGATTATTGTGAATATTTCCGGCGGGGGATGTCCGGATGTGCCCTACCTGGCCAATGAAATGGTGGGAAAAACGGTGTCTTCGGCCCCTGATCCACTGGATATCGGCCATACCCTGTGCGGTTATGCCCTGGCACTGGCCTTTACGGAGGTAAAAAACAGATGCTTGCCATAGTCGGTACCGTGCCTGATATTGAATTTGATCTGTCAGTGGGTCTGGTGGAGTTGGTAAAAGACCAACTTTGCCTGGATGGCAAAACCGTTTCTGTGAACCGAGGCACCCCGGCCCTGCTGGGGGCGGCTATCCAGACCCTGGCAGTATTTGATAAAAAAGAGGTGACCGGATTTCTGGCCGGTGATATCGGCCTGGGCGACGGCAGCAGAAAGATGTATGAATATCTGGTTAATACCGCCTCTTTGTCCGGCATCCACACCCTGGTGTTTCATTACCTGCAGCCGGATGCGGACTGGCAGAACAAGATTATGTTCACACTCCAGGAGATGCAGGACAAACCGGTTCTGATTGCGGATGCCGGGTTTATGTATGCCGCCAAAATGAGCGGTGCGGCAACCGGGTATGACCTGTTCACCCCCGATGCCGGGGAACTGGCATTTCTGGCGGATGAACATGCGCCCCATCCCTTTTATACCAGGGGATTTATCCTGCACACGGATAATTCGGTTGCTGATCTGGTGCAACGGGCCTATGCCCATGACAATGCTGCCCGGTTCCTGCTGGTCAAAGGGGCCACAGATTATATCATGAACAAAGATGGGGAACTTTTCCGTGTGGACAGTCCTTCACAGGAGGTCATGGAAGCCATCGGCGGCACCGGTGATACCCTTACCGGTATTGCAGCTGCGTTGATCAGCACGGGCATGGATATCCCAATGGCTGCGGTTGCTGCTGCCAAAATAAACCGGGTGGCCGGACAGCTGGCAGATCCCACCCCGGCCACCCGGATCAGTGATATCATTGATCATATTCCAACGGCGGTGGCATGTGTATTAAAAGAAAGGACGTAATCCTGCACCCGTGCCCTTCATGATGAAGTGTTGGCGATGGTGACCGGGCATCCCGGACAGGTGGCGGGAATGCCCGGTTGTGTCTCAGCCGACCAGGGCTTTTTCCAGTTGTTCCACCATGAAATCCATCTCTTTTTCATTGATCACCAGGGGCGGGGAGATGCGGATGGTGTGTCCATGGCTGTCATTGACCACCAGACCCAGTTTCAGCAGTTTGTGGCAAAAATCCATGGCATTGCCGTTCTTTACCTCAATGCCGATGAAAAGCCCTTTGCCCCGGACTTCCTTCACATGGGGGGACCGCTCCCCGATCTCCTGGATACGTTTTTTAAGGATCTCGCCTTTTTTTGCGGCCTGCTCCGCCAGTTTTTCCTCTTCAAACACCTTGAGAGATGCAGTGCCGGCAACACATGCCAGAGGATAGCCCCCGAAGGTGGAGCCGTCCGATCCTTTGGAGAACACCATGTCCATGAGTTTTGCATTGGTAATGAACACCGACAACGGAATCAGGCCGCCTGACAGTGCCTTTCCCAGGATCACGCCGTCCGGTACGATGTTTTCATGCTCAAAACAGAATTTTTTGCCGGTTCTGCCCATGCCCACCTGGATTTCATCTGCCATCAACAACAGGTCATTGTCATCGCACAGGGTGCGCAGGCCTGCCAGAAATCCTTTGGGCGGTATGAGCATACCGCCTTCTCCCTGGAACGGCTCCACCAGAATGCCGCAGGTGTTGGGGGTGATGGCATTTTTCACCGCCTCAATATTGCCGAATTCCACAGAAACAAACCCCGGGGTCAAGGGGCCGAATCCCTCATAATTTTTTTTCTTGGAAGAAAATGAGACCACGGAAATGGTTCGGCCGTGGAAATTATTGTTGAACACAATGATTTCCTGTTTGCCGTCCGGGATGCCTTTTTGCTTGAATCCATAGTAGCGCATGGCTTTGATGGCGGTCTCCACTGATTCCACTCCACCGTTTTTGGGTAGCACCTTGTTACCATGATTGCCGAATCGCGGGGCCATCTGGGGGGTGAACTTTGCCGCCTCGGACAGAAAAATACCTAATGGATCGGTAAATACCACATTGGACAGTACCGAGGCGTAATTGCCGATCAGCGCATCCATGACCGCATTGGTGATGGTGGGGTGGTGGTGGCCGGGATTGGCCGCAGAATAGGCTGCCAGGCAGTCCAGGTATTTGTTGCCTTTGTCATCGGTGAGCCAGCAGCCTTTGGCATGCCGCACTACCAAATGGATACGCTCATAGTGGTGTGCCCCGAAATCTTGTTCCAGATGAAAGATGGTGTCGTCGCTTTCATTGGAAAACCCGTCGAAATAATGAATTTTTCTCATGCTGGTCATGGCTCCTTCTCCTTAATTATCTTGTTTGATGAGTTGGTATAATTGTTTTTCTTCGTCTGTCAGACCCAGATGTCTGTCTACGGTTTTTTCCAGAAAACAGTGGTAGAAATCGTGGCGCAGGCTGTCTCTGTTGGCGACCACAAACCACTGGTTCCGGGTCCAGTTGATGGAGGAGTTGTCTTCGTTGTTGACTTCAAAAATGCCCACCAGGGCTTCGCTCTTGTCGGTGATGATATCAAAGGACCGGCCCCCGATGGTTGCGATCAGGTTTTCATGATCGGGATGGGTGACCTGGACCGAAAATCTGCGGGGGATGTCTCCCATGGCAATGTACCGGATGGCCACGCCTCTTCTTTCCGCTTTGACAAGGTCCTGGGACAATCGCTGGTCAGCCTCGGGAAACAGCCGGGCATAAATTTCATTTTTTGCGCCCTGGATCATGTGCCTGGCTTTTTCCATGACATTGTCATACCCGTTCAGGGTCCATATGAATTCAAAATCATCTTTTCTGTCAGCCCGGGCGATTTCGTTTTCAAACGCCTGGATATTGGCTTCAAAATTTCGTCGCAGCCGCCGTATCAGCTCATCGGCCGGCAAAGGGGCGTACAGTCCGGTGTTGACCTCAATAACAAATCCTTTGGCGGTCAAACTGCGGAGCACATCATAGATTCTGGATCTGGCAATACCCGACACCTTGCTGAGCTGGGAGCCGTTCACCGGGTGGTTTCCCACCAGGGCCATGTAACAGGCTGCCTCATATTGGGAAAACCCGAGGTCTTTGAGTCTTGATCTGTCTTCCACTGCCCGCTCCTGACAAAAAATGGTGATCATATAAAGTTGCTACCTTAATAGCAACATAAATGGTGCCGAAAAAATTGTCAAGAAAATAATGGAAGAAACGCAGGGCATCGCATGTAACGTTTCAGGTTCGGTGAACCGAAGACCACATGCATGTATCTGCATATTCCCGCATAATCTAAGGATGTCCGAAACGATATCGGTCCATCCCGGGGCATGATATGCACCCCCCTGCACCATGTGCAAAACAGCAAATTCCCTGCCAGCCGACAAAAAAACAGTCGCGTTTTTCATATCCTAGTAAACAAGGGGTTTGCATGTTTGCAACGGTTTGTGAACGATGAATGTGTCGTAATGTGAATCAGGGTTGGAGTGGCTTTATATAACGTTACCATTGTGGAAAGGTAACGTTTTTTGGGTTTCGGACCTCCATTGCGTTAGAACCTGGTGATCGCCATCAGCAGCTGAAAGATATATAAAAAGCAGGGACCTGTGTCGGGCGTTCCCTGGGTGTAGATTGCGGAATCCGGTGATGAAAAAACAGGACTATCCTGGAGGCGACTGGCATGAACTGTGCATATTAAAGAATGCGGTGATCAGATGAAGTAAAGGCATTTACTTACCTCCAGAATCTGACCTGCCGCCGGGATTCCAGGGCAGCTTGATACCGCCAGGAGCTGCCCTGGAATTGCCGGCCCAAATTCTGAAAATTCAAAGGAGATCAAAGGAGATATGATGCATACATTTGCTGATGCCGCTATCGTGGCATGCGGTACCCTGCGGCCGGAAATAGATCATCTGGTTGCAGAAAAATTCATAGATACAGACCAGATTTATTATACAACCCCTGGACTGCATCAGGATATCAGAGAGCTGGAGCGACAGCTTTCAAGGGCCATAGAAAAAGCCAAAACCAGGTCAAAAGGAGTTATTGTTGTTTATGGCGGAAAGTACTGTTATGTAAATCCGGACGAGCCCACCCGATTGATGGGGTCTGTTGTATCCGAACATGGGCCGAATGTTGCCCGTATACAGGCCAGCCACTGCATGGGAATGCTTGCCAGCCAGGAAGAAATGGATAATATTGCCCGGGAAATTGCCGGTGGTGAACCGGTCTGGTTCATGACGCCGGGCTGGGTAAAATACCGGAAACTGGTGTTTAAGGGCTGGGACAAGGGAATTGCCAATGAAAATTTTCCCCGCCATACCGGCGGGGCAGTGGTACTTGACGGCATCGGGTTTATGGATGATTATATGGCAAGTGATCCGGAAGGCTTTTTGGACTATTGTGACTGGATGGGTATTCCCATGCAGGCTTATCCCATAAGCCTTGACAGATTTAAAAAACTGCTCACGGAGCAACTGTCAATTTTGAATCAACAACAAAAGGAGAATGATTGATGACCATGGAGATTTCATTTCCCGGCAATAAAAAGGTAACCGCCCATTACAAAGGGTTTGCCATTGATACAGATCAGCCAAAAGAGGATGGGGGAAACGGCAGTGCGCCGGAACCGTTTGATCTTTTTTTGTCCGCTATCGGAACCTGTGCCGGCATTTATGTGCTCTATTTTTGTGAAGAACGAAACATCGATATGACGGGCATGAAAATGTCCCTGGAATTTGACAGAAATGAACAAACCCACTTGATTGAAGCCGTGCGCATCCATATCAGCCTGCCGCCGGGATTCCCTGAAAAATACAGATCAGCGGTTGTCAGAACCGCCGGGCTCTGCACGGTGAAGCGCAATATTCTCACCCCGCCCAAATTTGAGGTCTTTGCACAGATACAAGAAGCGTAACCATCCCTGCCCCCGGTTGGTGTAACGAGAAAAACCGGGTGAAAACAGCTTATACCGACAGCACCCGCTTCAGGTCAATGCCGTGTTTTTTCATGCGGTTCCATACCGTTACCCGGGTGATGTTGAGCAGTTGGGCTGCCTTTGTCTGGTTGCCGTTTGCCTGTTTCAGGGCCTGAATCAGGGCGGTTCTTTCATCAGGTGCATTGTGCTTTGTGTTCCGTGTAAAAACAAGGGCCTGATCCACGGTAGTATCACCAGTGAGGTGCCTGGGCAGATGGTGTAACCCGATGAAGGTTGTGTCCGCCACAACAAAGGCATACTCCAGCGCATTTTTCAACTCCCGGATGTTGCCGGGCCATGAATAGCCCATAAACAGGTCCAGGGTCTGGTTGTCCAGGCCCTTTATGGCTTTGCCGGTCTTTGCGTTGAGGCGCTGAAGAAACGCGGTGATCAGCAAAGGGATATCCTGTTTTCTTTTTCGCAGGGGCGGCAGATGAATGGGGATGACATTGATCCTGAAAAACAGATCCTGCCTGAATTTTTCCTGTCTGATCAGGTCTTCAAGGTTTTTATTGGTGGCAGTGATGATCCTGGCATCCGTCTGGATGGGTGAAATATCCCCCACCCGTTCAAACCGGCCGGATTCCAGTACCCGGAGCAGCTTGGTCTGCAAAGAGATGGGAACATCGCCGATTTCATCTAAAAAAATATCCCCCTGATTAGCTGCTTCGAACCTGCCGATGCGGCTGCTGTAAGCACCGGTGAACGCACCTTTGGCATGCCCGAACAATTCACTTTCCAGCACTGCCTCATTAAGGGCCGCACAATTGAGCTGGACAAAGGGGCCGTTTTTCCGGGCACCGCACAAATGGATGGCATTGGCAACCAGTTCCTTACCGGTACCGCTTTCTCCTAAAATAATTACCGGTGCATTGCTTTCCGATGCTTTTTTGACCAGTTCAAACACCTGGCGCATGCGTTGGGATCTGCCCACAATGCCGCAAAAATCATCTTCCCGGTCATATTGTCTGGACAAAAGATGGACTTTTTCATCCAGCTTGGCCAGTTCAGATATGTCGGTAAGGGTTTCCACAACCCCCATGATCGTCTGGTTTTCATCCCGCAAGACAGAGGCGTTTTTTAATACCGGAAGAAAGCTGCCGTCTTTGCGCCGGATCAGACAGCGGCATTTTTTCATGTCCTGCTGGCCCGGCTCAAACAGCTTGCACCAGATCGTATTCTGCCTGGTCTGCATGAACCGCTCACAGGCATCACACCCCAATATGGTGCAGGACAGGCCGATGGCCTGGTCGGAGCTATATCCGGTGAGGGTTTCAAAGGCCTTGTTCACCATGAGGATGCTCCCTTCAGGCCCGATGAACATGAGTCCGTCATTGATGGTGTTGACGATCTTTTTCCAGAATAGGTTCATGTCATGCTCTTTCATCGGCATTTTCCTTGTCTTTGAGAAAGTAAACACATGTTAAATTATAGTTAAAATTAAACATGTGTTTACATATCATGTAACCTCTTTTCTGGTCAATATCACAGCAAGGTTTTTTGTTTTCCATTGAAATCAAAGGGTTATTCAGTATGTTTTGGAACCGGATTTTTGGGCATGGGGGTTGCAATACATGCTTATGAAGACCTGTACTGTATAAGCCACAGGTACGTTTAATACCGGAGCTGATATGACGGCAAAAATTACATTGAATCTCAAAGGGGTGGTATCCCCCATGGATCTTCTCAAATGCAATGCCTGTCTCCAATCCATGGACACAGGGGATATACTGGATGTCCTATTGGCGGATGCGGATGTGGTGAAAAATCTGACCATGATCATCTTCCGGTCAAATGATGAAGTACTGTACCAGCGGCAGACAAAAGAGGGTATCTGCATTGGTATCAGAAAAGGGCCAAGATCTTATGATGATAGGTAGGTTGTAAGTGTATATAAATAGTGTGGAGGAATCCGAAAAAGGAGGAAACATGCACATCACCAGACGGAATTTTTTTAGATTCATGGGTGCTGCCGGGGCATCCGTCGCTGTCCGGCCACCATCTGTCCATGCATGGCAGTCCCAGGCACCCCCGGATCCTTTCGGGTGCCTGGTGGACCTGACTCGGTGTGTGGGGTGCCGCAAGTGTGAAGAAGCCTGCGCAAAGGTCAATGACCTGCCGGAGCCGGAGCGGGTCAACTGCCAGTGTACTATTTTTGAAAAGGACCGACGTCCGGATGATACGTCATATACCGTTATCAACCGGTATTATACCGGTACGGTGGATGTCTTTGACAAGCCCGTACCCACCTATGCCAAGGTCCAGTGCATGCACTGCCAGGATCCGGCATGCGTGTCCGCCTGTATTGTTGGTGCCTTGACCAAGGACGATACCGGTGCAGTTCATTATGATGTGTCCAAATGCATTGGATGCCGGTACTGCATGGTGGCCTGTCCCTTTGAAATTCCGGCGTATGAGTATTATGATCCCATAACCCCCCGGGTGATGAAATGCACCTTCTGCCAGGAACGTATTTCCAAAAAAGGCGGACTGCCAGGATGTGCCGGCATCTGTCCCACCGAAGCACTGACATTCGGCAGGCGGCAAACACTTCTGGGGGTGGCCAGAAAAAGGCTCAAGGAAAATCCGGGCAGCTACATCCAGCATATTTACGGGGAAAAAGAGGTGGGGGGTACTTCCTGGATGTATCTTTCATCGGTGCCTTTTGAGGAGGTGAACCTGCCGCTGCTGCCGGATACCCCGTCCCCGAAACTGTCGGAAACCATCCAGCATTCTCTGTTCAGTTATCTGTGGTCACCGGTACTGCTGTTCGGGGTACTCGGAGCATGTATGGCCCGGTTCAACCGGGGGAACGACCAAAAGCAAAACAACGCAGATAAAGGAGGTGCCTGATGGAACATAAAGCAGGTCCCATGAACCGGCCTTTGTGGACCCCCGGGGTGCTGGTGATGCTGGTATTCATGTTTGCCGGGGCCCTGGCCATTATCGCCCGGTTCACCGGAGGTATCGGTTATGTCACCAATCTGACCAATGCCAGGCCCTGGGGCATCTGGGTGGGCATTGATGTGGCCACCGGCGTAGCCCTGGCTGCCGGCGGATTCACAACAGCGGCCCTGGCCCATATCTTCGGGCGGCATTATTATGAACCGGTCACCCGGCCGGCCTTGTTGACGGCCGTGCTGGGATATACCTTTGTGGTGCTGGGACTGCTGGTGGATATCGGCCGTTCCTGGGCCATCTGGAAGCCCATGTTCCACTGGAATTTAAATTCCGTGCTGTTTGAGGTTGCCATGTGTGTGATGATTTATCTCACGGTCCTGTATATTGAGTTTGTGCCCATTGTGGCAGAGCAGTTCAAGGGCCGGGTGAACCTGCCGGGGCTCCTGTCGAAACTGAACAACCTGGTGGATAAAGTTTTACAGGTGGCGGACAGAATTCTGGGCAAGGTGATGTGGATTTTTATCATCCTGGGAGTGGTCTTGTCCTGCATGCACCAATCCAGTTTAGGGTCCCTCATGCTGGTGGCCCCCACCAAACTGCACCCCTTGTGGTACACCCCCCTGCTGCCCCTGTTGTTTCTTACCTCAGCCATAGCCGTAGGATATCCCATGGTGGTGTTTGAAACCACCCTGGCCACGGCATCATTCAGGCTGAATTCTGAAATGCACATCCTGGCGCCGTTGACCCGGATCACTATTTATCTTTTGGGGATCTACATGCTGCTTAAGCTCGGTGATATGCTGGTAAGGGGAACCTGGGTATACCTTCTGGACGGCACTTACCAGACCAATGCCTTTATCGTGGAGGTGCTGTTCGGGGTGATGCTTCCCTGGGCCATGCTGTTGTGTAAGACTATCAGGCATTCGTCAAAAGGCTTGTTTACAGCAGCGGCTTTGGTTGTCGGAGGGGTTGTGATGAACCGGATCAATGTGTTTATCGTGGGGTACAGATCGCCGTTAAGTGAAAACGGATATTTTCCGGCCCCATCAGAAATACTGGTTACCCTGGGACTTATTGCGGCACTGATGTTCATTTATAGAGTTGTTGTCACCTATCTGCCGGTGTTACAGGAATCCAAGGAGGTATCATGATGATTAAAAAAATTGTTTGTCTCGTTGGTCTTATACCGTTGCTGGCAGGCGTTTGTACGGCCCGGGCCTGGCAGGCCACGGACCAGGAACGGGCCAGGGAAAGGGCCAAAGAGGTGGTGCCGTTTGTAAAGGAATACCAGGATGATTGCCAGATCAGCCGGCGTATCTGCCTGATGGATGCCGGTGTGTCTCTGGACGATGTGAAAGAGGTGTATTTTCTGCTGGACAGCCCCATCATCAAGGAAAGAGAAGACCATTATGAACCGGTGCGGTTTGCCCATAAACGGCATGCAGCCCTGGTGAACGACTGCAGCAAATGCCACCATTTTCGGCCCAGGGATGAAAACGCCCTGGAAACCACCCGGTGTTCCGCCTGCCACCAGGACAGTTTCAATCCGGATCATCCGGAGCGCATCGGGCTCAAGGCAGCCTACCACCAGCAGTGCATGGAATGCCATCAGCAAGAGGCAAAAGGACCGGTGGACTGCACGGGGTGTCACCTCAAGCATGTGCCGGATCACAAGGAACTGGTGAAACTGCCGGACAACCCGGATCCCATCCAGGTGACCAAAGCCTGCCTGGAATGCCATGACACCCAGGGGGAAGACATGCTCAAAACCGCCCACTGGTTGTGGCGGGGACCGTCTCCATACACCACCGGTCACCGCAAGGATATTTTGCACGGCAAAGGGACCACAGCCCTGAACAATTTCTGAATCAGCCCCATCAGCAACGAGGCTCGTTGCACAAGCTGTCATGCAGGATATGGATGGAAAGATGCATCTTTTGATTTTACCGATAAAACCAGAATAGACTGCCTGGTGTGTCATGATACCACCGGGACTTACAAGAAGGACCCGCCCGGAGCAGGTATGCCCAAAAAGGATGTAGACCTGAAACTGGTGGCACAGAATGTGGGGCATTCCTCCAGGGCCACCTGCGGGGCCTGCCATTTCAATGGCGGCGGCGGGGATGCCATCAAGCATGCAGACATGTCCCGCCAGCTGCTGACACCGGACCGGAACTGCGATATCCACATGGGCGGGTATGATTTTGCCTGTGCAGAGTGTCACAAAACCCGGAACCACAAAATTGCCGGAAAAAGTTCCTCCGTGCCCGTGGCCGAAGGGGTGGTGTCCTGTGAAAAATGTCATTCAGACACCCCCCATTACAGCGGCGGCCTGCTGGATCACCATCTCAACGACCACAGCAGAACCGTGGCATGCAATGTCTGCCATGCCCCGGTGTTTGCCAAGTGCAAACCCACCAAAACCTGGTGGGACTGGTCCAAGGCCGGAGACAAGGACCGTGAGGTGAAAAAAGACAAATACGGCCAGCCCGACTACAACTGGAAAAAAGGGGAATTCAAATGGGAAGAATCCGGTGTGCCGGATTATACCTGGTACGCCGGATATATGGACCGGGTCCTCATGGGGGACAAGGTGGACCTGGAGGCGGACGTGATCACCCTGACCGATCCGGTGGGCTCCATCAATGATCCGGAGTCCAAGATCACGGCCTTCAAAATCATGAAAGGCATTCAGGCCATTGACGCGGAACATGCCCATGTGCTGGTGCCCCAGCTGTTTTCCGCAGACAAGGACAACACCACGGCCTACTGGAAAAACCTGGACTGGGACAAGGCGTTTCAGGCGGGAATGAAGGCGGTGGACCTGCCCTACAGCGGGGACGTCACATGGAAGGAAACCTGGATGTACTGGCGGATCAACCATGAGGTCATGCCCGCAGACATGGCCTTGTCCTGTGCCCAGTGCCATGAAAGCCTCAAAGGCGATCAGACCTGCAACCGGTGCCACCAGGACAACCGGGAGGTTGATTTCAAGGCCATTGCCCAAAAGGGAACCGATTTTTCCTATATGAAATCAATGGGACGGGATGTGGACCATTTGATTGAAAAAACCGACTACATCAATTTCAAGGCCCTGGGATATAAAGGGGACCCGATTCTCCACGGTGGGCGGTTCAAAAAGCTGCCCATGGAGTATAAGACCCAGGCTGACTGATACAAAAAAGGCTGAAGCAGGGGGTGCTGCAAAATACGCAGCACCCCCTGACCCAATTTGTGGTTATCAATCGTCAACGATTTGGTATTGGTCAGAGGAGCCGTACTGGTGACGTATAATATGAAAGGACAAAATCCGGCTTTCGTAATTTTCAACACGGGTTTTCAGTTGTTCCTTGGCCTTGCGGAATTTGACGCTCTGAAGGCCGGAGATCAAAGATTGCACATCCTTGACCCGTCCTTCACAGATGGTTCTCGGGCCCTCTCCGATGAGCACCTCCCATTCTTCGGCAATCTTGACGCCGATATCTTCCAGTACCGGGTAAAATTCCGAGGTGACAAATTGTCTGTAATTTTTGAAGTCCTCTTGTTTCCGGGTGATGATATCCCACACCTGGTTGAATTTTACCGTATTTTCAGTAAAATCCATGGAATATCCCTGTTCTTTTTTAAGAGGGACCAGGATCTTGGTTTTATAGTTCCTGATATAATTGAGCAGGTCGGATTTCAGGCGGCGGTATTCATTGCTCTTCAGGGCAGTTTCCAGCTGATCCAGGTCGCTGCCGACCGTTTCCACGATCACCTCACTGTATGACCCCACCAGTACGGACCAGCCGGCCACCGTCTGCATCCCCAGGCCATTGATGCCGGGAATGAAGGTACCGGTGATAAATTCAGCGTAGTCGTCATTTCTGGAAGGGTTGATCGTCCAGTAGTGCATCAATTTTACGGTCATTGGGGGGGTCCCTCCTGTCTGGTTTTGATTGACATCTGTACTTACGACTTAAAATAGCCTTTTTCATTTGTCAACCAAAATAAACAAAATAAGTGGTTAGCGTAAAAAAATCGCGGAGAAAATCATTCTCCAAAGGCATGATACCATTTTTGCATCCATGGTTTTGCTTGATGGAAACCATTTTTCATGATATGAGTGGACGAAAATAAGTATCAGCGCCCTGTTATGCACTTATTCACCCTCTTTTCTGCAGTTATACACCGTGATGCGGGCGCCTGGCGTTTACCCGAAACCGCCGGCACTGGCTGGTCGAGGAGGAAATACCCAATAGATATGGATACTTATGTGATATTTTCAATTTCCGAAAATGCTTGCCAGCTTGTGACGATGCCGGAGAAATAGAGATATGCCGGCTATCTTCACTTTTTTTGTCATGTTTCTCTTCTGGACGGCATTGTCCGGAAAATTCGATGGTTTTCATCTGGGCATGGGAATTTTTTCCAGCGGCCTGGTGGCCTGGCTATCACATGACCTGCTTTTTGAAGGCCACACGAAAAAACTGGCCCCCACCCTGGTTGAAATCGCCTGCTTTCTCAGATATCTGGTATGGCTTTTCGGACAGATCGTGCTGGCCAATTTTCATATCGCCGGGCTGGCCCTGTCGCTGCATCCTCGAAAACACCTGGAACCCCATATTATCAAATTCAAAACCTCTCTGAAAACCGATTTCGCCCGGTTTGTCCTGGCCAACTCCATTACCCTGACCCCCGGCACCGTGAGTGTCAGAATCGAAGAAGATACCTTTTATGTCCATGCAATCACCCGGCGTTCCTCGGCTGACCTGGCCGGTCCGGGGCCCGGAGAGATGGAGCGCTGGGTCGCCTGGGTGTTTGAAGGCGGGACCCGATGAACCTGGAACTGTTCTTTATCGCCATGGTAGTGGCGCTGTTGTTTCTGATGCTGTGCAACCTCTACCGGGTGGTAGCAGGCCCCACGGTCATCGACCGGATGCTTGGCATGAACGTCATCGGTATCAAGACAACCGTCCTGATCGTGCTCATCGGGATCATTGACGGCCGGGTGGAGATGTTCATCGATATCACCCTGGCCTATGCCCTGCTCAATTTCATCACCACCATAGCGGCGGCCCGTTTTTACCAGCGCATCGCGCAGCCGGCCCCGCCGGAACCAAGAGAATCACTGACAGCGCCGTCGGCCGGTCCCCTGGTGGAAGAGGCGGATGCCGCTGCGGCCGAACCCGATTCGGAAAAGGAGGAAAACAAATGATTGGATTTGATATTCTGGTTATTCTCATGATGCTCACCGGGCTGTCTTTTTTTGTAGCCACCACCGTGGGAATCATCCGGTTTCCAGATTTCTACTCCCGGGTCCATGCGGCCGGCAAGGGAGACACCCTTTCCACTTCCCTGTTTCTGGGCGGGGTCATTGTATACCTGCTGCGGGATTTCAGTGGTGATGCCCTGCTGACCGCCATCAAGCTGCTGTTGATCGTGTTTTATATTTTCATTGCCAGTCCCACGGCCACCCATGCCATTGTGGATGCCGGTTACGAGTTCCGGGTTCCCTACTGGACCAGGACGTCTGACCGCACCGGTAAAGCGGGCACGGATGAAAATGGTGAAAACAAGTTTTACCCGGAAGACCTGAAAGGATAGGGGGGTGCGATGGTCTGGGATACCAGTCTGCTGTGGCAGTTCGATATCCTGATTCTGTTGATGATGGTGATTTGTGCCGTTGCGGCCCTGGCCCTTGACGGGTTGATCAGCAGCGCCATTGTGACCGGGGTGTACAGTTTCCTCATCTGCTTGATGTGGACCCATATGATGGCGGTGGATGTGGCGTTTACCGAGGCGGCCGTGGGGGCGGCCATCAGTACGGTGATTTTCCTGGGTACGGCCCAGTATATCAACCGGTGGATCAAGGCGGATCGGCCCGGAGAACAGGGGATCAAGCAGATCACCCTGGTCATCGCGGTGATCTGCGCCGTAATGATGCTCGCGGCAACCAGGGACCTGCCGGACTGGGCCGACCCGGCCTCTCCGGCCAGCACCCATCTGTCACCCGGGTTTATCAGGCAGGGGTACCATGAAACCGCCACCCCTAATGTGGTGACTGCGGTGCTGGCGGACTACCGGAGTTATGACACCATGTTCGAATCAGTGGTGGTGTTTGCCGCAGCCCTGGTTGTCATGGTGGTGCTGCGCCACACCTCCCATAAGCACCGCAAGGTGCTGCGGCTGCGGCCCAAACGGGAGGGCCGGGACACGGTGCTGCGGGGGGCTGCCCAGTCCATCATTCCGGTAATGCAGATTTTTGCGCTGTATGTTTTGTGCCATGGCCATTACAGCCCCGGGGGCGGGTTCCAGGGCGGGGTGATTTTCGGTGCCAGCTTCATTCTGCTGGCCCTGTGCTACAACCTGAAGTTCTCCATGAACCGGTTTCGGGAACACGCAGTGCTGTGGTGCTGTGCCGGAGGAGTCCTGCTGTATGCCGGGATCGGTGCCGTGTGCCTGGCCCTGGGGTGGAATTTTCTGGGCTATGAGGCTCTGGCACGATTTTTGGGGGTGACCGAAGTCATGGCCCGATCCCATGGTATCCTGGCCGTGGAGGTGGGTGTGGGCATCACCGTAATGGCGGTGATGGTGTCGCTGTATTATGATCTCGCCTCGGGCGGCGACCTGGAAGAGGGGTTGTAGCGCCATGGATGACCTGTTTTATTTCATCATCGCCAAATACAACTACTGGGCCTCCCTGGTGCTGTTGTTCATCGGGTTGTACGGGATGATCGTGAGAAACAACCTGATGAAAAAGATTATTGGAATGGTGATTTTCCAGACCGCGATCCTCCTGTTTATCGTGTCAATCGGGGTGAAGCGGGGGGCAACGGTACCGATCATCGAATTTTCTGCAGATAAGCAGCCCCTGCTGGAGGCTTCCGCTTATGCCAATCCGCTGCCCCATGTACTGATTCTTACCGCCATTGTGGTGGGGGTGGCCGTGCTGGGGGTAGCCCTGGCCCTGTTGCAGAAGATTCAGCGGGTCCATGGGACCATCGAGGAGGATGAAATCCTGGAGGACCTGAGAAAATGATGGATCAGGCGCCTGTCCTCATGATTGTGGTACCTGTGTTCGCATCCCTGGCCCTGACCCTGATCGGACCCCTGGGCCACCGGGCCGCGTATGGCCTGCTGATCGCGTCCCTGTCCCTGTCCCTTACCGCCTCCCTGGCCATGCTGGTCCAGGTGGTGCAAACGGGTCGGGCCGTTCACTACCGCATGGGGGACTGGATGCCGCCCATGGGCATCGAACTGGTGATCGACCATCTGAGCGCGGGGGTTCTGGCGCTGGTGGGGACCTGCTCCCTGCTCACTGCCATCTATTCCCTGCACACTGCAAGACAGGACAACCCGGACCGGCTGCATCACTATTATGCCCTGTTTGCCCTGCTGGTGGCCGGTCTTTTGGGAATGACAGCTGCCGGGGATGTGTTCAACCTGTATGTATTGCTGGAGATTTCCGCACTTTCCAGCTACGGCATGCTGGCCCGGGGGCGTGGCCCGGCCTATTACGCTACCTTCCGGTACCTGGTGATGGGCACCATCGGGGCCTGCTTTTATCTGCTGGGCGTGGGATACCTCTACATCATGACCGGGTCCCTGAACATGGCCGATTTGGCCGAGATCCTCAGCCGGCCGGAACTTAGGGAATCGGTGAGTGTGCGGATCGGCTTCACCCTGATCATTCTCGGGATCTGGATCAAGATGGCCCTGTTTCCCCTTCATGCCTGGCTGCCCAATGCCTACAGCCGGGCCGGCACCACCACGGCCTGCCTCATCGCCCCGCTCATGACCAAGGTCAGTGTGTATGTGATGCTGCGGATGATGTATACCGTATTTTCCGCCGACTATGTTTTCCAGCAGATCGCCTGGAGCCGGCTGGTGATCTTTCTGGCATCTGCGGCTGCGGTGCTGGGGATGATAACGGCCCTGTCACAGCGGGACCTGCGCAAAATGCTGACCTATATCATCGTGGCTGAGATCGGATACCTGACCGGCGGGGCCTGGCTGGCCAATACCGCCGGGTACACCGGCGCGGTCTATCATATCCTGGCTGACGGGATCATAACCCTGTGTCTGTTCATGGCGGTGGGGGCCATCATCTACCGGACCGGCGAGAGCCGGGCCGCCGCCATGCAGGGAATATTCCAGCGGATGCCGGTCACCGCAGCCGTTTTTCTGGTGGGGGCTGCGTCCGTGTTGGGTATCCCGCCCACCTGCGGATTTTTTTCCAAGTGGTACCTGCTCCAGGGCGCAGTCCAGGCCGGGGCATGGGTGTTTGTGGCTGCCCTGATCATTGCCGGCCTGGTAGCGGCGGTGATGTTTTTCAAGCTGCTGGAGAAGGCTTTTTTCGGCCGATTGGATGATCTGATGATTGAAAAGAGCAACGGAAAGCCCGGCACCGCAGCCTTGAAAATCCGCATGGACGAGGCACCCCTGACCATGCTGCTGCCCCTGGTGTTTACCGGCGCGGCCCTGGTCGGACTGGGAATTTATACCAACGAAGTGGTCCAATACCTGATCCGCTGGTCCGTACCTTCCGGTATTTAGATATCTAGAAAGGAGACCTCAAACCTGGTCATGTTTTCCGCCGCCTTTTATCAGACCGCCCCGGTGATTGCCCTGTGCGCATCTCTGGGGGTTGTGCCCCTGATCGCCCTCAGCCGCCGGCATCCCAATCTGAGGGAGTTCTGGACCTTTGCGGCGGCTGCTGTAAAGTTCAGCATGGTGCTGCTGCTGGCCGGCTGGATTCTGGCCGGCAATGTGGTGGAGGTGACTTTGATCCAGGTGCTGCCGGAACTGGCCATCCGTTTTAAGGTGGATGCGTTCGGCATTGTTTTTGCCCTGGTGTCCTCTTTCTTGTGGATTGTGGCGGCCGCCTATACCATCGGGTATATGCGGGGGCTGTCAGAACATGCCCAGACCCGTTTTTTCATCTGCTTTGCCCTGTCTTTGTGTGCAGCCATCGGGGTGGCCTTTTCCGGCAACCTGCTGACCCTGTATCTGTTTTATGAGATGCTCTCTCTTTCCACTTATCCCCTGGTGGCCCACCACCAGGACAAAGAAGGCCGGGGCGGGTCCCGCAAATACCTGACCTTTCTGCTGGGGGGATCCGTGGGGCTTGTCCTGCCGGCCATGATCATTTTGTTTACCCTGGGGGGAAACCTGACCTTTGCCGACAATATTCATACCGGAATCATCCCTGCCGGCACCGGGGATACCCTGGTGACCTGCCTGTTTTTTGCCTGCCTGTTCGGGTTTGCCAAAAACGGGGTGATGCCCATGCATGCCTGGCTGCCCGGTGCCATGGTGGCCCCGACCCCGGTGTCGGCCCTGCTGCATGCCGTGGCCGTGGTCAAGGTGGGGGTGTTCTGCACCACCCGGGTCATGCTCTACGTGTTCGGCATCGATCTGATGGATGCCCTCAATCTCGGCATTGTGACGGCATATATTGTGTCCTTCACCATCGTGACCGCTTCCATCATCGCCATGACCAGAGACAACCTCAAGGCCCGGCTGGCCTATTCCACCATCAGCCAGTTGTCCTATATCATCCTGGGAGTGGCACTGCTCACACCGGCAGCGGTCCAGGGCGGGATCATCCATATTGCCAACCACGCCTTTGCCAAAATCACCCTGTTTTTCTGTGCCGGGGCCATCTATGTGGCCACCCGCAAGAAAAACATCTCCGAGATGGGGGGACTGGGCCGGGTGATGCCCTTTACCTTCGGGGCCTTTGCCCTGGCCTCGCTGTCCATGATCGGGGCTCCGCCGGTGGGGGGATTCATCACCAAATGGTATCTGCTCACCGGTGCCCTGGATGCCGGTCAGATGGCCATCATTCTGGTGCTGGTGGCCTCCACCATGCTCAATATCGTCTATTTTGCACCGGTGACCTTTCAGGCATTTTTCGGCCGGGCCCCGGATGGGGAAACCGGGGATACAGGCATCCGGGAAGCGCCTTTGATCATGGTGGCCCCGATTGTGGCGGCAGCGCTGCTGTCGCTGCTGGCAGGCATCTTTCCCGGGGTGATGATGCAGTTTGTGAGGATGGTGATATCATGATTGTCGATCTGATCGAATTTCTGCGGCACCGGCTCAAACGCGTGATCCAGGTATGCTGTGCCATTCTGGCCCTGCTGGTGGGGTTTGACGTACTGCTGCTGGACAAGGAAAAGGCCCACACCGCAGCGGAAAACATGTGGGGGTTCTGGGCACTGTTCGGGTTTGTCTCCTGCGTGGTGATCATCTTTGTTTCCAAATGGTTCGGCAAACTGGGAATTACCAGACGGGAGGATTATTATGATCAATAATCTGTGGCTGCATCCTGGCCTGATCCTGCTGGCCGGAGCCCTGTTCCTTCCCCTGGTCAAAGGGCGGCTCTTCCGGCCGTATCTGCTGCTGGTGCCGCTTCTGGCCTTTGTTACGGTCCTGCAGATGCCCCAGGGGGTGTTCGGGGTTTTCCCGTTTCTGGAATGGGACCTGACCTTTGGCCGGGTGGACCGGCTGAGTCTGGTGTTTGCCTATATCATGACCCTGATGTGCATCATCGGCACCCTGTACGGCCTGCATGTGGACAACCCCTTTGAGATGGCGGCGGCCTGGATCTATGTTGCAGGTTCTCTGGGGGTGATCTTTGCCGGAGATTTTCTGGTGCTGTTTCTGTTCTGGGAGGTGATGGCATTTTCATCGGTGTTTCTGGTGTGGTTTAGAGATCGCCCGGAATCGGTATGGGCCGGATTCCGTTACCTGCTGGTCCATGCTGCCGGGGGTCTGGTCCTTTTGGCAGGCATCGTGCTGCTGTACCATGCCACAGGCGACCTGGGGTTCCATCAGCTCGATGTCACCGGGCCCACGTTCCCGGTATATCTGATCCTGATCGGGTTTATCCTGAATGCGGCCGTGCCGCCGCTGCATGCCTGGCTGCCGGATGCCTATGGCGAAGCCACGGTGAGCGGGGCCGTGTTCATGTGCGCCTTTACCACAAAAACCGCTGTGTATGCCCTGGCCCGGGGGTTTGCCGGCATGGAGATCCTGATCCCGCTAGGGGTGGTCATGGCCCTGTACGGTGTGGTGTACGCAGTGCTGGAAAACGATGCCAGAAGGCTTTTGGCCTACCATATCATCAGCCAGGTGGGGTATATGGTGGCCGGGGTGGGGATCGGCACCGAGCTGGCCATCAACGGGGCCTGTGCCCATGC
This sequence comes from Desulfotignum sp., assembly GCA_011390635.1. Lineage (GTDB taxonomy): Bacteria > Desulfobacterota > Desulfobacteria > Desulfobacterales > Desulfobacteraceae > Desulfotignum. Next base: position 25,466 of record JAABSA010000029.1, on the reverse strand, counting down.
CTTTGCCCACATCCTCTACAAGGGCCTGTTGTTCATGGGCGTCGGGTCGGTACTGTACATGACCGGCAAAAGCCGGTTCACCGACCTGGGAGGGTTGTACAGCAGAATGCCCCGGGCTTTTGTGTTCACCCTGATCGGCGGGCTTTCCATTTCCGCATTTCCGCTGTTTTCCGGATTTGTGAGCAAATCCATGATCGTGGCGGCCGGGTTTGACGACCATCTTTACTGGGCCGCGTTTCTGCTCACCGTGGCCTCGGCCGGAACCTTTCTGCACACAGGACTCAAAGTACCCTATTTCATCTGGTTCGGGAAAAACAACTGTAGCTATCAAACCTGGAAAAAGGCCGAAGATCCCCCGATGCACATGCAGCTGGCCATGGGGATCGCCGCGTTTTTATGCATCTTCATCGGGGTGTACACCCCGTATCTGTATGACATGCTGCCCTATGCCGTCGCCTATGACCCTTATACCGCGTATCATGTGACAGAATCGATGCAGATTCTGCTGTTCACGGCCCTGGGATTTTTTATTTTCCTGAAGAAACTGACACCGGAACCGGGCATCAGCCTGGACATGGACTGGTTCTACCGGATGGGCGGGCGGGTGTTCAAACTGGGGGCGCAAAAAGGCATGGATTATTTGAGCTCCCGGGCACAACAGTTTCTGGGGGAAGCCCTTCCCCGGCGCCTCAACAGATTTTCCCAGTCCGGCCCAGCCCGGTTGAGCCTGCTGCTGATCCGGCCCTTCTGGTATCTGACCGGCGTGACGGTCAAGGGAACGGACGGGGCGGAACAGCGGTTTACAGACAATTTCAACCGGTCGCTGTTCACCATCGGCTCTTCAGCCGTATTCATCCTCCTCATGCTGATGGTCCTGCTTTTCTTTATCACCTGACGTCAGTGATCGACGATCTCATAACCTTCCGACCGGAATCCTTTTATTTTGCGAATGTGAAACGACAGGATCCGGCTCTGGTAATTCTCGACAATCAATTTGAGTTTCTTTTTGGCCCTGCGGAACTCAGGACTCTGGAGGGCGGGAACCAGGGCGCTGACATCGGTCACCCGGCCTTCACAGACCGTATGCGGCTCATCTCCGATCAGGACTTCCCATTCGCCGGCCAGGTGGACCCCGATCTTTTCCAGTAACGGATAAAACTCATGGGTGACAAATTGTTCATAGTTTTTGTAGTCACCCGGTTTCAGGGTGATGACATCCCACATCTGGTTGAATTTAATGGTATCCGGAGAAATGCTCATGGAATAACTGCCCCGTTTGGGAATCGGTACCATGACCCTGGTCTTGTAATCTTTTACAAGATTGAGCAGTTCCGATTTCAGCAGCCGGTAATCCCTGGTTTTCAGGGCGGCTTCCAGCTGATCCAGGTCGCTGCTGACGGTTTCCATGATCACGTCACTGTAGGATCCCACCAGCACTGACCAGCCGGCAACCGCATGCAGTCCCAGCCGGTTTACGCCGGGAATGAATTTTTTTATCATGAAGGCGGCGTACTCATCCCTGCTGGAAGGGTTGATCGTCCAGTAATGCATCAGTTTTACGGCCATGGCAGCCCTCCTGTCTGGTTTTCCATTAAGATGAAATCGGTTCTGGTATTGATGGAGCATCTGCTGTTCTTTAAGAGGTAAAATAGCAGGCCGCATTTGTCAACCAAAAAGTTAGGACGGCCGGGCCACCAGTACCGGAATTGTGGATTTTGACATGACCCCGCTGGCGGTGCTCCCCAGCATCATTTTTTCAAACTCACCATGGCCGTGGGTTCCCAGGATAATCAGGTCAAAGAAGCCTTCCCGGAAATTTTCAGATCTTCGCTTAGTTCTTTTTTTTCGACATCTGGTCGTGTTTTTGCAGTTGCATCTGCAGTTGCTTTTGGCGGACCGAACATCACATTGACAAATTTCACATACCAGGCAGCTGACTGGATCTGGATGATATAGGCCAGTGATATCAAAAGGGCAATGGTCAGGCCCTGTTTGCCAAAGGCGGTCATGGCAATGGCAAGGGCAATGGATAGATCCCGCATGACAACGCCGAAAACCATGGCAATGGCATCTTCCCGGCGAAACAAAAACCGGCCCACAACAGTCAGCAGCACATAGGAAATCAGGTAAAAGACCACCAGCGGCAGCAGGATAATGAAGATATCACCGGGATTTGCAATGATATGCCGTGCCTTGAGCGACATGGCCAAAAATGCGATGAGCACAACCCCCAAAGCTGAAAACGGTGGAAATTTCGGCTTAATTTTTTCATTCCAGTCTTTTGGGCCATATTTTTTTATGCCATAGGTCTGGGTTAAAAGCCCCACAACAAGGGGCAGGAAAACAAAGATGGCAATCTGTTTGAACATATGGAGCATATTAACGTCTATGGTTGCTCCCATGAATACCTTTGTGTAGACAGGCGCGGCAAGGGATCCGATAATGAGACCGAATACCACCATTTTTATGGCCGCCTCTTTGCTGCCCTTTGCAAACCCGGTCCAGGAAATGGTCATTCCGGACGTGGGCAGCACACCGATCAGAAAAAGTCCCACTGCCCAGAGGCCGTATTTGGCATCCTGGCCTGACAGCATCATTTTCCCGATAAAAAATGCAAGCAGCGGGACAAATACAAAATTGATCACCTGGGTAACGGTTTGGATTTTGAGATCTTTGCCCTTAAAAACAGATTTTACATGCAAGGTCACCATCATGGGATAGACCATGATAAAGGTGACCGGGATTATCAGTTGTTTTAAAGAAGAGGTATCAAACAGGTATCCGAAAAATAATCCAAAACCCATGGCAACAGGTATGGTCCATACCAGATTTTTCTGGATATATGTCAATGCTTTTATCATGATCGGTTTTCCTTTGCGAATGTTTGCCGGATATCTGTGTCGTCAAACCCTTTTTTGGATACAAAATGAATGGGACAGGACGGTCGGAATTTGCAGTAAATATCCGGATCACGGCATACCAGGCACAGGTCGCATAAATAGATGTTGTGTTTCATGCAAAGATAACTGGTTTGCCTTTCCGGATGGTTGACGCATCTGCCCATATTTCCTCCTGGCGCAATAAATGCGCTATGATTTTTTTATCAGAATATCATCAATATATTTTTCCAGTGTCTCTGTGGACTGGACCCCAACAAACCGCTTTATTTCCCGGCCGTGATCAAACAAAATCAGGGTGGGAATGCTCTGGACCATATAGTGCGTTGCCACCAGCGGCTCTGAATCAATATTGATTTCCACAATGGCGGCCCGGTTTTTGTATTTTTCTGTAAGTTTTTTGATGATCGGCGCCATTTGCCTGCATGGCCCGCACCAGGGTGCACTGAAATCCACCAGTGCCACCTGCTTTTTTAAACCGGGTTCAAATTCGGTGATGTCCATTTTGGTATCCTTTTGCTTTGTGTGTCTGCATCGTTGCTGCTACACTTGACATCAATCAAATCAAGATTCATGCCAGCAAACACCCATGCCGTATAAACCGTGTGCAAACCAGGCCGGAAACCGGTTTTGCCCCTGTTCACACAGCACAATACAGGCTGCAAAATGCCGTTACCTTATCATATTTCTGTTTCAGAGTATAACGGTAACGTTATAGGGGGGTGTTAATTTTTTCTGTGATTGGCGGGGTTTGGCGGCGGGATAACCCCGTCACAATATTTTGTCACTGGTTCGGGGGCTTGGCGTTACACTTTGAATCTTAGCATCCATTCACAGGAAGCTGCTGAGCATATATGGTGCAATCATTGCTTGCAGTCTTGATACAACAGATATACAATCCAATCATATTCAACCCGATAACATAAAAGGGGACACACCATGAGCAAAGCACGTGATACCCAAAAAACCGTAAAAAAAAAGGCAGAAAAAACCTTGAAAGAAAAACGAAATGAAAAAAAAGAGAAAAAAAAACAAAAAGGATAGGACGCGCTGTTCCCACGTTCATGTTTTCCTCTACTTCTGTCTTTAGGGATGTATCAGTGCCCTTAAATAGAAACGCTCGTTGTTATAAGTTGAGACAAGAAGTTTCTTTTCGGTCAACAGTTTTTCGATGATTGAAAAATCACTGTTTGCTTTTTTCAAACAGGCATAAACCGCATCTTCCCGCATGGGATGGACCGATGTAATGCTTAAGATATCAGCTTGTATATTTCCTGTATAGGCAAACTGATTCCCTTCATACCCAATCAGGTATTCTGTGTCTATGCCATGTACGCCAAACACCTGACAGGCCCTGTTTAGTTTTTGTTCTTCAGGGGGGCGGACCCATTTGAGCGCAGGTGGCCTTGTGGGAATGCTCAGATAAGCCATCGTACAATTAATTGTCCCAAATTTGCGTCTAGTGTGGGTTCTCCATCAGACACAATGGTCAGGTAGTCAATGGGTTCATTATTGAAAGAGGCGTTTTGTATTTTTTTTGTTGTCTCTGTCAACAGCTCATCCGGATCATAATAGGCATGCCTGTTCATGACCATTTTTAAAGACCGGCCCAGTTGACAATACACACAGGAATACGTGCATATTTTGGGAGGGATATTGTTTATCCCAACACTCTTTCCCAGGCGCCTTGATGGGACAGGGCCAAAGATCCTCATTTCATCCATATTCCACTCCTCAAAGCACAATACTTTGCCTATAATTGTTTTTCAGACCCAGAATATGCCGCCTCAAACTTTATTGCGGCTGCCCCTTGCAGGGCTGCGTCTTAAAGTTGGATTCCCTTTTGGTTTGTTTACAAGGTGTGACATGTATTGGGTTAATGCCTCCTGTATGGTTCTTGCGGCAAGGGTTGCACAGTGCTGGTCTTCTTCGGGGAGCCGGCCAATGGCATGTAAGACATCTTCTGCTGTGATGTTTGCAAGCTCATCCGGGTCTTTCCCCAGGGTCAGTTCCGCTGCAAAGGAACCGCTGACAGTGCTGGAAGCACAGCCATTGGTAGCATAAGAGGCAGTAAGAACCCTGTTGTTTTCAAATGTTAAAAAAATTTCCATGGTATCCCCGCATTCCCCTGTGACTTTGCCATAACCATCGGGGTTTTCCATTCTCCCTATAAATCTTGGGTTGCGCCATCGGTGGAACCCTTTTTCTCCAAGAGCCTGTTTTGCATCTTCAAAAATTTCAGCTTGAAGGTTATCAATAAATTCATCAAGGTTGTTCATGGGTAAAATACCTTTCCCTAACAGTTCCCCGGACCAATGTGGCCTTGATCTTTTCTGGAGGATGATCTGCAACAGGTTGTAATGGTCTTTATTTAAAAAAGCTCATATTTAGATTTGCAAAGAGTATACCATTACAGAAAATGATGGCTATGAATATTAATTATCTCATAATTTCAAATGGTTAATGGAGAACATATCAAGTCGAAAACGTTCTATGATGATTCCACAAATGCGACTCATTATGTGACGTCGGTCAAATCCGGATCCACTGGCACTGCTTTGAGCAGCTTCCAAAGATAATCGCCGGACATAGCCGCTCCATCGAAAAAGTCATTTCCCAGCGGGCGAGATCGCGGGAGGTGCTGACCAGCCCTCCGCCGTTCCACTACATTGCCGGGGGCTGGGGGACAGCACAGGCTGTGAGCATAGCAGCGAAGACAATCGAAATGACTGCTTTCATTTTGAAAACACCTCTGTTAAGGCATTGTGGCGTGAGAACATCGTTTCCCGGTTGCGCCACACCACAACTGCGGCAACAACCACGAACAGCCAGGTGTCGTAGGGCTGTGCATCCGGCCACAGGGGATTTATCAACTGCAGGTGGAAAAACGCAGGCAGCAGGATACTGCCGCGCGAATGATTGAAAAGCGTTGTCACGATGACACTCAGGGCCAGGGTGCCCACAAGGAAAGGTGTCATCGCCCAGGCGCTTTGGGGTGTACTGCTGAGCATACATTAATTTCCCTTTAGGTTTCGGGATCTCACGCCCCAACGCCATCCGTTACATTGTATATCCGCTGAAACCCGGCTTGTGCAAATTGATTGACCGCCCAGGGACTGCACTGGCTTGAACGGCACAGAATCAACAGTGCCTGATTGCCATTAAACCGGGTGGCAAGCACTGGAACAAAAGCCGGGTTGGGCCGCATATGATATCGGCGGTTGCGGACATCAATCAATAATGATTGCGGAGTCCGGGTTTTTCAGAGTGCGACAAACAGCCCTTCTTTTGTTTTCTCTATCTGGTTTTCCTGTTTTAAACGATATGCATTGTCTGAGATTTGCTTGCCGGTAAGGCGGGTTTCTTGCTGTAATTCTTTGAAACTTATGCCGTCTTTGTGTTTTTTAATAACTTTTAGAAGCGTCATTTTGTTTGATTTTCGTGGCTTGGTTTTCTTTTTTGCCGCTGGTTTGGCAAGTTTGGGTGCGGGTTCCGGTTCAGGCTCCGGGACCGCGACTTCTTCAACAGAACAATTTACTTTTCCAAAAAAACCGATCAGATCATTTATCTGCTTTGAAAAACTTACAAATGAGGTCTTAAGCAGTTGCGAAGAATCTTTGTCAAGTTCGATGTTAATGGACAGTTTCATTTTTCTCTCCTTTTTTGTAAAAAATTAAAATATCAAATGTAGTATCAGTGCTTTCCAGATAAATCAAGACAGAGAAAAAAAACTGTCCTGTTGCCTGTTTTTTTTTTACAATAGTGATATAAAAACCAGATATAGATATGATAAAAAAACAAAGCAAAGGTGTAAATGATTACCACTGAAACATGGGCCATTTCCTGCGGCATCGGTAGCGCCATGGCTTGGGGGGCAGGGGATTTCAGCGGGGGAATAGCCTCCAGAAAAGGCAATCTGCTCCGGGTGGTGCTGTTTTCTCAGTTCCTGGGCGGGCTTTTTCTTCTGGTGATGGCCCTGGCGTTTGGTGAAAAGATGCCGCCGGCAAGCCATCTGGTGTATGGGGCGTTTGCCGGAATTTTCGGCAACATTGGATTAATCTCTCTTTACAGGGGATTGGCAACCGGCCGTATGGGAATTGTGGCCCCTTTGTCCGCCGTGCTCACAGCCCTGGTTCCCATCGGTTACAGCGCTTTTTATGAGGGACTTCCTTCATTGGTCCGGTTTTCCGGGTTTGTGGTTTTTATGGTTGCGGTGTGGCTGTTGTCATCCGGAGATGCCGGGTTCCGCATGACCAGCCGGGAGCTGTTGCTTTCCAGTGTTGCAGGCCTCGGATTTGGACTTTTTTTTATTTTTATTGACCGGGCAAATGACCTGGCTGTTTTCTGGCCCCTGGTGGGGGCCAGAGTGGCATCTGTGTCTTTGTTGTTCTGTGTCGTTTTGCTTATCGGCAGAAAAGCGGGTCCCCTGACAGGGCAGTGGCGTTTCATCGGGATTACCGGTGTGCTGGATGCACTGGGCAATCTGTTGTTTTCCATCGCTTCCCACCTGGGCCGGCTGGATGTTTCCGCTGTTCTGGCCTCCCTTTATCCAGCTGCAACGGTTTTGCTGGCCTGGCTGTTTCTCAAGGAAAAACTCAAGTTGCAGCAGTGGATCGGGGTAGGTGCCGCCTTTATCGCCCTGATTCTTATTTCCGTTTAACCCGGATCCTGCACACTATCAATGTGAAATGGACGTAATGAACCAAAAATACAACAATAGCGGTGATGAAACCATACAGATATACAGAGTTGCCGGGTATGCCTTTGTTTTAAATCTGTTTTTGGCAGTCATGAAAGCCATGCTTGCATTTTCGTCGGGAAGCCTTGCCATTACAGCCAGTGCTATTGATTCCGTTACTGATGCCGTTGCATCCCTTGTGATCTATGGGGGGGTAAAACTGTCCGCAAAAAAAACCCCCTCATTCCCTTTGGGTCTGTACAAGCTTGAAAATGTTGCCTCGGTGCTCATTGCCTTTTTTATTTTCATTGCCGGGTATGAGATTGTCACAAGTATTTTTTCCGCTTCCCGGGGAATACCGGCAATTTCCCTGCCCTTTGTTGGGCTGCTTGCGTTTGCCACAATATTGACGTTTCTTTTTGGACGGTATGCCACCATCATCGGGCACAAAACAAAATCCCCCACATTGATTGCCGAAGGCCGGCACCGCCATGTGGATGTGCTTTCTTCCCTGGTGGTCTTAACTGCGGCTGTGCTGGGATATCTGGGCGTTGACTGGGCCCTGTGGGGCATTACCATTGACCAGATGGGGGCCTGTCTGATCCTGGTATTTATCGCCCGGGCCGGATGGGAGTTGCTGTCCGACGGCATGCGGGTGCTGCTGGATGCGTCTATTGATTTTGCCACCCTTGATCAGATCCGCAAGATCATAAAAAAAGACCCGCTGGTGGACCAGATAACCGCTTTAACCGGCAGAAATGCCGGGCGGTTTCAATTTATCCATGCCACTGTCACAGTGAAGACCCAAGACCTTGAAAAGGCCCACCAGGTCAGTGAACAGCTTGAAACCAAAATCCGGAATCAGATTCCCCACATTGAAAAAATTACCATTTTGTTTGAACCCCGACATCGAACCTTTTACAAGATTGCCCTTCCCCTTGTAGATGAAACCGGACGGATCAGTCAGCATTTCGGTGAGGCCCCGCATTTTGCCTTTGTTAATATCCGGTGCAGGGACCAGACAATTGAGAAACAGGAGATTTTAAAAAATCCCTACTGCACTACCCAGACTGCAAAAGGTATTCGTGTGGCTGAATGGCTTGTGGATTATGGCGTGGACCATGTGGGGATGAAAGAGGATATATCTCACAAGGGCCCTGGTTATGTGCTGGCAAACGGAGGAATTAAAACACACCTGCTTTCCTGTGATCAGCTCAGCCAGGCTGTCACTGAAATAAGTGCTGCCGGCTTGTGATGTCAGCGGTTTTTCCTGCAGCCGCCTCCCAAACCTCTGCCGCCCCCCATGCCCTGGCCGCCACCGCCGCCCATGCCGCGCCCACCGCCTCTGCCGCCGCCTTTTCCCATACCTCTGCCGCCGCCCATGCCGCCGCCGCCTCCCATACCCCGGCCAGGGACGGGTGCCGGCATGTCCTGGCCGCCATTGGGAAGGGGTGTTGATTTTCCGGCATCAGTGCTTTGGGGTGTTGATGCTGCAAGCGCGCCTTTTTTAAATGCTTCTACTGCCTGCCGCACACTTCCCGCCTGTCCGGTATATACAGAAATGTTTTCGGCCAAAAATACATCCATGGCCTTGGGGCCGCAATTGCCGGTTAAAACAGCCCGGGCACCTTTGGAAATAACAAAACTGGCTGCCTGTATGCCTGCTCCGCTGCTTTTGGCACCGTTTTCATTGGGGTATGCCTGTACATCCATGGTGTCAGTGTCAACGATTAAAAAATATTCACACCGACCGAACCGCTGATCGATCCGGGCATCAAGATTCTGACCTGAGGTGCTGACCGCTATTTTCATACGTTCCTCCTTAATGCATTTGCATTGTATGTCTGTGCTGGTTTTTGGCTACACTGCCATTTTTTCGGCAATGTCTTGAAAGGCAGTGGTAATGGGCGATGCCTCAAATTTTTCCTGGAAAGCCACCCCCATGTCTCCGCATCTAACCATCTCAAGGTCAAAGGGAATTTTTCCCAAAAATGTGATGCCATAGGCAAGAGCGGTTTTTTGGCCGCCGCCGGCCCCGAAAATATCAACCATCTGGTTACAATGGGGACAGGTGAATCCGCTCATGTTTTCAATGATTCCGAAAACACCCATGTTCACATTTTTGCAAAAACTGATGGATTTGCGGATATCAGCCAGGGCTACTTCCTGGGGAGTTGTAACAATGACGGCTTTGGCATCCGGTATTAACTGGGCAACCGTCAGTGGTTCATCTCCCGTGCCGGGTGGTGAATCAATGATCAGATAATCCAGATTTCCCCAGTCAACATCTCCGATAAACTGCCGGATGGCAGAATGTTTGACAGGACCTCTCCAGATAATAGCCTCATCCCTGTTGTGCATCAAGGATTCCATGGATATGACCTTGAGATGATCCGAATAGGCAATGGGCACCATTTTATGGGTATCATTTGTGTGCAGCATGCCGGATAACCCCAGCATATGGGGAATATCCGGACCGTGCAGGTCCACGTCCAACAATCCTACGCTGTGGCCCTTATTGGCCAGGGCAATGGCCAGGTTGACAGACACACTGGTTTTTCCAACCCCGCCTTTGCCGCTCATGACGAGGAATTTTTGTTTGATTTTGGTTAAGGATTGTCTGGCTGATTCATCCGGGTCAGGGCCCGGCATGTGACTGGCAATATGTCCTTTATCACTTGATTTGTGTTTCATCTGTTTTTGCCTTTATATGATGGTTATTTGTCTGCAGCATCTGTATACAATCACGCTTGATATTCTACCTGATTTCATCTAATTTTATAGTTAGCAAGGTTCATACCAACGGCTGATAAATAATATATTGATTGTTATTTCAATATGATATATTGATATATGACGTTCGGATACCGTCTTTTGTGTGCGGGAGAGTAGCACTATTGCAATGGTTTTAGTCAGGATCGCAGTTTTGCTTCACCAAAGGTCGGATATATACTGCCGACAAAAAAGAACAGGGCAGCGGCGGGGCGGACATCGGTCAACTGGCAGAAGCCGAGGGCATGTGATGAACCCTGGACAGACAGAACAAAGAATTGACAATTTGCCTGCCTTATGTGCATAGTGACAAACCAAAAAGTCAATACAGTAAACCAAACATCAAAACAGTAAACCGAAATCATAAGGAGTCAGTCATGGCGGGTTTAAACAAGGTAATGCTCATCGGCAATCTGGGGCGTGATCCGGAAATCCGGTATTCCCAGCAGGGAGTGGCAGTGGTCAATTTTACACTGGCCACAAATGAGCAATGGGTGGATAAAAATACCGGTGAAAAACAGGAAAAAACGGAATGGCACAAGATTGTGGCTTTCCGGAAGCCGGCTGAAATTCTGGAAAAATATCTGTCCAAAGGCAGTCAGGTTTACATTGAAGGCAAACTCCAGACCAGAAATTATGAAAAGGACGGGCAGACACACTATACCACAGAAATTGTGGTAAATGATTTTGTGTTTCTGGGCGGTCGGTCTGACAACCAGGGAGGCAGTGGATATCAGCAGGGAGGTGGTTACCAGAAGGGTGGACAGCCAAGCGGCGGCTATCGGCAGCAGGGTGATCCGGCACCCAGCAACCAGAATTTTGAGGGCCAGACCAGTCCGGGCATGGGCGGCGGACAGGCCCCTATTCCGGATGATGATATTCCGTTCTAGGTACCAATGGTGCTGCCGGCAGTTCCGGCAATATTCATAATTTTTGATATCAGTCAGTCTGGGGATCTGAGTCGGGTGACGGGCATTAATTTCTGGGATTTTCCTTTCGCCATTGCCGGGGACTTTTGTAATGGCTTCCCTGGTTCCACATGCCGATGCGGCTTTTTTGGGCCCGGTTCTGGGCTGCCGCATATGGAGCAGCATCAAAATTTTTGGGCATACTGCCCTGGTAAACCTCTGCAAGTCCCATTTTCACCATTTCCAGGTTGACATTGGTGCCCCCGGTAAACACTTCGGCCAGAATCCGGTTATACCCGCCAAGGCCATAGCTTTTCAGTGTGACGGCCCGGTCTTTGACAAGGCGGCTCAAATACAGATGGGCTTTTTTGCTGTACGGCTGGCCAGGTTTGTACCTGCCTCCTGTTTCCGGAGCATCAATGCCCACCATGCGTATTTTGAAGGTCAGGTCCAATCCCTGCACCAGCAGAGAATCACCGTCGTCCACCTTGATTACCGTAAACTGACGGTCCGATGTGATCTGACCCTGGATTTCTTCTTCCAGTATCTTTGCATCGTCAGCTTCCGGGGGTGGTGAAATATTGGAAAAATGTTTGAATCCATCTTCATCTGTCCACACAAATACATCGCTGCTCACCTGTATGGCAAAAAGTAAAATTACAAGGACTGCTGTCAGGTACCGGATGAATTTTTTCATTGGCCCCTTGTGGCTTCTGGTTGCCGATAAAGACAAGTATAGCGGATCACCCTGTCACAGACAATGTTTTTATGGCCTGTTTTTGTTGTTTGTCAGGATCAGGGCGGTCCAGTTTTTTTGTGTTTTTTCCCAGATCCTGACAAATCCGTACCCGTTAAAATGGGATACCAGGTCTTTTGTTTCCCAATCCCTGATGCCTGAAAAAATGAGCACCCCTCCCGGCTTCAGCCGGCGGCGCATAAACAGTGCCAGATTTTCCAGGGTCGGGGTCCTCAGATTGGCGCAGATGATGCTGAAACCTGCGCCAATCTCCGGCAATGGATGGTCAAAAACCTGTATTCTGGCACAAAGCGTATTGGCAGCTATGTTTTTTTTCGCTTCACTCACGGCAATGGGGTCAATGTCACAGGCCTGGCATCGGTCCAGCCCCGCCAGGCACAGGGCAATGGCCAGCACACCGGAGCCTGTACCGATATCCGCCCCGATGCCCTGGTTTTTTGTATCCATCAGCCCGATTGTGAAAAACAGATGATCAATGGCGGCCAGACACAGCCGGGTGGTGGGGTGGTGTCCGGATCCAAAGGAGATACCCTGCAGCAGCCGAATGTCCAGCTGACCCGGACCGGCAATGCTGGGGATTTCCGGGGGGATCAGAAAAAAATGGTCGGTGATCCGGACCGGTTTTTGAAAATTTTTTGTGACATAGGTATTGCCGAAAAGGTCATGGTAGGCCAGGTCCTGATTGTTCACCAGATGTTTGAGAATGGTTTTGGCACAGGACGAAGATACCTGCAGCCGGGTGGCAATCCGGCGCACATAGGCCCGGGCTGTTACATGGGTGTCAGCATTGTCCAGGATGGCCAGAACTGCATCCCGGTCAAAGGGTGTCATGGCCTTCCTGCTTGAGAAGTGCCTTATACCAGCAGGCAAACTCAAACATGCCCCGGACTTTTTCCTCTTCATTGATGATCCCCAGACACATTTCCAGGGCTCCCTGGGCAAAGGAATTGGTATAGGTGTCATGGTCCGCCTGGGATAAAAATTCCCTGATCAGCACCTGGGAGGTCCTTTTGGTCTTGTCTTTTCTGATATCAATGGGGTCTTTGGGCTCCTGGAACGGGTCCCATTTGTCATACCCTTTTTTTTGGATCTGACGTTGTCCCCGTTTTCCCATGGCATCAAAAATGGCTTTTTTTCTTTCCTGGATCTGCTGGTCAGTGAAGTTATCCATCCTGTCGCACTCCCAGATATTCTTCAGTAAAATCAGTTACCAGGGCCATGGAGACCGGGATCAGCATTTCATGCATTTTAATATTGCTGGAATTGATGTCCTTGATGAGCTGGGCTGACAGCAGTTGAAGCTGGGTATAAAGCTTGTCCATGTTCAGTGTTGGGTAGGCATTTCCCTGGATGAAATTGGTACGTCCGCAGATATGGCTGGCACCGGCAGTGGAGGTGGGTATTCCGTAAATGCGGCAGGTGATGGGCCGAAATTCATACAGTACGCACAGGTCATCAGGCCCCAGTAATGGACAGCGCACCCGCTCCTGGGACATGCGGCCCACGATTTCGAGCTGGTCTGCGCCGCCCTGCACTTTTTTATAGGCATCCCGCTTGAGCTTGACAAGGACCCGGTCGGTTTTGTCAGCCGTTTCCAGGATATCATTTTTGGCTTTGCCGGAAAACTTTTCCAGAAATTTGGCCTTCAGGTACAAGGCTTCAATCAGGGGCATATCAAAAATGGCGTAACAGCAGTCACTGCATTTTTCTCTGCAGAACACTTCTTTGGGATATTCCTGTTTGACCCGGTCGAATATACCATCCACCACCTGAACCAGGGCTTCGTATTGTGTGAAATGTTTTTTAAAATCAAGTGCCATGAGTATCCTTTATTTTCCAATGCAAAAATTATTAAAAATAGTATCCAGTATATCCAGGGATGCGGTTTCCCCTGTTATTGTTCCCAGAGAATCAATGCTGTTTTTCAGGTCAATGGCCAGGGTTTCTTCCGGCTGCCCGGTGATAATGCCCTCTTTGGCGGATGTAAGAAAAGAAAGGGCCTGGGTCAGCGCATTTTTATGCCGCAGATTGGGAACCACGGAAGAACCGTCCATGGTCAGATCCCGGACACACAGATAAATGATTTTTTCCCGCAGTTCTTTTATCCCCCTGTCATGAAGGGCGGAAATTTCCATCTTCGGAATATCAGTACACGCAGCCGGCAATTTGGGAATAGCAGGCCTGCCTGGTTTTTCATTCCCATTCTTATCGTATACCAGATCCATTTTATTGATCACCAGGATGGTTTTTTTCTCCCGGGGGAACATTTTTGTAAATTCCATTGCAGATAAAACCGTTCCCGGCTCCACCATGAACAATACCAGGTCAGCATCCCTGATATGGTCTTTTGCCCGCTCAATTCCTATGATTTCCACCAGGTCGTCGGTATCATGAATCCCGGCGGTATCGGTTATCACAAAAGGGACCCCGTTCATATTCACTGCATCCTGGATAGGGTCACGGGTGGTGCCCGGCATAGCGGTTACAATGGATTTTTCTTTGGTCAACAGCCGGTTCATGAGGCTGGATTTGCCCACATTGGGTTTTCCACAGATGGCAATTCGGATGCCTTCTTTGAGAAAACAGGCATCTGCGTGCTGCTGGATGAACTCTTTGCACTGGCTTATCACCGTGTCAAGAATGTCTGTTCCCCGGGCTGTGTAATCAACCTCTGTGGCATCATCGGGAAAATCAATGCAGACTTCCACCATGGCCAGAAGATGGATCAGCTGATTCCGCAGATCCTGGATCTGCTGTTTCAAGGCCCCCAGGTTCTGGGCCGCAGCAAACTTGAGAGCGGACGCGGACCGGGCATTGATGATATCCGCCACTGCCTCTGCCTGGGTCAGGTCAATGCGCTGGTGCAAAAAGGCCCGCTTGGTGAACTCTCCCGGCTCAGACAGCCGGGCACCTTTTGACAGCAGAAGCTCCAGAATCTGTTTGAGGACAATGGTGCCGGAATGGGCCTGAATTTCCACGACATCTTCTGCCGTATAGGACCGGGGGCCATGCATGGGGATGAGCAGAACCTCATCGATGATCTCTGTTTTGTCCCGCACATATCCGTGATACACCCGGTGGGATTCCAGATGCCCGGATGTTGCAGTTTCTGTGCGGGTTCTGGAAAAAATCTGTGCCGCAATGTCCATGGCATCCGGACCCGAGATCCGGATGACCCCGATGCCACCGCTTCCATACGGGGTGGCGATTGCGGCAATGGTGTCATTCATATAAACCTATCTTTTAAACCGCTTTTTCCCGGCAAAGGAATTCTTTTTTTTGGGGAAGATGACCAGACGTCTGTAATAGCCGTCCCCCATGCTCTGGGTTCTCACCCGGTTGTCATCCTTCAGGGCCAGGTGGACGATTCGCCGGTCCTGGGCACTCATCTGGTTGATGGTGGCCGGTCGCCCCGTTTTTTTGGCTTTTTCCGCCATTTTGACAGCCAGGTGCCGCAGATTGGATTTGCGGGTTTCTGTATATCCTTCCACATCCACTTTTACCCGGACCCTGGCCTCGCTTTTCCTGTTGATGATCTTGTCTGTCAAAAACTGCATGGCATCCAGGGTCTGGCCTTTTCTGCCGATGAGAATACCGGCGTTCCCGCCGGAAATTTTCAAGGTCAGGTGGTCTTTGTCGGTTGTTGCCTCAACCACGGCATCTTCGGTGATCAGGTCAGCCATTTTCTGCAGGGTTGTTTTGCCCAGATCGATGGATTCCGGGGTCACATCCACCACAGGTGGCGTTTCTGCCTGTGCTTGCTCCAGTGACCGGTCGTCGGAAGCATCCTCGGACAGTTTTGGCCGGACCTGGGGTTCATCTGCCTCTCCCCGGGGTTTTTGCCGTGGTTTTATGCTGTCGGTTTTGGCCTTTGGGGGTGTTTCACTATGATCCGGCCCGGGTTTGGATGCAGGTTGGGGCTGTTTGGGAATATTTTTTTCTGGTTTCGTCTTTGTTGCTGCAGGGGAGGCTGCGGTCTGCAAGCCATCATCACCCTTATCCAGTTTTTTTGGAGAACCCGGGGTATTGAGCCGGGTGTCCTGCCCAAAGGCTTCATCCACCATGGACCGGATGCCTTCCATATCATCCTCGGATGTCCCTCCACTGTTCTGGGGAAGCAACACTTTTATCACCGCATCCTTGCGGCCCACAATTCCGAATATGCCGGATGCACCGGCTGATATCACCTCATACGTAAGTTCTTTTTTGGAAACAGACAATACTGAGCAGGCAGTTTTGATGGCAGCATCAACGTCTTTTCCACTGAATTCCTGGGTTTTTTTCATGGATTGCCTCCTGCTATTTGGAAAATTTCTTTTGGGTATAATACTGCTGGCCCATGGAAATGATATTGTTTACAAACATGTACAACACCAGTCCTGACGGAAAATTGATGAACAGGACTGTCATGAAAATAGGCATGAGCATCATCATTTTGGCCTGCATGGGATCTCCTGCCATGGGTGTCATTTTCTGCTGTAACAGAAAAGATGCGCCCATCAGCAGTGTAAGCACAGGAATGCCGTAAGGCGCATCCATCAGGGGGATGGCAAAATCAAAATGAAACAGCCGGTCCGGGCCGGACAGGTCCTTGATCCAGCCCACAAAAGGGGCGTGGCGCAGCTCGATGGCCTGATAGAGCATCCGGTACAATGCAAAAAAAATGGGCATCTGCACCAGCAGCGGCAGGCAGCCGGATGCCGGATTAACCTTGTAGGTTTTATACAGGCCCATGATTTCCTGGTTCATCTTTTGTTTATCGTTCTTGTATTTTTCCCTGATTTCCATCATCAAAGGCTGGACCTTTTTCATCTCATTCATGGATTTGTAGCTTTTGGTGCCCAAAGGCCAGAAAATGAGCTTGATGAGAATGGTCAAAAGGATAATGGCCACACCGTAGTTGGGAATGACGTCGTGGATGACATTCATGGTGATGAGCAATGGTTTGGCAAGGATATCAAAAAAACCGAAATTGATGGCTTTTTTCAGGGTATTGTCATACTGGCTTAAGACCTTGTGGCTTTTGGGTCCCATAAAGTAGACAAAGGGATATTTTCCCTGTGTTCCCGGATCCAGGCGGTCCATTTTCCACACCAGGCGGCTTGCGGCAATTTCATTTTCATACCGCAGCTTGAGATGGGAATCTGCTGTATTTTCAGGTATGACAGCGGTCAGAAAATACCGGTCTGTATAACCGGTCCAGTCAACCTTGCCGGTATAGGTATCCTGGTCTTCAATGTCTTTGGGTTTGATGGAGAGAAATTCATTGTCAATATAGGCCACCGGCCCCTCAAAGGCAAATCTGGAACGTTTTTTGGTTTCTTCATCAAAAATGCCGGGGGTGGTGATTACCAGGGCATCATTTACCGGCATGCCTGATCCGTTCTGGATCAGAATGTCACAATCTATCAAATAGGAATCAGCCCGAAAGGTATAAATTTTTTGCACAGTGATGCCATGGGGATTGGACCATGAGAAAACAATGGATTTTTCGCCCTGGGCCAGCTGCAGATTTTTGGTATCTGTATCTGCTGAAAATACGGCATTGCCAAGACCCTGTATGGTGCCGCCTTCTGTGTCTGTAATCAGGGTGCCCCGGGGCAGTTTGGGGGATACCATTTGTTTGAGATCGGAAGCACTGCCGTTGCTGGATTTGTATTGTTTGAGAGACTGGCTGGTGACAGCAGCCAGATGTTCGGATATGGCAATGTCATACAAAGGGGTTGACACGGAAATGGTTCTGAAATCCATCACCGATGGCTGGGTTGAAGGTTCAGACACACCCTGGTCGGCAGGTTTATAGTCCGAAACCGCAGATTGGCTGTCCCGGGGACCAGGCTGCTGTTCCTGGTCCCGGGATTCCTGGGTTGTCCGGGAAAGATTATGGTCAGCCGGCGGGGTGACAAAAAAGAACTGATAACCCACAAGGACTACCACAGACAATAACACAGCTAACAATAATCGTTTTTGATCATCCATCTTCTCTCCTTAGGTTTGAAAATTTTTTTCAAACGGTTTTGAAGGAAGAGGAAAACAGTCGGGCATATGAATCAATTATGGAACCGGGTCAAACCCTCCTGCATGAAATGGATGACAACGCAATATTCGCTTTGCAGCCAGTAAACTGCCTTTGAGACTGCCATGTTTTTGTACCGCCTCAACCGCATAGGCGGAACAACTGGGATAAAACCGGCAGTGCTGTCCTGCAAGCGGTGATATAAAAAATTGATAAAATTTAATCAATAGTACCAATAGCTGTTTCATTATGGTATTTTGGCCAATGCTATTTTGGTAAAAAGTTTATCAAGGTTTTCAGTTATCTGCCTGTTGGATAGCGAAGTCAGACCCTTTCTTGCAATGATATTAATGTCCCTGGTTCCCGGGATCGAATGTTTCTTATGTCTGAAATATTCTCTGATAAGTCGTTTGATCCTGTTGCGCGCTACTGCATTCCCCACTTTTTTTGATACGGTAATGCCGATTCGATTGTACTGGTTCGACCGGTCACAGACAATGGCTAAAAAATATCCCGAATATATCGGTTTGCCTTGTTTCGAAAGCGTTAAAAATTGGGCCCTTTTCCTGAGCCTCACCTCTTTGGGTAAAGAAAAATCCTTCAATCAAACCCTTTTTACAATGCCAGTCTTTTTCTGCCTTTTGCCCGCCTGGCCCGGATAACGCGTTTCCCGCCCGGTGTGGACATTCTTTTGAGAAATCCGTGCTTTCTGGTTCTTTTCCGGTTGCTGGGCTGAAATGTTCTTTTCATAAAATTACAATCCTTACACTAAAAATTTTGGTTATTATCGGGATCATCAACAAACTATAATAAACACAATATAATATTTTTTTTTGGTAAAAAAGTCAACAATGGAAATCATCATTTCACAAGGGATTCAAAAATATGGTATTCTTCCAGGTGGTAATGGGGTTCCGGATAAATGGCAATGGGTTTGGAAAACTGGGTCTCCAGAGAGGTGATCAAATGCTTTTCCCTGCCATGCAGAAGCTGGGCAATTTCCGGATGTACTTTTACCGTAAACCGGTTGCCCATGATATCCCCGGCCTCGGAGACCAGGTCCCGGTAAATTTTGTGGCAGATGGATTTTTTGGACAGAAGATGGCCGTTGCCGTTGCAATAAAAACACGGCTCACAAAGGGTTCTGGTCAAATTTCGCCGGATACGCTTGCGGGTCATCTGGACCAGGCCCAGCTCGGTCAGGGGCAGGATATTTGTCTGGCTTTTGTCTTTTTTCATGGCCTCAGTGAGCTGGGACATCACTTTTTCCTTGTGGGAATCTTTTTTCATGTCAATGAAATCAATGATGATGATACCCCCGATATTGCGCAGCCGAATCTGGTAGGCAATTTCCTTGACCGCTTCCAGGTTGGTTTTTAATATGGTTTCATCAAAATTGTGCTTGCCTACATACCGGCCGGTATTCACATCAATGGCCACCAAAGCTTCGGTCTGCTCGATGACGATGTATCCCCCTGATTTGAGCCACACCTTTTTTTTCAATGCCCGGGCCACATCTCCCTCGATATTGTAGGCATCAAAAATGGATTCGCGCCCCTGGTAGAGTTCCACGTGCAGATGTACATCCGGCAGCAGTTTTTGTAAAAACTGCTGGACCCGCTCATATTCCACAGGAGAATCAATGATCAATTTGTCCGCCTCACTGGCCAGAAGATCCCGTACCGCCCGGAAGGTGACGGTGAGATCCTTGTATACCAGAGAGGGGGCCGCACCGATACGGTTGCGGTTCTGGACGTCTTCCCAGGTTTTGGTAAGAAAATCGATTTCCTTTTTAATGGTGGCCTCATTCACCCCCTGGGACTGGGTCCTGAAAATATACCCGAAATCATTTTTGCGGATGGACAGCAAAAGCTCGCGCAGACGGGTTCTTTCGGTCTCATCTTCAATGCGTTTGGAAATACCGATATGGTCCACCGTGGGCATCAGCACCATGTAGCGGCCGGCCAGGGAAATATGGGTAGTGACCCGGGGGCCCTTGGTACCGATGGAGGATTTGGACACCTGGACCAGGATTTCCTGGCCTTCGGTGAGCAGGTCTTCAATGCTGCATTCCGGGTGTGAAGAGGGCTTCCAGGTTTGCTTTTCCATGGTGATATTCTCATCATCCTCTCCGTCGGTTTCCGGTTCCACATCCTGGTCCTGTTCAAATTTGCGGTACATTTTGTGGCTTTCCGTGTCCAGCACATCATCCACATAGATAAAGGCGGCCTGGTCAAACCCGATGTCCACGAACGCTGCCTGCATACCGGGAAGCACCCGCTGGACACGGCCTTTGTATATGTTGCCGGCAATGCTGGTTTCATCTTCTCTTTCAATGAACACTTCCACAATATTTCCGTTTTCCAGCAAAGCCACACGGGTTTCATGGGGGACTGCATTCACAACAAGCTCTTTTAACATGGGGTTATCCTTGGCTCAGTTTTTTGATCCGTGTCCGGCCCATGGCTTCTTCTGAAAGACCAAAGCATTGTGTTAATACGGCAGTGGGACGGATATGCCTGCCGTTGTATGGCTGCATGGTCATTTCAAGGGTGTCCGGGGTTCTATGGGCTATGGCTGCAACCGATTGCCGTAAATCGGTTTTCCTGATTTTACCTTTTTTGGACAGATCTTCAACCATAAATTCCTCTTTGGCCATAAACCGTTCCACCGCTCTTGTGTCCGGGCAGAATGTAAAAAGCCGTACCAGATAACGGCAGGTCTGGTCATGCTCTGGGGTATCTTTGGCGGCAAGAGAGCAGCCTGTTACTGTCAATCCTGTGGGCAGCTGGCGGTTCAGGGCCTGTGCGATCTCTTTTGGGGCAAGTTTTCGGTCAAGAAAAATATAAAAGGTTTCGGATTCGCTTTCCATGCCAACAGGCAGGGCAGTGTCAAAGGCAAGCCGCATGGAGGGGTTGAATCCTTTGGAGTATTTGACTGTCAGCCCGGCCCGCTTCACTGACCGCTGGACAATGGTGGCCAGTTCCAGGTGACCGAAAAACCGTGCATCGTTCAGCTTTGAGAACCAGATCTTGTACCGGGCAAAAGCCTCATCCGAAAGCCGGGGAGAATAGGTCTGGTGCATATCCCGGGTGACCGGACTGTTGTGGAGGATGGGTTTGATTTGTTTGAAGTCGCAGACCCCGCATCCGGTGCAGTCCTGGTCCCGGCAATCCAGGGTCAATGTCTGTTTTGCAGCGTTTTCCCATTCTTTTTTTAGAAAAAGTTGTGACACCCCGGTGTCAATGTGGTCCCAGGGCAGGGGTTCATTTTTTGTCCGGTGCCGGGATGTGTAAAAATCCGGATCAATGCCGGTTTGGTCAAAGGCCTTTTGCCATCCGCCATAATCAAAATGATCATTCCATCCGTCCAGTCGGCAGCCGTTTGCATGGGCTGCTGTCAATACCTGTGATAATTTTCTGTCTCCCCGGGAGAACATCCCTTCCACAAGACTCATCCGGGGATCCTGCCATTTGAGGTTCACCTTGGGATGGCCCAGGTTCTTTTTGAGAAAAGCAAGGCGCTCCATGGTGGCATCCAGCGTGAGCTGGGGGTGACGCTGGAACGGGGTGTGGGGTTTGGGAATAAAGGTGGTGACACTGACATTGATGCTGCGCTTTCCCTTGGCATAGTCGGATGCCAGGCTGCTGGAAAGATTGCATATGCCCTGGATGTCGGCAGCTTCTTCAAAGGGCAGGCCCATCATGAAATACAGTTTGATGTTTTTCCACCCCAGTTCAAAGGCATTTTTCACCGTGGCCCGGATGCTGTCTTCGGTGAGGTTTTTGTTGATAATGTCCCGCAGCCGCTGGGTGGCGGCTTCCGGTGCAATGGTGAACCCGGTTTTGCGTACAGTTTTGATGAGGGTCATCAGCTCGGGGGTGAGCCGTTCCGCACGGATGGACGGCAGGGAGATGGCATTGCACTGGTTGCGGCTGATGGCCAGCAGCTGTTCCATCAGCTCCGGCAGCCGGGAGTAGTCCCCGGTACTCAAAGACAACAGGGAGATATCTGAATATCCGGTGGAAGCCAGTGATGTTTTTGCGATCCGGATCAGGTCCGGCACAGAGCGTTCCCGCACCGGCCGGTAGATCATGCCTGCCTGGCAGAACCGGCAGCCCCGGGTGCAGCCCCGGGCAATTTCCAGGCGCAGCCGGTCATGTACGGGCTTGCCAAAGGGCACAATGGGGTCCATGGGAAAATTGTCCTGCGTCAGTTCCGGTAAAAAGGCGCGTTTTACCCGGGTATAATCCTCCCGGACAGCAGACAGCTTCTGGCAGCCGTTTTCATCAAAGGACGGGGTAAAAAACTTTGGCACATACACCCCGGCAATCCCGGACAGCAGTTGTAAAAGGGTGGATTTTTTTCCATCCCCCTGGTGCTTGAACGCAATGACGGTCCTGGAAACCGCCAGCACGGTTTCTTCCCCGTCACCTATGACAAAGGCATCAAAAAAATCCGCCAGAGGCTCGGGGTTGAATGCACAGGGACCGCCACCAATGACCAGGGGAAAAGCCTGGTCCCGGTCCTGTGCAAAAAACGGGATATCGGACAGGGAAAACATGGTCAGGATATTGGTGAAATTGAGTTCGTACAACAGGCTGATGCCTATGATATCAAATGCTGCCAAAGGTGTTTTGGATTCCATGGACAGGCAGGGTATGTTTTTTTGGGCCATTAACGCTTCCAGGTCAGGGGCCGGAGTGAAAAAGCGTTCCGCTGCAATATTTTTTTCCCGGTTCAGGATGGAATACAGAATCTGGAGTCCGAAATGGGAGGTGCCGATTTCATACAGGTCCGGAAACACAAGGGCAAAGGTCAGATCCATCTGGTCCAGGTCTTTGTGAACCGTATTGACTTCATTACCTGCATACCGGGTGGGGGACTGGACCAGGCCAAGGATGTCTTGATAATTTTGTCTATGCATGATACTGAAATTCAAAATAATAGTGGTTATATGGCATAAGAGTACCCAAATTTTTTAATATATAATTATTTCCAGGATATGGCAATGAAAAGAACAAAAATCAACCGGCTGAACGGGTATGACACCTCCCCGGGAAAGGTGCTGATCAAAGGATGGGTACGGACCCGGCGGGATGCCAAAGGATTTTCCTTCATGGAGATCAATGATGGGTCATGCCTTACCAATATCCAGGTGGTGGCAAACAGTGATCTGCCGAATTATACCGCTATCCAGGGCATTACCACAGGGTCTGCCGTGGCGGTTGCTGGAGATATGGTGGCATCCCCGGGCAAGGGTCAGAAATGGGAGATCCAGGCTGCACATGTCGACATTATCAGCCTGGCACCGGAAACATACCCGTTGCAGAAAAAAAGGCATTCAGATGAATTTTTGCGCACCATTGCCCATTTGCGGCCCAGAACCAATAAATACGGGGCCGCCTTTCGGATCCGCTCCGGGATGGTGCATGCCATCCACCGGTTTTACAGAGAAAAGGGCTTTTTTTACCTGACCTCTCCTGTGATAACGGGATCAGATTGTGAAGGGGCAGGGGAAATGTTCCGGGTCACCAGCCTGGATCCGGATGCGGTGGCCAAACAGGGAAAAATGGATTTTGCCCGGGATTTTTTCGGCCAGGAATCCAATTTAACGGTTTCCGGGCAATTGTCAGCGGAAATGTTCGCCCTTGCTTTGGGGGATGTGTATACCTTTGGTCCCACCTTTCGGGCGGAAAATTCCAATACCAGCCGCCATGTAGCGGAATTCTGGATGCTGGAGCCGGAAATGGCGTTCTGTGATCTGACCGGTAACATGGACCACGGAGAAGAACTGGTAAAATATCTGGTCAATGATGCCCTCACCAACTGTACAGATGATATGAACCTGTTTTCCAGGTTTGTGGACAAAACGCTTTCCCGGCGGCTGGACACCCTGGTGTCCAAAACATTTGAAAGAATTTCTTACGCCGAGGCCATTGCCATTCTTGAAAAATCCCATAAAAAATTTGAATATGATGTCAGATATGGAATCGATCTTCAGTCGGAGCATGAGCGGTTCCTGGCAGAAGAACATGTGCAAAAACCGGTATTCCTGTTTGACTATCCCAAAGAAATCAAGCCCTTTTACATGCGCATCAATGATGACGGAGAAACTGTGGCTGCAGTGGATCTCCTGGTCCCCGGCATCGGGGAACTCATCGGCGGCAGCCAGAGAGAAGAGCGACTGGATGTCCTGGAATCGCGCATGGCACAGATGGGGCTGCCCAAAGAACCCTACTGGTGGTACCTGGATTCAAGGCGGTATGGATCCGTGCCCCATTCCGGGTTCGGCCTGGGATTTGAACGGTTTTTGATGATGGTCACCGGCATAACCAATATCCGGGATGTGATTCCCTTTCCCAGAACGCCCGGGAGCATTGATTTTTAGATAAAAGTGCACTGCAGTGATGCGGCAAAATTTTTACCACGAAGAACACGAAGCCCACGAAGGTCATAAAGAATGGCATTTGATGAACGCGTGTTGACTTTAGATAGGCAGGACAACCCATGATAACCTTACTGGATTACGGCGCCGGCAATGTGCGCAGTGTGAAAAATGCCGTGGAAAAATTGGGAGGTACCATGCACACCGTGACCTCCCCTGCGGATATTTTGTCCGCAGAAAAGATTATTTTTCCCGGTGTGGGCAATTATGAAAACATGATCCAGGTGCTCAACCGCAAGGGGTATATGGCGCCGCTGCGGGAGTATCTGGCAGCCAACCGGCCGTTTTTCGGCATCTGTCTGGGGATGCAGGCCCTGTTCCAGGGAAGTGAGGAGGACCTGTCCAATACCGAGTCCATCGGGTTTTTCCAAGGCCGGGTGGAGCGGTTCAAAACCAGACTGTCCGTGCCGCACATGGGGTGGAACGGTATTCACCTCAAGCAGGACTCCCCGCTGATGCAGGGTATCGGTTCGGATGCCCGGTTCTATTTTGTGCACTCCTTTCACCTGATCCCCCACGATCCATCCGTGGTCCTGACCACCACATTTTATGATTATCCATTTGCCAGCGCCATTCAGCAGGGCAATATCATCGGCACCCAGTTTCATCCGGAAAAAAGCGGAAAACACGGGATGCAGCTGCTGGAAAATTTTATCAGACTGTCGGACTTCACCCCCTGCGGCCGGGTGGATATTCCGGGATGCGGACTTTCCAAACGGATCATCGCCTGCCTGGATGTGCGGTCCAACGACCAGGGGGATCTGGTGGTGACCAAAGGGGACCAGTATGATGTCAGGGAAAAGGCAGATGAGGGCGGCAAAGGCGGTGTCCGGAACCTGGGCAAACCCGTGGACCTGGCCCGGCAGTATTACAAGGAGGGGGCAGATGAGATCACTTTTTTGAACATCACCGGGTTCCGGGATTTTCCCCTGGCAGATCTGCCCATGATAAAGGTGCTGGAAGAGACCTCTAAAAATGTGTTCGTTCCCC
>JAABSA010000028.1:5079-51633 GCA_011390635.1 Desulfotignum sp. | reverse complement strand
AAGCGATTACCAGAGCCGTACCAATGACAACCCCCAGTCCCCCCATCATCAAAATTGACTGAATCATGCCGTATCCTTTACCTATATTTTACGGTTGATGTATATTTTTGAAACGGTTCAATAAATTCTTTATTCTATAACCATTAAATGGGCAAAATGTCAACCATCTCCCTGGATTTGATCCGTATTCGAGAGGGTGGCGGACCACACCAATTGTGTGATGTAATGGCATATGCTAATTTGCAGTGTTTTGCAGGCCGATTTTGTTGACACAGTTCACGGTTTGTGATACATGCCTTTGAAATTGCCGAGTATAAAAACAGGGTCGATGAAAATGTAACAATTCAAAGAAGGATTCACCCATGGATCAAAACAGCATCACTATCAATGGTCACACCTATGATTTCGAACCCGGCCAGACCATTCTGCAAATAGCACAAAATAATAACATTGATATCCCGAACCTATGCCATCTTAAAGGCACCAGGGCTACAGGGGCATGCCGTATCTGCATTGTGGAACTGGAAGAATCCTGGGGCAAAAAACTGGTCTCATCCTGCAGTACCCCTGCTAAAAAAGACATGGTGGTTCATACAGAATCTCCCGAGGTCGTCTCGTACCGAAAAATATATCTGGGATTGATGCTGGATTCAGGCAATCACAATTGTGACATCGGGTCTGCTGCAGATGAATCCTGGACCGATTTTCAGATTGCGGCCATGGAAAATGATAAAAAAGAGGAACTCTGTCCGGTATGGGGTGATTGTGAACTTCAGACCCTTGCCTACCGGTATCAGGTGAAAGGCCGGGTCAGCGGCCGGCACAGAAAACCTCTGGAACTGCCGGTGGAAGATGACAACCCGTTTCTTATCCGGGATATGTCCCGCTGCATTCTCTGCGGCAGGTGTGTTGCTGCCTGCAATGAAGTCCAGGTGAACCAGGCCATTGATTTTGGTTTCCGGGGCAACAACGGCAAAATCATTGCCGGAACCGGCACAACCCTGATGCATTCCAGCTGCGTATTCTGCGGGGAATGTGTCCAGGTTTGCCCGGTGGGAGCACTTGTGGACAAGAAAAACCTGGGAAAAGGACGGCCCTGGGAAACCGAAAAAATCAGAACCACCTGTCCCTATTGTGGTGTGGGATGTCAGCAGCTGCTCCATATCCAGGACAATACCATCATGAAAATTACCGGTGTTGAAGATGCAGAACCCAATCTGGGCAGGCTGTGCGTCAAGGGCAGGTATGGATTTGATTTTGTCAGCTCGCAGGACCGGCTGACCACCCCGTTGATCAAAAAAGAGGGCAAACAGGTGCCGGCCTCCTGGGATGAAGCCCTGGATTTTGTTGCAAAAAAATTTGCCGAGATCCGGGACCGGCACGGGGCTGATACCATGGGGGTGCTCACCTCTGCCCGGACCACCAATGAAGACAATTACATTGCCCAGAAATTCACCCGGGCGGTGCTCAAGACAAACAATATCGACCATTGTGCGCGACTGTGACACAGCTCCACCGTAGCCGGTCTGGCTGCAGCATTTGGAAGTGGTGCCATGACAAACACCATCGCTGATCTTGAAACCTCGGACCTGATCCTGGTGACCGGGTCCAATACCACGGAAAACCATCCGGTTTTGTCCACTTTCATAAAACGGGCTGCCTTGAAAGGCAAGAAACTGTATGTGGTTGATCCAAGGCGGGTGAAACTTGTTGATCTTGCCGCAAAATGGCTGCGGCCCAATCCTGGAACAGATATCGCCTGGATAAACGGGTTGATGCATGTGATCATCAAGGAAGACCTTCATGCTAAGGCATTCATTGAAGCGCGCACCGAAAATTTTGAAGCGTTGAAAGAAGTGGTGGCATCCTACACCCCGGAGCATGTGGAAAAGATTACCGGGATTGCTGCCGAAGATATTATTGAAGTGGCGAGAGAATTTGCCAAGGCCCCGGCAGCTGCCATCTGCTACTGCATGGGCATCACCCAGCACACCTGCGGGACCGACAATGTCAAATCATTGGCTAATTTATCCATGCTCTGCGGTCACCTGGGCAAACCCGGCGGCGGGGTCAATCCTTTGCGGGGCCAGAACAATGTCCAGGGTGCCTGTGATATGGGCGGGCTTCCCAATGTGTTCACCGCCTACCAGGCAGTCTCCAGTGACGAGGCCAGACAAAGCTATGAAAAAGCCTGGAAGGTGACCGGCTTGCCGGCCAAACCAGGAATACCCGTGACTGAAATGATTGAAAAAGCTTATGCTGGTGAATTCAAATCCATGTATGTCATAGGGGAAAATCCCATGGTATCGGATCCGGATCTGAACCATGCGGAAAAAGCCCTGGCCAACCTGGAATTTCTGGTAGTCCAGGACATTTTCCAAACAGAAACGACTGCCATGGCAGACGTGGTGCTGCCCTCCTTGTGCTGGGCGGAAAAAGACGGTACTTTTTCCAATACGGAACGCAGGGTCCAGCGGGTGAGAAAAGCGGTAAACGGGCCGGAAGGCGCCCGTCCTGACTGGGACATCATCTGTGATATTGCCCGGCGCATGGGATACGACATGCAGTATGAAAACAGCCATGAAATTTTCAAGGAGATCTGTGCGGTTACCCCGTCCTACCGGGGCATCACCTGGGAGCGCATTGACAAGAAGGGCATTCACTGGCCCTGCCCCGATGAAAGCCATCCCGGCACCCCGATTCTGCATACCACCCAGTTCACCAGGGGAAAAGGGTTGTTTCATGCCATTGAGCACCAGCCTCCGGCAGAACAGGTAAGCGATGATTATCCTTTTGTTCTGACCACAGGAAGGGTGCTTTACCACTACCATACCCGTACCATGACCATGCGCACCGAGGGACTGAACCAGATGTCTCCGGAGTGTTTTGTGGAGATATCAAAAACAGATGCCAAAAAACTGGGTCTGGATACAGGGGCGCTTGTCAATGTGTCATCCCGGCGAGGAAAAATCAGCGCCAAACTACAGGTTTCCCATAAGGCAGTGGAGGGAACTATTTTTATACCTTTCCATTTTGCCCAGGCAGCAGCCAATAAGCTGACCAATGCCAAACTGGACCCCACTGCCAAAATTCCGGAACTCAAGGTATGCGCCATCAACATTGAGCCGGCTGCATAACCTGAAAGACCTGTTTGATCTAAAACAAACAGAAAAACACAAAAAAACTGCCAGCGTTTCTGCCAACATAATTGAGTCGGGAACGCTGGTTTTTTTTACTTTGTTATTTTTATGAATATACCCGGGTTTTCTCCGGATGAAATGGTTTTATTTTTACCGGGAAAAATACAAAATATAGTATCATTGCATATCGGGCGGAATCACTCCCGGACTTTTGCCGGCAGGATTCTGCCCTGTATCAGGTATTTTTGAAATGCCCTGCATACTTAAAACAATCATTCGGCAGGACTGGGTGAACAACCGGTTGACCATCAGCAGACGGGATACATCGGTTTCTTTGATGGTTTTTTGTGCAATGGCCCTGGAGCAGGCCTGAATGAACTGTTTGTCCTCTTCTTCAACACTGAAAAAACAATTGTTCAAAAAACCCTGTATATCACTTACAGAACCTGTCTGGTTTTCAAGCGTCCCCATAACACGTTCGACGCGGTTTTTCATTGCATTCAGACGGGATATGAAATTTTGGTTCATGGACACCATAATGGTTTTTTCATCATTACCGATATCATTGATTTCTTCCATTATGTCAGTAAAATTGCGGGTGGCATTCATAATGCTGCGGCTGGCACGCATCAAAGGTTCCATGCGCATGGCTTCATTTTCATCCAAAGGCTGTGCCTGGATCCGGGCGTAAAAGGCAAAAATTTGTGAATGGAGATTTTCCAGATCCGCATAACCCACCTGAACTGCCATTCCGGCACTTGTGCTGCTTTGTTTTTTTTTGTTTGCGCGGTGGTGGGACGGTTTGACGATATGGTATTTTCTGGCGGTATACAGCATGGACAGATGCAGTTGGTGCTGAATTTCTTTGCGAAGGGCTGCAATGGCTGCATCCGGCACTTCAGGGGAGGTATTGATGATATACCGGGCCAGGACAGGTTTTTTTTCAATAAACAGCTGCTCCAGGCGGCCGGCCATAAAAGGGATCAGGGGAAAAAAGAGGATAACTCCCACGACATTGAACAAGGTGTGGAAAAGCGCCACTCCCAGAACAGGGTTGTCCGTAAAGGCAAACAGATCAAGGATCAGCCAGAAGATAACAGGAAGCAAGAGCATCACAACGGTGGCTGTGCCGGTGCTGAACACCAGGGAACTGACAGCGGCCTGTTTTTTGGCAGGGATGCCGCCGATGGCACCCAGAAGAATGGTGACGGTAGTGCCGACATTGGCGCCTATCACCATGGCGGCTGCAGCCTGAAAATTTATGATGCCTGAAAAAAGCGTGGTCAGTACCACGGCAATGGTGGCGGAGCTGGACTGCATGATCGCGGTGAGCAGAATACCGGCAAGAATATAGACAAAGGGGCCGAAAGTGGGCAGGGCAGCAATGTCAATGGCAGCTGCCAGATGTTCTACACTGGTTTTCATGAAATCCAGTCCGTGGAACAGGAACCCGAAGGAAATAAGCAGTTTGCTGATATTTACATACCGGGTGGATTTGGATAAAAAGATCAGGCCGATCCCCCCCAGTCCGATAAGGGGCAGGGCAAAGGTTTCTATTTTGAATGTAAAGCCGAATATGGCCACGATCCATGCGGTAATGGTGGTACCAACTTTGGCACCCATGATGACGGCAATGGCGTTGATCAGGGTCACCAGCCCTGCCCCCACAAAGGCCAGAACCATGAGGGAAACGGCGGAACTGCTCTGCAGTACGGCTGTACTGACAATACCGCTGAACAGACCCTTGATGCGGGTGCCGGTATACCGGCGGATCAATATTTTAAAAGACCGTCCGGACAGGAGCTTTATGGATTCTTCCATCATGAACATGCCGAACAGAAAGATGCCCAATCCTGCCAGAAATTTCCATCCATCAAGCATGTCAAACATTATTTTCCCGGTTTTTCAAAAATTACCATAAGAAAAGGCTGTGTCGGAACCGGATGAAACAGCCATTCGGTTCCGACGGAATGAGAATGCTTTTGGGTTTACTCTGCTGTTATTTTTTCAGGTATTTTCGTTTTTATCCTGGGTGACACACAGTCCACAGCACTGAATTTTGCAGGACATTTCTCCTGACACACCCCACACTGGACACAGACAGCCTGGTCAATGACATGCATCTTTTTCTTTTCCCCGGTAATAGCGTTCACCGGGCAGGATTTGGCGCAAATGCCGCATCCTACACATTTGTCTTCCCTGATGACAAAGGAAATCAAGGATTTGCATACCTTTGCCGGACAGCATTTGTCAAAGATATGGGCTTCATATTCTTCCCTGAAATAGCGCAGTGTCGTCAACACCGGGTTGGCTGCTGTCTGGCCCAGTCCGCAAATGGAGCCTGCATGCACGGAAAGACTCAGGTCATACAGCACATCCATGTCTTCTTTTCTTCCCTTGCCTTTGCAGATTTCCTGTAAGATTTCCAGCAGCTGTTTGGTGCCCAGGCGGCAGGGAACACACTGGCCGCAAGATTCAATCTCTGTAAAATCCAGAAAATACCGGGCCACATCCACCATGCAGGTTTTTTCATCCATGACCACCATACCGCCGGAGCCCATAATGGAGCCGGCTTCATCCAGAGAGTCGTAGTCAATGGGGGTGTCCAGCAGGGATGCGGGCAGGCAGCCACCGGAAGGACCGCCGGTCTGCACCGCCTTGAACTTGGCGCCGTCCGGAATACCGCCCCCGATGTCATAGATGATCTCCCGCAGGGTGATACCCATGGGCACCTCTATGAGACCGCAGTTGTTGACCGCACCGGTGAGGGCGAAAATGGCGGTGCCTGTGCTTTTTTCGGTTCCCACACTGGCAAACCATTCTGCGCCTTTCGAGATGATCATGGGGGCCGAAGAAAAGCTTTTCACATTGTTCAGCAGGGTGGGTTTGTCATAGAGCCCGATCTCCGTGGTTCTCGGGCGGGGGGCTACCCGGGGCATACCGCGCTTGCCCTCGATGGACAAGGTCAAGGCGGTGGATTCGCCGCATACAAAGGCCCCGGCACCCGGAAAGATTTTGATTTCAAAGTTGAAGTCGGTGCCCATGATATTTTTCCCCAAAAATCCCTTTTCATGGGCTTGGGCAATGGCCCGCTCCAGACGTCTGATGGCCAGGGGATATTCCGCCCGGACATAGATATACCCGGTTTCCGCCCCGATGGTGTACCCGGCGATGATCATGCCTTCCAGCACGGAATGGGGGTCTCCTTCGATAACGGCCCGGTCCATGAATGCACCCGGGTCCCCTTCATCTGCGTTGCACACCACATATTTGGGGGTACCTTTTGCTACCAGTCCGGCCTCCCATTTGCGGCCGGCGGGAAATCCGCCGCCGCCCCGGCCCCGCAGGCCGGAGGCTTTCATTTCATCCACCACATCCTGCTGGCTCATGGTAGTCAGCGCCTTGTGCAGTCCCTCATATCCCTGGTTGGCGATGTAGTGATTGATGTTGGTGGGATCGATAATGCCGCAGTTGCGAAACACCCGGCGCTCCTGGGGTTTGAAGGAAGGGGTGTCAAGAATTCTGGTAACCCCTTTGATTGCCCCTTCTCCAAAACTGCCCAGTGTATACTGGGGCAACGGGTCATCTCCCAGCAGGTAGGCATCCACGATTTCGGTCACCATGTCAGGAGTGACATTTTTATAGCTGATAGTGGGTTTGCCGGGTTTGTCGATGTTCACCAAAGGTTCTGCGTAACAAGGGCCGATACACCCGACCTCCCGGATGTGGGCGGTGATGTTTTTTTTGGCCAGCTCTTCTTCAAACGCCTTGACCACAGCCATGGCGCCGGCTGATCTGCCGCAGGTGGCGGTGCCGACGGCGATCTGCGGATCCTTGCCTTTTTGCAGGGCATCCCATTCCTCCCGGGCCTGTTTCTGTATGTCAGCAAATGTCATGGTCATTGTGCTCTCCTCCTGTCGATAATTTCCGAAACCATTTTGGGAGTCAGTTTGGCTTCCACATCCTCGTCGATCATCACACAGGGTGCCAGGGCGCAGCAACCGATACATGCCACGGTTTCCAGGGTATATTCTTTGTCTTCAGTGGTTTCTCCCTCAACAATGCCCAACGCCCTTTCTGTTTCTTCCAGAATTTTTTCCGCTCCCCGGACATGGCATGCAGTACCCCGGCATACCATAAAGGAATGCTTGCCCCTGGGGGTGAACCGGAACTGGGCATAAAAGGATGCCACTGCAAATACCCTGCTTTCAGGCAGGCCGGTTACCCTGGCTATTTCAAGCATGGCTTCATCCGGCAGATAACCCAGCTCTGCCTGTACTTTCTGCAGAATCGGGATGAGCGCATCCCGTTTTCCTTTGTAGGGTGAAAGTATCTCACTCAAACGATCTTCCATTCTGTCTCCCTCCTTAGCTTGTCATTCTGGTGCAAGTGGCGGTTCATTTTTTTAAATTTTGGATATTACAATATCTGATGAAAAATATAAATACCCATTGCAAAAATACCCTCTTTTATTCAGATACTGCATATCACAAAAATTTGATCTATGCTATGCTTGCAGACTGATAATTGGGGTGGATAAACAGGTCCTGAGAGCCTGGGACCGGAAAACAGCACAAATAACCGATAATCTGCTTTCTGAAAAAATCAAAATAGCATTTACCTTTGTTCCCGGAACATGGGAGGAAAGTCTCACCAAATTCAGAAATGGGGAAGTAGATGCCATTACAGAGATATCCCATACCCCTGAACGGGAGGCATTCACCCGGTTCACCACCCCCTATTACCTGATCCCCACCGTGGTATATACCCGGGAGAACAGTTTTTCCTACAACGGCGTGGAAACCCTGAAGGGAAGGGTTGTTGGGATGGAGACCGGAATTTATTACAAAGACTATATGCAGGCCTATCCCGATATCCGGGATCTGATCAATGCCCATACAAAACAGCACGGAGGCTTTAGACTTAGTTTTCATAAAAACTGGTATCCTTTGGATTTTATGGACGACCAGAATGCCCATGCCGGTATTGCCGCCCAGAGATTTGATATGGCGGCTCAAACACATGGCATCAGACTGATGGAACAGGTTTCCGGCAGTCTGAAAGAGGCAGTTGATGCTGTCTTCAAAAAAGAGTCAGATATGCTGCCTGCGATCGTTCCCTCTTCCCGATTCAATACCAAACTGATTTTTACCCGCCCTTATCTGTCACTGCCCCTGGTGATTGCCACCCGCAGTGACGAATTTTTTGTGGGAAATCTCAGGGGGCTTTCGGAAAATCGCATCGGGATGGTGGACCGGTGAATATCCATCAGCCTGGAAGAAAAGGTGGATTACACCCTTGTCTGGCAGGTTTCCATTGGTTTGGGCCTGGTAATGGCGGCAGCGGTTGTCTGTCTCAAAAAGGTACAAGGTTTCAACCGCAAAATATCCAGAGCCTATGCCCTGCTTGAGAAAAAAAATATCGAACTGGAGCAGCTTTCCATTACTGACAGCCTGACCGGTCTTTACAACCGCCATAAACTGGATGTGCATCAAGCTATTCAGGTGATCAGATTTTTCTGGTATTAACAATAATGGCCATTCTATACATGGTCAAGTTAAGGGTGAAATCTTATAGTCACGCCTCCCTATCTGCTAAATCGCACATCATTTACTGCTGTCTTGTAAAAGTATACGTACCATGCCCGGTATCGGCAAGTACAAACCCGTCCGGACTCTCTTCAGTAACCTGCCCATACCACGGGGACATGACACCGCTGAAAAGAATAGTCATAGAAGAACCATATTGGCTCCAAGTGCCGCTGCCGCCTGCATTCACCTGACCGTCGGCATCCTGGACACTGAACTCATGGGTGCCGTCATTGTAGAAGGTCATCGTCCCATTTCGGGCTATCCCGTCTCTGCGCTTACCGGTAAAGCTGAATGAATTCCCCGGCGGGAGCTCTTGCGGCAGGATGTCTAATTCCACCGGCCACAGTTTTGCCAGATAGCTTCCTTCCAGAGTAAAAGAACGCTGTATTTTCTCCACAGGATTCTTGTCTTGATTAGAAACGGTCACCGTCAGTTCTTTCTGAGGAATATATCTTACAGTATCACCGATGAAATCCGGCTCAAGTGTGTCTTGTGCCTTGCCGGTGACCGCCAGTAAATACAATAGGTTGGATTGACCTAAATTACGCACTGGCATATCAAGGCTGTCCCCGTTTTTTAACGTGCCTTGCAGAGAAGGGGTGACATCGCCGGAAAACCGTTTGTTTTCTTCCGTAATATACACATTGACAACCATGTCATCACTTTCAGCGGCAACTGAAATAGTCAGAGTTTGATTTTCAGGTATTGAAAAGCTGTCTTTTCCATTCGGTCCGGCGATATCGGCTGCACTGAACCCGAGTTTTTCCATGAACCCGTTCTGAGAAAAAATAGCCCAGGCCGCAAATTCGGCATAATAGTCTTTCAAGGACACGGAATGTTTCGACAACACAAACTCATCCAGTCTGGACAACGGATCACCCTGGGCGACATATTCCACCATTTCCCTGAAATCAAGTCCCTTTTTTTCCACAAGAAACTGTATAAAAACCGATGCCGCATACTCATATGCTCTATCATCCCAGCCGGATGGCACACCGGTATGATTGATGGGGTAACTGAAAAAATCCGCTTCCATGCCATTTAGATGACCATCCAGCTGTTTGCCCGGCCATGCGATCCTGTATGCGGCATATTCAGCAGCAGCTTCAATCCACCATTTCCAGGAAGGATATAAAAATCCGGATACCCCGTAATATTCAGCTTGTATCCGGTGAAACAGTTCATGGGCCATGGTCCCATAGGCAAAATACTCCGGCGGATCAAAATCGTTTAAATACAGGGTGGGCAGATGTATGTTTTCAAACAGTTTTTCATAATTGGGATCTCCGGCAAGCCACACCCACCATGAATCCACTTTGACGGTAATCGGATTAACCGAGATGCCCCATAAACTGCCGGGCTCTAAAATGGGATCTTGAAAACCATGCACATCGACATAGTTTGACAATGCTGTTTCAAGAAGATTTCCTATATCCTGGATAAAATGAGGATGCTCCAGCCGGTATGCCGCCAAAGGGAAAATATGGTTTTTATAGGTTGTCTTTGACCATGCTGTATCATTTAAATTGGGATGTTCCAGTATGGATGATTTGCTGTAAAGAAGTCTGAAATTGCCTTCAAACAAACCAGGAGTAACATAAACATCATTCAAAAGTTTTTCCCCCACCCAGGTTACAGGAATGCCGACCGCTGCTGATCCAGTCACAAGTATTCCAATTCCAAGCAGGCTCAAATGATCTGTATAAAAACTGAGGGTCTGGGACTCGCTATTTACCTGATAAGGCAGGGGAAGCCAGGACTGTTCAGCCTCATCCCACCGCATGGCTGTCAATTGATCGGCTGCCGGATAATCCGGATGCAGGGCCATTGGATCATATTTGACTGTGATTTCTATATAATCGGCAAGTTGCTCCATTCCTTCCAGGCTGACATCAAAAACAATGTTTGCAGCAAAGGGATTAATTGAATTTGCCGGTGCACCGGTTACCTGCGACAGGGTCAAGGTCCTTTCCTGGTCCAGCAGGTCCGGGGGCAGGGTGACAGTGATTTCACCGTTATGGCTGATTGACTGTTCCTGGGAAGATGGATTGACATCTGCGGTCATCAGTGGAGTAACGATCATCTGTTCTGTATCAAAATATACGGCATTACTGACCGAATTTCCAGCCTTCACTGCAATATACCCGGAAGCAACGTCATTGGGAATCATGACCTGAACAACATTTTCCGATATGCCGGTAACAGCGATTTCCTGGTCATTAAAAAAACCCTCCAGTTCATCGGTTTCCAGAACCGGGTCTTGTAATTGAAGAAAGACAGGAGAACCGGCAGGCCCGTTTCGTGGGGTATAATCAGCAATAAAAAGGTCGGCAGCGGGCACATCGGAAAAGGTATCGATTATCTGCTGAGCCGCATAAACAGATGCGGCTTCGTCTGTCACATGCAAGGCCCCCAGTCCGAAATGGGTAACCGTTTTCCAGTCAGATGGCGGAGGCCATATCGCATCCGCCATATAATCGGAAACGGCGACACGATTGGTAAACTGATGGTAGGCGGTAACAGTGGCAGCGTCGTCAGGGTCGTAATGCGGGCGGCCCGGGGCGTAATTTCCTATCACTCTCACCAGTTGAGTCACCACTTCCCCCCGGGTTTTACCGCTGTTGAGTTCATTTATCCAGTAAGTGATTCCTGTGGGGTCATCCCAGTAATCTTTATTCAAGGTGTTCAAATAGATGTGATCAATAAACGCCTGATCTGAATTCAAACTGGTTCCGAAATAATCCCGGGCAGCCTGTGTGTCGAGCATGGCATCTGCTGCGGATATCATGTCTTCGAATGTCTGCCAGTAGGTATTTCCCTGGCCTTCTGATGCACGTCCAAAAATGGATACATACAGCTGGGATACTTCTGTTTTTGTTAGACCAGCCCATGCGGGAATATAAGCTGAAAGCACAGATAAAAGCAAAAAAACGGTGAGTTTCAGTTTCACAATGCCCTCCTTATATTTTTTTATTGCCGTATCAGTTGTCTGCTGGATTGTCAATCAGAAATAATTCCAAAAAATTCTTTGGGTGAGTTGGAAAAATCAGGTTGTAAAGGTTCTGTTCAGCACATTCATTGTTTTAAAGTCTTCAGTCATTTGGTCCCAAAAAGGTCTGTCCGTCTTTGTCATTTTTATAGGCTTTAACCGTTTTGCCGGTACTGGAAATGCGGACAATCTCACCTGAATCATAACAGGTCACCAACATCTCATCGTTGGCAACGGGAACAACTGCAGAGGGACCACAGCCATTTTGTTGCCAGAATGTTTGGTTGGTTTTTCCATCCCATGTCTTGACTGTATGTGCGCCGTATTCGGTATAGAACAATTTGTCTTTGTGCCAGCAGGGGCCGGCAATTGTCATGCATGAATCAAAAATGCGCCTGGGCCTTTTGGCCTGGGGACTGATACCATCCTGGGCAAAAGAAAAGAAAGGAACTGGACACATCAATGCCAGTATGGAGACACTGGATCAAAAACCCAGCTTCAGGGAATCGTTTAGGAAACGGCGGTGCCTGATCATTGCTGATGGTTTTTAGGATGGAAATCGGATATACCCTTCTCTATTAATGCCAGACCCGCTTTCCGGCAGTCCATTGATGAGCTGGATAATTCCTTATGGCCCATGTGGATATGTGCAACCCGGATGATGAACTGGTTCAGTTTATGTAAATCTGGTGTCATAGATTTTTTCACGCTGGGTCTCTTATGCCCTTGGCAATCCAGGGGCCTTGTGACGTTTCTTTCTGAACAGTACCAGAAGAAGCTGTTTTTATATTATGGACGTCAACTCATCATGCCAGGGCTTGTTAAATAGCCGGATAAAATTTGTAGTACGCCCACCAAAAGACACTTGTCTGTTATCTGTGTTGCACAAGAATCAAGCCATCTGTATCAAAACCAAGCGACTTGGACATTTCAATGAATCTTTCAATAACTTCTCTTCCTACTGAAGGTGTCCGGGACAACAACCACAGGTATTTTGTACTTGGGCCGGAGACAAAAGCATATTGATAGTTTTCGTGATCCAACTCGAAAATCACATAGGACCCATAAAACGGCCCAAAGAATGAAACTTTCAGATAGCCCTCTGAATCGCTGTTCACAAAACAGGCCTTACCCTCAGCTTCTTTCCATTCATTTTCAGATTCAGAAAAGCCACGGTTAAGAACCAAAACACCCCCGTCCTCTGTGAGTCTGTATTCCGCAGTCACCTGGCTCAACCCTTTTTCAAATGAATGATCTAATCGTGCTGCTTCGTACCATTTGCCAAGATATCTCTCCAGCTCAAACCCGGTAACCGGCTGGACAGACTCTGGCATACCCAGGCAGCCATTAAAGATAAATACACTGATCAGAAGGAATATTTTTTTCACGGTGCTTTCCTGATACTCATATAACAGTTTTTTATCAATAGACCTGGCCCACAATTCAAGATATTTCAGACCTTAGCCCGGAACAACTCGACCATAACGGGTTTTGAATACCATTGGGTATCAGAAATTTATTCAGCCTCAAAAACTCATGCAATGGATAATTTATGCAGCATCGACAATGGCAACTTGAGTGACACTACTGATACCAGCCTCCCCTTGTGGTCAGCAACAATCAGTAATCCAGGGTCAATATCCGCCCTTCTGTGAATGAAAAAAAGACCTTTTTATCAGCGATCTGAACGCCTTCAGCCAAGTCTTCCTTGGTTTTTCCTGCCACTTTCAAGCATCCTGGACATGCCATGAGTATTGCATCTTTGGCTTTGAGGGCTGCCAGGGAAGCTTTGGACGAAGGAAAATGTGCAAACACAATATCTTCCGAATCCTTCAGCACAGCGTGGACTGCTTTAATGTCAAAGTAGACAAGAACGTCGTGGTCATCGGCCATGATATTCGCCATATTCAGGGCCATAAGTAGCCTGTGAGGATTGTCTTTGCCGTGGCTGATGTGAAGAAAAACGCCGTCTCTAACTGATTCTGCCGCAAGATTGCCTGCTACAACAGATGAAGGTATGCTTGCAAAAAAAACGGCTACCATAAGCATAAGTACCATAAATTTTTTCATTCCATTTCTCCTTTGTTGTTTCTGCGTTTGCCGAACAAGTTAACGTGTGGTTCCGCACACATTTTACCATCTTATAATTTTGAATATTATCTGGCCACTTAAACCAAAATTTGAATTATACAAGTCTCAATTTTAGTGCTTTCGAAACTCGCTGCATAATTGCAATCATCCTCCCTGAACAAATCGACCATAGCAGGTTTTGAATACAATTGGGTATCAAAAATTTATTCTGCCTCAGAAAACTCAAGCAGGGATAATTATCCGGATGATTACATATTGATTACATTAATATTTGGGGCATTAAAAAAAGGGTTATGGTATTTTACCGTAACCCCTTGTTTTTATTGTGGTGCCGGAGGCGAGATTTGAACTCGCACACCCTTGCGGGCGGAGGATTTTGAGTCCTCTGCGTCTACCAATTCCACCACTCCGGCACGAGCAATATTTAATAGTGAAAAATGATACACTTGTCAATAAGTTTTCAAGGCCAACCCAAATAATGCATCTGAATATCCTTGCTGGAGAAATTCCGGTCAAGGTCAGGGGAGCTTGTTACATCTTTTTAAATATCAGAGTCTGTCGGATGGTATCGAGCGTTACAGCGCCCTCACGTAAAACACGGGGCTTATCCTGGGTGATGTCCAGGATGGTGGAGCCGGTGCCGCCTTTTAGGGTGCCGGCATCCAGGACCATATCTGCAGCCTGCATCAATTCCCACGGCATGTCGCTGATACAGCTGCATCCGGGGGATCCGGACAGGTTGGCACTGGTGCCGGTGATGGGGCCGCCGACTGCCTGGATCAGTGCCCGTGCCACGGGATGAAACGGTATCCGGACACCGATTTTGCCGGAGCCGGCGGTGAGAAGATGACAGATACCGGGCTTTGCTTCAAAGACCAGGGTCAGGCTGCCGGGCCAGAAGGCGTGCATCAGAATTTTCGCATGGTCCGGAATTTTTGCCACAATCCCCTCCAAGTCCTTTTTGCTGTGAACCAGGACCAGGAGGGGATTGTTTCTTTCTCTTTTTTTGATGGAAAAGATGTTGTTTACCGCTGCCGGATTCATGGCATCTGCTGCAAGGCCGTACAGACATTGGGTGGGAAATATCACCACGCCTCCGATTTTTATACATCCGGCGGCCTTTTTGATGATATCCGGGTCCGGGTGATCCGGATGGACCTGGATCACCCGCTGTATTTCCAATGGGGTATCAGGCAAAAGAGGCAGCCTTTTTTGCTACTTTGGCAGCCATGGTCTGCTTGAATACAAGCAGTTTTTCAGCCACCACCGGATCTGACAGACCGATGATCTGGGCCGCAAAAATGCCGGCATTATGGGCGCCTGATTTGCCGATGGCCATGGTGGACACCGGAATGCCAGGGGGCATCTGCACAGTTGCCAGCAGGGCATCCAGCCCCTGGAGTGCAGATGAGTCTATGGGGACCCCCAGCACCGGAAGGGTTGTGTGGGCCGCAATCACCCCGGCCAGGTGGGCCGCATGCCCGGCCCCGCAGATCAGCACCTGTATGCCGGTTTGTTTTGCCTGTGACGCAAGCCTTGCTGCCTGGTCCGGTGTTCGGTGGGCCGATGCTACGGTGACGTAATACGGAATATCAAACTGTTTTAAAATGACCAGGGCTTTTTCCATGACTCCAAAATCGGAATCCGATCCCATGATCACCCCGACTTTCGGCGGGACGGACAGGCGTTTGACTGCTTTGGCTCCTATGTCTTTGCGATGGAAATGATCGGTAAACGAGATTTTGGCACAGGCTTCATAGGCAGTGTCAATGGCCTGCTGCACAGTATCCCCCAGGCTGGTGACCCCCAGGACCCGGCCCCCTGCCGTGATCACCTTGTCACCATCCATGGCAGTGCCGGCATGAAAGACCATGGTGTTTTTTACATTGTTGGCTGCATCCAGGCCCAAGATGGCATGACCTTTTTCATACGGTCCGGGATATCCGCCCGCAGAAACCACCACGCACACCGCAGCCCTGGGATCAATTTTCGCGGAATGCTGGTGCAGCGTCTCGTTGCAGCAGGCTTCCATCAGCGGTACCAGATCATTTTTAAGGCGCATAAGAATGGGCTGGGTTTCCGGATCCCCTAAACGGGTGTTGAACTCCAGCACCTTGATTTTGTCCTGGGTTACCATGAGCCCGGCATAGAGTACTCCCTTGAACGGGGTGCCTTCTTTAGCCATGCCCTGGACAGCAGGGATCATCACTTCGTTCATGGCTTTGGTGCGCAGCATGTGATCCAGTACCGGGGCCGGGGAATAGGCCCCCATGCCGCCGGTGTTGGGTCCTTCATCATTGTCCATGGCCCGCTTGTGGTCCTGGGATTCGGGCAGGGGCAGCACGGTTTTGCCGTCGGTCAGTACAATGAAGGATGCTTCTTCTCCCTGCAGGCATTCTTCCACCACCACTGTGGCACCGGCATCGCCGAACCGATTTTCTGTGATCATTTCGTCAATAGCATGGTATGCCTCATCCAGGGTGGCACAAATGATCACCCCTTTGCCGGCAGCCAGGCCGTCGGCCTTGACCACGCAGGGAGCCCCTAAAAATCTGGCATAGGCCTTGGCTTTGGCAGGATCGGTAAACGCTTTTCCCATGGCGCAGGGGATATTATATTTCTGCATATGGTTTTTGGAGAAAACCTTGCTGCCCTCTAAACGGGCAGCGGCCCGGCTGGGGCCGAACACGTCAAGCCCCTTTTCCTGGAACACATCGACAATGCCCTTGACAAGAGGGCCTTCGGGGCCCACCACGGTGAGATCAATGTCATTGTCTCTGGCAAACGCAGCCAGGGCCTGGATATCTTCGGCATCAATGGCAACGGATTCTGCCAAATCCCGGGTTCCGGCATTGCCCGGTGCGCAGTAAATTTTTTCAACCATGGGGCTCTGGCTGATTTTCCATACCAGTGTGTGTTCGCGGCCGCCACCGCCCACTACAAGGATGTTCATTTTTTTCTCCTCAAATTTGTATGTTGGTGTTCTTCAATGGCCAGGTGGATCAGTTTGTCAAGCAGTTGTGAAAAAGAATATCCGGCTGCCATGGCAGACTGGGGATACAGACTGGTGGCAGTCATACCGGGGATCGTATTGGTTTCCAGAACAAAAAGGTCTTCTCCTGTAAGCATCATGTCGGTGCGGGAATATCCTTTGAGGAACAGGGCCTGGTGGGCTTTGACTGCCAGGTCCTGGACCCGGCGGGTGGTTTCGGAATCGATGCGGGCCGGACAGATCTCTTCGGTTTCACCTGCCACATATTTGGCCTGAAAGTCAAAATATTCATGGCCTTGTCCTGGTATGATTTCTATTACCGGCAGGGCCTGGAGATCATCATTGCCCAGGACCCCGCAGGTGAGTTCAAGGCCTTTGATATAGGCTTCAATGATAATGGTGTTATCATGGGAAAAGCCCTCCTGGATGGCCTGCTCCATAGCCGGTTCTTTCTTGACGATGGTCATTCCGACACTGGAGCCTGCACAGGCCGGTTTTACAACCAGCGGCAGACCCAGTTCCCTGATCAGTTCAGGAATGTCAACGGCATCATTCGGGGTAAAAGACCGAAATGCGGGGGTGGGGATATCCGCTCCTTTATACAGGCGTTTGGACAACAGTTTGTTCATGGCTACAGCGGACCCCAGGACCCCGGCACCCTGATAGGGGATATCCAGAAGATCCAGCAGTCCCTGGACCGTGCCATCTTCTCCAAAGGGGCCGTGGAGAATGATCAGGGCTGCATCGATTTTGGGGGCATCCATGACCAGTTGTGTGAGATCGGTTTTTGGATCATAGCGCAAAATATCATATTTATCCTTGTCAAGGGCATCAAATACCTTGTTGCCGCTGTTCAAAGAAACGGACCGTTCAGAGGAAATGCCGCCTGCCAGAAGGGCGAGTCTGATTTTTTCCATGATGTTTTCCTTATCCCTGGATAATGGTTTGTCTTGCTTTTTCAAATTCTTCTTTTGTGATCAGTCCTTTTTCAAGCATGTTATCCAGCTGAAACATTTTACGTTCCGCCCTGTCACTTTCTGTTTCGATAAGACGGGTGTTCCTGTCGGTTTCACTGCCGGGATTGTCCAGCAGCAAATCGGTATTTTGTCTTGCATTGATTTTGAATGCGGCAAGCCCCCCCAGCAGACTTACTTCAATGTTCCGGTCCCCCAGTTGCGTATTGGAAAGCATGTCCTGGATCTGGGAGGAACTTTTGTGCATTCGCCGGTATAAGAGCCAGCCAATAAAAAGCACCAGAACAGCAGCGCCGCCCATGATCCAGGGCAGGTAGGTAAATACCCCTTTTATGAACACCACAAAAAGTGCGATACCTGCCAGAAGAAGCACATGGAGCAGGAGGATGGAGTAGCCGATAAATAGATTTTTGAACAAACCCTCTTTGTCTGATTTCTGAAGTTTCATGATAATTTTTTGATGATATTTTTCCTGTATTTTTCTGTGAGCAAGGGGGAAAGACCACCCCTCATGGTATCGAGTCTGGTCAAAAGATAATTGAGCTTTTTTTTGATTTCCCGGTGCTCACCGGATGCAGCATCCGTGGCTTCAAGCAGAAGTTCAGCCTGGGTGATCTTTTTCTTTAATTCAATTTCCGGCGGCAGGAATCCGGCATTTTTCAGTATCTTATACGCCAAACGGCAGTCATCCGGAACCTGTTGCTGGTTTTCTTCCAAAACAAATGGTTTGCCAATCCCCTCTAAATCATTAAACGCCCCTTCTTTCTGGGCTTTTTTGATTCTTTCCTCCACAATTTTTTCAAACCCGGGAATCATCTGGTCCTGGTTTTCCTAAAATATAATAAGCGCTGTGTAAAATTATGGGTGTAACAATTTGGGGTTATCCAAATCAGGTTTATCCAAGATATGGGGTTTTGATTAAGGATTGTAATTTTATTAAAACAATCCGGTTTTTGCAAGCTTTTCTTGACAGGCCATAGACAATACTGTATCAAATACCATTTAAAATTACGGTATCCATGGGCGCGATGTCATGGGATTTGAAAACCTGAATTTTTCCTAACCAAAGCGTATAAAGCGACATAACAGTAAAAAAATGAACCAGAAAAAAAACATATCAAAGATCAGAAATATCGGCATCATGGCCCATATCGATGCAGGCAAG
Organism: Desulfotignum sp.; assembly: GCA_011390635.1. Classification (GTDB taxonomy): domain Bacteria; phylum Desulfobacterota; class Desulfobacteria; order Desulfobacterales; family Desulfobacteraceae; genus Desulfotignum. The sequence continues at coordinate 32,691 of JAABSA010000028.1, read as the reverse complement.
ACCACGGTGACCGAGCGGATTCTGTATTATACCGGGAAATCCCATAAACTTGGTGAAGTCCATGACGGAGAAGCGATCATGGACTGGATGCAGGATGAACAGGACAGGGGAATCACCATCACCTCGGCAGTTACAACCTGCCAGTGGCAGCAGTCCACCATCCAGATTATCGATACCCCGGGACATGTGGATTTTACCGTTGAAGTGGAACGTGCCCTGCGGGTTCTGGACGGGGCCATTGGTGTGTTCTGCGCTGTCGGCGGTGTTGAGCCCCAGTCTGAGACGGTCTGGCGCCAGGCTGACCGTTACAAGGTCCCCAGGATGGCCTTTATCAACAAGATGGACCGTACCGGTGCGGATTTTTTTGCGGCTGTGGCATCCATAAAGGAAAAGCTGTCAGCCAACCCGGTCATGCTCCAGGTTCCCATGGGTACGGAAGACCGGTTTGCCGGTATCATTGATCTGATTGATATGCAGCAGATCCGGTGGGATGATGAAAGCCTTGGAGCCCGGTATTCCATAGAAGATATAGCCCCGGAATTTGAAGATCTGGCACAGGAATACAGGGAAAAACTGCTGGAAGCCGTATCTGAGCATGATGATGCCATCATGGAGAAATATCTGGGTGAGGAAGATATTTCCAGATCTGATTTGATTGCAGCTATCCGAAACGCCACCATAAGCAGAAAAATGGTGCCGGTTCTTTGTGGCAGTGCCCTGAAAAACAAAGGGATACAGCCGTTACTCAATGCGATCCAGGACCTTTTGCCCAGCCCCCTGGATGTCCCGCCGGTGCGGGGAGTACATCCGGAATCCGGTGAATTTCTTGATTTTCCCCCTGAACAGAACGGTCCGCTGGCTGCCCTGATTTTCAAGGTATCCATGATTGAGGGCCGCAAACTTTCCTTTGCCAGAATTTATTCGGGAAAGATCGAAGCAGGGGCTGATGTGTTCAATCCGGTTTTACAGAAAAAAGAAAAACTGTCCCGGATACTTCGCATGCATGCCAACAAGCGGGAACGTATCAAAGACGCATCTGCAGGTGATATCGTGGGGATAGTGGGGTTAAAGGATTCGGGAACCGGAGATACCCTGTGCTCGCCGGATCACCCGGTATTCCTCGAAAGAATGCAGTATGAAGACCCGGTGATTTCCATTGCCATTGAGCCCAAAACCCATGCAGATCAGGAAAAATTGGACAATGTCCTTGAAAAATTCACCATAGAAGACCCCACCCTCAAGGTGTCCAAAGATGAGGAAACCGGCCAGACAATCTTGTCGGGCATGGGGGAACTGCATCTGGAAATTATTATTTCCCGGATGCGCAAGGAATTCAACACCCAGGTTAATGTAGGCAACCCCCAGGTGGTGTACAGAGAAGTGGTGACGGCTCCTGCCACAGGCGAGGCTGTGTTTGACCGTGAGATTTCAGGAAAAACCCATTATGCCAAAGTCAGAATTCAGCTCAAACCCCTGGACCGGGGGACCGGCATCAGTTTTTATAACAAGGCCCCTGAAGACCAGATTCCTGTCCATTTTGTTCCGGCGATTGAACAGAGCATCAGAGAAAGCCTGGAAGGCGGGTATCTCAAGGGATATCCTTTGGTGGACGTGGGGATTATGCTGTTGGGCGGGGAATTTCAAGAGGGCAAAACCACGGACCTGGGATTTTCCGTGTGTGCCTCCATGGCCTGCAAGGATGCTTTGGAAAAAGCATCAATGGCCCTTTTGGAACCTATCATGCAGGTGGAGGTTTTTGTGCCCGATACCTATATGGGGGATGCCATAGCCGACCTCAATACCAGAGGAGGCAAGGTGGAATCCATTACCCCGAAAACCAATATCCAGATCATCCATGCAGTGGTGCCCCTGGCCAGGATGTTTGGTTATTCCACTGCCCTGCGCTCGGCCACTCAGGGCCGGGGAACTTTCAGCATGAAGTTTGACCGGTTTGACAAGGTCTGATCATCTGATAGATTTGGCTGAATATCTGCCATAAGCAGAGCAGGTTCAAGAACCGCCTCTGCATGCGAAGCGAACCGCTCCTGCATTAATCCGGCCCCCCGGCCTCTCCGGCTCTTACAGGCAGGCCGGATGCAGGACATCTCAGGGGGTGGATCTGGGCATCAGGATTTCTTATAAGCCAGGGTTTTGAGTTTCACCAGCTTGTAGTCTCTGGTTCCCAGGCCGATCTCTTCTGCATACGCCAGCTGGTGGGTCCAGTCCACATCCGGATACAGGCCTTTGAACTTGTCTTCCCCCGGTGCCAGACCGGTTTTCAGGGCGGTGTGGGAACGTCCCTGCTGCTGGTTCACCAGATCCGCGCTGGCCTGGTCAATGGCCACCGGATCAAGGGATGCCACCACCCCGATATCATTGACAATGGGGGACTCGGTATAGGACAGGCAGTCGCATTTGGGAGCGATGTCGGTGATGAAGTTAATGAACAAGGCTTTGTTTCGCTTGTTTTTCAACACCCCCTCGGTATATTCCACCATTTTTTCCATGAAAACAGGTATGGTCTGGTTCCAGTTGATGGAAATGGATCCAGTGGGGCATCGGACAATGCATTCTGCGCAGCCGATACACCGTTCTTTGGCGATGTAGGCTTTTTTGTCCTCCAGGAAAATAGCTTCACCCGGACAGTGGGCCGCACATTCACCGCACCCGATGCAGGTTTTGCGTTTGATCTTGGGGGATACATTGGAATGCTGGTCCAGTTTTCCCCTGCGCGAAGCTGATCCCATGCCCACATTTTTAATGGTGCCGCCGAATCCGGATAATTCATGCCCTTTGAAATGGGCCACCGATACCAGTGCACCGGCATGCACGATCTCGGATCCGATATACACCTGGCTGCAGTTTTTTTTGTCCACGGTCACCGGTGTTTCACTTTTTCCCAAAAGCCCGTCGGCAATGATGATGGGTGCGTTGTCCATGGAAGAATAGGAAAAGCCGTTTTCAATGGCGGTTTTGATATGGGAGACGGCATTTGATCTGGTTCCAACATAAAGCGTATTCGCATCGGTAAGAAAAGGCAGAGCCCCGGTTTTCCGGATGGTTTGGATGATTTTACGGATGAAAACCGGTCTGATAAAGGCGGTGTTGCCCTGTTCGCCAAAGTGTATTTTTACGGCAGTATGATCTTTTGGGCCCAGAATATTTTTAATACCGGTTTTTGTGATCAACCGGCCCAGTTTATCCGGCAGATTTTCCCGGGATGTGGCGGACAGATCCATAAAAAAAACATCAGCTGGCATGGAGACCTCCTTGAAATAGATTGCGAGATTATATAAAAATCATGGCTGTTATGCTGTTATTCATACGCAATTTTGTACCAAAACTCAACCCGGGATTTTTTTATACAGCCAGATCCATCCCAGAATGGGTCCGGGTGCCAGCAGCACAAAAGCGGTTTCAATGCCCCAGTGCCGGATCCAGAAGGTGACCAGTTCAATGGAAAAAATGGTAATGAAAAATCCGATACAGTTGACAAGGGTCAATGCAGATCCCACATACCCCTGGGGGGCGAACCGTGCGTTGAGAGATGAGAACTGGGGGGAATCTGTCACCACGGCCAGACCCCAGACAAGAATCAGGCCCATGCCCAGGGGCAGGGGCAGGTAAAGAATAGCCGGGGAGATCAGGCAGCAAAGCGCTGATATCACCAGGGCGGTGCCGGCAACCCTCCGGCTGCCCCATTTCAACGATAACATGCCTCCTGCCGCACATCCCAAAAACCCGGCGGCAAAAAAGGCAAAGGACCACAGATCAGAACGGGTCGGCACCATGACAGCCAACAGCAGCGGTACTGAAGCCCACACCGCATACAGCTCCCACATATGGCCGAAATACCCCAGGGCCGAGGCTGTAAACTGCGGGTTCACAAACAGATGCCGGACCACCCCGGGGTTAAAGGGGGATCCTCTGGGCAGAGACGGGCCGTCCCCAACAAAAAGTACCTGGATCAGGCCTCCGGCCAGGCACAGGACACTGGTGACTCCCAGAATCAGGCCCGGGTCTCCCTGCCAGTGGATGGCCTTGATCAGATAGGGAAATCCGGATGCCAGAACCAGAGCCCCCACCAGAAACCCCAGTGCCCGGCCCAGGGTTTTGGGATACCAGGAGGCGGCAATTTTCATGCCCACCGGATAGACGCCGGCCAGGGCCAGGCCGCACAAAAACCGTGAGGCCAGCAGCATCCCTGAAGCGGATGTCACCAGAACACCGGCCAGGTTGCAGATGGCGCCGGCTGTGGAACAGGCAAAAAATACCCGGGCAGGGGAGAAACGGTCAGACAGGTTGAAGAATGCAAAACACAGGGTACCGGCAATAAAACCGGCCTGGACAGCAGACAATAAAAATTTCTGGTCAAGGAAAGCGGCATTGGCGGCAAACCAGATGGAACCCGACAGAAACTGGGCCAGAATGATCAAAAAAAGGCGCATATGGCAGGGGCTTTTTAATCCATGGTCTGCAGCAGGCGGAAAAGGGTTCTTTTTGCCAGGATATCTCCGGAGATTACGCCCACCACCTGATCATTTTCCACAATGGGCATGGCCGATATTTCATGGTTTTCCAGAATCCGGACACAGTCAAGGATGGGGGTATCCGGTCCTGTGAAGATTACATCAGCCGTCATGATCCGGGTTAAGGGTGCATCCATTGGGAGTTGGGATGCCATGGCATTGGTGATGTCCCAGTTGGTGACAATGCCGATGAGCTTGCCTTTTTTTGATACCACATTGACTATGGATACAGGGGCCTTGACCAGCAGATCCGCTGCATCGGTGATCTGCCGGTCCACCCCGATGGTGGGGGCCTCTTCCATGACATCTTTTGCGGTTTTGGTTTTTTCCATGGATGCGATGCGGTGAATGCTGATGGTTTCAGCAATTTCACAGGGCAGGCTGTCCGCATCCTTGCACAGGCCGTCAATGAGTTCTTCCATATTGCGCTGGATCACGGTTTCCAGTTTTTCCACGGCGGCTTTGCGCCGGATTTCCGCAAGGTCGGCAAAGACGTCCCGGTTTTTTTCCAGCCACGCATCCACCTGACCGGGGTCACCCAGCATTGCCCGGGGCACCAGCAGCTCCTCCGGTGTGGGGATCATGCGTTCGTGGGCCGCATAGATCACCCCGCCGGAGTTGACCAGGTAGTCGGTGGCAATGAGAACGCCTTTGTCCCGGTACACATGACGTTCCATGCGCCGCCGGGCTGCTTTTTTGGCCGGGTTGGGGGAATAGGTATTGGCCCCTTCCACGATCATCTGCCATTGGCCCATGCGGTTCACGGTCATGGAAGGCCTGGTGGACGGCCCCACATCCAGGTAGTTGGAAATTGGTGACGCCGGTATCAGGCAGAAAGCCGATTCCATGAGCAGGTTGTCGGCACAGTTGGAATAAATGGTGTTGTCTGCCTCCGTTTTTGGGCCGTGGAGCAGGGTGTCATGAAAATAGTGCTGGGTTACTTCACCAAATTGTTTCCATAGGTCAAACAGCTGCTGCCAGGGCAGGCCGTCCGGGTGTAACAAAAAGCCTGTGGCATCACTGATGCCTTTGATGACAGGAGGGATGTCCGGGTCATAGTCATGGAAAATCCGTGCCACATGGGCGCCCACCGCCCCGAATCCCTGGATGAGGATGGATCGGTCTTCCGGTTTTGGAATGGTCAGATTCCGGAACTGGGGCAGGTTCCCCAGGCGGGGCAGGTGTTCCACCAGGGTTTTGAACGCCACCACCACCCCGTTGGCAGCCCCGCCCAGTTCATCAATGCGGTTTCCCCCCATGTCTGCAGGCTTGGATACCACATTGTTGAGCCCGTTCTCAATGGCAAAAATTTTCATGTCAGCATCATTGGTGCCCACATCCGGCCCTGGAATATAGATTTTTGTGTACCTTCTCAGCAGCCGGCCGAAACCTGTGACAATGGCCCGGCGCTCGGAAGAAGAGATCTGTTCCGGCCGGACAATACCGGATTTTCCACCACCGAAGGGCAGGTCAGCGGCAGCATTTTTCAGGGTCATTCCCCGGGCCAGGTTGTGGATGATGTCCGGGGTGATGTCGGGCAGCATCCTTGTGCCGCCCATGGCGGGCTGTCCCATGGCCAGGTTGTCCACCACCAGAAAACCGCCGATGGGCAGAGGGCTGTCTTCATCCCACATGCAGACCACCAGCCTGGGGCCCAGACGGTCCACCCTTATCCCTAAGCGCTGGAGCCGGTCAACATCCAGGGGGCCGAACTCCATGAATCGAAGCGGGCCGTCCTTGATCAGGCGGTTGTGCCACACGCTGTCGGGCAGAGCCTTTTCCAGCAGATCTTTCATTTTTAATGGAATCATGGTGCTCTCCTTTGAACGGGGTAAATTCCATTTTATTATTGTCATCCATACCTGTCCAAAAGTCAAAATAAAATGTACCTGTCTTGTTCGGTATCCACCGGGCTGGCGCAATAAACAAATTTCCTGACCGTTCGGCAAAGATGCCGCCCCCGGATGGTTACATGTGATTGACTTCCAGAAGGATGCCTCACGGCTTGACGCAGCAGTGGCTGCATGGTATTAAAAAATGACGATTTTCAGGAGAAAGGACGGAATAATGACAAAAAATGTGGTGGAAAAAATTGACAATCTGGTGAAGATCAACACCATGCTGGTGAGTGTGTCGGATAAGACAGGGCTGGAAAAATTGATTCCCGCAATGGCGGCCCTGAATCCAAACCTGATCATTCTGTCCACCGGCGGGACCTTTGGACGGCTCAAAGAGATCCTGGGGGAACGGGCAGATCATCACCTGCAGCAGGTATCTGATTATACGGGCCAGCCGGAAACCCAGGGAGGACTGGTGAAAACCCTGGATTTCAAGATTTACCTGGGCCTGCTGACGGAAACCTATAATGAGGAGCATAAAGCGGATCTGGAACGTACGGGTGCCCGGCCCATTGATATGGTGGTGGTCAACCTGTACCCCTTTGGTCAGACAATTGCCCAAGAAGGAGCAACCCTGGAAAATGCCCGGGGTAATATTGATATCGGCGGCCCCGCCATGATACGGGCTGCTGCCAAAAATTTTATCCGCGTGGCTCCGGTGGTGGATCCCGCCGGGTATCCGGATATTGTGAAAAAACTTACCGCTGGTCAAGGCACCCTGGCCCTGGCGGACAGGTTTGCACTGGCCTGCAGGGCGTTCGACCATACCGCAGCCTATGAAAGGTCCATTGCGGATTATCTGGCCGGGCGGTCAGATACACAACTTCAATCATGCTATACCCCGGGAGAATAAACCATGTCCAAAGACCTTAAGCAGATGTATAAAACCATTATGGATGATCATTTCACCCCGTGCATGGAAATTGCTTTTGTGGATGGTCACAAACGCCAGACCTTGTTTTATGAAAAAGTGTCCTGGGTCATTGACGGGGTTGAAAAAGGCCTTCGTTACGGGGAAAATCCGGGCCAGGAGGCAGCCCTGTACCGGTTGGTCAACGGCAATCTGGCCCTGGGGGATGCCCGGACCATTCAACCGGGCCGGCACCTGGTATCTGATATCCAACTGCTCCAGTCCGGCAAGCATCCGGGCAAAACCAATCTGACCGATGCAGACAACTGCCTGAATATCCTGCGGTATTTCACCGATACTCCCTGTGCCGTGATTGTCAAGCACAATAATCCCTGCGGCGCGGCCCGGGCAGATACCCTGGAAAAAGCCTATTCCCGGGCTTATATGGCGGACCGGGTGGCGGCATTCGGGGGATGCATCGGCCTGAACCGGGCCGTGGACAAAGCAACGGCCCGGGCCATTGCATCCCAGTATGCCGAAGTGGTGGTGGCACCGGAATTTGAGGATGGGGTCATGGATATTCTGGGGGCCAGAAAAAATCTGCGGGTGATCCGCATCCATGCCATGGACCGTCTCCAGGCATTTATCGGGGAACGGGTGGTGGATTTTAAAAGCCTGATGGACGGCGGGATTGTGGCCCAATGGTCCTTTGTGCCAAAAACGCTGACCAGAGAGGATGTGATACCGGCCACAGCCCGGTTTAAAGGAGAAACCTTTGAGGTAAACCGACAGCCCACGGACCGGGAATTTGAGGACATGATATTCGGATGGCTGGTGGAATCTGGCATTACCTCCAACTCGGTCATCTATGTCAAGGACAATGTGACTGTCGGGATTGGCACCGGTGAACAGGACCGGGTGGGCGTGGCCCAGATCGCGGTGGACAAGGCGTACCGCAAACTGGCGGACCGGTATTGTTTTGAGCGTTACAACCAATCGTTTGCCGATCTGGCCGACGAGGATAAAAAACAGGAAATTGAAGCGGATGTGGCCCGGAAAAATGGTGGTCTGGCAGGCGCGGTCATGGTGTCGGATGCGTTTTTTCCATTCCGGGACGGCATTGATGTGGGGCTCGGTCAGGGGGTCAAGGCGGTGATTCAGCCGGGGGGTTCCATGAATGACCACCAGTCGATCCAGGCGTGTAATGAATATGATGCCGCCATGGTATTCACAGGACAGCGGAGCTTCAAACATTGAATGCATCCATTTTGGCCCTTGGTAAAATTTTTCATTCACAGGAACCTGTTTCTGAACAGCAGTTATCCAGTCTGTTTGATGCTATAGGTGTTCCTGGTGATATATGCTGGCGAGCGGTTTTTCAGATGATTTTTGATCCGGGTTTCAAGGGTTACCCCGGGGCCGGGCAGGAGAATAACAGGCAAAAAATGGAACAGGTGATGCACCAGGCACTGCATATTGCCAAAAGATCTGCATATTCGAAAACAACGCTGCTGGATCTGATCAAAGAGTGCAACATGGCATTTGTATCGGTCTGTCACAAAGAACTATCTGATGCCCTTAATGATCTGGACGAATTTGCCAGAGAATTTAAATCGATCTGTCTTACCCGCCAGGGCAATATCGAAACCCTTGAAAAGGAAACGCTGGAAACCGTTGCCTCAGAGTTGAGCATCCGGGACAAAATCAGACAGGTGAAAATCCGGTTTACCCATACCATTGAGCAATTCCAGGCCGATGTGGTGAAACTGGACCACCTTAACAACACCGATCACCTCACGGGGTTATACAACCGCCGGTTTTTCGACCGGCAGCTGATGCAGGAGGTTGACCAGGCCCTGGCAGAGAAAACCTGGCTGCACCTGCTGATGGTGGATATCGATGATTTTAAGCGATTTAATGATACCTATGGCCATCAGATCGGGGACCAGGCCCTGAAAACCGTTGCCAAACATATACGGGCCGCCTGTCAGGCTGAATCTGAAAACATCGGTATTTATTTTTTCCCCACCCGGTACGGGGGAGAAGAGTTTGCGGTGATTCTGCCTGCTGTGGAGCCGGGTCAGGCGATCACCATTGCAGAGGTCATCCGGAAAAAGATTTACCAGTATACCTTTGTCATTCGCACCAGTGACGGGACCATTAAGCATAAGGGACTGAATCTGAGCGTGACTATCGGTGGCGCGGCCCTGGATCACAAGAAAAGTGCAGGTGCGGTATCCAGGCGGGATATTCTGGTGAAAGAGGCGGATGCCGCCATGTATGCTGCAAAAAGAGCTGGTAAAAATCAGGTAAAAATCTGGTAGGAAAAATATAACCGGGCAAAAAAATATAATCAGGTAAGAAGATATAATCAGGCAATAAAAAAATCAGACAGCAAACAAAGACAGCTGATTCCGCCGGGCATCAACATGCTGAATGGTGACCTGGAGGATGTCCCCGGTTTTGAGTTTGAGTCCTGAAGACGGCAGTTTTGCCTCTATCATGAATTCCTTGAGCACAATATTGTAATGATCCCGATAACAGTCCAGAACCAGGGCTTCAACATTGCTGCCCCGCATGGATTCAAGGTATTTGAGCAGCCAGTAGCGCTTTCTGGCCCCCTGGATACGGCCGGCATTAGCCATGGGACCGGACACAGCTGCAAGTATATCTTCCAGATCATTTTTTGAATAGGCGGGATTCATTCCCAGAACTGCTTTTATCTGGCGCTGGGTGAGCAGGTCATGGTACCGCCGTATGGGCGAGGTGGCAGTGGCATAGGCAGTAACCCCTAATCCGGAATGGGGCTGGGGGGTGGTGCTGATAACGGCCCGGCTCAAATGTTTGCGCTGCATGAGATTGGGCAGAAGAGCTGTTTCAACGCCCTTGAACAGCCGCTGGCCAGGCGGGGGCTGGGATCGGAATACCGCGGGCATCTTATGGTCGGCAAGAAATTTTGCCATCAAAGAATTGGCAAAAATCATCATTTCCGACACCAGCATCCGGGACGGGTTTTCCCGGTCAACCTTGGCATAGCGTATTTCACCGCTGGCCTCCAGCCATACATTGACTTCCGGAAGGGTGATCTGAACCGCACCGGCTTTGAGGCGTTTTTCCCGCAGCAGCGTGGCAATTTTATGCAGGCTGGTGATGGGGTCATCTTTTCCATTCAAAAGATTGGCCTCGGTATAGCTCATCTGCTGGTGAATCCGGATAATGCTGGGAATGATTTTAACATCAATGATTTCGAAAAACCGGTTCATATGAACCATGGTGCTGATACCGGGCCGGGCCTCTCCCTGCTTTAAGCTGCACAAGTCCTCGGACAGGTTGGGCGGGAGCATGGGCAGCTTGTCATCAGGCATATATATGGAACTTGCCCGCTGCCGGGCGGCCATATCTACGGAGTCCCCTGATGTAATATATGCCCCCACATCAATGATATGAACTCCCAGCCGGTATCCTTGTTCCGTATGCTCAAGGCTGATGGCATCGTCATAATCCAGGGTGGATTGTCCGTCAATGGTTATCATGGGGATATGGGTAAAATCCCGGCGGACCGGATCATGAAAAATATCGGTCTGGGTCAAAACAAGTTTTTTGGCTGCGTCATGTACTTCCCGTGGAAATGTTGTGGGAACCTCCATGGACAAAAGGTCAATATTCTCATCCGGATGCCAGATTCCGGAGCGGACAAAAAAATCAAATAAAGGGTCCGGTGATCCCAGGCCGGCATTTTTGATCATCTGCCTGGCAATGGACGCATTGTCTGCATCATTTCCAAACAGGTAATAGGCTTTGAGTATATCCAGGACCTCCGGGTCGCAAGGGCCTGGGCCGGAATCACCTGATTCTGACTGCATGGCACTGAGCCAGGTCACCGCTTTTTGAATCAACCGTTCTTTTTTCTCAGCTTCTTTGATCTGCTTTTTTTTGGCAGCTACCTGTTCAGGGGTAAAGGGTGCAAACAGGATCTGGTTGAATTTAAAATACAGTCGATCATTGAAAAAAGCCCTAATAACGGCGGCTTCATGGTCGGGGGTAAGTGGCGGATCAAAGCAGAACAGGGTCATGGTGGAAATATCAATATCACCGGATTCTTCATGGAGAATCTCCCATAATTCTTTGATATCGATTTTTTCGGACAGTTGTCTGCGGTTTTCGGTAACTGACTGCAGATGGTTTATCAGATAGTTTCTGGACTGGCCGATGTCCAGGCACACCTGTGATATATGGGCAAGCCTTTTTTCAGAAAAGCTGACTTCCCGGCTGTTTTCATTGAGTAATTTGAGCCTGCCCTTTTTCTCGCTTAATATTACCGCTGCTATGATTTTTTGTTGATCAATGTATTCAACAATGCTGCCAATTTTCATGCATCAGACAATAGCAGGAAGGGGGGGTAAAGTCAAATACACAAACACACACGTCATCCTTGAAAAACAGGGGTATATGGGATAGAATCCACACCAGTTATGGGAAAAAAAAGAAAATACAAACCACTGAAATTAAAATCAGATGAAGATTTTTTACAGGTGTTCACCCAAAAAAAACGCCTGGAATACAGTCGGTCAAGCACCTCCTGCCCCGGGCAGGTGAACCGCCATGGCCTGCCGGTGGTGGACAAAAAATTTTGTACATCCGAAGCAGGGACATCTGAATCAGAAGATTTTTCCACCCTGTTGAAGGCATTTCTGTCTCGGCCGGATAAGCCGCCTGCCAGGCCTTCACCCAAACCCATGCCATACCACAAGAGAATCAAGCGGTATCCGCCGCCGGAAAAGGATCTGGACCTTCACGGATTTACCGCACTGGGGGCTGAACACAAGGCCAGTTCTTTTTTGAGCACCTGCAAATACCAGGGATATTTTACGGTCCGCATCATTGTGGGAAAAGGGCTGCATTCCGAACTGGGGCCTGTATTGCCGGACATGATTGAGGATTTGCTCCAGAAATTAAAAGCCCGGGACATCGTGTTGGGGTTTGCATGGGAACGCAAAAAAAAATCCAGATCAGGGGCTGTGATCGTTTATTTGCGACAATTTGATGACTGACATAAAGCCATAAAACAGGCAGCTTTACTGGTTCAACTGGTATTTTCGTACGGCCCGGTTATGTTCTGTCAGGGTTTTGGAAAAATGATGGGTTTTATCGTTTTTGGATACAAAAAACAGATAATCGCTTTGGGCAGGGAATAATGTGGCCTCAAGTGCCTTTGCGCCGGGACTGGCAATGGGGCCTTTAGGAAGTCCGTGCATCTGGTAGGTGTTGTAGTCGGTTTTTCTGCGCAGGTGTCTGGTTCTGATCCGGCCATCAAAGTCCTGGTCCCCGTAAATGACCGTGGGATCACTTTCCATGCGCATTTTTTTTGCCAGGCGGTTGTGAAATACCGAGGCGATCAGGGGACGTTCGGAAGCAATTCCGGCCTCTTTTTCAATCATGGATGCCAGGGTGACGATCTCCTGGAGGGTAAATCCCATGGTTTCTGCACGTTCCTGCCATTGGGGTGTGAAAACGGTAAAAAAAGTGTTCACCATTTTTTTAATCACCCGGCGGCAGGCGGTGGATTTTGGAAAAAAATAGGTATCTGGAAACAAAAATCCTTCCAGGGTGTGGGATGGCACGGAAAGGGCAGCGATAAATTCCTGATCCGTGCACAGATCCAGAAATGTTTTTGCATCACAAAACCCGGCTGCTGCAACAAGGGCTGCAGTTTCATCCATGTTCAGGCCTTCGGGAATCGTAAGCCGGTAGAGCCTGACTTTTCCTTTTACAAGCTGCTCCAGGATCTGAACCGGTGTCAGGTTTGCCGGCAGAAGATATTCACCAGCCGGAAGGCGGGTGCCGGCTTTTTTATACCGGGCATACCATGTGAACAAAAACGCATCTGATACCAGGCCCCGGGACTCAAGTGCAGCTGCGATCTGTTTCAGGGTCTGGCCTGGATGGATGGTAAAGACAACCTGGCTGTCATCTGCTGCACTGGGCGTGTGCAGCATTTTCCAGACCCAGAACCCGCTGCCACCGAAAATCAGACCCCCGGCCACAAAGAGTCCCGCAAGAATCTTTATGCTGATTTTAACCGGGTTTATGGTATCCCCCTGCTATCTTTTATACCATCCCCCTGAAAGAGGTAAAGGTCAGGGCAATGATACCGGCGGTGATAAGACCTATGGAGGTGTCCTGCAGCGGTCCGGGTACCCGTCCCAGATTGACGCGCTCTCTGACTCCGGCAAACAGGACCAAAGCCAGGCCGAATCCAAGGGCGTAGGAAAATGCTGATACCAAAGCACTGGTAAAATCGTATTCATTGCCGATATTCAAAAGACAGGTACCCATGACAGCGCAGTTGGTTGTGATCAAGGGCAGAAAAATTCCAAGGCCCGCATACAGACCGGGGATGCTTTTTTTTAAAAACATTTCCACAAACTGAACCAGAGAGGCAATGACCAGAATAAAGGACAAGGTACGCAGATATTCCACATTCAAGGCTTTGAGAAGGAAGGTGTCCACCGACCAGGTGATCATGCCCGCCATTACCATGACAAAAACAACTGCCATGGCCATCCCCACGGCGGTTTCCATTTTTTTTGAGGTGCCGATAAAGGGGCATATTCCCAGGAACTGGGCCAGGATGATATTGTTGATGAAAATACTGCCGATGGCAAGTTCAAAAAGTTCCATTGATGCGCTCCTTATTTCTTACCGATCAGGTTCATGCCTGCCAGCATCAGTCCTAAAGCCACAAAAGCACCGGGTGCTTCCACCATAAAGGAGAAGGGATGATACCAGTCTCCCACTGCAAACACCGGATTCCCTCCCCAGATGGTGATGGTGCCGGCCCCAATAATTTCCCGCACAGCACCCAGGGAGGCAAGGGAAAGCGTAAATCCGATGCCGATGCCAAGTCCGTCTGCAACAGCCAGCACCGGCGTGTTCTTACTGGCAAATGCCTCTGCCCGGCCCAGTACGATGCAGTTGACCACGATCAATGGGATAAAGATACCCAGAGTCAGGAACAATGGATAAGTATAGGCCTGCATGACCAGTTCCACAATGGTTACAAAGGTGGCGATGATGACAATATAACAGGCAATACGGACTTTCGGGGGAATCACATTGCGCAGCAGCGATATTAAAAGGTTGGAGAAAACCAGCACAAAGGTGGTGGCAAGTCCCATGCCAATGCCGTTTTCAACAGATTTGGTCACAGCAAGTGTGGGGCAGAGTCCCAGCACAAGCCTGAAAGGAGGTATCTCAGCCCATAGTCCCTTCGTAAATTCTTTAGCCAAGGATTGTGCCATGTGTGTTTATCTCCTTATTATGCCTTATTGGATCTGTTTTAGAATTTCAGGTTTCAGTTGACTGTAAAGCTCCTGGGCCTGGATAGCAGCCCGGGTAACTGCCCTGGAAGTCACGGTGGCGCCGGATATGGCATCTATGGAGCCGTTGTCGGCTTTCAGGGCCAGGTTTGCATCCAGCGGCCTGCTGTTAAACTGGGAAACAAAGGTCAGATCATCCTTGGCCCGGGAACCCAGGCCCGGGGTTTCCGCATGGGTGGTAACCCGGGCACCCACCAGCTGGTCTGAATCTACGTTAATCCCCACCATCAGCCCAATATCCCCACCATAGCCCCCTTTGCCTGAGGTTTCAAAGGCAACGGCCCGGGAACCGTCTTTCATCTTTCCCGGAAATATCTGCAGGGTCCTGTCTCCCGTATCCAGCGTAAAACGCTCTTTGAGCGGATCATTGGTTACATCGGAAAACAGGGACTCAATGGCCGGGGCTTTTTGAAATTTCAACACCTGTTCTTCAATTCTCAGTTCGGTGCCTGATTTGACCGCTGCCAGAAGACCTCCGGAAACAGAGGCAAGCAAAGTCAAAACAACAATCATGCTTATCATTTCACGCATTGTTCATACCCCTTCCCAAAGCATTTGGTCTGATATTGTCCAACAGCGGGCTTACAACATTTACCAGCAGGATGGCCAGTATTGTACCGTCAGCATAAGCGCCAATATTTCTCATGAGAATGATCACTACCCCCCCTAAAAATCCGTAAAGGAGCATGGGAATCCTGTTCACCGGCGAAGATGCGCTTTCCGTGATCAGGAAAAAAGCCCCCAGCAGGGTGTATCCCGACAGCAGGTGAAACAGGGGACCGGCATAGTTTTGAGGGCTGGCAGCATGGAACAGAAAGGCGGTTATCAGAATGCCGGCAATAAAGGATACGGATAATTCCCATCTTGCATAGCCTCGTAAAATCAGGTAGATGCCGCCGATGATCAGGCCCAGGCCAAAGGTGGCACCGACAGCCCCCACTTCCCGGCCCATGAACAGATCTCCCAATGTAAACAGGTCTGCGGCAGCAGCTCCCTGGGTTTTCACCGCTGCCAGGGGGGCCAGGGCTGTAAAGGCAAATTCATAATCCACATAGGCCGTATCAAAATCAAAAAACATTTTCCAGGACATCATAAGGACGGCCATACCCAGCAGGGTGGGATTAAATGGACTGGATCCAATACCGCCGAATATCATTTTTCCTACAAATACTGCCACAAAAGTACCCACCACAATGAGCCACCAGGGGGTGATGGCCGGCAGCATCATGCCGAACAATAATCCAATGACGGCAGCTTCCAGGTCACCAATGGTTGCGGGTTTTTTTGAAACAAGGTTTATTACAAGTTCCCAGAGCATGGCACAGGAAAGGGATAGGGCCATTACTCCGAGTGCCGGAGCACCAAATTGAAGGATACCGAAAATGGCGGCCGGCAGAAGAGCCAGCATAAAGTTTAGATTTTTTTTAAACAGGTTATCTCCATCATGCCAGAATGGTGCATGGGAAACGGTGAGTTTGGTGTTATTCATGGGCAGTCTCCCTTTTAAACATCTGCTCGCAGTTTGCGCAGTTCATGTTTCCCCAGCCGGATATACTGGCCCAGGGCAATCTGTGACGTACACACATAGGTACATAATCCGCATTCGATACAGGCGTCAAGATCGTATTTATCTGTGGCTTCTTCATACTGGTTGGTCTCCAGAAAACGCACCAGCAGGTTGACCTGGATGTCTGCCGGGCAGATCTGGACACATTTGCCGCAGTTGACACAGGGGGTGTCTGAAATTTTCGGGATGATTCTCTGGTCCTGGACCACAACCGTATCCATATCCGGTGTCACCGGATGGTGGACGGTGAATGTGGCATATCCGCGCATGGGGCCGCCAATGATAATTCTGTCCTGGTCATTGACCTGGATGTCCAGTTGGCTGAATATGTTGCTCAATGGGGTGCCGATAACCGCTTTTATCCGATGCCGGCTGGCGTTTTTGTCAACAAGGGTGACATGTTTTTCAAATATATATGCTTTGGCAGCAAAGGCCCGGGCCAGAGACACAACCGCTTCCGCCCGGATAAAACACACCCCCATTTCCTCGGGGGTTTTACCGGCAGGAAGAATTTGGTCCAAATGATCTTTCATGATCATGGCCGGCAGGGTATCAGGGTATACAGTCCCGGTTTGCAACACCTGGAGGGAAGCAGTAGGGGCATTACCGTTAAGGGATTCAGGCAGGGTAATGCAGATTCTGGAAACATTGGTGATCTGTTTGAGTATTTTGGCCCCCTGTTCCAGATCCCGGATATGGGAGGTGGTTACATACTGGGAGGTGGTGGTCAAAAGGTCTGTGTCTGCACCGGTGATAACAATGGTAGTGATGTTGACATTTTCATCAGCCAGGATGTCAAAAGGGGGGGCCCCGGGCAGTTTCAGCAGGTGTGCCGCAGCAAAGGATATATCCTCTGACATTTCCATGGATTGTGCTTGAGATGTTCTGACCGGATCATGGGCAATGATGATGCAGGTGGCTATGGCGCCAAAATCATCTGAATAGCTATCAATCATTTTTATGGTGCCTGCCACAGGAGAAACGGCATAAGCGGTGCTGTCTTCGTAAAGCACCAGTTTCTGCCCTTTCTCGACCGGGTCGCCTTTTTTGATCAGCGCCGGTCTTTTACTGTCAATGCTCTCAGTCAAAAACAGTGTGATAAGATCTGGTACGGGAATCGTCTGCGGCTCTAAAGGATCCGGTTCAAGCAGGTCATAGGTCAGCCTGGGTCTGGATAGAGCAAAAAAAGATCGTTTAATCATGAGTTCCGTCCTTGTTTCAAAAAAAACTGTGGTCATGGCGTGTGTAAAAAAAGAGAACACCCCCTGATTTTTACATCATATGACAGGAATTACAGTCCACCGGGCCTGCACCATAGTCTGCATGGCAACCAATACATTGTTCATGAAAAGCATCCGTCCGTGACAGCATGTATTCATCACCGGTTTCTTCATGGCATTCGCTGCAATTGTACACATCATCATCCATGAGGTTGTGATGGCAATCCATGCAGTCCAGATAGTATTCTTCGGTATGTGTCTGGTGGGTGAACAGCACTTTGCCCGCATCGTTTTGAAACATCAATCGGATCGGTTCAGCCGGGGGCGGTGATGGAAAAGAGGCATAGCATACAATTCCTGTGATCAAAAACACGGCCATGATCAAACCCGCTGCTTTCAGGTGTGGTTGTGATGTCATATGTAAATCTTCCAGTTTAAGGGTTAGAGTTTAGGAGACAAACCCACAACTGGCAGCGTATATAGTATATTGTGACGGGGTTGGCAAGAAAAAAAATTATTTTGGATCAGTCTGGCAGGAGGCCGGGACCTTGGACTTTGTTTTTCGGATAAGCACGGGTTTGTATCCTTGCTTCTGATGAAAAAAATCAGATTTTTTATGGAGTACAACAAAAGCAGCGCCAAATGCTGAAAACCCAAGCACCATGGCCAAAAATGACGGATTGATCCGGATCAGGGGAGCCACTGCGTCCCCCAAAAGAGCTCCGGTCACCAGGCAGATAATGGGAACCACATATACCAGAAAGGTAAGCAGCATGACCGGTTTGGTTTCAATGCCGATAACCACAGAGTCCCCGGGTTGAACCCCAATGGTATTGGGAACTTCCACCATCATTTCCTGACCCCGGTGCATGGTGCCGCAACTGTCTTTTGCCGTACATCCTTGACAGGTGGCGGTCCGGTTGGTTTTAATCCAGGCCATGGCATCGCTGGCCTGGGTAACAATGCCGTATTCTGTAATCATGGTTTGTAATTTTTCCTTTATATTAAGGTATCAGGCCACGATATTAATGATATGTCCGGCGCCGGGATCTGGCCGTCCGGAAGACAAAGTGTCAGAAAAAACTGCTTTTTGGTCATCACTATCTGGTGTTTTGTCGGATGCCTCAGCAGCAAGCCTGTCCCGGGCCTGCTGGGTAATGTCAACCTGGAAAGCCTGCTGGCTGGTGCGGCCGGATTTTTCATTAATATCAATATCGGAAACCGATGTCTGCTGATTCCGGGGATCTGCACCAATACTCTCAATTTGTGGTGGTACAGACCTCTGGATGGTGTTGGAGCTATATCCCTGCATGCTTTGCATTTCCATTAGTGCCTCCTTGACTTGTATGCTTGAATGCCAGGATGGTAATCATTTCTATAATCAATGTCAATTTTTTGTTTTTTCTTCTTGACAGGAAGAGGGTGATCTTATATAAACGTCAAGTCTTGATTCAAGACGCTGCTCCCCAGTAGCTCAGTTGGCAGAGCAATTGGCTGTTAACCAATGGGTCCGCGGTTCAAGTCCGTGCTGGGGAGCCAACCTGATAACAATTATCCCGATAGGCAATGCTTATCGGGATTTTTTTGTTTACAAAAAGCCAAAAAATAGTATGTCCAGAAAGCCGCGTTCAAGCTGCGCCTGCTCATGATGCAGAGGGGGGCGGTATTGATTTTATCTATCTGAATATCGGTTTGTAAAGAAATTTTGAATTTGATTCATGGATAAAATTAGGTGATAATTCACATTTGCACTTGGCTGGCTATGCAATAATTTTTTTCTGTCTGCCACACAAAGGAGATATGATGAACCATAAATCTGATAATATAAGGCAGAATTTTCGCCTGACCCAATGCGTCAAAGGTGCGGGCTGAGCGGCCAAATTGCCGCCCGGGGATCTGGCGGCTGCATTGGCGGGTCTGTCCATACCAACAAATGAAAATGTTCTTGTGGGACTGGGAACAGCAGATGATGCCGGGGTCTACAGGATCAGTGCTGATCTGGCCCTGATTCAGACCGTGGATTTTTTTACGCCCATTGTGGATGACCCCTATGATTTTGGCCGCATTGCTGCAGCCAATGCCCTGTCTGATGTATACGCCATGGGCGGGGTTCCCAAAACCGCCATGAACCTGGTGGCCTTTCCGCTGGCATCAATGGACCCGCAAATTTTGCGCGATATTCTGGCCGGTGGTATCAGCATTCTCGAGGAATCAGGCACCGTGCTGTTAGGTGGTCACAGTGTTGAGGATGATGAGCTCAAATACGGCCTCTCCGTCACAGGCTTTGTCCATCCGGACAAAATTCTGGCCAACCAGGGGCTGATGCCCGGAGACCGGCTGATTCTGACCAAACCGCTGGGCACAGGTGTCATGAACACGGCGGTAAAGGCAGGCTTGGCCTCTGATAAACAGATTGTTTCCATTACAGCGCTTATGGCAGCCCTGAATCGGGATGCCGCCGCTGTCATGACCCGGTTCCCCATCACCGCCTGCACCGATATCACAGGGTTCGGCCTTTTGGGACATCTGGCAGAAATGGTTGTGGGCACCCGGGTTGGGGTAACGATCTTCAGTGACAGAGTGCCCCTGATTTCAGGTGCACTGGATTTTGCGGGCATGGGTCTCGTCCCGGGTGGGGCTTTTCGGAACCGAAAATTCAGAGAATCCATGGTAGCCATGGATGCTGATCTCAATCCAGCCCTGCGGGATCTGTTGTTTGATCCCCAGACCTCCGGTGGACTGCTCATGGGATGCCCGAAGAAGCGGTCACAGGAACTTGTGGATGCTTTGGGCGCACAGGGAATAGCTGATGCCGCCGTTATCGGCGAGGTAACGGATCGCCGCCGGGGAATGATCACTATTATATAGGTGCTGATAATAAAACCATGCACAAAAATGATGTGTAATTGGTTCGATAATGAATAAATTATACATAAAATCAATAAGATGAGGAAAATGATATGACAACCGAAATCAATGCCCTGGGCCTTTCCTGCCCCCAGCCGGTTCTTAAGACAAAACAGGCGGTGGAGCAGACCCATCCGGCGCAATTAACCGTTCGGGTAGACAATGAAGCTGCTGTGGAAAATGTGTCCCGGTTTCTGGGAACCCGGGGGTATGATACCGCTGCTTCAGGCCAAGGTGATGATTTTACGATCAAGGCGGTGTTTACCCAGTCTTCTGCCGATACTCGGGAAAAAACAAAAAAAACAGGCTCTGCCCTGGATGTTGCCGGCGTTAATGCCCCCGATATCCCCCAAAAAATATTGGTTTTCATCGCCACGGACCGTATGGGGTTCGGGGATGATGAACTGGGTAAAAAGCTGATGATCAGTTTTATCAACACCCTTGGGGAGATGGGAGACGATCTGTGGCGCCTCGTATTTGTCAACAACGGTGTGAAATTGACAATCACTGATTCCCCTGTTTTACAAATCCTTACAGAATATGAAAAAAAAGGACTCTCCATTCTGGTCTGCGGCACCTGCCTGTCCCATTTTGACCTGCTGGAAGCAAAACAGGTGGGGCAGACAACCAATATGCTGGACATTGTCACTGCCATGCAGTTGTCCCAAAAAGTGATCCAGCTCTGATACCCGTGTTGTTTTTTCTTTTTTGAATGCTCCGATTGTGATAATATGAAGCAACGCTTGGAAACGGTGAACAGCTGTATTTTTTTGCTCGTTTCAATTCCGGGCCTGTCCTGTCAACCCATCCGGGCGGCATCGTCTCATAAACGGCATTTTGCCTGATCACGCTTGCAAAAGGAGTAATGCCATGAAAAATACTTCTTCCCAACAACTGGTAACAGATTTATTTGCCTCTGCTGATGTAGCGATTAACGGATCACGGCCCTGGGACATCCAGGTGAAAGAGGACCTTTTTTATAAACGCCTGGTGGCCGGCGGCTCAAAGGCTTTGGGGGAAAGCTACATGGATGGGTGGTGGGAGTGCCGCCAACTGGACCAGTTTTTTGACCGTATCTTGCAGGTAAGGCTGGACCAGAAGGCCAAAAAATCACTCACTGCGTTATGGTGCCGGACAAAGGCATTTTTGTCTACATCCCCTGGAAAGTTCAGGGCTTTTGAAATCGGCCGGCGACACTATGACATCGGCAATGAGCTGTTTTCCCTGATGCTGGACAAATGGATGAATTATTCGTGTGCCTATTGGAAAAAAGCCCAGACCCTGGATGAGGCCCAGGAATCCAAAATGGAACTGATCTGCCGCAAATTACACCTGCAGCCCGGCATGCGGGTCCTGGACATCGGATGCGGATGGGGCGGGCTTGCCGCGTATATGGCCCAGAAATACCAGGCCGAAGTTGTGGGCATCACGGTTTCCAAAGAGCAGGTTGCTCTGGCAGATAAGCGATGCCAGGGACTGCCGGTGGACATCCGGCTCATGGACTACCGGGATTTGAATGAGTCTTTTGACCGTATAGTTTCGGTGGGTATGTTCGAGCATGTGGGGGCCGGCCGGTACAGAACCTTCATGGGGGTGGTGAAACGCTGCCTGGCGGATCAGGGGCTGTTTTTACTGCACACCATTGCCGGTAACCGGTCGGTGCGATGGACTGATCCCTGGATTTCCACCTATATTTTTCCCAATTCCATGGTACCTTCCAGCAGCCAGGTTTCCGCAGCAGCGGAGAATCTGCTGGTACTGGAAGACTGGCACAGCTTTGGTCCGGATTATGATCCCACCCTGATGGCCTGGTACCGCAATTTTGTAAAGAACTGGCAGCAACTTGAGCCTGCCTATGACAAGCGGTTCTACCGCATGTGGACATACTACCTGCTTGCGTGTGCCGGTACGTTCAGATCCCGCAGGAACCAGCTGTGGCAGATTGTGTTTTCCAATAACGGGGTCCGGCCGGCCTATGAGAGTGTGCGCTGATTCTTTGGCTTATTTAACTGTTGTGCCATACCGGATGTATCCTGCATGGCACAACGCTTCACAGATGTGGTTTAATATTTGAACTTGTCCCAAAAATATGCCGGCAGTTCGGTTATTTTCATACGGGTCTGGTCCATGGTGTCCCGATCCCTGATGGTCACGGATGCATCTTCAAGAGAATCAAAATCAAAGGTGACGCAATAGGGTGTGCCGGCCTCATCATGGCGGCGGTAGCGCTTACCGATGCTGCCCACCATGTCAAAATCGATGTTGAGTCCCAGCTCTTTTACCAGCAGGGTAAAGACTTTATTGGCCTCATCCCCCAGCTTTTTCTGCAGAGGAAGGACCGCGATTTTGATGGGGGCCAGCTGGTTGTGCAGATGCAGCACCACCCTGGTGTCACCGTCATCCAGCTGCTCTTCTTCATAGGCATCGCATAAAAAGACCAGGGCCGAGCGCTGTACCCCTAAGGAAGGCTCAATTACATAGGGGATGTATTTTTCTTTGGTGGTTTCATCGAAATACTGCAGGTCCTTGGCAGAGTGTGCCATGTGCTGTTTCAGGTCATAATCGGTTCTGGATGCAATGCCGCACAGCTCCCCCCAGCCAAACGGGTATTGGTATTCAATATCAGAGGTGGCATTGGAATAGTGGGACAGCTCGGATGCATCATGCTCCCGCAGCCGCAGATTGTCCGGATTGACATTCAGGCCCTTGTACCAGTTCATGGTAAAGGTTTTCCAGTAATCATGATGTTCCAGTTCCGTACCGGGCCTGCAGAAAAATTCGATTTCCATCTGTTCAAATTCCCTGGTCCTGAAAATAAAATTTCCCGGGGTGATCTCATTTCTGAAGGCCTTTCCGATCTGGGCAATACCAAAGGGCACTTTCTTGCGGGAGGTGGTCTGGACATTTTTAAAGTTCACAAAAATGCCCTGGGCTGTTTCCGGCCGCAGGTAAATATCTTTACCTTCCCCTTCAACAACCCCTTGTTTGGTCTTGAACATCAGGTTGAAGGCCTTGGGCAGGGTCCAGTCCAGACTGCCGCAATAGGGACAGGTGATATTTTTTTCATTGATGAAATCCAGCATGTCCTGGGGAGGGGTTTTTTCACCGGCCCAGTTGGCAGGGGTCTGGTCGGATTTATTATCAAACTGCCATTTTTCCACCAGTTTGTCGGCCCGGTCCCGGGATTTGCATTTTTTACAGTCCATGAGGGGATCGGCAAAGCTGCCCACATGGCCGGAAGCCACCCAGGTATCTGGGTTCATGAGGATGGCGGCATCCAGGCCCACCATATCGGTTCTTTCAATGACAAATTTTTTCCACCATGCCTGTTTCAGGTTGTTGAGCAGCTCCACACCCAACGGTCCGAAATCCCAGGAATTGGCAAGGCCGCCATAGATTTCCGATCCGGGATATACAAATCCCCTGCGTTTGGAAAGCGAAACCACCTTGTCCATCAATGTTTCTTCTTTTTTGCTTTTTCCCATGCGTTATCTCCAGATTCTGGTTTGAACCGCCCAGGATTGATGCCGGGTGATTCATCGTTTATATGTCAATTCAGATAAGTTAATTTATGTAATACACTTTTATGAGAATGAAAAGGGGTTAGGTGATTTTTTACGTAATTTATGGTATTGATTTTCTGGTTTCAACCTGTTAAAGTGCCGTTCTTATTGCAGATAACGCCTTTATTGCTGATGGTTTGGCTGACCCGGCATCTTACTATGAACCATGGCGGTCACAGCACCCGCCTTACCAAAACTGGAGACTTTTCTTGAACGAACTTCTCTGGCTGGCCATGCTGGCCGCCAATTTCGGATGTATCCTTGTTTCTTACAGATTTTTTGGGCGGATGGGACTTTATGCCTGGGTACCCCTGGCAGCCATTGTGGCCAATATTCAGGTGATAAAGCTGGTCCAGTTGTTCGGTATCACCGCTACCCTGGGTAATATTGTCTATGCGTCCTCTTTTCTGGTGACCGATATCCTGTCTGAGATGTATGGCAAAAAACAGGCACAAAAGGCTGTATTTGTCGGGCTGTTTTCCCTGGCAGCAATGACACTGCTCATGAACCTGGCCCTGTTGTTCACCCCGGCTCCGGACGATTTTGTCCAGGACAGCATGGCCACGATTTTCGGGTTCATGCCCCGCATTGCCGGGGCCAGTCTCCTGGCATATCTGATTTCCCAGATGCATGATGTGTGGGCATATGATTTCTGGCGAAGGCGTTTTCCGGCTGCCCGCATGATCTGGCTGCGTAACAATGCCTCCACCATGGTCAGCCAGCTCATCGACTCAACGGTTTTTACTCTTCTGGCTTTTTGGGGGGTTTTCCCCTCAGGGGTTCTGGTGCAGGTTTTCTGGACCACCTATCTTATTAAATGGTTGGTGGGAGCAGCAGATACCCCCTTTGTCTATCTGGCCCGCCACTGGTTTGACAAAGGAAAAATTCCTGGACACTGATCAGGCATCCAGGAGCCTGTCCTGAGATGGGGTGCAGTTTTTTGATCCTTACATTTCTGCAAAATTTGAATGCATATCATTGTCGTTCATTGGGGTTTTTATCGTGCCGGGATGCTGCCTGTTCAATGTCGATAATTTTTTGTTTCAGGTATGGTTTGGACTGGTAACTGGTGATCTGCATGATTTTTCGGGTCAGTTTTCCCAGCCGGTTGATGTTGGTTTTGATGGTTTCCACGGTTTTATAATGCGGGTCATCTTTTTCCATATCCATCATCAATATTTCAGAATGGCCTGAAACAATCTGCAATGGCTGGTTCAGCTCGTGACAGATGGCACCGGCCATTTCCAGCACCCCCTGAAGTCTTTCACGTTCCCGCATCTCATTTTGTAAAACAATCATGCGGCGCCCCACATTGATTCTGGCCTGGAGTTCAGCCATGTTATAGGGTTTGACAACATAATCATCCGCTCCGGCCTCAAGTCCCTCTACAAGGTCTGCACTGTTGTTCCGGGAGGTCAGCAGGATCAGGTACAAAGGGGCTTTGTCATTGTGCTGCCGAAGTTTTCTGCACAGGTCAGGGCCATTTATTCCCGGCATTTCCCAGTCCAGCAGTGCCAGCTGGGGGGCATCTTTCTGCTGAAATGCGGCAAAGGCGGCATCTCCATCCTCAGTGTTGACAACAGCGTATTCCCATTTGGTCAGAACCGCCTGGAGCATGGAACGGGATACAGCATCATCTTCAGCAATTAAAATTTTCATGAAAGACTCCTTTACTGCAATGTTTCGGGCAGATATGTTTCCAGGCCAAAACAAGGTTTCACAGTTCTTCTTCCATGGCAGTTTTAACCTGGATGAACCGGTGTTCCAGCTGGGCCATCAGGATGGCCGCCTGCCTTGTATTCCCATCTGTGCATGCCTTTTCCATGGCCTGGGCGGTTTTATGCATCTGTTTGGCAGACATGTTTGCTGCAGCCCCTTTGATCTTGTGGGCCTGGGCACCAGCCTGAACTGCCCGGCCCTTTTCCACAAGGGCTCTGGCTGCTGCCAGTTGTCCCGGCATGTCTGATAAAAATTGGGCTATGATTTTTTTTGCCAGGTCCTGGTCATCCATCACCCGGTTGAAAAATTCTGTACGGTCAAAGATACAGATACCCGCACCGGGATCATGGCTGCCATGGGCCGGCGCCTGACGGTTCGTGGTTTCCTCCTGGCCGGGCGGCCTTGTTTTTTCCCCGGGCAGCCATTTTTTCAATTCATCCGCCAGTGCCACCGGATTGACAGGCTTGGTGATATAGCCATTCATGCCTGCAGCAAGACAGGCTTCTTTATCTCCGGCCATGGCAAGGGCGGTCATGGCAATGATGGGTACATCATGGCTGCACGCAGATGACTGGGGACTGCGGATACGGCGGGTGGCTTCCAGGCCGTCCATTTCAGGCATCTGCACATCCATGAGGACTATGTCATAGCAGAAGGATTCCAGGGCCTGCACCGCCTCAAGTCCATTGGCCACGGCATGGGCCTGGAGCCCCAGCTTTTCTAAAATACCCAGCGCCACCTGCTGGTTGATAATATTATCTTCAGCAAGCAGGATATGCACATTGCTGTCAACAGTGAGTTTCAGGGCTTCCCGGGCGGTGTGCCGGGTGGCAATGGGCTGAATGGCACTGCATTTCTCCTGTGCCAGGGCAAGGGACAATACCCCCTGCAACTCCTGGTGCTGGGCCGGTTTGGTCAGGTATCCGCTGAATCCCATTTTGGTAAACTGCCTGGCATCACCCCGGGTTCCCAGGGAATTGAGCATGACCATGCGGATCTCTTTCAGGCGCGGATCTGCCTGAATGGCCCGGCCCAGGTCTTTGCCGTCCATGCCCGGCATCTGCATGTCGATGACAGCCACTTGAAAAGGATCCCCTGCACCCACGGCCCTGTGTAAAGCTTCCAGCGCATCCGGTCCGTCTGCAGCAGTTTCAGGCCGCATGCCCCAGGAGATCATATGTCTGAGCAGGATTTCCCGGTTGGTTGCATTGTCATCCACAACCAAAGCCCGTATCCCATGCAGATCTGCAGGTACAGCACTTTGGGACTGGGTGGCACGGGGCTGCCTGCCCAGATCTGCGGTGAACCAGAATGTCGACCCCTTGCCTGGTGTGCTCTCAACACCGATGGTGCCCCCCATCATTTCCACCAGCTGCCTGGAGATGGCAAGGCCCAGGCCGGTTCCTCCGTATTGGCGGGTGGTGGAGGCATCCACCTGTGAAAATTTGTGAAACAGCAGTCCCATCTTGTCTTCAGGAATGCCGATGCCGGTGTCCTGGACTGAAAAGCGCAGCATCACCCTGTTACGGGATTCAGAAACCAGGGCAACCCGTACCGCCACCTCGCCGCTGTGGGTGAATTTGATGGCATTGCCGGTCAGGTTGGTGAGAATCTGACGCAGACGGCCGGGATCTCCCTGGAGCAGTGCCGGTACTTCAGGGTCGGGGCTGCAGATTATTTCCAGCCCCTTTTGTTCGGCCCGCAGCGCAAGGGCGGCGGCAAAATCGTCCAGCAGACTCACCAGGTCGAAATCCAGAATTTCCAGATCCAGCTTGCCTGCCTCGATTTTGGAAAAATCCAGAATGTCGTTGATAAGGTTTAAAAGTGCTTCCCCGCTGGTGCGGACAATCTGCGCATACCGATTTTGTTCCTGGTCAAGCTCTGTTTCCAGAAGCAGCCCTGTCATGCCGATGATGCCGTTCATGGGGGTGCGGATTTCATGGCTCATATTGGCCAGAAATTCGCTCTTGGCAATATTGG
>JAABSA010000028.1:2560-4580 GCA_011390635.1 Desulfotignum sp. | reverse complement strand
TGCCTGTCCGTCGATGCGGCGCAGCAGCATAAAAAACAGCGTTGAAAGAGCGGCAAAAATCAGGATGCCTGCCCCGGTCCCCGCTATTACGAGCTGTTTGTATTCCGCTTTGAGTCCTGAAACATCTGCCATGATAAGCATATCTCCCACTTCAGTTCTGGACATATCCAGCAGGGGGCTGGCCATGATATGCCATGAGCGGTCATTGAACCGGGTTTCTGCAAAGGTTGTTCCGTGATTATGGTTGTTTTCTCCTACAAATTCTGCGGCTTTGTCCGGAAAGGGTGTCAGGGTGGAATAGATCAGTACATCATCATCAAAACGGTCCCAGTCAGCGGTGCGGCCAAGCATTTTCATGCCGGCTTCCCAGCTGCTGCGCTTCAGAGCGGTTTTGCGGATGGCCACTGCCAGCTCAGCACCTGTCTGCTGGTGAATGCTGTCAAGGACATCCTCGATCTCCTTGCCCAGTTCCACATACCCTGCAAGAGCACCATTGTCAAAAACCGGCTGCACCACCCGCAGGGTAAAGGTGCCTAATGGCCCCAGTTCAATGCCAAAAGCGGTTTTGCCGGTTTTTTCAGCCTGCAAAGCTGTGATCCGCTGTATTCGGTCAGTATGTTTTTCGGGATTGTGGACCCTGAGCAGACAGATGCGCCCGGGGTCCAGAAAATAGAAATGGGTAATGGCGTAGCGGGTTTTCAGCCTGGCAAAAACAGAGGCATACCCGGCCAGCAGCTTTTCGCGGTTCCCTGCGGCAAGGGCGGGGGCAAGACCTGTTTCCTCTATCAGGATATCCAGCATGGCAGCCATGGCCCGGGACTGTTCATCCAATGCCCGGGAAAATTCCCTGTCTGCCTGGGCAAGAATCCGCTGCCCGGTGCTGTGCAGCTGGGTGTTCTGGCGGTGCAACATCAATGCAGTGAAACCGGCTGCAAGCAGCAGAAAGACACAGACCAGCGGAATCATCAACCGTTTCAGGACCGGCGTGAATGATATATCAACACCATCCCTGGAAAAAATTTTATTCTTCCCATTTTTCACGGATCAGGGCCTTATACTGTTGTGGTAAAATGTCTTTATTTCGCTGGAGTATACGGTTTGCAGGCAATAAAATCAAGAAGAACCTCGGCAGCGATTTCTCAGGCTGGTGCCAAGGCACAGTGAAATTTCCAGTATCAGGTTCTGATCTGGCCGTTACCCCAGGCCACAAATTTGGTGGTGGTCAGTTCCCGGATACCCATGGGGCCGTATGCATGGAGTTTGGAGGTGGAAATGCCGATCTCAGCCCCCAGTCCCAGTTCCCCCCCGGCATTGAATCGTGTGGACGTATTGACGATGACCAAAGATGCATCCACTTCCCGTACAAAGCGCCGGGCCCTGGCATAATCGGTTGTCATGATGGCTTTACAAACCTCCATCTGGAATTGTCAAAATGTTTTCCTATGCCCATTTGCCGGAAATTTCAATGGAAGCAGCGTCTGAAAAAGAAAATTTGATCAAAAATCCTTGTGTTCTGGAAAAATGCCTGGTACATACCATGAACAACAACTGCGGCTGAAGCCGCTGGTATATTAGAAGGACCTGCTGCCGCGCAGCAGAATAAACAACATAAAAAAAATAGTAAAACGGCCATGAAGGTCCATTCTTTTGTAAAAAAGAAGACGTCCTCATGGCCTTTTTTTGTCTGGGTTTTCTTGAAGACAATCCGGGTCAAGGGCAAAAAAGTGTGCATTGTTAATGATGATTTTTTACCAGATTTTACAGCAAAAAGGAGATAGATTTCATGCGTATAAAAACCAGTGCAGCATTGTTTATGATTTTGGCGGCATTCATGATCCTGGCAGTACAGCCGGCCCTGGCCCATTTCGGTGCTGTTATCCCGTCGGATGACATTGTCACCCAGGATGACGACAAGACCCTGAATGTGCAGGTCAAGTTCATTCATCCCATGGAAATGCATTATATGGAGATGGCCAAACCCAAACAGTTCGGTGTGCTCCATGATGGCAAAAAAACCGAT
>JAABSA010000028.1:0-2133 GCA_011390635.1 Desulfotignum sp. | reverse complement strand
GTGTGTTCAGCTATGCCATGCCCAAAGCCGGCTGGTGGGGTTTTTCAGCACTGAATGAAGCCGAATGGAAACTCACCCGTGAGGGACAGGAAAAAGGCGTGGAGATCGGCGCTGTCTACTGGGTCCGGACACGGGATATGCAATAGGCGGAGGATAAGATGAAACATGTGAATTGTTTGCTTGCTTTCTTGTTTGTGGTATTGTCAGCAACGGGTCCGGCCCTGGCACACAAAGTGAACCTGTTCGCTTATGCCGAAGGTGGTACCATTTTCACTGAAAGCTATTTCCCTGACGGCAGGGCGGTTGAAAAAGGGATGGTTCTGGTGTATGACAGCAGCGACAAGCGGCTTTTAAAAGGGGTGACCGATACGGAAGGGGTGTTCAATTTTGCCATCCCAAAGGTCGATGATTTGAAAATAGTGATCGATGCTGGCATGGGCCACAAAAACAGTTTTACACTCAAAAAAGCCGAAGTGGAGGCCGGCAAATGACCGGGCTGCATAAAGGCATTGTCATGGCCCTGGTGTGCTTTTTTCTGGCGGGGCTGTCCGGTCCCCTTTGGGCACAGGATGCCCGGGATGACAACAACCAGGAGGTCATTACGATTTTAAAAGAACAAAACAGCACACTCTCGCGGGATCTCAGACGGATTCAGCGGGAAATAGCTGCCTTGCGGGCAGATCTTGACAAACCGGGTATGAAGGATGTGTTTGCGGGTATCGGTTATATTTTCGGGCTGTTCGGTGCGGCCGCCTTTGCTGCATCCCGGCGAAGGGAGTGATTGGATGCATATTTCCGACGGTGTTCTTCCGCTTGCCGTGACGATCGGCGGTTATGCGGTCAGTGCCGGGATTGCGGCCTGGAGCGCCCGCCGCATTCACAGCCGGGACCTGCCCAAAGTGGCGGTGGTCACATCCGCCTTTTTTGTGGCCTCCCTGGTGCACGTTCCCTTTGGCCCCACCAGTGCCCACCTGCTGCTGCCCGGCCTGGCAGGAGCCCTGCTGGGCCCGGCCGCGTTTGTGTCCATCGGCCTGGGGCTGCTGCTGCAAAGTGTATTGTTTCAATTCGGCGGCATCACTGCGTTAGGGGCCAACGCAGTGATGATGGGGGTGCCGGCAGTGATCTGCGGCTGGTTTTTTCAGCAGGTCAGGGGCAGGACCCGGATGCGCCAGGCTGTGGCAGGCGGTTTGGCCGGGGCTTTGGGGACCTTTCTGGCCGCTGTTTTTCTGGCAGGGCTTCTGGCTGCCGGGGGGGAGGATTTTTTCGGGGTTGCCAAACTGGCCCTGGCCGCGCATGTGCCGGTGATCGTGATCGAAGGCGTGGTCAGCGGTTTTACCATCGGGTTCCTGGCCCGGGTCAAGCCTGTGCTGCTGCAGTCCTCTTTCCAGGATACGGCCGGGCCGGTGCATGACTGAGGTCCATCATATCCAGGTGCCGCTGTGGTATCTGCCGCTGCTGGTATTGATCCCGGCAGCGGTGACTGCGGCTGCGGTGCCATGGCTGCGCAGCCGCTTCAAAAGACAGGTGGTCCCCGGCAATGTGCCGGACTGGTCGATCCCGCCCCTGGATGATGGCCGGGGACTGGGCACCTCTTTGATCCACCGCTGGGATGTGCGCTGCAAGATCGTGACGATGCTGGCCTACAGTTTTGCCGTTGCTTCGCTGCGTCATCCGGCTGCCGCAGCCGCTGCAGTGCTGATTTCCCTGGCAGTGCTCCTGGCGGCAAAGGTATCGTTTCACAAAGTGGTGCTGCGGGTGCTGGCCCTGGCCGGTTTTCTGGGAATGCTGCTGATTGTGATGCCCCTGACCGTGCCGGCCCATCCCGGGGATACCCTGCTGGTTTTCGGGTCCCTGGACTGGCTGGAGGTGAATGTGAGGGGGATTGTTCTGGCGGCCACCATCGGGGCCAAGGCAATGGCGGTTGCCCTGCTGATGGAACCTTTGCTGGCCACTGCGCCGCTGCCCGTGACCCTGCATGGGCTGTCCCGGCTGGGGGTGCCGGAAATGGCCGGGCAGATGGTGCTGCTCAGCTACCGGTATCTGCATGTGTTCAGCCACGAGGCCCGGCGCATGACAGCTGGTATGAAAGCCAGGGGGTTTGAAAAAAAAACCAGCCTGGACACCCTGCGGGCC
>JAABSA010000027.1 GCA_011390635.1 Desulfotignum sp. | reverse complement strand
TTTCAGGAGCATCAGAAACCTTGTTCTCATGGCCTGCCTGTATGCTTACCCTGGATAATTTTTCCATGGTTTCCGCAGGCAGTTTTGGCTCTTTCGGGCCTTTAAAGCCGTTGGTGTCTGTATATTCATCTGCTGTCCTCTGGTATGTTTCAGGGTATGTTCAGCCTGGCGGTTGTATCTGGAGTCTGTCCGGGAAGCTATCAAACAACTATATGTATTTTGCTAGCATCACATTTTCATATTGTAAAGATTGCCTGCAAGATCATCCTTTAAAAACAATTCCATGACCGGTATACTGAAATTGCGGCTGGATATCAGGCCGGCTGACACATGGAGAAAATGATGCAGAACAAAGAGGTGTCCATACAATGAAAATTGCCGTATTATCAGATATCCACGGCAACCTGGAAGCCCTGCAGACAGTGCTGGCAAAAATTCATGCCCTGCGCCTGGATGAAGTGGTCTGTCTCGGAGACAATATCGGATATGGCCCGGATTCCCAGGCTGTGATGGATCTTTTGGCAGAACACAAGATTGCCTCTGTTCTGGGCAACCATGAAATGGCGGTGAAAAACCGGGCCAGCCTGGAGTGGTTCAATCCCATGGCACAAAAAGCCCTGGAAATAACCCGGTCGCAATTGTCCGGGCCTGCTGTTTCAAAGATCCGAAAACTGCCCTTTTTTCTAGTGAAACACGGTCTGCGGTTTGTCCATGGTGTACCTCCTGCAAACGTTTTTCTATATCTTTTCCAGGTGCCGGAAAAAAAACTGATCCAGAAATTGGACCGGTTGCAGGAACATATCTGCTTTGTGGGACATACCCATGATCTGGGCATCATTTCCTGGGACGGTGCCTGCCTGACAAGAGACAAACTGGTTCCCGGGGTGTGTCAGCTGGAGGAAAATAAAAAATATATCATCAATGCCGGCAGTGTGGGCCAGCCCAGGGATGGTACGGCTGCAGCCAAATTTCTGGTATATGACACACAAACGTGCCAATTGTCTGTCATGGCCCTGGATTATCCGTTTGCTGATACCGGCAGAAAAATTATTGCTGCGGGTATTCCGAAAATGTATGCGGAAAAACTGGCTGTCGGTGCTGAAGCTGCGGATAAAGGATGACAAAGAGACATTTATATGAAAAAAATCGGCAGATTCACCATCACAGGCCTGCTGGGAAAAGGGGGTATGGGCAGGATATATAAGATCGCCTATCCTGTCACCAAAAAAATTGCCGCCTTGAAACTGCTGGAGCCTTCTCCCCTTCTGGCCAGCCTCACACCAAAAAAAGAGCTGGAAGATATGTTCACAAAAGAAGCCGTCACCATGGCTGCCATCCGCCATCCCCATGTGGTGGATATTCTGGATTTTGGACGTACAGACAACCGGCTGTATTATGTCATGGATTATTTTTGCAACAATCTGGGAACTCTTATGGGGGAATCCTTTGAAGAAGATGATACCCGGGTTGTTCCCATTGAAAAGGCGGTGCAGTATACCACCCAGATATTAAAAGGCCTTGTGTGCCTTCATTTTTCCGGTATTGTTCACAGAGATATCAAGCCTGCCAATATGTTGATCACAGACCTGGATACCGTAAAAATCTGTGATTTCGGCCTGTCCCTGCGACAGGATGAATGGCGCAGACGGCATGGGAGTATCCGGGTGGGCTCCCCATATTACGCAGCCCCGGAGCAGGAGGCAGATCCGGATAACGTAGGTGTTACTGCAGATCTTTACGCGCTGGGCATCATGCTCTACAAGATGCTCACCGGCCGTCTGCCCCAGAAGAGCGGTTCCCCGGCATCACATATGAACCCGGATCTGGATATGTCCTGGGACCGGTTTTTTGCAAAAGCCCTTGATCCGGATCCGGCCGGGCGGTTCCAGGGAGCGGATACCATGTGCCGGGACCTGGAACAACTGGCCCGGGACTGGAAGGAAAAAAAAGAGAAAATCTGTTCCATGCCGGTAGCGTTGGAACAGGAAAACGGTCATGTGCCGGAAAACGCCCAGCAGTCAGAAGGAGATCCGGCTGCATACGGCGGTGAAAAAAGTGACGGGCAGGACTCAGGACGGCCAGCATCTGACAGGAGAAAGCCTGTTCCGGTGCGGGCTGTTCCTGAAAAAATCCCTTTGAAACAGGCCCGTGCCTTTTTTGGTCTGGACCGGTTCATGCAGCCCCGCCGATATGGTGCCAATGATTTTGTATTGATCGAAGAGGGCCTTGTGCAGGACAGGCATACCGGTCTGGTGTGGCAGCAGTCCGGCATCTGGTTTCCTGTTAACTGGCTTCAGGCAAAAACCTATGTGGAACAGTTGATCTTCCGGCAGTTTGGGGGATATGCCGCATGGCGCCTGCCCACCATCCATGAACTGCTCACCCTTGCCGCACCCTTGGCCAAGGGCCGGGACCATTGCATGTCACCGGTGTTTGATGGGGAACAGAAATGGCTGTGGAGTGCTGACAAAAGCACGTTTGTGTCAGCCTGGTACCTGAATCTGGAAATGGGGTTTGTGGGCAGAAATGATTTTACCGGTTTTTACCATGTCAAGGCTGTGTGTTCAGCCTGTTAAAGCCGGGAGAATCTTTTTTTGGTCTTGGCCCAGGCAACCCGCAGCGAGATATAGATCAGGATGAACGGGGCGACAAAATTCAATTCCAGCCCCCCGGTCCAGGCCGGCATGGTGAAGCTGATATCCCCGAACCGTTCGTCCAGCCAGGCAACGGCAAAAAATGCCGGCCACAGGGCTGCCATGCCCATGGCCATGAGCAGGAAAAAGGATTTGCCGTAGGCCTCGTTGGCCAGTTTGTTGATGCCTTTATAGGCTTTTTCATCCCCGGCCTGCTTGGCTTTCATGGATTGTTCATGGTAATACATGGTGTCATCCAGGTTGGTGGACACCGCGGACCGGTTGATCCGCCCGGCAACAGCCAAGGTGATCTCCCCGATGAGCACGGCCCAGGCCGCCAGGCAGAAGGTGCCTGCCCACCAGCCTGCCATGGGGTTTTCAAACATCCGGTAGGGATAGATCAGCACCGGATCGATGAAATGGAGTATACCCTGTATGGAATCCATATGTTTTTTATATAATTCCCCGTGAAGTTGTTTTTGCCATTCTGTTCCCGGCGCTCCCGGGGTGGACTTCCAGGCCCCTCATTTGGGCTGGTGTCTGGTTTGATGCCGGGCATTTTCTCGACGGCTGCATTTTCATATCAAAAAAACGGGTGAACAGGAATTCAATTGGCCGATTCCTGATCACCCGTTGAAACATGCCTTATACAATTTAGTGCCTTACTCCTCAGCTGCTGTTAAAAAAAAGACAGATAAGGAACGGCAACCGGGTCACGGATTTCCCCTTAGATGTAAGGCATACACAACATTCTGTCCACTAAAACGGCGGCAGCAGACTGAATCCCAGAAACCCCTTGGAAGTATATCGGATACCCACGTAAAAGGCAAGAATGATGAAGATCCACTTCAGCACTTTTTCCGGGATATATTTGGAGGTCCGGGGACCGATCATGGAACCGATGAAAATACCGATCAGCTCAACACCGATGAATCCCCAGGCAATGACCACACCTTTGCCCACCATGTAGGAGAAAATGGAAACGATCATGCCCACCAGCACGCACAGGGCTGAGGTGCCGGCCACCAGGAACATGGGAAGTCCAGCAACGGAAGTGAGGAACGGTACATAGAGAAAACCGCCGCCCACACCCAGAAAAGAGGCCAGGGCCGCGATTACAATACCACCGATCATAGGAACATATGCCTTGAAGGCAAATTCCTGTCCATAAAAAGTGAACCGGATATTGCCGATCATAAAGGTCATGGCCCAGCTTGCCAGAACCAGGATATAGGGTACCCATTTAAGGACCGGAATCAGGTTGATCCACAGGGCGGACAACACCACCAGTCCAACCGCTACCCACATGAAGGTCCAGGAACCTTCAATGATTTTAACACCTTGTTCAGAGGTATCGGCTTTTTCTTTGGCTGCTTTTTCAAATGCCTGGGCCGCTGCCTTGGCTTGTTTTTTTCCGGCAGAACCCTTCGGGGTCATTTCATAAATCAGGAATCCGCCTAGAATAAAAACAATGAGGCCGAAAAACCCGATGTAGTCCTTCAGGGAAATCTTACCGGCGGTCAGTTCCGGTATCAGCCAGGAACCGCCTACGCCACCGATGGCCAGGCAGATACCCAGGGGTGCCACCAGACGGCCCATGCGGTAGTAGTTGAACGAAGAAATCATCCCGCTCAGGCCCACCAGCCACTGGTTGGAGACCCGGATGGAGTCGGTGATTAAATTGTTCACAGGATTGCCTTTGCCAAAGGATTTGGCATAGTCGGCAAGACCGAAGATGGTGATGTGGCCCACGCCGGCCATGATGCCGCCGAAAGCCCCCACGGTGGAAAAGATCCAGCCCACCCAGATGGCCCATAAAAGTCCCATGATCAGGCTGGGATCAGGGGCGCCGGGAATGCCTAAAAAGCCCGGTTCCTCTGCAGGTTTGATAATTTCCTGTGTTTTTGCAGCCATTTCCGGATCCTGAAGACTGGCTTCAATGGCTGTCTTCATTTTTTCGGGCATGCCCGGTGTTGTCAGGCCTGATCCTGTCTGGGCCATGGCTACTGCCACAAACGAGAATACAATCATCAGCGCGGTTACAAGATAAAACCTGGTTCGGTTCACCATCATTTTCCCTCCTTATGGTTTGGTACAAATAAAAAATAAGAGTTAGTTGTTTACACCCGGAATACACATTTTTTTATATGCCGGGTTAATACATTCACATTGCCGGTTATATTCAGCAATATTGGTGCCACACCTGCGCAGCCCGTGTTTTTGTTCCATAACTACCCGGTTTTATATGAGTTATTTATGAAAATGACGGGCCGCTGCCGGCAGGGAATGGTTTTTATGGGAAGGGGGAGTGCAGTAAAATATATGCGGTGCATGTATTATATTGCACAAAATATATGGCTTCTAACGCCGGAAACCCGTAACCCGGGTGCTGCCCTTTGTATTTTTAACAATAATTGAAGAGTAGGGCACTAATTCACCGGAAGTACTGTCAATACTGGTGCCGGGCATCGGCTTGGCAGTATCGCTATCGAAAATCTTCCGGGTCAATGGCAAACCGCTTCATGATCTGCTGCAACGCCTGGCGGTCCAGACCACAGCGTTTGGCTGCCCGGGTGATATTGCCGTTGGTCATGGACAGGAGTGTCCCCACATAATCATGGTTGAACCGGTTCAGTATGGTCTCTTTGGCTGCTTTGTAGGGCATGTCCATGATATGGGCATCCAGGCAGGTGTCAGGGCCGACATCGGTGCTAACAGGGGAAACAGGGATGTCGGATCTGCGGATCACCTCTGTTTTTGCATAGAGAATCCCCTGGACCAGCACGTTTTCCAGTTCCCGGACATTGCCTTTCCAGGGATGTTTCAAGAGCAGGTCCATGACATTTTCGGAAATGGTTTTCAAGGGTTTGTTCAGTTTTTCACAGTTTTTGGCCACCAGATGATCAGCCAGAAGCGGGATATCGGTAATCCGCTCCCGCAGGGGCGGCAGTTCGATGGATATGACTGACAGGCGGTAGAAAAGATCCTCTCTGAATTCTTTTCGGGCAATTTTTTCTTTGAGATCCTGGTTGGTGGAGGCAATGATGCGGACATCCACTTTCTGAACCCTGGTATCCCCTAAAGGCTTCACCTCTTTTTCCTGGATCACCCGCAGCAGCTTGGTCTGAATGGACAATCCGATGTCCCCGATTTCATCCAGGAAGATGGTCCCTTTGTCCGCCTCCTGGAACAATCCGTTTTTGTCCTGATACGCGCTGGTAAAGGCCCCTTTTCTGTGGCCGAACAGCTCGCTTTCCAGGATATGTTCTGGAATGGTGGGGCAGTTGACCGGGATGAACGGTGCCTTGCTGCGCTGGCTGCGGCGGTGAATGGACCGGGCGGTGAGGTCTTTGCCGGTTCCTGATTCCCCGGTAATAAGCACGGTGACATCAGAAGATGCCACCAGGGCAATTTTTTCAAATACTTTTTCCATGGCAGAGCTGCGGCCCACCAGGGGAGAAAAATCCTTGTCCCGTGCCTTTAGCAGCTGCTTGTTTTCCAAAAGCAGCCGGCTGCGCTCCAGGGCTTTTCTGATCTTGAATATGATCTCATCCTGTTCAAAGGGCTTGGCAATGAAGTCATAGGCCCCGCTTTTAATGGCGGTGACAGCGGAATCGATATTGCCGAAGGCTGTGAGCATCACCACGGTGAGATCCGGATACCGGTTTTTTATCTGTTCCAGCAGCGCAAACCCGTCCATGCCAGGCATGCGGATATCACAGATCACCAGATCCCAGGACCCCTGTTCCAAAATATTCAAGGCCATTTCCCCGGAAAACGCCATGGAAACCGTACAGTCAATTTCTGATTCCAGGGTGCGTTTCAGCAGACGGGTCATGTCTTTTTCATCGTCCACTGCCAGGATATGGGCGGTCATCAGGTCTCCTCTCTGTCCAAGGTGTCTTGTGGTGATCGGGCTTTGGGCAGGCTGATGGTAAACGCCGCACCTTTATCTTTTCGGTTCCGCACAGTGATATCGCCCCCGTGGCGCCGGATAATGCCGTATCCAACGGAAAGTCCGAGGCCGGTGCCCTGGCCCACTGGTTTGGTGGTGAAAAACGGATCAAAAATCCGGGAAAAATCCTTTTTCCGAATGCCGGTGCCGTTGTCCTTTATAGTTATCAGGATCTGGTCCTGGTCATCTTGACCAGTTACCACCAGGATGCAGCCCTTTTTTTCCACAGCGTGGCAGGCGTTGATCATCAGGTTGATGATGACCTGGGCAAGTTCCTGTTCATTCCCAAAAACCGTCAACGGCCGGGTACACGGTTGTGGGGGAATCAC
The DNA here is from genome assembly GCA_011390635.1 of Desulfotignum sp. Classification (GTDB taxonomy): domain Bacteria; phylum Desulfobacterota; class Desulfobacteria; order Desulfobacterales; family Desulfobacteraceae; genus Desulfotignum. The sequence goes on along the minus strand of JAABSA010000027.1, from coordinate 45,499 downwards.
TTCAACATTCCTGAAATCTGAATGATTGGCCAGAAAATTAATCACATCATCCACCACCTTGCATACATCAATGGACTGCATTTTTGTGGACCCTTTCCGGGCAAAAGTCAACAGGTCAGAAACAACAATTTTACAGTTTTTTACATGCTTTTCAATGGTTTTCAGATCTTCTTCATGGTCTCCCGGCTGTTTGAGCATCAGCTGGGTATACCCCAGAATGATGCCCAGAGGATTGTTGATCTCATGGGCCACCCCGGCTGACAGCTCACCCAGGGCCGCCAGCTTGTCCGCCTGGGCGATCTGCTGTTCCATCTGTTTTTTATCATTGATGTTCTTGATGATGAAATGAAAGGTTTTGCCGCAGCCGAACGCTCCGTAATCCACTCCGCCCGTGATGAGTACCCGGACACAGGATTGGTCCGCCCGCAGGAAATCGGCCTCTTCGTTCAGGATGTATTCATCGGTTTCCAGAAGTCCCAGAATTTTTTCCCGTTCCGACCTGACCGCCAGAAAATCTTTGAGCCCCATTTGATTGTCCAGGATATCTGATTTCCTGTACCCGGTCAGTTCTACGCCTGCCTGGTTGATCTCTGCGATGACAAAGGCCGGATCCGTGACCACAATAGTATCCAGGGAGTGTTCGAAAATTCGGCGGGCCTTGTGTTCGGAGCTGGTGAGCATTTCGGTTCTTTCCACCACCTTGTGCTCAAGGGTCTGGTTCAGTTCCAGGAGCTTGGCACTGGTTTCCTGATGTTTCTGTTTGGCGGAGAGCACTTTTTCATTGATACGCCAGCTCTGGTTGAAAAACAGGGTTACCGTACCCACCAGCATGAAGGTGATGGTATTGACGGCACCGGTGAAAGGACCGATGCTGCTCCAGATATCTCCGCTGCCGGTGAGGACCAGAAACTGGCGCAGGATATGGCTGAAAGACCGGGATACCGCAAATATGGTGAAGCCGGCACAGATCCAGATCAAATAAAGGAATACCACGTTGTCTGGGTCAAGGTCCCGCAGGGACTTGGCCTTGAACAGGGACAGCACTCCCAGCACCACCATGATCACGGATCCCAGCACGTCCACGAGCAGAATGGGCAGATTGGCGGTCATTGTCCGGCCCCTTTCCCGCCCTGCCGCTGGGCCTTGAGCAGGTTGTCCAGACCCATGAACAGAAATATCATGGCCGGAACACACCACAGGTGATCCATTTTGAGAAAATAGTAGATCACTGCCAGCAGCTGGGAGTCGGACTGGGTCACAATGGCCATTTTTGAGATGCTCAAGGTTTCGATACGCACCACCTCGATCTGGTTGTCCAGAAAATGGGCCACCAGGGTATCCAGGTTCCAGAAGATAAAAAACAGGGCTCCGTATTGAATCTGGCGCCATCCCTTCTGCCGGATCAGTCCCTGGCTGTTGATGGTGAACATGAGTGCTACCATGGCAAACAAAAAAAACAGATGCCCGATCTGATGGGCAATAATGCCGGCATTGCCGGTATGCAGCTGGATCGCAAAGGCCGGTGTCGGCAGTACCAGCAAACATGCCGGGATCAGGCTGATGTGCCACACCTTCCGGTTCATTTTTTCAAATGTGCTTTTTCGGTCATGGCCCGGGTGGACATGAGTTTGACACAGGCCGGGCAGAGGTTGTGGTGTTCCTTTGTGTCCGGGTGGCCCGGACTGATATGGGATACCCGGTTCAAAAAATCAGCGGTGGCATACATGCGGCCGCAGGCTTCACACCGCTCCAGAGGCAGTTGCCCCACCATACGTCCCTGGATGGCAACCGTTCTGACGCCGTCATGGTCCGTCACCTGGATCACACTGGTGGGGCACAGATTGGCACATGTACCGCAGCCGATGCACTGGCCGTCTCCCTTGGCTACCTGTCCGCCGGCTGCAGTTTTTTCCATTTTCAGGGCCCCCACCTTGACGATTTCCTGGCAGACCCGTATGCACAGCCGGCATCTGATGCACCCGTCCGGTTCCGGGGGCAGATCCACCCGGTATCTGTGGGCCAGGTCCCGTATCCGGTGGGCCTGGGGTGCCATGCGGAACAACCGGACAAACGCCTTCTGCCGGTGGGATCTGACCAGGGGAGAATCGGTGAGTACCACCAGGCCCGGTTTTACTTTCAGCACACAAGAGAGCATCACGGTCTGTCTGCCGGTGGGAGAGGTTATTTCCACACCGCAGACCCGGCAGGCACCGGACGGTTTCAATGCCGGGTGAAAACACAGATGGGGGATGCTGATATTGTGACTCCGGGCCGCTTCCAGCACGGTCTGGCCTTCGGTGCAGGTAATGGGTTGTTTATTGATGGTAATTTCAATCATGTCGTTTTCACCCTGTTGTTTCATCCAGGAGACGGAGGCAGTCCTGGGGCAGCCGGTGGGTACCTTTGCCCTGGAGACTCACCTCGATGAGGTCATCTGGATCATTGATGGAGGAATCAGGGTCTGTTATCACCCCGTGGGCACCGATAAAGTCATTCATATAGGATTCCCAGGCCTCATCTGTCGATGCCTGGAACACTTCCACACGATTGCCGCGTTTAAACACCATAACAGCCTCCTTTATGCCGGGTTGACCGGCCGGGTCGGTACATGATTTTTGGCTGACAACTTGCGCTGGCAGTCGGTGCACAAAAGCCGCCGCTCCGCCTTCTGGGTCAGGTCGGCGGTTTTGTCCAAAATATAGGCCATATACTGGGCAGAGGGCAGTTTTGCCCCGCAGGAATCACAGGTCTGAATCTCCTGCTCGTTGAGTATGGTGCCGCAGAGTTTGAGCATGCGCTTGCCGTCTTTTTCTTCCAGGGTCATGGCATTGTTTTCACAATTGGCTGCACATGCCCCGCAGGTGATACAGTTTTCCGCTGTCATCCGGAAATCGGTTTTCACCGGGTGGTCAAAATCCAGGTATCCCAGATGCAGGGCGTCAATGCCCATTTTGTCCCGGCAGATTTCCACACATTTGCCACATCTTCTGCACACATCGCACCGCAGGCACCGCCGGGCTTCTTTGCGCACTGCTGCTTCATCATACCCCAGTTCCACCTGCTGAAACGTGGTTCTTCTTCTGTCCACATTGAGCATGGGCATGGACGGCCGTGAAAGCCGCATTTTTTCAGCTGCCGTCATTTCGATCATGGGTACTTTGCGGCGGCGTACCGGAATCTTGGGCATTCTGGGCTGGGGCATGCCGGTCAGGTGACGGTGGATGGCATCGGCCGCCCGTTTGCCGCCGCCGATGGCCTCTATGACCGTTGCAGGACCTGATACCGCATCCCCTGCTGCAAATACCCCTGGCATGCTGGTTTCCATTGAGGCATGGTTGACTTCAATGGTGCCTCTGCGGGTCCAGTTCACGGCATCGAATGCAGTCATGCCGGTATCATCCACATACTGTCCGATGGCGGATATGACGGCATCCGCCTGGATGGTGAACTCTTTTCCCAGGATGGGAACCGGTGCCAGGCGGTCCGTGCCTTTTTTTGCGATCAGTTCTGCCTTGATGCAGGCAAGTCCGGTGATAATACCGCCATCGCCTGCAATCTGGGTAGGAATGGTGAGAAAGGAAAACGCAATGCCTTCTTCTTCCGCCTGTTCCACTTCCTCGATATCGGCGGGCATCTGTTCTCTGGATCTGCGGTATGCAATGGTAACCTTTTCCGCTCCCAGGCGCAGACTGGTTCTGGCGGCATCAATGGCCACATTTCCGCCGCCGATGACCACCACATGCTTGCCCGGGGCATGGCGGTCCCCTATAGCCACATTCTTTAAAAAACTTATGGCATCAATTACCTTGGGGAAATCTGTTTCCCCTTTGATGCCGAGATCCCATGCTTTGTGGGCACCGATGGCCAGAAAAAAGGCATCCGTGCCGCTGTCCTTCATGTCTTCATAGGTGACATCCTTACCGAACCGGGTGTTGAAGGAAAATGTCACCCCCAAATCTTCTATCATGGCCACTTCCCGGTCAATCACCTCCCGGGGCAGCCTGTACCGGGGAATGCCCACCATGAGCATGCCGCCGGCAAACGGCAGGGCTTCGATCACATCCACCTTATATCCCATCAAGGCCAGGTAATAGGCGCAGGACAGCCCACCGGGGCCGGCTCCCACCACACAGATCCGTTTTCCGTTGGGCGGGGCCGGTTTTGGATTAATATACCGCCGGTCCGACAACGCCCGCTCCGCGGCAAAAGCCTTGAGAAATTTGATGGAAATAGGGGTGTCGATACGCCCCCTGACGCACATCATTTCACAGGGCCTGGTGCACACCAGGCCGCAGACCCAGGGAAGGGGATTGTCTTCCCGGATCACGGCGATGGCCTGGTCATCTTTTCCTTCGGCAATCAGCGCCAGGTAGGTTGGTACATCAATGCCGGCGGGACAGGCCATCTGGCAGGGAGACGGGGCTATGACACCGCAGTCATGGGAGGGGCAGTTCCGGGTTTCAATGTGACTGACAAACACTTCTCTGTGGTCTGACAGAACCTGTTTCAGATGATCCCGGGTCTTGACAGCTTCGTCATCCGGGGTCCTGTTTTCAAATTCCGTCATCAGGTCGTCAATGGCGGCCATATGACCATCACCGGCTTCTCCCAGTGATATCTCCTCCACCAGCATCCGGATGGACTCGCATATCCGCCGCACCTTGGGGTCTGTCAGGACACCGGATGCAATACGCTCAGACAGATATTGCAGGGTGGACTGAACCGGACAGGTGTCTTTGGCCATGGGGTACGCTCCTTTTAAAAACTGCTGTTCTCAAGGGATGCCACGGATTCGGCATGGCGCTGCCGCCGGATCTGGGTCATATCTTCCACTTTCCCGAATTTCAGGCATCCGGTGGTGCAGGTGGTGACACAGGCAGGTTCCAGACCCTGGTCTACCCGGTCTTTGCAATAATCACATTTTTCCACTTTCCCGGTGTCCGGATTCCACTGGGGTGCACCCCACGGACAGGCGGACACACAGGTTTTGCACCCAACGCACAGATCTTTTTGTACAAACACGATGCCGTCCGAAGATCTTTGCTGCATGGCACCAGTGGGACAGGCAGACACGCACCAGGGGTTTTCACAATGAAAACAGGGCATGAAAATAAACGACATCTTGGGCAGGTTGTTGATAAATTTTGGTCCCACCTGAATAATCTGGCAGAGTTTGGGGCCTTCAGGCAGGTCTTTATTGGTTTTGCACTGGATCTCACAGGCATGACACCCGATGCATTTTTTACTGTCCTGGAACAGGTAATACTGGCTCATTCATTGCCTCCTTATGGTAAATTACACCGGGGTCACGGTAACAAAAGTGTCATGAAACGCCGGGCTTCCCCCGACTTTGTCATACAGATTTTCCTGGAGCAGGGCATCGGAAAGGCCCTGGTTATAGGACCGTTTTGCCAGCTTGGCCTCGTGTCCGAATCCGTGGACCATGAACACCGCTTCCGGATGGATAAGATCTGTCACAAATGCCTTGATCCGTCCTTTGCCGCAGGCAGAGGACACCTCCACAACGGCCCCGTCACTGATACCCAGATCCGCCGCTTTTGTGTTGTTTATCCACAGCAGGTTTTCTTTCATCAGTTCATTGAGATACGGCACATTCTGGGTGGATACATGGGTGTGAAGCCCTGTGCGGCCCACCACCAGTCGAAATTGTCTGTCCGGCGGTTCATTCACGGGCGCATAGGGCGGCAAGGAGGGAAATCCCGCATCTTCCAGCAGAGATGATGTAAACTCGATTTTTCCTGACGGGGTCTTGAAGGGGATATCGTCCCTATCCCAGAATATGGGGGATTTGCCGTAACTGACAAATCCTTTTTTGGCAAAATCTTCTCTGGTAAACCCGGTACCTTCCAATTGCCAGTCCACCAGTTCATCCATGGTGTCATAGGGAAAAAACTCCCCGATGCCCAGGCGCTCTCCTATGCGTTTGAGGATGATGGCGCCTTCCAAAGTGTCGTACCGGGGTTCCACTGCTTTTTCCCGCAGAAACATCATGGGTTTGAGCCCGTTCATCTGCTGGATGCAGTCGGTACGTTCCAGGTAAGTGGATTCGGGCAGAATAACATCCGAATACCAGGCAATGTCTGAATAGTTGATATCAATGGTTACAATCAGATCCAGTTTGTCCAGGGCCTTTTTGGTGTTATTGGTGTCGGCAATGGACATGAGGGGATCCAGCCGAAAGTTGATCAAGGCCTTGATGGGATAGGGATCCTCGGTAAGGATGGCATGGGGAAGGATCTGGGCCACCCCGTGGGCCGGATCCGGCAGCGGAAAATCCGGAGTCCCGACCTTGTCAAACCGGGGGACCGTAATTTTGGGGAATTCCTGTTCAACCAGTTTTCTGGCTGGTTTGCCGCCTTCCGCACCAGGGCCTTTTTTAAAGAAAATGCCGCCTTTTGCTTCCACGGATCCCATAAGGGCGTTGAGCATAAGAATGGAACGGCGCATATAAATTTCATTCTGGTGGTTGGCGCACCGATACCCGTAATGGAAAATAACCGCCGGCTTGTCCTTGCTGATTTCCCTGGCCAGCGACTTGATTTCCCCGGCAGGGATACCGGTTTCGTTTTCCGCCCATTCCGGGGTGTATTCCTTGATAAAATCACGTAATTCAGTGAGCCCATGAGCCCATTTGTCCATATAACCCGCGTCATAGAGACGTTCTTTCAAAATCACGTGGATCAGTCCGTAGTTGAGGGCCAGGTCGGTACCCGGCCGAATCATCCAGTACCGGTGCGCCTTGCTGGCGGTGACATTGACCCTTGGATCGATATAGGTGAGTTTGGCTCCTTTTTCCAGGGCATCCATGAGGGTGTTCACCTCTTTGACATTAATGGATTCAAAAATGTTTCTGCCATAGAGAACAATATGTTTTGTATTGGCATAATTGATACCCATCTGGCCGTCTGTGTAACCGAACATGCTCCGGCAGGCCGTGTTCATGGATCCCTTGCACAAAGCGTCGTGGCTGAAATAGTTGGGGGAACCCAGGGCCTTTAAAAAGGTTTTGCTCACATGGGTAGCCAGCTGGGCGCGCTCGCCTAATGCAATGGCATGGCCGCCGTGGGTATCTTTTATTTCTTTGAGCCGGGTTCCCACATAGTCAAGGGCTTCCTCCCAGGAAGCCTTGCGCCAGTTGCCCGATCCTCTGTCTCCAACCCTGATAAGGGGGGACTGGAGCCGCTGGTCATCATACAGCAGCGATTTGCCGGCAGAACCTCTGGGACATAAACGGCCGTCTATCCCCGCCACATGGGGATTTCCCTGGATCCAGTTCACATGCCCGTCCTTGACACCAACCTGTATGGGACATCTGACCGAGCACATGAAACACAAACTGAATACATCTTTATCCATAATTTCTTGTCTCCTTATTGCAAACATTTTTAAACTTGTGGCGTTTCTCTTGCCATAAATGTGCCAGAGAATGGTTTCCGTGAATAAAATTGACAAAAAAACAGATAACCATAACAAAGAATACATTCAACAGGGAAAATATGGTATAATAAATCATTGATAATGCATTGAGTCAAGGAAATCGGGAAAACAAAAGATCATAACAGATCCGGATCAGGGCAGGTTGATTTGATTTTGGTGCAATAAAAAATATGCAGTGCAATATTTTCACTGCGATTCCCGGGGAATCTTTATTGTGGCAACCGCTATGGCCCGGCGGGCAAAACTTTTGTATAAGAGGGATTTCATTTGGATACTTTATGGCAGCAGATCCAGGAAGTTGGATGGGAAATTCTGTTCACATGCGTTCGCATATTGATTGTTTTGCTTTTGGCCTGGTTGGCCATGGGAATTTTGAAAAAATTGTTGCAGCGGCTTGAACAGCGCCTGCTCAGGCAGAGTAAACTTTCCGGTGAACCACCGTCTGAAACTGAAAACCGGCTGGAAACCATCACCCGACTGGTATTGAAAGGGGAAAATCGTTGATGACCAAACGCTACCAGGCTCCCATTGTGAAAAAAGCCTTTGACATTCTCAAGGCAATCTCCCGGTCTGAAAAAGGGCTGCGCATCAGTGACATTTCATTGGATCTTGGCATCAGCAAAAGCACTGTCCACGGCATCACCACAGCACTTGAAGAACAGGGCGCCATTATCCGGAACCCGGATTCCAAGCGTTATACCATCGGTTTGACCCTTATGGAACTGGGCAAGGCAGTTTATGAACGGGTGGATATCATAAAATCCGCCAGACCGGCCATGGAAAATCTCATGGAACAATGCGGTGAATCGGTATTTCTGGGCGTACGCAATGCCCATCATGTCACGGTCATTGATATTGTGGAATCCCGCAAAGATTTCAAAATCAGCTCCCCCATTGGCACGGCACTGCCCCTTCTGGCCGGGGCCGTGGGAAAGGTGTTTCTGTCAGCCATGCCGAAACCGGAGGCGGCAGCCTACCTGAAAAACCATCCTTTGCCGAGATTCACATCCCGGACCATTGTGGAGCCGGCAATGTATCTGGAAGAGTTGCAGACAGTCAAAAAAAGGGGATATGCCCTGGATGATGAAGAATATCTTGCCGGTGTCCGGGCCGTGGCAGTCTGCCTTTCTTCCAGGGGCGGCTATCTGCCTGCTTTATGGGTGGTAGGGTTCAAAGCCGGCATGTCCGACGACCTGATGCCGGGCATTATTGACCAGACCCTGGCTGCAGCCAGGCAGATCAACCAGAGTTTATAAACACCCTGCGGGACACGGGTTGAGCCCAGGGACTTCCAGGATTGATATTGTGCCGTAACGCGGCTGCCTCAGTTCAGCAGCACCATGCGGGTCAGTTTTTCCACCAGCAGGTCTTTGGGCCGGACCAGGGGAAACAGTTCTTTTCCCGAGGGAGAAAGATCTTGTCCGGAAGAGTGCCGTCATGGGCGGCTATCCGGGATTAACAAGGTTGACAACTGCTGTATCACCGGTGCCATATCGGAACGGTGCTCGGGCGGCACCATCAGCACAGGGATCGCCTCGTTGGGTACAAACCGGTCCTCAGGCGGAACAGGTTCATCCGCCGGAAACCAGGTCAGCATGTCCGACAGATTGCCGGAAAATCCTTGCGAATCAAGGTGTTCGATGGCCTGCAGAAACAGGTTGTTTGCCGTCATCACCCGGGGCGGGATCCGGGCGTGCCCCTTGTCTCGACACAGGTGCCGGGACATCAGTGCACGGCAGCCGAACGGCCGGGCATCATAGACGGTGCACAGATCATCTGCCAGCAGGGGACAGTGTCCCCACGCAGGATCGTTTTCCTCTTCAGGAATGTTCCGGCCTTCCATACACCATCTGGCAAAGGTGTTAACGGTCATTTTCGGAACAAACCGTTTTTGGGGGAAATACCGAATGATTCGGATGTCAAGTGCCTTTTTTTCAACAGGGGACAGGGAGGAGAGCAGTAGATCCGCTTCCAGAGAGGTGATGGTGACGTTGCAGGTGCAGCAGTCGGCACATCTTTTTTTGCAGACACTTGTTTCATATGCCATAAACCTGTCGTACAGAAAATAGATTTCCCGGAGCCGGTCCAGGTTGGTCAGATACTGTCTGGTATTCATTCGGTCCTTTATTTTTATCCAGTGCCGATTATAGTATCACAAACTGTGACAGATGTTACTATGCCATCTGCTTTTTTCAAAGGGGCAAATAAAAAAAACGAATTCTTACGCAACATCCAGGTAGTTATTGACAAGGGTATGTTGTGTAATTATAATTACACATATATTTATCTGGTAAGCGGAGGTGAAAAGATGGGGCAGGTAACCATATATCTTGACAATGAGATTGAAAATAAAATGAAACATGCTGCCAGGGAAAACCATGTATCTGTCAGTAAATGGGTCGCCAACATTATCAAGGAAAGGATTTCGACCGAATGGCCCCGGGATATCGTAAATCTGGCAGGTTCCTGGCGAAAGGATTTTCCGTCATTGGCAGAAATTCGTTCAACAGAAGGGGAAGATACCGAACGTGAGGTTCTGTAAAATTGTATATTCTTGATACCAATACACTCATCTATTTCTTCAAGGGTGCCGGTAATGTCGCGGATATGCTGCTTTCCAAATCTCCAAACGATATTTTCATTCCATCCATTGTCCTGTTTGAACTCAAGCTTGGCATCGCCAAATCGATAAATCCGGTCAAGAGAAAAAAACAGCTGAATCTGCTGGTGTCTCATGTGAATATTGCTGATTTCGGAACAAGGGAAGCTGAAAGTGCTGCAATGATAAGGGCTGATCTTGAAAAAAAAGGGTTGCCCATCGGTCCATATGACACATTGATCGCCGGTACGGCACTGGCTGCAAATGCCATTCTTGTAACCCACAATGTAAGGGAATTTGAACGGGTCAGTGCCCTGAGGCTTGAGGATTGGTATTAGCCCTTGAGCTGGTGTCATCAAGCTGCACCGTATCGGGCCAGGTAGGCATCGATTTTTGTCATCATGTCATTATCCAGGATGATCCGGCCGTTGATTTTTTTGTTGTGCAGAAAAGTGGTGATGTCGGACAGGGTGACAATGGCATAAATGGGGATGCCCAGGATCTGGGCTACCTCTGTCAGGGCGTTCTGGTCTGTGGTGCCTTTTTCCTGGCGGTCCACGCTGATGACGATGCCCTTGACCAGTGGATTTCCGCTGGTTTTCAGGGTCTCAAGGGATTCTCTGATGGCCTTGCCCGAAGTGATGACATCATCCACCAGTATAAGCCGGGTGTCCCCTTCCAGGGACATGCCCACGGTGCTGCTTTTGTCGGCATAGGTTTTGGCTTCCTTGCGGTTGAACACATATCCTGAGTCATGCCCCATACCGGACAGGGCCATGGCGGTGGAGACACACAAGGGGATGCCTTTGTATGCCGGGCCGTAAACGCCGTCAAATCCTGAATTGAAATGTTCGTGTACGGCCTTTGCATAATAGGTGCCCAGCTGTTTGATTTTGGATCCTGTGTCAAACATCCCGGTGTTGATGAAATAGGGGGCAATACGGCCGCTTTTGAGTTGGAATTCCCCGAATTTAAGGGCATTGCATTGCACCAGAAAGGTGATGAAAGATTCCTGATAGGTCATTTTGGGTCCCTTGGTTTGAAAGTTGGTTTGAAGGTAATTGTTTTACAGGGCATGTTCTGGGTAGGATCACTGGCAGCGCCAAGTGACATAGTCGTCCAGGGGAACTGCCCGGCCGGACTTGAGCAGGGCGGTACGGTTGAAATCTGCCATCTTTTCCAGCTGCTCTGAAGTAAATACCGGGCCGTCCGTGCATACCACCCGGTCGCTGCACACACAGGCGCCGCAGACACCGAATCCGCAACGCATATACCGTTCCAGAGACACCTGGCAGGCAATGCCATGGGTTTCGCACAAGGTAAAGACCGCGTGCATCATGATTTCAGGGCCGCAGGCATAGACCATGTCAAAGGACGGCAGGCTTTTTTCGGTCCGGTGTTTCATTTCATTTTCCAGCAGATCCGTGACAAATCCTTTCTGGCCCAAGCTGCCGTCATCTGTGGTGAAGTGGCGTTTGGCCTTGAACCGGTCCGGATACAGGATAAATTGCTTTGTCCGGGCACCATGGATAAAAAACAGATTTGGATTCAAACGTTCCACCAAAGGGGCCAGGGGGGCCATTCCGCAGCCGCCGGCCACCACAGCCACATGGGGAGAAGATATGATGTCGAATCCATTGCCGAACGGTCCCCGGATGCCCACCAGATCCCCCGGTGACAGGGCAACCGCCCGGCGGGAAAAAATCCCTTTGGCTTCGATGGTGATACCGAACCGGGCAGGTGTATGAAAAGAGATGGTATAGGGTTTTTCATCGATTCCGGGGATCCATAACATGATGAACTGGCCGGGATGAAAGTCAATGGGGCAATTGAAAAACAGGGTGGCAAAATAGGGGTTGTGTTCTGTTTTTTCTGCCACTTTGAGCATCACAGGTTTCTGATCAAAGGTCATGGGGTTCCTTTCTGATCTTCGCGGGCGGCAAACGGGGTCGTACCTGCCCTGTCACCCATGTCTGCACGAGCGCTGCCGTGGGCCGTACCGATAATCGCATCTCTGGTGGTGTGATGTTCTGCCAGCCAGGTGTTCAGCTCCTGATTCACCTGGTCAAAGACCTGGATGCCCCGGTACCGGACCGCTGATCCCATGCCTGCCAGGGTCGCGCCTGCCATGAACATTTCCACGGCATCTTCTCCGGTGGTGATGCCGCCTAAACCGATGACGGGGATGGAAACGGCAGCGAAAATATCATACACGCACCGCACGGCAATGGGTTTGATCATGGGACCGGACAGCCCGCCTTTTTTAAAAGCCAGCACCGGCATTTTTGCCTCGATGTCAATGACCATGCCCGGGCCTGCCGTATTGATGGCGCATATGGCATCTGCACCGGCATCTTCACAGGCTTTGGCAATGCGGCCGATGTCCGGGGCTGCCGGGGTAAGCTTGGCGATCAACGGTACATCAATGGCTTTTTTCACGGCTGATGTGACGGCAAAGGCCGATTTTTCATCCACCCCGAACAGCATGCCGTGGCAATCGGAATTGGGACAGGAGATATTGATTTCAATGAAATCTGGTCCCTGGTCTGACACAAACCGGGCCACCCGCACAAATTCTTCCACCGATCCGCCGTAGATGCTGGCATTGAGGGGGAATTTTCTGTTTGCAAGGGCCTGCCATTCCGCATCCATATGGGCATATCCCGGTGTCGGCAGGCCCACGGCATTGATCATGCCGCCTCCCATGTCGATCACTGTGGGATTTTTGTGTCCGTCCCTGGGAGCAGGCCCGATGGATTTCATGGTCACCAGACCGCAGCCGGCATCGTGCACCCGGGCCAGGATGTCGGCGCTGTTGCCCAGAATACCCGAGGCCAGCACCAGGGGATTTTGTAATTTTTTCCCAAGAAAGGATATCATTTTAACCTAACTGAACTTGTCATAAAAAATCATGTCATCTTCCACTCCCAGCTCATAAAGGGATTCAATGACCGCATCAATCATGGGCGGGGGGCCGCACAGGTAATATTCAATTTCTGTGGGATCTTCATGGTCGTTCAGGTAGGAGTCTATCAGATGGGTGTGGATAAAGCCGGTGAGTCCGTTCCAGTGATCCTCTTTTTCCGGGCTGGAAAGGCCCACATGATAGGTAAAGTTGTCGTATCGTTTCGCAAGATCTGTGAACTCTTCATGGTAGAACATTTCCTTTACCGACCTGGCCCCGTACCAGAAGGAAATTTTGCGCCCGCTGTTGATGCCTTCCAGCTGGTGGAGGATATGGCTGCGCAAAGGCGCCATGCCGGCTCCGCCGCCGACAAAACACATTTCCCTTTGGGTGTCCCTGGCCATGAAATCGCCGTAAGGGCCGCTGATGGTAACGTTGTCCCCGGGTTTGAGGCCGAACACAAAAGAAGATCCGAATCCCGGCGGGATCCCTTCGGTGCCCGGGGGAGGGGTGGCAATGCGGATATTGAGTTTGATGATATCTTTTTCATGGGGTGCATTGGCCATGGAATAGGCCCGGAATCCCGGCTTGATCCCTTTGGCTGCCAAATCGAACAGATTGTATTTTTTCCATTCACTCACATACTTGCTGTCAATGTGAAAGTCCTTGAAGGTCAGCTCATATTCCGGCACATCGATCTGGATATAGGAACCCGCTTCAAACTCAATGGGTTCTGCCGGTTCCAGCACCAGTTCCTTGATAAAGGTGGATACATTGTCATTGGACACCACTGTAGCCGGCACTTTTTTGATGCCGAAAATGGACTCAGGTACCTGGATGGCCATATCCTCTTTGACCTTGAGCTGGCAGGACAGCCGGATATTCTCCAGTTTTTCTTTTCTGGAAAGATGGGCCAGTTCCGTGGGCAGAATGGCCCCGCCCCCGTCAACCACCTTGCATTTGCACATGGCGCAGGACCCGGACCCGCCGCAGGCAGAGGGCAAAAAAATCTCATTTTGCGACAGGGCGGACAACAGGGTGGGATTGCCCGAAACCGTGAGGGCATCGTCTTTGCTGTCATTGATGGTGATGGTATGACTGCCCTGGGTGGTGACTTTGGCTTCCACAAACAGCAGAACAAAGACAAGGATAATGATCACACCGGAAAATATCAACAGACTGATAAGGTAAATCACTTGGGTGTCTCCTTGGGTTGCTACAGGGTGATTCCTGAAAACATCATAAAGGTCATGGCCATGAGCCCGGCAATGATCATGACAAATCCGAATCCGTCAAGTCCTGCAGGTACGTCCGCATACCGCACTTTTTTGCGGATGGCGGCCATGGACACGATGGCCAGCATCCACCCGGTGCCGGAACCTGCCCCGAACACCACAGATTCAATGAATGTGTGGTTTCGCTCTACCATGAACAAAGAGGTGCCTAAAATGGCGCAGTTTACGGCAATCAGCGGCAAAAATACCCCCAGGCTGGCATAGAGCAGCGGCGAGTAACGGTCGATAACCATTTCAACCGCCTGGACAATGGCGGCGATGACCGCAATAAAGGTGATGAATTTTAAAAAACTCAAATCCAGCCCTGGATATCCGGCCCAGGCCAGGGCACCGGGTGCCAGCAGTCCATGATATATCAGCCAGTTCACAGGGCTTGTCACGGTCAGCACAAAGACGACGGCAAACCCGAGACCGGTTGCGGTTTCAATGGTTTTGGATACGGCAATGAACGAACAGATACCTAAGAAATAGGCCAGCAGGATATTGCCGATGAAAACGGAATTGATAAACAGACTCAGCAGATCGCCCATGGCAGCTCCTTATTTTTTTTCGTGGGATACGCCGGGCAGGCTGTTCTTCAGCCAGACCAGCAGCCCGATAATGAAAAATGCCCCAGGTGCCAGCACCATGATGCCCATGTCTTGAAATCCCATATCATATAAAAACCGGGGGATCACGGAAAATCCGAAAAACTGTCCGGATCCCAGCAGTTCCCGCAAAAACGCAACCGCCAGCAGAATCATGCTGTATCCAAGCCCGTTGGCCATGCCGTCCACAAAGGAATCCACCGGATTGTTGGCCATGGCATAGGCCTCGGCCCGGCCCAGGATAATGCAGTTGGTGATGATCAGGCCCACAAAAATGGACAGCTGTTTGGATATGTCATACAAAAAGGCCTTGAGTATCTGGTCGGTTACGATTACCAGGGATGCGATGACCGTCAGCTCCACGATGATGCGGATATTGGAGGGGATCCAGTGGCGCATTGTCGAGATGATCAGGCCGGAAAATGCCGCTACCAGGGTCAGGGCGATGCTCATGACCACGGCGGTGGACATTTTAACCGTGACAGCCAGCGCGGAACAGATGCCCAGCACCTGGTAGGCAACGGGATTTTCGCTCCAGATGCCCCTGGTCATGATATCCCTGTAATGGGAAAGATTTTTTTCCATGAAAGTGTCCTTATTCATCCAATATGGTTTCTACATGTGCCTGGCTTCCTTTTTTCTGGCGGAAAAGAATGGAAACCGGTTCATATTTTGTCAGGGTTTCTTCCAGTCCCTCACTCAGGTATCTGCCGGTGAGGGTGGCACCGGATATACCGTCCACATAGTGATCCTGAAGTTTTTCAGGCAGGTTCTCAGCCCGGCCCTTGGCAATACCCACGGAAACCAGCTGGTTGCTGGCGTTCAGTATTTTTTTTCCCTTGAAATTTTTCTGGAACCAGTCGCTTTCGATTTCTCCGCCAAGGCCCGGGGTTTCTGAGTGGCTGTAAACGGAAAATCCCGAAACCGTTTCTCCATCTTCTTCAAATGCCATGTATCCATGGATTTTGCCCCAGAGCCCCCGGGTACTGATGGGGACAATATAGCCCTGCACTTTCTGGTCCGTGTGGATCAGGTAGAGCTGCAGGCTGCTGTCAGTTGCCGTTTCCATGATCCGGCCCCGGGCATCCACATGGACTTCCCGGATATGGGTATCATAGATCTGTTTTATGTCGTCAGGTGTCGGTTTTTTGTCCAGGGGTACCAGGTCGGCAGCTTCCAGCAGGTTGGTTCGTTTATCCAGCGCCATGTTTTCCAGCTGCCTTTCTTTGAGCATGGTGGCGGCTGAGGTGATTAATACGCTGAACACCAGAGCATTCACCAGGGCGAACAAGACCACATAAACCCTGCTATTTTTAAATGATTTCTTTTTGTCAGACATTGGGGATCCTCTTAGAAATTCTGTGTTTCATGACCAGGTGGTCTAAAAGAGGGGCAAACACGTTCATGAACAGGATGGCCAGCATCACCCCTTCGGCAAAAGCCGGGTTGGCCACCCGGAGTATCACGGTGAGAAATCCGATGAGAAACCCGAAAATCCACCGGCCAGGATTGGTGCCCGGCGCAGATACCGGATCTGTGGCCATAAAGGAAATACCGAATAAAAATCCGCCGGCACACAAGTGATACAATGGACCAGCATCAGCCCAGGTGCCTTTGGTGCCGGGCAGAAAATAAAACAAAATCGCCGTGATGATAAGGCCGGCAATGCCGCCCAGAATGATCCGATAATTGCCGATGCGGGTCACCATGAGAAACACGGCCCCGATCAGACAGCACAGGGCAGAGGTCTCCCCGATGCTGCCGGGCACAAATCCGAAAAACAGGTTGGACAGGGAGAATCCCTGGTCTGAAAGGGTTGAAAAAAGGCTGGTTCCGCCTTCTGCATTAACTGCCAGGGCTGTGGCGCCGGTGATGCCGTCCACTGCATCGGCCCCTGCCACCCAGACGTTGCCGGACATGGTAACCGGATAGGAGAAAAACACAAAGGCCCGTGCCGTCAAAGCCGGGTTCAGAATATTCCTTCCAGTGCCGCCGAAAATCTCCTTGCCGATCACCACGCCAAAAGAAATCCCCAGGGCCACCTGCCACAGGGGTATGGTGGGGGGCAGCGTCAAGGGGAACAGCAGACCTGTGACCAGGAATCCTTCACTGATGGGGTGGCGCCGGATGGCGGCGAACAGAATTTCCCAGAAAAAGCCCACCCCGTAGGAAACAATGATGATGGGCATCACCACCCAGGCACCGGATAAAAATGAAGCCCAGAATTCCAGGGTTTCCCCCCTGGCCAGACCGGACTGGTATCCTGTGTTGTACATGCCGAAAAACAGCACCGGCAAAAGGGAGATGATCACAAAGCTCATGTACCGTTTCAAATCCAGGTGATCCCGAATGAACGGTCCCATTTTGTTTTTGGGAGACGGCAGGAAGAAAAAGGTTTTGGTGGCATCAAACAAAGGCCCCAGTTTGGCAAATTTTCCGGCATCACTGAAATCATATTCCAGCAGTTCAAATATTTTTTTGATGGGATTCATGATATCCTATGGTTATCCTTGTTTATCCTTGTGATGCATATCCATTCCGTGAGATAAAATCTGTGTCAGTTCAATTTTGGACGGACAGGTAAAAGAGCAGAGCCCGCAGCGGCAGCAGTCCAGAAGTCCCAGCTCCAGGGCCTCTTCAATATCATCGCTCACAAGGGCCTTCATGATGAAGCTGGGCATCAGGTCATTGGGACATATTTTTTCACAGTAACTGCAGTTGATGCAGGCTCGGACTTCACCGTGCATGGTGCAGTCAACCTGTACTTCTCTGTTCAGAAGAGAAGAAAGAAATGCCTTGGATACCGTGGGTTTGTTCAGCCCCGGCCGGATAAATCCGAACATTTCATCTCCGGGTGCATCCGGGAGGATGTTCAGGGTGTTTTCAAAAAATCCCAGATGGGTATCCGGATCCACCCTCCGGCCATTGAGCTGGCCCGTGGTAATGAGGCTGCCCGGGGGGAAGTTGCCGGCCAGAAGACGGATGGGGGTACCCTGGCGGGTGATCATATGGGGTTTTTTATCATGGCCTTTGGCCACGGTGACCATGGTGTTCACAGGATAACGCCCGGTTTCCAGAAATTGGGCCATGCGTAGAAGGCCTTCCAGTCCAATGTACCAGGCAGCATTTTCTTTTGACTCTTTTTTGATGTGGAAAAGAACAGCGCCCGGATCCCAGGCCGGATAGGTATCTGGCACCTGATGGGTAATGACATGCTGTATCTGCCCCAGCCGGGGGAAGGAACCGGCCCGGGCTGCGACCAAAACCCTGTCTGAAAATTTTTTCAGCACCCCGAGCCCGAATTCAAACTGCTGGAACCGTTCCTGCAGCACCACTGCCGGATGGGGGGAAAATATATCATTGCCGTTGAGACAGACAATGATCAAAGGCGGTTTTTGTTCACTGTCTGCCGTATCCCTGGCCGGCAGCTGCCGCAGAGTCTGCCACAGGCCTCCTTGTTTAAGACGGTCGGCCAGATCCTGGTTCGAGATCTGGGCCAGGTCCTTTGGAGACACCGGTTCAAACTGGATAAAATTATCCATTGCATCCAGGGCGATCACTACTTCCAGCAGGCGCCGTCGTCTGCCGAACAGGATTTTTTTCACCGTCCCTGTGCCCGGGGACACATAATGAATGCTGGTGTCCCGTTTGTCACAGAACAAAGGGGTGCCGGTTTTGACCAAATCCTTTTCCTTGACCAGGAGTTTGGGACGGATATGGGGGATGTCCTGGGCGGACACCCCCACTGTGGCCGGCCGGGGAAGGTTGATGACACTGGGATCCGGCATGCCCGCCAGTTTTATGTTAAATCCTTTGGAAAGCGCAAGTTTTTCCATCTGAAGATAATTTCCATGTTTATGCAGTTGATTCCGCCTGTTTCATTTGCTGTTTTTCAGTAAAATACAGTCTAACAAATCTTTTTTGAATATCAACACAAAAAATTTTACTTACTTTACCACAAAGGGTGCTGGCCAGCAATTTAAAATATCGAGAACTGTTATGGCTGAATATTGTGCACATCGCAGATGACAATTTCAAAAAGGGATCCCATGCCCAAATCTAAAAGGATTTCCAATGTCCGGCAGATGACCGCGGGTTTTTCGAAAAAAACGGCATTATGGCGGACAATACTGGTTCCATGGGGCAATCTATCATAAGACCATGAAAGGGAACAGATCTGCAGTGATTTTTTACACTTGCTTTTCTGATACAGGTTTTATAGAAGTGAAATTCACTGCAAAAAAAATGGACAACAAGGATTTGGTGGACACAATGAATCAGACCGCTATGGACAATATTTTTACCAGAGAATTCTGTGATGATCTATTTTCTCCCCAGACCAGTGACCTGTTTTTTGAGGCATTGTACGGGGATGTGTCAGAAGGTGCCTATGACATCCAGCTGGAATGCATCTCAATCAAACCGCAAAGAATTGTGTTGGCCTTCAACCTGACCCAGCGTCCGGGCAAGTGCCTGGTGTGCAGCTTAACCTATGGACTGCCCAACGTGTTTGCCCGACATCCCCTCATCAATATCAAGGGCATGATACAAAAAATTTCCGATGCCGGAATCCCGGTAAAAGACTGGCACCTTGGCGAAACCAGTGAAAACAGCAGTACCCTTCATGTGATTCCGTTGTATATTGATCTGGAATAAGATCGTTTCAGAAAGTAAAGATTAAGTTGGAAAGGAAAGCCGGACTGATATTTGGTCCGGCTTTTTTTAACTTAGGCTTTGGGCAGCTTGGGAAACTGTTTGTTCAAGGTTTTGTTCCATTCATCCAGCCTGGGTTTGATCTTTTTGAACAGGGCGCCTACATTGCCCTGGATGGTGATGCTTTCAATGGTATCCCCCTGGGCGATACTGTCCACCACTTTCTGGTCTGCTTCCGCTTCTACAGCACCGAATACGGTATGCATGCCGTCCAGGTGGGGGGTAGGACCGTGGGTGATGAAAAACTGGGAACCATTGGTGCCGGGACCGGCATTGGCCATGGATAAAATGCCTGGTTTGTCATGTTTTAGATCTTTTTTGCATTCATCTTCAAAATTATATCCAGGTCCTCCCATACCGCTGCCGTAGGGACATCCACCCTGGATCATAAAATCATTGATCACCCTGTGAAATTTGAGTCCGTTGTAATATTGCCTTTTGGCAAGGTTGGCGAAATTACCGCAGGTGACCGGGGTTTTATCGGCAAACAATTTCAGGCGGATGGGTCCTTTGCTGGTTTCCATAACAGCAGTTAAATCAGGCATGAAAATCTCCTTTAACGGTTAAAAAATAATGTTTATAATAAGGGATTAACAAAAAATGTCAATGACAGACCCGGTATCTGAATATTTGCTATAATTGGGTAGTGCATTACTCTCATGGAAACATGCCCACGCGGGATTTCGGGCCGGGCGCAGCACACCTCCAGGGGCGGGCCTGGGAACAGGACACTGCATGGGGCGATGCAAAAACTGATACACTTATGGCAAATATCCAGCCGGTATTATGCGTTTTTAAAATCTTTTTTTTGCATTGTACAGCGGTTTGATATAAGTTGTATGAGATATTTTTTTTGATTAACTGTCTGGAATGCAAAAAAAATAACAATGGAATCAGAAGAAAAAAAATTCAGAACGGTTATTGAAAACATTGAAGACGGATATTATGAAGTCGATCTGGCAGGCAATTTTGTCTTTTTCAACCAATCCATGTGTGACATTCTCGGGTATACCAAAGATGAATTGGCAGGCTTGAATAACAGAGCATACATGGACAGAAAAAATGCCAGAAAAGTGTTTCAAACCTTTCACCGGGTGTATGAAACCCGAAAAGGACATAAGGCATTTGATTGGGAAATTATCAGGAAAAATGGGGAAATCCGCCATGTTGACACATCAGTGGCACTTCTCACGAATGCCCATGGTGAACCCATTGGTTTTCATGGTATTGCCCGGGATGTCAGTGAACAAAAAAATTATGAGATCCGCCTGCAGCAGTCTCAGAAAATGGAAGCAATCGGCACCCTTGCTGCCGGCATTGCACATGATTTCAATAATATACTTTCCGCAGTATTCGGGTATTCACAGCTGGCCCAAAACAACCTTGACAACCCCCAGCGGGCAAAAGAACAGATCGACCAGGTCATAAAATCTGCACAAAGGGCGGCTGAACTGGTACAGCAGGTGCTTACCTTCAGCCGGCAGGCTGATTATATTAAAAAACCACTGCGCATTCATCTGATCATCAAAGAATCCTTGAAACTGCTCAGATCATCCATACCTGCCACCATAGACATACAAACACGTCTTGATACAAAACAAAGTGTTCTTGCAGATCCCACCAAAATTCATCAGGTTGTCATGCATCTTTGTCTGAATGCGTATCATGCCATGAAAAAAGATGGGGGAACGCTGACGGTATCACTGGCTGAGCAGACAAGTGACCGAAAAATCCCCACCAGAGGAAAGGTGATTCCCCCGGGCGATTATCTTGTTCTTGGTGTGAGTGATACCGGTCATGGCATGGATGATAAAATTCTGGCAAAAGCGTTTGACCCCTATTATTCAACCAGAGAAATGGGTCAGGGCAATGGCGGATTGGGCCTGGCCATTGTCCAGGCAATTGTTGATGAGCATGATGGGTTTTTGACGGTGCACAGTGAACCTGGCAGGGGTACCCGGACAATGATATATTTTCCTGTGGCCAGGGAAGTCCCACATGGCGCTGAAAATCTTAAAAAAAATGAAGCATCTGCCCTGAACGGTACAGAAACGATTATGGTTGTTGATGATGAAAAGGCGATCAGAGAGATCTGCAAGGAATTTCTGGAAAATCACGGGTATCAGGTATGTTTGTTTGAAAATGGTATGGCCGCACTGGAAGCGTTTACAGCAGATAGCCATGGTTTTGATCTGGTTATCACGGATATGACCATGCCGGAATTGACAGGTGACAAGCTGGCCAGAGAAATTTTAGACATCAGACCGGATATGCCAGTTATCCTGTGGTGCGGATTCAGCGAGGATATTTCTGAAGCATCTGCAATCAAAATGGGTATAAAAAAATATATGCAAAAACCCATCGGTAACCATGACCTTCTGATAGCCATGCGGCATATTCTTGATGAAAAACAAAAATGATCTGACACCGGTCAGAGAAATCTTTGATCGGATTCTTCACCTGAAAGATACGATGGCAGAAATCGGCCTGGATGCGATTTTTTTGACCCACAAGCCGGACATTTTTTATTTTTCCGGCACAGCCCAGGATGCCTGGCTGTATGTCCCGGTGGATGATGATCCATTACTGTTTGTCAAACGGTATCTGCCCCGGGCACGTCTGGAAACCGGGATTCGGCATGTGGTTCCCATTGACTCCGTCACCCGTATTCCGGACCGGATAAAAGATTTTTACAGTGTCCCGGCCCGATCCATTGGCCTGGCTTTTGATGTGGTGCCGGTGCGGGATTTTGAATTTTTTCGCACCCTGTTTGCTTCGGCTGTTTTTGAAGATGCCACCCCTTTGATTATGGCCTGCCGGAGGATCAAATCAGACTGGGAGATCAGCCGGATGGAGTCAGCGGCCAGCCTGTCCAGAGATACCTTTGCATTTATCTGCGAAAATATGGTTCCCGGAGAATCGGAAATCGCATTCTGCGGCCGCATTGAAGCCTTTGCCCGGGCAAACGGTCATTCAGGCAAACTGCTGGTGCGCCATTACCGGGCCGAAGGATTTGCCCACCACCTTCTGAGCGGCAGCTCCGGGGGTCTGGGCGGGGCTTTGGACAGTCCGTTGAGCGGCGCCGGCACCTGCAGCGCCTATCCCTTCGGAGCAGGCCATAAACTGATTCAAAAAAATGAGCCGGTGCTCATGGATCTTGGCACCATGGTCAACGGATATCACATGGATGAAACCCGGATGCTGGTGATGGGAAAAATGCCTGCCCAGGCAAGAGATGCCGGTCAGGCCGCCATAGATATTCTGCACCATGTAAAGGAAATAATGGTTCCCGGAACCCCGGTGGGACAGGTATTTGCCGCGGCCATGGACAGGGCGCGAAAACTGGGTCTGGGTGCGCATTTTCTGGGGCTCCCGGATCTCAAGTCCCGGTTTATCGGCCATGGTATCGGCCTGGAACTGGTGGAAGAGCCCATCCTGGCCCGGGGCAGGCAGACGGAACTTGCGCCCGGCATGGTGTTTGCCGTGGAGCCCAAATTTATTTTCCAGGACAAATTTGCCGCAGGCATTGAAAGCGTCATCCATGTCACTGCCCAAGGTTCCCGGTTCCTGAGCCTGACGGAAAACCGGATGTTCGCCCTGTAACATGCTGGTACCCAATACCATATTTCCCGTATTTGTTCTGCTGGTGCTGGGACGGCTGCTCAAAACGTACGGCTTGACCGATGACCGATTCCTTGCCATGTCAGACCGCCTGGTGTATTATGTTTTTTTCCCCGCCATGCTGTTCTGGAAGATCGGCGGCAGCGGCCCGGACCAGGGCATCAGTGCAGGGCTGTGCTTAGCCGGACTGACCGGGGTGATTCTGTCATTTCTGGCAAGCCTGTTGGCCATCCGGTTTTTGAAGATATCACAATTTGCGGCCGGTTCCTTTTGCCAGGCCTGTTTCAGGTTCAATACCTATATCGGTATGGCCATTGTTCTGACGGTTCTGGGAGAGGAAGGAGTCCGCCATTTCGGGATTCTTGCCGGGGTGGTCATTCCGGTGATCAATGTGTTTTCTGTTTCCGTGCTTGTCTGGCATTCAGGCCAGAATCCGGCACTCCGGGAAAAGACACAGTATTTTATTCGTGCCCTGGTGTCCAATCCGTTGATCATCGGGTGTGTGGCTGGATTTTTGTATTCCCGGTCCGGATATGGCTTTCCTGTTTTTGTGCAGAACAGTTTTTCTTTGATGACATCTGTGACCCTTCCTCTGGCCCTGATTTCCATCGGCGGTTCCCTGCGGTTCAAAGGCCTGACAGACCATGCCCGGCTATCACTTCTGGCTGCCGGAATAAAGCTTGTGCTGCTGCCGGCAGCAGGCTTTGTCCTGCTGACTTTTTTTGGCGTAACCGGCATTGCCTTTACGGTGGGGATGATTTTTTTTGCCTTGCCTACATCGACGGCCATATACGTTCTGTCCGGTCAGTTGAATTCAGACACAGACCTTGCAGCCGGGGCAATCATGATCTCCACATTGCTGTCTTTTGTGTCCCTGTCCATTGTACTGCTGCTTTGATTGGTACTGCTGATCTGATTCTTCAGCCTCTGATGTCATTGCTGCATCTTCCAGGGCTGTGGTTTCTGCCCCTAATGCATTGAGGGCACACTGGCGCATGGAGGTTGCGATTTGTTCCAGGGAATCCAGATCCTGCAGTGAATTGCGCAGAATACCGAATCCTTCGGAAAGCGCGAGAATGGTTGCGGCCGCTTTTTCCTTGTCTTGAACCGTGACAAGTCCGGCATCTTCCCAGGAAGCAATCTCTTTGACACCAAAGGCGATGAATTTTTTCTGCATGTCCTGGATACGTTCCCGAATTTCGGCGTTTCGAAATCCCATTGCATAGCAGGACCAGAAAACCGCATCCCGCTGGGGCCCTTTGTTGCTGGTGCTGAACAGTATGTGCATAAGACCATGGAACCGCGCTTTGGGGGAGGTGTATTTTTCCAGCTCTGCGTGGTAGGTTTCCATGGAAATAGTGAACAGATAATCCACCATTTCCATGATCAATCCCTCTTTGCTCTTAAAATAATGGATCAGAAGCCCGGAGTTAACTCCCATGCGGTTGGCGATTTTACCGATGGTCATTCCCATGAAACCTTCTTCCTCTACGACTTTGTATGTGTGGCGCAGGATTTCAGGCTTTCGGATATGGGAGATACTTTTGCGGCCCATGCATAAGGTCCTTTTTTTTGATTGTCTGTATGCTTATTTATATAAAGCCTTGGTGCATGGATGTCAATTTTTTTTCACAAACCCGCAGGACCGTTCGGCACATACGCCCCCTCCTGCATTCAGCGACACGGGTCTATTCCATAACGGGTGGTTACCGTAAAGTTCTGAAACCTCCGGCCCCGTCAGGACTGCCCCAAAAAAGTTGGCATAAAAAAGAACCCCCGGGGCGGTTTCCAGCCATCCTGCCGGCTGTTTTTCAGGAAACCGCCCCGGGGGGAAGGTAAGAATGATTATCAGGCAATGGCCCGGCGGTCGTTCATATCCACCAGGGTTCTTTCCCGTACCTTGTCAATTCCCAGTTGTTTGCGTTTTTTGTCAATGTGCGCAATCATGAGTTTCGCAATTTCAATGGGGTCTTTGGCGGTTCCCCATTTGCCGTAACCCTGCTGTTCCAGACCGTTGAACAGCAGGTCATGGAACCGGGTGCCGGCAATGGTGGGAAAGCCGATGCCGAATACCGTGTATACCCCTGATGCCACAAAATACTGGCCGATGGCCAATGCTTTTTCACTCATCCATTCCGGGGCGCATCCGGCAACCGGCAGATCGGCAATGCTGTTGCCCAGGCCCCCTGCCCTGACCATGGCGGATGCGGCAATGAGTATCCGGGTGTTGTCCACGCAGGAGCCCAGTCCCAGTACCGGGGGCATGCCCACGGTTTCACACACCTCAGCCAGGCCGGGTCCTGCAAGTGCCCCGGCTTCTGGTGTCAGAAACCCTGCCTTGGACAGGGCGATCTGGGAACAGCCGGTCTGAAGGACCAGAACATCATTGCGGATCAGTTCTTTTACCAGTTCCACATGAATATAATCCTGCTGGACCTTTGGATTGGTGCAGCCTACAACACCTGCCACACCACGGATCCGGCCGTTGATGATGTTTTCGTTCAAGGGTGAGTAGGATCCCCTGAAGGTACCGCCCAGCATGTATTCGATGTATTCATGGGTGAATCCCTGGACACCTTTCTGGACCTGTTTGGGGATCTGTATGGGCATGCTGCGGGACCCGAACCGGGAAATGGCCTTGGTCAATACCTGATCGGTACAGGCCCGGGGATCGGTTTCCACAAATTCGATATGGGTGGCCCCTTCGATATGGGCCCGGTCGCTGGTGGTGATCAAATGGGTGTTATAACATTTGGCCACTTGTGCCAGTCCCTGTTTGATACACTGGATATCCACCACCATGGCATCCACGGCACCGGTTACCAGCACTGCTTCGGTTGATGAGAAATTGCCGGCATGGGGTACCCCGTGTCGGGACATCATTTCCGCGCCTGAACAGCACATGCCCACCAGGTTGATGCCAACGGCGCCCTTGTCTTTGGCTGCCTGGATGTAGAAAGAATCGTTCACCGCAGCCAGCATACCTTCGAACATGGCAGGCTCATGGCCGTGGACGATGATGTTTACATGGTCTTCCTTGAGCACTCCCATGTTGACCTCCGCCACAACGGGGGACGGGGTGCCGAACATGATGTCGGACAATTCCGTGGCCACCATGGAACCGCCCCAGCCGTCGGCCAGGGCCGTACGGCTTATCTGCTTGATCAGGCTGGTGTAATCCTGGTCACAACCGATGTGGGTCCGGCTCATAAGTTCCATGACTTCCTTCATGGCGCCCCGGGGCACGATACCGCCCTTTCGCCACTGGGCCAGTGTGGCCTCGGGAACCAGCCGGGTAAAGGGCATTTCCCCCTCCACATTGGAAAATGTTTTTTCCAGTTCATCACACAGGTCTTTTGCTACGTCATACACCTCTCTGTCTTCGGTATCGATGCCCAGGGAACTGGCAAGCTTTTCCAGTTTTATGGTATCGTCAATGGCAAAATCGGTCACTTTTTTTTCCACAATTCCCCTGAACAATTTGAGGATATGCATGCCATGGTCGTTGTGGGAAGCGGAACCTGTGGCCACATTTCTGGCCAGGTTCCGGGCCATGATGGTATCGATGGTGGCACCGCAGATGCCCACTTTTTTGTAAGGGTCTCGGGGATTGAGGCGGCAGGGACCCATGTAGCAGTGTTTGCAGCAGGCAGATTCCACCCCGATGGGGCAGGGCTTCATATCCGTGGCACGGTCCAGGGCTATGACAACACCGTCTTTTCTGGCTTTTTCCAGCATCTGTCGGGTGGCTTCACACGTAGTACGTTCTGATGCCGGCACCTGTTTTGTAATGGATGTCTCTTTGGGCATAATGATCTCCTTAAGATGATAAATATGGGTATTCTGGTACAATAAATTTTTACGTTACCAATGGAACTGATCTGGAGATACTGACGAAAGTATTTTTATTCCGAATTTTTTTACATAACATCCATGGCCGCGAACCGCGGCTCATGCAAAGGGATGATGATATCCGCCTTTTTTTTCATGGCCACCAGGATATCATAGGCAGCATAGGCATCCACATGGGTGCCCGGCGGGATCACCGCCATTTCCATGCCACGTATTTCCGGCGGGGGATTGAGGTTTTCATCAATAATGCAAAACCCTGTGATGGCAGCCGTGCCTTTGGGGGTATCAATCATGACACTTACCCCGCCCCGGGTGTGTGCAGGGGTGTGTACTGCCCGGATGCCGGGTACAATCTGCATGTCTTTGGTTATGGTCTGGATCTGGCCGTTTTCTTCAATGTCTTCGATGTAGTCTTCCAGGTATCGGTAATCCAGGGGATGGGGATCATGGACGGCCTCCAGTTCTTTCTCATGGATAAAAAACCGGGCGTTTTCGCATTTATAATCATTTTCGCAATGATCGGTGTGCAAATGGGTGTGTATCACGATATCAATGTCACCGGGTGTCAGGCCATGACGTTCCAGACCCTGTTCAAAAGTATAAATTTTGCCGTTGATGGCTGCTTCCCTGTCTTTGGACTGGATGGGATGCATCTCTCCTGTGTCCACCAGGATGGTCTGATCATAGCCCTTGATGAGCCAGGCATAGATGGGGATGGTATAGGTTTCTCCCTGGCCGTATTGAAAAGTCATCATGCTTTTGTCAAATACTTTGGTTCCCAGGACAATGGGATGGATGGTATAGGGTCCTCTCATGATGGGCTACCTCTTTTCTTTCATATGACAACGGTGAGTTTTTTTAAGATCAATGATGATGACCGCATCCGCCCTGTTTTTTATTTTTTTTGCCCTGGCACAGGTCAAACATATGAAAAAGCTTGAGATCACCTGATTCCAGCAATGCTATATTTTCGGCAACTGTGTCTTTCTGGGCCGCGTATACCTTGATGTCAGCACTGTGCAGTCCCCGCTGTCCTCCGTCACCGATGCATTTTGTTACCACGGCATCCACTGCCTCATCTTTGTTCAAAACTCCGGTTTTGCAGCCGGCATCAGGGTTTGCAATTTTCTGATTTTTTCGGACATGGATTTTTTTTGTTTCAAGATCCACCACCATAAACAGTTCGGCCACGCCGAAATGGTCGTTGATCAGGCTGTCAAGCCCCTTGTCTTCTGTTACCGGAAATGCAACTTTCATGGTTTCCTCCGTTCATGGGTCAAGTCGTTGCAGGTATTATACCTGACATACCTACCTATGATAACGCATTAATCGGTAAAATCAACAGGGGGGATGCAATTCTCGGGGTGTCAAAGTACCACCACCCCGGGCAGAGGTTTGATAAATGTCTGCCGCAGGCTGTAGGTGTAGGCACCCTGGAACGGGATCATCAGAATGTCGCCTTCTTTGATATCTTTGCCGAAAAAAGCATATCCCCATACATCATGGGGGGTGCACAAAGAACCCAAAATGCGGCAGGACCGTTCGGTCAGACTGGGCCGGGTCAGGTTCAGTATCGGGAAATAATCGGTTTCATAGCGTTCCCACCCCACCGCATTGGTCCCGGCATCAGTGATGACCAGATCCTTTGCTTTCTTGTCGATAACCTGGATGATGATATGCATGGCATCATGACAGAGCCACCGGCCGGGTTCAAAACAGATGCGCGCGTTGGTCAGGGGCAGAACATGCTCGGCCAGGGCGGCTGATATTTTTTTTGCAAAGATTTCAAGGGGTGCCGCCGGTATGTGATAATGGCATAACGGATCGTCGGACACCAGCCATTCTCCGGTTTCAGGCCAGTAACCTCCGCCGATGTCAATGTATTTACAATCTCTCAAAAAATCATCGGGCATGTCTTGTAGGAGCAGGCCCATGCTCAGGATGAAATCCTGTTGCCGGTCCGGGGTCAGGTTCCAGGAAGAATGAAATTGCAGTCCTGTGCACCGCAAAAATGGATGGACCTGGATCTCCTGATACAGGGGGAGCAATTGATCCGGCATGATCCCGAATTTCTGCCACAATCCTGTGGGATTGCAGTTGAGGCGGATCCCTGCGGATAAGGATTGTTTTTTGTTTTTCAACAGGTTCATCAGGCGCCGGCATTCACCAATGCTGTCCAGAAGTAACGTAACCCGGTCCTTGTGGGCGATGGCCATTTCCAACTCCCGATCTGTTTTGCCCGGGCCGCTGAAAATGATATTTCTGGCCCCCAGTTCCAGAGCAGCAGCCAGTTCCATGCCCGAAGAAACATCCAGGCCAAATCCTTTTTCTATCAGAATTTGTGATATCTCGGGCAGAGAGTTACTTTTGAAGGCATAATAAAAGGCTGTTTTCGTCAGGCAGGCTTCAAACACAGACCTGAAGCGGTCTGCCCGCTCCTTAAGGATGCCCGATTCCAGAACGTAAAGGGCGGAACCATGTGTGGCAAACGCATCCAGATACAGGTGTCTGTGGTGGAAAAACGGGGCAACCCGATCCTTCAGAAAGCCTGCGGCCATAACCGGGTGGGGATGGGGTACCCCGGGGTGTTGTTTCATTATAGGATCTCAATTTCCAGGCGTTTGACCAGAAGCATACTGCGGGTTTCAGGAAAATTCCAGCCATCAGTCCGGATAATCACATGTCCCAGCAGCCAGGAGTTATAATCATCGGGGGGCATGGCAATGACATGGCCGGGCTCCCGGATGAAATGCATCTGCCGGACCCGTGGTTCCGCTTCCAGATTATGGGAATGGATCGCCTTGAGCACTCCTGCTTTGCGTGCATGGATCCGAATACCCATGTGGGGGGAAAACTGTATATTGTCCAGGCTCCAGGGCCTGTTCTGGGCCACATCCAGGGTCAGCTTGAGAATATCCAGACTGCCTGAAACCATGAGCAGCTGGGGCAGGCAGTCTCCCCCGGGCCGGGGAGTCATTTCGATGAAATACGGCCGGCTGTTTTTAAAAATAAAATCTACCATGCAGATGCCGGTGTGGATCCCCAAAGCATGGGCTGCCAGCAGCAGCTGGTCATTAAACCGGGAGATACTGGTGTGAGGAGGAAGGGTGGCGGGTATCTCATATCCTGCCACTGTGCCGAAGGGAAGGCCGGCTGGTTTGATTTTCCGGGTGAGCCGGACCAGGGTCAGGCCACCTTTGCCCAGGATAAAATCACAGCTGTATTCAGGCCCGGACACCAGTTCTTCCGCCAGTATCAGGCAGTTTTCTTCCCCGAAAAGGGGATTTTTTCTGCGTTTTTCAAGGCCGGCTGCCAGGGCCTGGTAAGCTGTTGCTGCATCAGATCTGGTTCTGCACTGAAACACCAGTTCGCTGCCGCTGCCAAAGGCCGGCTTGAGTACCAGGCCGTCTGCAGACTTTGACAGGCAACGGGTTGCATCTGCCAGGCTGTGGACAGGCCAGACCCGGGGGCAGTCAATTTTGTGCATCTGCCACAGTTGTTTGGATACCAGTTTGTTGCGGCAGTTTGTAACGGCTGAGGCACTGGGATATTCAAGGTTCATACAATGTGCCACATGGGCCGCTGTTTCCATGGATTCACAGTCAAAACAGGCAATGCCGGTGATCACCTGGTTGTGTGCTGTCACATGCGCCCCAAGGTCTGCCAGGATCCCGGGGATATCAGACAGGGAACAGACCAGTTCTTCACAGGGATCCGGTACCGGTTCTGTTGCTTTTTGCCGGATATCCGGTGCCGTGAGGAAAAGGGCACGTCCGGGACAGGCGTTTCTGATCCACTGGATGTAATCGGCAGTGGTCCCAACCACGAGGACTTTTGACGTTTTAGGCGCAGCGGATGTGTTGGTCATCAGTATGTGTGCCAAATCCCTGGCAGGAGGTATGGGTTGTGATTTCATACAACGGTACGGGGACAAGGCGGAACCGCTGTTTCCAGCTGAAATCCCCGCACAGAAAATCCACATATTTCACGCGCTGGTGGCAGGCCCATTTCAGGTGGTGAAAATTTATCAGCTTGGCCACGCCGGGAAAATCCGGGCTGGTGCCGCCGGCCAGTAAGGTATACGTGCCCTTCCACAGAACCCCCATGTCTACGGCTGCTATCTTGCCGTTAATACGCACGGTGGTCATTTTCAGCAATCCCATTTTATTGAAAAAATCAGCCAGCAGTTCAAATGAACGCAGAAACCGGGGATCGCTGAAATAGGCGTTCGGGCCAAAGGCATTGATATTGAGTTGAAACAGATGTTCCAGATCAGATATTGTATCATGCCGGAAGCAGACATCACCCTTTTCCAGTTTTCGCAGGTCTGCTGCCAGTTTCTTGCGGGTTTTGCCTGCAAAGGACTGCCAGTAGGCATCAAAACGGTATCCAAAAGATGCCGGGAAAAACAGGTATCTGATTTCATCCGGGTGCAGCAGGCCGGACCCGTGGATACCGTTGTGCCGTTTTATATACCGCAAATGAACCGGACCCGGCACGGCTTCCAGAAGATCCGTCAGTATCCGGGGGGTCGGGGCAATCACCCGGTTCTGTTCGAGCCAGGTTTTGTTCTGCCAGGTTTCTCCTGGAAATTGTACAAAGTTTGCAGTCTCCTCATTCCAGGACAGGGCCAGCATGCCCACAGGCCGGCCTGCCTGTTCCGCAACATGAAAGGCCAGAGGCCGGTCATACGCCTTATGAAAACACCACCTCACCGGCCACAGATCGAACAGGACCCGGCCGGGCCACAGGGTCTCCCACATCCGCCTGCACTGGGCCGGGTCCTGGTACAGGACAATCTTTGTGCCGCCCATTTAGAGGCGGTGGGTGACGGTAATCCTGGAAAAAGACCCGCCAAAGCTGGTTTGGGAAAACTGCCTGACCACTTCAGGGTCATAGGTTTTGCAGCTGAATACATCCAGGTACACGGTATTGGTCAGGTTGGCAAAATGGGCCGATATCAAAGAGGTTTCAATGAGCTGAACCATGGAAAATCCGGCCACTTTTTCATCTTCGCCAAAATGTACAACCTGGGTGTCTCCAAACCGTTTCATGTCGATCAATTCACAGAGCTGGACCACAAAGGATTTGATATACTGGGCATCCCGGATCTTTTGGGGGTCACAGTCATATATATCAATGGCAGAGGCAATGCCCCATGCCTCCGGCATGGTTTCCAGTGTTACATTTGCTTTTAGAGGAGATGCTATGTTCATGTATTGGGTTCCTTGTTTTCCGGGCAGCAGCCAGCTACCATTTGATTTTTGTTCTGTCTTTCTGATGGGGACGTTTGTCTGATTTTTTCCGGTGGTTCTGAAGTTCCCGGCGGTCTTCCCAGCACAGGTCTTCTTCCTGGTTTTCTTTGAATTTCGGGGCTTTGTGTCTGGATTGCCGGTTGTTTTCTCGCTGGGCCATTTTTTCACCTTTGGGTCTTTGTTTTACCGGTCCAGGAATATTGCCGGGATCCGGGGTTGTTTAATTTCTGCTTAGCAGAAAATATGCCATACTGAAATATCCGGCTGATATTTTTGTATTTCCTTTAAATTCAGTGTATTGAAAAATTTTATACATTCCGTGAAAGGCAATTTTCCGGTATTGTTTTACTGCTAATAGTATTTTCCGTATTTTCTTACCACTTACGAGTGGGTCTGTACCGGAAATCCGCCCCTGGTGGTATGCTGCAGTAAGTCAGAGACCAGGAATACAGGCCGCCCCGGCGGGTATGGCAACAAACTGATCGCATGCAGATGTGAATTCAGGCGTATGACCAAGGCACACACAAGAGGCGGGCATCCTTCTGCCGAAAGGATGTCGGGTACATGCAATTGTCCTGGTACAGCCGCAGGAAAATTATGTTTCGTTGATTTTTACAGGTATTGGTATATGCTTGTTGTAAAATTCGGTATTATATTACCTAAATCAACCATTCAGGATAGACACAGGAGGATGGACAGTGCTGACCCGGCTTGTATGTGCTGTAAAGGAAAAAAAACTGGTTGCTGCCATTGAAAAACGACTGTCACAGGCTGATATCCGGCTGAAAATTTTCCGTGATCCGCACAATGCCTGGCAGGATCTGGTACGAAGCTGCTCTGATGTATTCCTCATCAGCCGGACCTTAATTCCTAAACCGGTGGATGCCAGTGTTGCCATACTCAATAATCTGCCGGAAAAACCCATAACCATTATTCTCGATGACCGGGAGTCTTCAAAAGAGCATGCCACCCTTATAGGGGCAGGTGCAGATATGGTGCTCTATTCCGGCCTGCCGCCGGACCAGCTGATGGAAGCCATTGAAACCACCCTGACATCCCGGCAGCAGTTTTATGACCTGAACCGGTTTGACCACCGGGGCAGGATTCAGCCCAGACTGCATGATTTTGTTTCCAGCAGCAGAGATATGCAGTTGTTTTTGGAAGAGGTCCGCCAGATTGTTGCCAGTGATGCCAGTCTGTTGCTCCAGGGAGAGACCGGTGTGGGAAAAGAGCACCTTTCCAAGGCCATTCATATGGAAAGCCACCGGTCCAGTGGACCGTTTATCGCGCTGAACATGGCGGCCATCCCGGATCAGCTCATGGAAAGTGAATTGTTCGGCCATGAGCAGGGGGCATTTACCGGGGCCATCCGATCCCGGCGGGGGGCATTTGAACTGGCCCACGGGGGCACTCTCTTTCTGGATGAAATCGGGGAGATGCCCTTGAAAACACAGTCAAAACTCCTCCGGGTTCTCCAGGATTTCGAGTTTATCCCGGTGGGAGGGGAATCTCCCGTATGGGTGGATGTGCGGGTTATTGCCGCCACCAACAAGGATCTGGACCAGGAAATCAAAAATAAAAATTTCCGCCAGGACCTGTACTACCGACTGGGGGTGATCACCTTGACCCTGCCGCCTTTGCGGCAGAGAAAAGAAGATATCCCGGTCATGGCCGAACAGTTCCTTATCCAGCAGGCGCAGCGCACCAGCAGGGAGATTACCGGATTTTCAGAAGATGCAGTTAATGCCCTGTGCAATTATGCCTGGCCGGGAAATGTCAGAGAACTCATGAATGTCATTGAACGGGCGGTTTTGTTGTGCCGGTCTGACTGCATCACCCTGCAGGATCTTCCTTCAGGATTTCAGGAAAACCCGGATCTGTCCCTGGACTGGATGGGTGTTTTGGAAACAGATCCAAAAACCTGGACCAGCCAGACCCTTGATCAGGTGAAAGCAGCAATGATCACCCGGGTGGAAAAAAAATACCTGGAAATGGTTCTTGAAAAAACCCGGGGCCGGGTGGGGGAAGCAGCAAAGAAGGCAGGTATCCATCCCAGGGGCCTGTACGGGAAAATGAAAAAACTGGGGATTGATAAAAACCGGTTTAAGCCCGGGCTTCAATGACTTTGGTGAAAGTTCTCTTGATTTCAGGCTCCGGTTCTGATCTAGTATCGATGAGTTTCTCACGGCCGAAACCCGGCTGCGGTTTGAAATCGACCGGCTTTTCAGGGAAAACAATGTTGTGAACCCGTTTCTTCAGCGTGATGTGCACATTAAGGGTAAGGAGAACCGGAAAAACAGGTATGACACATGGCTATTATGATACAGGCGTGATATCAAAAATGAAAAAACGATCCAGAACTTTGCTGGTACCGGTTGTGTGCCTGGTTGCTGCCATTGCCCTGTTGTACGCAAAACCCTATATTTCAGGCAGAATTCAGCATCCGTTCACCGTACCGGTGCTGAAAGGAGACGGACCGGAACAAATCATCACCATTCACTATCATGAGCGGCCTCCCTATTATGTAACCGGGCCCCTGGGTGTATACGGCCTGTGTGTGGATCCAGTGAAAAAAGCATTTCTTGCTGCAGATATCCCGGTTAAATGGGTCAAAACACCGGCAGTCAGACAATTGGATATCTTACAATACGACGGCAAAAACAACTGTATCATCGGGTGGTTTAAGAATCCTGCGCGTGAAAAATATGCAGTGTATTCTCATTATATTTACCAGGATAAACCCACCATTGCCCTGGCCCGGGCCGACAATCACCGCATGGTGTCCGGCCGGCCTTTGGAAGAAACAGTAAAAAACCCGGATTTGGTTCTGCTGCAAAAACAAGGATATTCCTATGGTCAGTTCGTTGATGATATGATAGCAGGATATCATCCAAAACAGCAGATTATCACGGCTGAGAATATCGGTATGCTGAAAAGCATCCATGCCGGGCTGGCAGATTATTTTTTCATAGCTGAAGAAGAAGCCAGAGAATTGATCAGGACATCAGGATTGCCGGCTGATGATTTTACATTGGTCCGGTTTAGTGATGTGCCCATGGGCAATAAACGGTATCTGCTGTTCAGCCGCAAAACAGATCAAACATACATTGAAAAGATCAATGCAGCCATCATTGCCCAGCAAACAGAAAAGGACAGTCAGGGTGCACAATAAGATCATAAGGAATGTGTTTTGAGCCATCAAAAGACCACTATACTGGCAGCTGTATTATTGCTGGCACTGTTTTGCGCTGTTGTTCTGGTTCATGACCACTATGCCCGGAAAAAAGCCCATGCCAGGATTGCATCTCATGCCGATATTGTTGCCAACGCACTCTGGAACCATAATCAGCAGGGGGCTGCGCAATATTTGTCCCTGGCCTGCAGATCCCACAATTATGCATCTATTGTGGTCAGAGATATCCGTGGAAAAATTTTTCAACACAGTTCTGGAGAAGCGCCCACACCACTGGATCGGTTTTTTACCGCCCTTCACCTGATGCCCCGGGTAACCCTTTCCAGCCCAGTCCGTTATGATAATAAAGTGATCGGTACCATCCAGGCGGAGTGGAACTGTGATACCATTTATTTTGATATTATTTTCCTGGTGGTGCTGGTGATGGTGTTTGCAATTTTTCAATTATACAGGGGACTGGTGCATGAAAAAAAAATGCTGGAAGAACGTGTTGCCAACCGTACCGGAGAATTATCAGCGGTAAATACCAATTTGCAGCAGGCGATAAACAAACATAAAAAATCGAAACAGGCCCTGGAGCAGAGCGAAGAAAGATACCGGGCCTATTTTGAAGAAAACATTGCCGGTGCGTATATCTCCAGTCCGGCAGGACAACTGATCACATGCAACCGGGAATATCTGCGCATTTTCGGGTTTGCAGACAAGCGCCAGGCCCTGGATACTGCTGTGAGTGATATCTACAATACCAAGTCAGACAGGGATAGATTCCTGGAAAATCTTGTCAGAAAAAAGCGGGTCTCAGGTCATGAAACCATTTTCAGGCGAACCGACGGGACCCTTATTCATTTGATTGAAAATGCAGCGGCTGTTTTTGATGAAAACGGGAATCTGGACCATATCCGGGGATTCTTACTGGATATCACAGAACAACGCTCCCTTGAGTCCCAGCTGATCCAGACCCAGAAAATGGAGTCCATCGGCAGGCTGGCCGGTGGTGTGGCCCATGATTTCAACAACATGCTCAACGTGATTTTAGGGCATACGGATCTGGCCCTGGACAAGGTGGACCCGTCCGATTCCCTGCATAACAATCTGCAGCAGATCCGCAAGGCTGCCAGCCATTCCGCAGAGATCACAAAAAAATTGCTGGGGTTTGCCAGAAAACAGACCATTTCTCCCAAAACCCTTGATCTGAATGAAACGGTCGAAGGCATGTTCAACATGCTGCGCCGCCTCATCGGTGAGGACATCGACCT
The DNA here is from genome assembly GCA_011390635.1 of Desulfotignum sp. Classification (GTDB taxonomy): domain Bacteria; phylum Desulfobacterota; class Desulfobacteria; order Desulfobacterales; family Desulfobacteraceae; genus Desulfotignum. Next base: position 8,765 of record JAABSA010000027.1, on the reverse strand, counting down.
GCTGTGGCAGCCTGCCGGTAAACTCTGGCCCGTGAAAATCGATCCCTCTCAGGTTGATCAGATTCTGGCCAACCTGTGCGTAAATGCCAGGGATGCCATCGCAGACAGGGGCAAGATCACCATTGAAACCGGTATAAAAACCTTTGATACATCCTATTGTGCAGACCATCCAGGTTTCGTCCCCGGTGATTTTGTCCTGCTGGCGGTCAGCGACAATGGCTGCGGCATGGACCAGGATACCCTGGCCAATCTGTTTGAACCCTTTTTTACCACAAAGGGCGTGGGAAAAGGCACCGGCCTGGGACTGTCAACGGTGTACGGCATTGTCAAACAAAACAACGGATTTATCAATGTGTATACTGAACAGGGCACAGGCACGACCTTTCATGTTTATCTGCCCCGCAGTGGGGATGAAACCGCGGATATACCAAAAGAATCTTCTGCACCGATGCCGACCGGAAACGGCGAAACTATCCTGATTGTGGAGGATGAAGATGCCATTCTGGAACTTCTTCAGGCAATGCTTTTACAGCTGGGATACGCTGTTCTGGCAGAATCGTCACCTTGTAAAGCACTGGAACTGGCCAGGGCACATGACGGCCGGATTCACCTGTTGATCACCGATGTGGTTATGCCTGAGATGAACGGCCGGGAAATGGCCGGGCAGATGACAGCCCTTTATCCCGATATCAGGCTTTTGTTCATGTCCGGGTATACCGCCAATGTGATCGCCCATCAGGGTGTGCTGGAAAAAGGGGTGCAGTTTATCCAGAAACCATTTTCCATGCAGCAAATCGCTGTCAAGGTGGATACGGCATTAAACGAAAAATAGATTATTTAAAAGACTTTCCAGCCTCATATACAAGGGTATCGGTTTCGTCTATTTCCTTTGCTTGATACAATGCTTTGTCTGCTATGGTTTTACAGGTTTTTATGGACGTCTTCAACAGCGCATTCATCCGGATTTTCAAAACATTTTTCCACCTGGCTGCGCGATACCGACCGGGTGTCGGCATTTTTTACCACCAGCCAGTAACCGATACTCATGGCAAACACCAGCGCGGCTGTTGCAAACATATACTCCGGAGAAACCAATGAAAAATCAAGAATAATCACTTTTCGTGCGATGGCCATAAGGGCCGTGGCCATGACAATCTTTACATGAATCACATCATCTCTGAGATAAATGGTAATATTGATAAAAATTTCAATGGCGATCAGCACCGCCATAAATGCACCAAAGGTGGCCAGGATATCACTGATGGTCATCAGCATGACAGGGGGGGTGCGAAGCTTTTCAAAAATTTCCCAGGCCACATCCAACACCCCCCAGAGGATTACCATGGTCATCAGGACCGCCAGGCAGCGGACACTGAACCGGATTACAATGCGCAGCTTCTGAATTAAAGGCTCGTTTGGGTTATACATATCATCCATAATCGGACATCACTTTTTGTAAAAAATTTGGGAAAAAGCATCAATAGCATACAATGCAATGAAAAAGACGGTTTTTTATATCGGTGATATCGTGCCTGGTTTTTTCCGGTTGTATCAGCGTGAAAACCGGATGGTTACGGCAGTGATAACCCCCCATATCCAGTTGTAAAACAGTACCAGCAATGGTGTCCACATGCCCAGATCCATGCCGCCCAGCCCTTTGCCGGCCACATGGGGAAATATGTATAAAAGCTGAACCATTGTTGGAAAAAGACTCAACAGACTGCCTTTGACCAGGAATCGGGAGGTTGAGAAAGGCAGGACAAACAACAGTCCCCATATGCCGCCCCACACAATTCTCGGGTACAGCCAGGCCGGAGTCAGTGCCGGGGCTATGGATACGCCAGCCAACCGGGCAATGCCCTGTTCTCCAAACTGCCATACCACAAGACTGTTGGCAATGGCTCCCAGACATCCGGCTGAAAAGCAGATCAGCAGGTTTTTCATAGCAGGTAGATCCTTTTAATGTTTGATATACACAATCTTCATATGATACGGTAAATGCCGCTGCAATGCAAAAAAAATATCTGCCTACAGCAGGGCCAGTGCAACAAGACATCCCGGCACCATTGCAGCCAGCATCAGCAGGGGCAGCCTGAAATGGTCTGTAAAGCCCGCGATAAAAGCAAATATCAAACCCTTGACAAGTGTATTGGTCAGGCAGGCCAGAATAATTCCCAGAACAGCCACCTCTGCGGCCAGATCCTGTTTTGCGGATCTGGACAAAGAAAGGGCGATGGCATCCACATCAATCAGCCCTGAAATAACGGAAAGCGCATATACCCCATAACTGCCGAACCACTCTTTCATGGCCTCCGACAAAAAAAGCACGGCAGCCAGCAACAAGCCGAACTGCAGTGCCATACCCAGCTGTAAAGGATTTTTTACTGCTATGGGTGTATGCTCACCTGTTTTTTTTTCACCCCGGGACCGCCATACCCAGACAAGGGCAAGGATCAGGCCGCCAAACATGGTGGTCAAAGGCATCCAGAGTGCTCCCAGAAGTACTGGATGCACAACAAGGACCTCAATGACGACCCGGATAAACATGATGGCGGAAGCCAGCAGCACACCCCCTGCAAAAAGGGCATGGTTCTTTTGCTCCTTTGCAAAACGGGCCAGGCTGAAGGTCACTGCTGTAGAAGATACCAGTCCGCCTCCGATGGATGTGGCCAGCACCCCTTTTTTTTCTCCCACAATCTGGATGAAGACATATCCCAGAAAAGATATGGCTGATATCAGCACCACCATCCACCAGGTCCAATAGGGATTCAAGGCTTCCCATGGGCCATATCCCCTGTTGGGCAGCAACGGCAGCAGCACCAGGGAAATGATCAGCAGCTTGACCCCGGCAAAAAAATCTCTGGATTTTATGTTTCGGAGCCATGAATGCAGAACCGGTTTGTACCCGAGCAGGGAAATAACCACAACCGTTACCGCCATTGCCGGAATCGGATGGCCATACACGGCCCAGGCAGCCAGAACAAACGACAGCATCATGGCAAAGGCTGTGGTGGTTCCTACATCTTTGTTTGCCCCCACTTCCAGTATGTGCGCACAAATTATCAGTGCGGAAACCCCGAGAAAAACTGCGGCAATAAACCAGTGGGTGGTCTGTGTTGAAATCAAAGCGCTCACCCCGCCAAGCAATCCGATGAGGCTGAAGGTGCGGATGCCGGCAATACGGTCTCCTTCACTTTCTTCCCGGTCACTCCACCCCCGTTCAATGCCGATCAAAAGTCCGATAGCCAGTGCGGCGAACAATTTGATTGCCAGGTTGTAGGAAGATTCCATGCCGGTCCTTTTTCAGAGCATTTTATGGGGTTTCATGTCTATGACAATTTCAGCTGGTTTTGTCAAGATATCGGCCGGCCCTAGCCTGTGACTGTCTGCCACACCGACAGCCACAGGGGCATGGCAATAATGCAGACCAGATACTGGAGCAGCATCATGCTCCCGATGGCCTGGGTGTCTCCCCCGTAATTTCTCACCATGAGTATCAGGTTGGTGGCAGGCGGGGAAGATGTCTGCAGGATGATAAGGCTGCAGAACAAGGGCAGGGTCTGGTAAAGACCGAGACCATACATCACCGCAAAGGCAGTTGCCGGCACCAGGATGAATTTGACACCGGTCACCCGCAGAACATCCTTGACGGGCGGCATATTCTTAAAGGAAATGCTGCCCAGGGTGGCGCCCAGAATGAAGACCGCCAGGGGTACGGTGGCCTGGCCCAGGAGGTCCATGGAGGACAAAAGGGTTTGGGGCAGCATTGATGCGGTGCCGGAAACCACCAGAAAGATAGCTGTCAGGGTGGCAACCAGGGGCGGGGTGACAAAATCTTTCCACATGATGACAGCATCCTTGCTGCCGCTGACCAGTACCTTGCCCACGCTCCACATGATGGGTGACTGCCCCAGGATCAGCAGAAAACAATACAGGGCAAGCAGGTCGAACTGGTCCGGGTAGACCAGCTGCCCGATGGGCAGTACAATATACACCGCATTCTGAAAGCTTGCCATGGAAACGAACGGCTGTTTTTCAGGTTTTGTACCAAACAAAAGCACAGCCATGCCAAGCCCGGCAGCGGCAATCAGTACACCGGACAATGGCAGTATCCACCAGAGGACAAACCCGGATGAATCAAACCGGGTTACGGTTTTGACCACGATGAGGCAGGGCAGAAAAATATTGACGGTTACACCGGAAAGAGCCTGGATATGGGTCTGGGAAACAATATTTGTTCTCACCAGCACGCCGGCGGCGGCCGAGATGAGGAACACCTGGAAGACAGCAGAAAAAACCGTGGTGAACGTAGGAAAAAACATGGGACTGTATGGTCACTCCTTTATATATGAAAAAATGCCAAGGGATGAAAATGTATTTTTCATGGCATCGTAATGGGAACCTTTCCAGAAAACCTTTTGACATTGGGGGCATTGAAAAAAGTCACAAAAATATTTTTTGGTTTTAGGCTCCAGAAGATGGATTATGTCATTTTTGTCGACCGCTGCCAGTTGACTGTTGCAACCGGTACACCGTGAAAAAAACGTGATCAGCTCCTGCAGCCCGAAAAAATTAACCACCTCCAGAACCTGTTCATAGGGAAAATTGGATCTGATCCGACGTGCAAAAACAATTTTTTTGCGTTTCAGCAATGTGGTATCCCGGGTCAGAACGATGCGGGATTCTGCCTGTGCAATATCAGCTATTTCATCATCCGAAAAAAAAGAGGAACAGGCAACATCAAATCCTAACAGGATCATCAACCGTCCCAGCCTGAGCACATTCACATCTGCAATGAATTTTATTGAGTCAAATGGAACAGGCCGGAGTGTCGAGGGAAAAAGCACATTGAAAGGTGCATGAATGGCCTGCACATACAGCGTTCCCGATGAGACAGGAACATGGGAAAAATCAATTTCCCGGTGGTCAAAATACAAGCTGCCGACTTCGGTGTGGGGAACACCGAAAGATTCAATGATATCCTTGACAGAGGCCCGTCTTTCCAAAGCATAATCTATTGCATCACCACGGTTACTGTCTGTCAGGAAAAAATCGAATTCCAGTGCAAACTGTACACAAATTTTCATGCAAGATCCCCATACTTTTGTGACCCTTTTTTTCCAGCCACCCAAAAAGCACCAGTGCCCCAACCAGATAAGGGCTCCAGGCGCCACTGTCAGGTTGTTTCATGTGCTCCTCCTCTGCTGTTAAAACGGTTCTTGCCCGCAACTTCGGGTTTTTGCGGATCAGCCATCCATTTTATCAGTATTCCCGCCCGAAAGGAAACAGATAATCATACCCCCGAAAGAAGTTATAAATTCTCTTGACCAATATCTGAAAAAGTCGTATTTATTGGTGCATGTCGGTTGGAAAGACAGCCATCGGGCGGTTAACTCAGCGGGAGAGTGCTACCTTCACACGGTAGAAGTCACAAGTTCAATCCTTGTACCGCCCACCATCTTTTTTCTTAGTCAAACGGTACCTACCCCAGATTCAGATTGATCAAAAACACCGCTGCACAGGCCATGGCCAGGAACACATAGTTTGCCGGCCGGAGCTGTTCTTTCCAGAAAATCAGGCTGACAAGGGTGGTGACAGCGATCACTCCCAGTCCCAGGGTGGGATAGGCAACCGCGCCGGGCAGGCGGGACAGGGCCTGAATCCAGAAATAGGTGGCCAAAACATTGGTGATCCCCAATATCATGCCCAAGGTCACGCAGGGCCGGGTGAGCCGGGTGCCGCCCATCAGCCGCGGCAGGGTCAGCACCAGTGCCGTACCGAAAATGGTTGCCATGAATGCCTTGGGATCCGCCATCGGCTCAAGCTCCGCCTGGATCTTGAAGGTAAAGTCCGTAACCCCGTATACCCCGAACAGCAGCAGGCCCCAGATGATCCCCTTCCAGGCATTTTTCCCGGCTTTTCCCAGATGCAGGGGGGTTCTACCGGCCAGGGGCAGACATAAAAAGGCCAGCCCGACTCCCATTGCCTGGAAAAATCCAATGGTTTCACTGAAGAATACCAACGATCCCAGGGTGGGAATCGCTGCGGACAGCCGCATCAGGGTTGTGGACAATGCAAGGCCCTCCGCACTGATGGCCTTGTTGAAAAGCCACAAAGACAGCACATACATGATTCCGGTAAAAATGCCCAGGCACCAGATGAAGATGGAATTATCACCCAGGGTTTGCCACGCCCCCCAAGCCAGCAGGCTCACCGTGCACACCACATAATTGACGGCCAGAAACTGCCACAGATCAACGGCGCGGCTGTTGGCGGCCTTCATGCTCAGCGCGACCCCGCTGGAAAAAATCACCGCCATGAGCAAAAACAGAAACCCTTGCATTTTTTCCTCTATCTTGAATCCAAAAATTTCATATTATCATATATTTTTCAGCAGTGCTGCAAAAAAAACACAAACCGTCAATGGCCAAATGATACCGTTTTTTTGACAAAATTTTGGCAGCCTGCCAGCCAATGGAGAGAATACCCCTTTTTTTTCAATAAAACTTATTCCTTGACGGGTTGCAACGGTCTGGTCATCCACCGCCTCCTGACGACCGGCCGGATCCGCAGGGTCCTGGTCATTGTGCCCCGGTCCCTGGTCCACCAGTGGTTTATCGAACTGTTCAGAAAGTTCAGCCTGGGGTTCTGCCTTTTTGACGAAGGCTGCTGCCGTGAAGCCTGGCTCAGCGATCCGGACATGAATCCTTTTTCCCGGGAGCAGTGCGGCATTATTGCCCAGGACACTGTCCTGTCCCGGCCTGACATCCCTGAAATGCTTCTTGAGGCCGGGCTGGTTCATGGACCTGGACGAGCTGACCCTGGAGCTGCTGCCGGCCCTGCTGGACAAAAGCCAGATCCGGCTTAATTCCGGGTGAGCAGCAGGGTGCGGCCGCCTTTGTCCTTTGGGGTGTCCAGCTGGTTGAATCCGGCTTCCAGCGCGGCTGTGCAGATGGTTTTGAACTGTGATTTGTTGACGTGGAACGGGGGTTCCACCACTAAAAACCGTCCCCCGGACTTGAGCAGCGGATAGGCCTGTTTGAAAAAGACACGATTGTCCGGGATTTCGTGGACCATGTAATAGGCCAGCATAAAATCCGCCTGAACCGCGGAGTCCAGATCAATGGCTTTTTGAGAGCACCGGTGGCAGTTGACAATGGCTGACAGGCCCAGATCACGGCTCTTTTTTTTAACTTTTTCAAGCATTTCCGGCTGCAGGTCGACGGCCCATACTTTGCCGCCCGGCCCGGTCAGTTTTGCCATGGCCGCGGTAAAATAGCCGGGGCCGCATCCGAAATCAATGACGGTATCTCCGGGTCGGATATAGGGACCGGCAATTTTGACAGGGTCCTGGAAGATCCGGCGGATGAAATTGTCAAGTACAAATGAATGGGTGTGGCTGCAGACATCTCCCTGATAGGTTGAATTGAAAAACATGATACCTCCGTGTATTGTGTTTAGTGTGTATACGCTTTAGGTAAAAAAAACTATTCCGGGGACGCGATCCGGCGTTGTAAAAAATCCTCCACCCGGGTCAGAAAATCCAGAAGAAATCCGGTTTGATCCCTATTCAGGTTTTCCAGGTATGTGATAAATCCGCCGTCCATGGTCTCATGCCAGTGCTTGTGGGCCCAGTAAGCCATATTCCCCAGTGCAGTCAGAGAGACCAGCAGTTTTGACCGGTTATCCGGATCTTTTTGCTTTTGGGCAATCCCTTTTTTTTCAAGGCGCTTGAGTGTCTGGGAAACTGCGCCTTTGGTCACGCCGATCAGCCGGGCAATGTCGGTGACGCCAAGATCACTGTTGTCTCCGATAATTTCAATGAGATGGATTTCGGTATGGGACAAATCCCGGCCTGTACCGAATTGCTTGGGCATCTGATCCAGTTTCAGGGCCAGGGCCATCAAAGACTGAAATTTTCCGTGTATTTTCTGGTATTCGCTGCTCATAGCCATAATTGTATATATACTAAACACTGTTGTCAATCTTTTTGTAAATCCGGGGTGACTGGGGATCTTGGATTTTATCAACCGGAAGATGGAGACCCACCCGGTCACCTGCCCGGCCTTTTTGTTCACCGTGGACAAGCTCAGAGAAGGGGTGGTCTTTTGTGGCGATGATTCATCTGTGTAAAAAAGGTCACAACACCTGGGCTTTATTCATTATGATGACTACAAAAAAGAATTTTATAATAAATGCACGAATGCGTTTACACAAGAATGGGTTCAAAATATTTCGGAGTTCAAAACATGGACAAACAAAAAGCTTCAAGAATAGCAAATAAATACATAAAATTTGTTAAAAGTATGAATCCGGATGTGACAAGAGCCTATATTTTCGGTTCCTATGCCAAAGGCGGTATCAGGGAAGACAGTGATATCGATTTGGCGATTGTGTTCAAAAATCTATCCGATCTGTTTGATATGCAGGTAACATTAATGAAACTGAGAAGACAATTTGATACGAGAATTGAATCTCACCCATTCAGGGAGTCTGATTTTCAAATTTCCAATCCATTGGCCAATGAAATACTGAAAACCGGCATAAGGATCATTTAACGCCGGGGGGAAAACCAGATTTTCACCCGGGTCATTCTGCCATGGAAGACCCCGAAGCTGGACTGGAGACAGCCGTAGGGGGAAACATGGCTATGTATAATCCGCCTCATCCAGGCGAAATCATAAGGGAATTTTGTGTTGAACCGCTGAATATCAATATCACGGAAGCGGCAAAAGCACTGGGTGTTACGAGAAAGACTTTATCGG
>JAABSA010000026.1 GCA_011390635.1 Desulfotignum sp. | reverse complement strand
CATGTCCAGGATTTTGTCCAGCTCATAGGTGGCATTGATCTTTTTGCTGATGGCATGAATGGTTTCAAAATAATCCAATTGAATCTGCTGATCCGCAAATGTTCGGGCATTTTCAATGGCAATACCGCATTGCTCCCCTAAGGCTGCAGCGAAATTGATTTCATCCTGGTCAAACGACCGCTGCGTTTTGGCCAGCACCCGCAGGATACCGATTATCCGGCCCCGGATTGAAATGGGCACCACCAGAATGGATTGAATCCCTTCTTTTCTGGTGGCTTCCACATATTGGATTCTGGGATCATGGGTGGCATCCGCAATCACAATGGGACTGCCTTTTAAAGCTTTGAATACCGGTTCTTCATGGTCAATAGGGCCCCGTTTCAGGTAGGCATCACTCAGGCCACTGGCGCTTCTTAATTCGAGTTTTTCACCTGATATGTCCAGCAGTCGGATCGTTGCGGCATCCACATCCATTATTTCAGGCAGTTTCTGTGTGATCAGTGCGAACATATCATTAATATTTTTTGTGGTTGTGATGGTTTTGGTTACCTCAATAAACAAATCAAAATATGAGGCTTTTCGCACAGTCTGTTCCATTTATATCACCTTTTTTGTCAATAGCATTTGTGGATAACCCAATTCTGTGATCTTAAAAAGCAGAAATTTTTATTTTAGATCAGGCACCATTTTTTTGTCAACCAAAACATCACAATTGATGTTGATACAAATTATGACTTTATGATATATTTGCACATTTTGGTAATAATTGAAAAAGAGATACGTGAAAAACAAGGATAAATCCATATTCCGGTGTAAAACCTGCGGAGGGCAGACCTTTAAATGGATGGGCCGGTGTCCGGACTGCGGGGACTGGGATTCTCTGGTCCAGGAACGGCAGACCGCCAAAGGCACTGGCAAATCCCATCCTTTATTTGCGGCAAAACCGGTTCCCATGGATTCTGTGGACGGGGGGGAATCTTTGCGGATACGCACCGGCATGCCGGAATTTGACCGGGTCCTGGGGGGGGGTATTGTGGACGGGTCCCTGGTGCTCATCGGCGGTGATCCAGGCATCGGCAAATCCACCCTCATGCTCCAGGTGCTGACCGCCCTGGCCGGATCCGGTAAAACCTGTCTGTATGTTTCCGGTGAAGAATCCATCCGCCAGCTTTCCATGCGGGGGCAGCGCCTGGATGGCGGATCCTGTCCCACTCTGTATATTGTATCGGAAACCGATCTGGATGCCATTGCAGCCATGATGGAGCAGACCGCCTATGATGCCGTGGTCATCGATTCCATTCAAACTGTTTTCCAGACAGACGTCACCTCCACTCCGGGCAGTGTCACCCAGATCCGTGAGGCGGCCATGCGCTTCATGCACCTTGCCAAAACCAGCGGAACCCCCATTTTCCTGGTGGGGCATGTGACCAAGGTGGGGGCCATTGCCGGCCCCAGGATCATGGAGCATATGGTGGACACGGTGCTGTATTTTGAAGGGGACAAAAGCCATGTGTTCAGGATATTGCGGGCCGTGAAAAACCGGTTCGGCTCCACCAACGAGATCGGTGTATTCGAAATGCGTGAAAAAGGACTTGTGGAAGTGCCCAATCCTTCAGCCGTTTTTTTGTCTGAGCGGGCATCTGTGGCCCCGGGATCAGTGGTAACCGCCAGTATGGAAGGCACCCGTCCCATCCTGGTGGAGATCCAGGGCCTGGTGTCCACCTCCAGCCTGGGCAATCCCAGGCGCACCGTTCTGGGCCTGGATGTCCAGCGGGTGGCCTTGATTGTGGCGGTCATGGAAAAGCGTCTGGGCATGAACCTGTCCGGCCTGGACCTGTTCATGAATGTCACCGGCGGGGTCAGAATCGTGGAACCTTCTGCTGATCTGGCCATTGCTGCGGCCCTTGCGGCAAGTTTTCTGGATAAACCGGTTGACAAAGAAACCACCCTGATAGGGGAGATCGGTCTGACAGGGGAAATCAGGGCGGTGAGCCATGCCCAGGCCCGTATAAAAGAAGCCGCCAAAATGGGATTCACTACTTGCCTGGTGCCTGCTTCAGCCTTAAAACAGATATCACGGGTGCCGGGTATGACTATTGAAAGTGTCCGGTTTTTAAAAGAAGCCATGGAGGTATTATTTGGCAGATAGAAAAAAGGTGGGAAAACCCGGCAACCGGTTAGTGAAAAAATCCGGTCCAAAATGGGCAGATCATCTGACCCGGCAGGCCCAGGCCGAAAATTATCCGGCACGTTCCGTGTATAAACTCAAAGAGATCCAGCAGAAATTTCACATCATAAAAAAAAATGATACCGTGCTGGATCTGGGATGTTCTCCCGGGTCCTGGCTGTTGTATGCAGCCAGTCAGGTGGGATCGCAGGGCCGGGTGCTGGGCGTTGATCTGAAGGCTGTGGATATCAGACTGCCGGCGCATGTAACGGTGGTGCAGGGTGATATTTTGCAGATCAAAGCGATTGATTTTCTTGCGCAGGCCGCCGGCTGCCAGGTGGTGTTGTCGGATATGGCCCCGGCCACCACGGGTCGAAAAGATGTGGATGCTCTGCGTTCTTTTGAACTGTGCAAAATGGCATTGGAAATGGCGGAGAGGTATTTGGTGGTGAATGGTAATTTTGTGTGCAAAATTTTCCAAGGCAATGAATTTTCTATGTTTGAAAAACAGGTGACAAAAAAATTCCAGGAATGCCGGATTTTTAAGCCGGACAGTTGCAGAAAACAGAGCAAAGAAATATATATCATAGCAAAAAATAAACGTTAGATAAGGAGTTAGTTCATGTCAGGACACAGCAAATGGTCGACCATCAAGCATAAAAAAGGGGCGGCCGATAAAAAACGGGGAAAGATTTTTACCAAACTGATCAAGGAGATCACGGTGGCAGCCCGTATGGGCGGAGGAGATGTCGAGGCAAATCCGCGGCTGCGTCATGCCATTGCAGCAGCCAAAACCCAGAACATGCCCAAGGAAAATTTTGAACGGGCAATTAAAAAAGGCACAGGAGAACTGGAAGGGGTAAGTTACGAGGAGATCGTTTACGAAGGCTATGGTCCCGGTGGCGTTGCGGTGCTGGTGGAATGTCTCACCGACAACAGAAACAGAACCATTGCCGATGTCAGGTATATGTTTTCCAAAGCCGGGGGCAATGTGGGCACAGACGGTTGTGTGGCCTGGATGTTTGATAAAAAAGGGTTGATAGCCGTAGAAAAAACTGCTGTGGATGAAGACACCCTCATGGAAGTGGCTCTGGATGCAGGCGCCGAAGATATAAGGGATGAAGACGATGTTTTTGAGGTGATCTCAGAACCCGGGGAGTTTGATGCGGTACAGGAAGCTCTTGACAGGGCCGGCATTGCATACACGATGGCGGAGATCACCATGCTTCCCCAGAACATGACAGCTGTGGAAGGCAAAGAGGCGGAACAGATGATCCGGTTTATGGATGCCTTAGATGATTGTGATGATGTACAAAAATTTTATACCAATGCTGACATCCCGGATGAGGCATTTGAAGGCATGTGATTTTGAAAGATGTTACACCTCCCGGCATGGATTTTTGTGGCATAAATGTGTAAAACAAGGCCGGCACTCTCTGGTGCCGGCCTTGTTCGCATCAGGTCATGTCAATCATTTTCTGAACCGCTCCAAGGGCTTTTTTTCTGATATTTTCAGTTACCCGTATTTCACCGTCCAGGGTTTCAAGACTGTTTTTTACATCTGCCAGGCTGATTTTTTTCATATCTGTGCAATACATCCTGGTGGAAGCGGCAAAAAACTGCTTGTCCGGGTTGGCTTTTGCAATGGGATGGAGCAGTCCGATTTCCGTTCCGATGATAAACTGGTGAAGGGAACTGGTTTTGGCATACTGGATCATGCCCGAGGTGGACTGGATGGTATCGGCCATCGCCAGTATTTCAGACGGGCATTCAGGGTGGGCCATGAACAGGGCCTCTGGATGATTCTGTTTTGCAGCCGCCACATCCTGTGGTGTCAGATCGTTGTGAAAGGGACAGTATCCTTCCCACAGGTGAATTTTTTTATCGGTATGTCCGGCGGCATATTTTGCCAGGTTTTTATCCGGGGTCATGAGTATCTGGTCGCTGTCCAGGGCATTGACTACCTGTATCACATTGGCCGAGGTACAACAGATATCAGATACCGCTTTGACAGCGGCCGATGAATTGACATAGGTGACCACCGGGATATCGCCCAGGGCTTTTTTTCTGGCCGACAGTGCAGCCGGGTCCACCATGTCGGCCATGGGGCATCCGGCATCGGTATTGGGCAAAAGAACGGTCTTGTCAGGGCAGAGGATGGAAGCGGTCTCCGCCATGAAATGCACGCCGCAGAAAACAATAATGTCTGCAGTCGTTTTTGCGGCTCTGATGCTCAATTCCAGAGAATCACCGCAAAGATCAGCAAGCTCCTGGATCTCAGGGGGCTGGTAATTATGGGCCAGGATAATGGCATTTTTTTTCCGGGCCAGCGCCTGGATAACCTCTTTCATTTGCAGGATCCTTCATTTTGGTGTTCAGTTCATGTCTATTACGTTGACCCCGGGCGGGATGGTAAAATCAAACCAGTCATCTTGCATCTGCTGAAAGCGGATGTTGGTGAATTCAAACCGGGTGGTATCTGAAAAGGCATTGACAGTGGTGACCTGGAAAATATGAAAGTTTTGAGAGGACACCCGGATGATGATAGATGTGATGTCGGGATTGCCGGAGGTATCTTCCAGCAGCAGTTCCACCCAGTCATCGGTTGTTTCAGTGATGGATACATCATAATTTTTGCGGATCAGGGAGATGTCAGACAAGAAAGCACCACCTGCTCCGGATCTGAAAAACTGGGCTGCATCGCCCCGCATGACCTGGTTTTCTTCGGGCCTGAAGATCCACAGATCTTTGCCGTTGGTAATGATGTCGTGCCGTTCCGGGGTAAGATATTGCCATTTCATCTTCCCGGGATGGCTGAACCATGCCTGACCCGATGCGCTTTCTTTGATATCCAGGGCTGCCAGAATTGCTGTCTGGGAAAAGTCAGCAGAAAAACCCTGATTGGCGTATCTGTTTTCGATGCCGTCCAGTAAACGCTGTTCCAAATGAGGCGTGTCTGATGCATACCCCACAATCGTCCAGCAGAAAATCAGGGCGATGAACAGGGGAAGTCTTATGGATATCACGGTTGTTTTTCCTTGTTGTTTACCGTAGCAGTTTTTGCAGGTCTTTTCGTTTGTCTTCCGCATATAGCCGCCGCAGTTTGGGTTTTTCAATTTTTCCGGTGGGGTTGCGCGGCACATCCCCGAAAAATATTTTTCGCAGGCGTTTGTACCGGGGCAGGCCTTGCTGAAATTGTTGTATGTCACTCTCACAGATCATGCAGTTGGGTTTAACGCTGATGATGCCGGCGGGGATTTCTCCCAGGCGTTCATCCGGCACACCGATAACAGCGATATCTTTTATTTTTTCATGGGTTAAAAAGAAATTTTCAATTTCATTGGGAAAAATATTTTCCCCCCCGTAAATGATCATGTCTTTTTTGCGGTCCACCAGCCAGATAAACCCGTCCTTGTCATACCGGGCCAGATCACCGGTAAACAGCCATCCATTCTGAAGGGCTTTCCGGGTGGCTTCCGGATTTTTATAATAGGCTTTCATCACACCGGGACCGCGGACAATTAATTCCCCGGTTTCATTGCCAAATAAATGGTTGCCCATTTTATCCACAATTTTTGCTTCCCATCCATGACCTGATTTGCCTATGGGGCCGATATGATGGCTGTTTTCAAGGCCTAAGTGGATGCATCCGGGGCCGGTGGATTCGGTAAGGCCGTAATTGGTATCATAGTCCTGATGGGGAAAATATTTTTGCCATTTTCGCACCAAACTGGGGGGGACAGGCTGGGCTCCGGAATGCATGAGCCGCCATTGATCCAGATTGAACTGGTCCAGATCGATCATGTTGTTTTCAATGGCAATGAGAATGTCGTGGGCCCAGGGCACCAGGAGCCATGCAATGGTGCAGCGTTCCTCGGAAATTGCTTCAAGTATCCATTCAGGCTTTACGCCATTGAGCAGGATGCACTTTCCCCCCACCAGAAAACTGCCCATCCAGTGCATTTTTGCGCCGGTGTGATACAGGGGCGGGATGCACAAAAATATATCGTCATGGGTTTGTCCATGGTGTTGGTGTTCCACCTCACAGGCATGGGTCAGATTTTTATGGGTGAGCAGCACTGCCTTGGGGGTTCCGGTGGTGCCGGAGGTGAAATACAAAGCAGCATCATCGTCATCGCTGCTTGAAACCGTTGGCGGCATATCCTGGTTCTGGTCGCGGATAAAATCCTCAAAAGGATATGCCCAGTCCGGGCAGGAGCCTCTGGGCCCGGTAAAAATCCACACGCTTACACTGACCGAAAGTTCGTGTCGAATGGTTTCAATGCGATCGATAAATTCTTCGCCGAAAATAAAGGCCTTTGCCTCTGCCGTTTTGGTGCATAGCGCAATTTTATCGGATTCGAAACGAAAATTTAACGGCACTGCCCAGGCACCGGTATAAAGTATCCCAAAATATATGGGCAGCCATTCAAGGCTGTTGGTCATAAGCTGCACCACGGTGTCGGATTTTTTAATTCCATGGTGGTGCAATCCTCCGGCAAGCCGGCAGGCAGTGGTATAAAACTGGTGCCAGGTCAGTTCTTTTTGGGTTTTACTGGCGGGGATCCGCTCCACCAACGCAATTTCATCCCTGTACAGCCGACTGTTTTGGGTCAGTATGTCTGTGATGCGCATAAAAAAGTATCTTACCCTTATCCTTGGCCTTATGGTAAAAAAAATCCTGCCGGATCACTATAGACCACGGCAGGATTATATTCAACCCATGTTTTGGAGAGGGTTACTTGTCTTTGTTGACCTCTTCAAAATCTGCATCCACCACATCATCATCAGTTTGGGCGCCGGCATCTGCACCACCTGTGTTTGTCTGGCCGTCCTGGGAAGACGATGCCTGCTGGTACATGACCTCCGCCAGTTTGTGGGAAGCCTGGGAAAGGGCTTCAATTTTTTGTTTGATATCTTCTACATTACTGGATTCCTTGGCCTGTTTCAGGGCTTCCACGGCAGACTCAATACCCTTTTTGGTGTCAGCATCCACTTTGTCTCCGTGTTCCCTGAGGGTTTTTTCGGTCTGATCCACCAGGGCTTCGGCCTGGTTTCTTGTGTCCACAAGCTCCCGTTTCTTTTTGTCTTCTTCGGCATGCATTTCTGCATCTTTGACCATTTTATTAATTTCATCGTCAGAAAGACCGGAAGCGGCTGTAATGCGGATGGACTGTTCCTTGTTGGTTGCTTTGTCTTTGGCAGACACCTGAACAATGCCGTTGGCATCAATGTCAAAGGAAACCTCAATCTGGGGAACACCGCGTGGTGCCGGCGGGATATCAGCCAATTCAAACTGGCCCAGGGTCTTGTTGTCGGCAGCCATTTCCCGCTCCCCCTGGAGCACGTGGATGGATACGGCCGGCTGGTTATCCGCAGCAGTGGAAAAAACCTGGCTTTTTTTGGTGGGGATGGTGGTGTTTTTTTCAATGAGCTTGGTCATAACACCACCCAGGGTTTCAATACCCAGAGACAGCGGGGTGACATCCAGAAGCAGAACATCATTGACATCCCCCTGGAGTACACCGGCCTGGACAGCTGCGCCCATGGCAACCACTTCATCTGGATTAACCCCTTTGTGGGGCTTTTTGCCAAATATTTTTTCCACCCGCTGCTGGACTGCCGGCATACGGGTCATGCCGCCTACCAGGACAACTTCATCCACAGTTCCGGATCCCACTCCCGCTTCTTTTAAAGCCACCCGGCAGGGGCCCTCCAGGTTGTCCAGAAGATCCGCCACCAGAGATTCCAGTTTAGCCCGGGTCAGTTTGACATCCAGGTGCTTGGGACCGGATGCGTCTGCTGTGATAAAAGGCAGATTAATGTTGGTTTCCGTGGAACTGGACAGCTCCATTTTCGCTTTTTCCGCCGCTTCTTTGAGGCGCTGGAGCGCCATTTTGTCGGAACGGACATCAATGCCCTGGTCTTTTTTGAATTCGCCGGCAATATATTCAATGATGCGCAGGTCAAAATCTTCCCCGCCCAGATGGGTATCCCCTGAGGTGGATTTTACTTCAAAAACTCCGTCTCCGATTTCAAGGATTGATACATCAAAGGTACCGCCGCCCAAGTCAAAGACAGCAATTTTTTCTTCTCCTTTTTTATCCAGGCCATAGGCCAGAGATGCCGCCGTGGGCTCGTTGATGATCCGTTTGACTTCCAGCCCGGCGATCTTGCCTGCATCTTTGGTGGCCTGCCGCTGGCTGTCATTAAAATAGGCAGGAACAGTGATCACGGCTTCTTTTACTTCTTCACCCAGGTATTCTTCTGCTGTTTTCTTGATATTTGACAGAATGAACGATGAGATTTCAGCCGGGCTGTATTGTTTGCCCCGCAGGTTAATCCGTGTATCACCGTTGGACGCCGATTCAATTTTATAGGGCAGGTTGGGGATGTCGTTCTGCACTTCCTTTGATTTGAATTTTCTGCCTATGAGCCGCTTTACACCGAATACCGTATTTTCCGGATTGGTAATGGCCTGCCGTTTGGCTGTCTGACCCACAATCCGTTCCCCGCCTTCTGTAATAGCCACAATGGACGGGGTGGTCCTGCCGCCTTCTGCATTGGTGATAATTTTTGCTTCTCCGCCGGCTTCCATAATGGCAACACAGGAGTTGGTCGTTCCTAAATCAATTCCAATTATTTTACCCATAACATTTCCTCCAAGATATCTTTATGTTTCTTTTGGTTTGTTTGTTTCATTTTCCGTTCGTTTGGAGACAACAACCATGGCGGGCCTGATCAGCCTGTCATGTAAGAGGTATCCGGTTTGCAGCACATTCGTTACGGTATTTTCCGGCACTTCATCTGTTTCCTTCTGGGTGACCGCCTGGTGAAAATTCGGATCAAAATTTTGATTTTCTGCTTCCACCGGTTTGACGTTAAACGCGTCAAAAATTTTTAAAATTTCCTTGTGGGTCAGTTTTACCCCTTCCATCAGACTCTGATGATCTTCGTTTTTTTCAGCAGATGCGATGGCCCTTTCAAGATTGTCGACAACCGATAGAAATTGTTTGAAAACAGATTCAGTGGCAAATTTTTTAAATTCGTCAATTTCCCTTTGTTTTCTTTTTCTGAAGTTGTCAAATTCAGCTGAAAGTCTCACAAACCGATCCTTTTCAACGGAAAGCTGCTCTTCTAATGCTGCAATATCTTTTGGCTGCTGGTCGTTGTTATCTTTGTCAATATTTTGCAAGTCTGCTGCTTTTGCATCTTCGCTGGAAGTGTTTTCCTGGTCCTGATTTTTATTTTTGCTTTTTTCTTTAAGTGCCAATTTCTTCTCCTGGTCCAAAAATACCTTACTTTTAAACGGCAAATGATATGAATTTCCATAAATTATGGCTGAAAAATAAGTCTGTTTAAAGGCATGTCAAGATATAAAAAAAGGGAGGACATAAAAGAAAAAAGAACCGGCCGGCAGGTGAATAAGAGATAAATTGCATGACCGGGATCGATCCTTGACACAAAAGAGATCACTTATCGCTGCTTCCTTCCGGACCTGACGAGGTTCATGGCCTTCTGTTACAAGGCGACCGATCAGAATCACCCATTACCCGGCCTGCCAGCCGGAACCAATATTTATATAAGATCTGTTTTTTTTTTTCAAGTCTAATCTAAAGATCTGTCAGGGCAAATATGATGAACCAAATTTAATGTTTGAATTCCAGAAGGTTTTACGATATTGTAAATAAGGTATCAACAGTGGTTATGGGGCAGGGGGAACAAATGTATATATGGGATGAAGGTTTCCTTCAAAAAATTCAGGAGACAAAAAAAGATGAGCGGAATAGTAAACAAAGGTGATCAGACAATTATCAGGCCTGGTACTGACGTTGTCGCTTCCATGGCGGAAACTTTCAAAGGAGAGTTGTTATCCGCCATTAATTCATCCCGGGGGGAACTGATCATTGATCTGGCTGGCGTTGAAATGGTCGATTCTGTTGGCATCGGTGTTATCATTTCTGCCCACAACACATTGCACCAGTCCGGCCGGAAACTAGAAGTGATTAATGTGACTAAGGATGTATACAGCCTTTTCACGACCATGCGTCTCAACAGGCGGTTCACAGTAGAGCCGGCAGGATAGAATAAGGTACACAAGACATGCTGTCAGCAAAAACATCAGCGCTGTGGGTCATGAGTCTGGGCATAATTTTTCTGCTGAATGGCTGTGATGATAAAAAAGATCCATATCCCGGATTTTCAAAAATGGTTAGTGAGCGCCAGGAGCTGAGAAAAGCCATATCAAAAGAAAAGGAAACGGGTAAAACACAGGTTCGGGAAACCCGGGATATCAAAGATGCGAAAAGTGATGCCGCCCCTACAGTTGTGGATGAAAGACAGATCGAAATAACCGATTCCATCTCTGGAGAGACCATTGCCAGGGGCGTTGCATATGTAAACAAAGATGGTAAAATCACAAGAATCACAGTTTACCAGAAATAGATTTTGTTGTATCACCCGGTTGGTTGCCCTGTCTGGATCAGAATGGCAGTTTTTTGCGGTTGGATCCGGATGGAAGATCTGAGAAATTCTGGTGGCTTTCCAATGTTTGTTTTGTTGGTGGAACAGCCTGGTCAAGGATTTTGGAAGACGCTTTTCCCGGTTCGGGGGATATGATTTTATGGGCCAAAGGCGGGGAGGTTTTTTCCAGAAGTTCCAGTTTGGCTTCATATTCTTTGATTTTCAGATTGGCATTGTATAGTTTTTTTACAGATTCTTCCTGGATACTTTCAAGCTGCTGGATGGTTTTACGGTTTGTTTTCAGGCGCTTGCTGTAACCATTCACAAGCCTGCGGATGTGCAGCCGCATCTTTTTTTCAACAGATTTGGTCAATGCGTGGGTCATGAAAATATTTACAAGTTCGGCAACCAAAGCAACAATCGTAGCATAAATCAATCCATCCATCTGCAGATAGTAGATAATGATGATGACGAGCATCGCGGTAAAAAATACCATAGTGTCTCAGGCGGCCCTGGGATAAAATCCACAAAAAGATATGTGCAAACAAAATGTCTGGTCGGGGCGGAGAGATTTGAACTCCCGACATCCTGCTCCCAAAGCAGGCGCGCTACCAGACTGCGCTACGCCCCGGATATTTTGACATAACCACACCAATTACCATTTAAGGGGTTACAATGCAAGATGTTTTTTCAGGGATATTCTTTGGCAATTTTCTTGACACCAGTATGGATAAGCGTTATTTTAGTTAACTTTGTTAAATGGTTTTGTGTAATATAATCTGGTATATATGGCATAAATCTGAAAGGTTGCACAAATTTTTTGAAAACGGTTCACTAATAATGGAATTTAACAGGACAAAAACATGCAGGTAAAAATTGAAGACAAAAGCAGTGTGAAAAAAGTACTCTCTTTTGAAATTCCCAAAGAAAAAGTTGCAAAAGAACTCGACAAGGCATACAACGAGCTGAAAAAAAAGGCTGACATCAAAGGGTTCAGAAAAGGCAAGATTCCCAGAAAGGTGCTTGAAAACCGTTTTTCCAAAGATGTCCATGCTGATGTCGCACCCCGCCTGATCCAGGATTCCTTTATTGAAGCCATCCAGGAACATGATCTGAACATTGTTGGCGGTCCCCAGATGGACCCACCGGATCTGGACCCGGAGGCTGCCTATGTGTTTGATATTACCGTAGAAGTAAAACCTGAACTCGAAAATATCGATTTTAAGGGAATCAGCCTTGAAAAAAACCGGTATGTGGTTTCTGATGCTGAAATTGACGGTCAGATTCATATGATCCAGAAGACCATGGCCAAAAAACAGAAGGTGGAAGAAAAACGTGCTGTCAAAGAAACCGATTTTGTGCTGATTGATTACCAGGGGTTCTTGAACAATGAACCCTATGAGCAAACACCGAAAATCGAAAATTATGTATATGGTATCGGTCGTGGTGCATTGCCCAAAGAGTTTTCCGAAAAACTGATAGGAAGTATCCCGGTGCAGGATCTTGAAATAGAGGTTGCCTATCCAGAAGACTACCCGGATGAAAATTTCAAAGGCAAAACCATCTTGTACAAGGTAAGCCTCAAAGAGATTCAGGAAGAAATTTTGCCAGACATCAACGATGACCTGGTGAAAGACCTTGGCAGATTTGAAACCCTGGAGGATGTCAAAGATTCCATTCGGGATAATCTGGACAAAGGAAACAAACAGCGCATTAAACATGAACTCAGTGAACAGATATTTCAGCATCTGCTGGAAAAATATACCTTTGAAGTGCCTGAAGCGATGATTGAAGGAGAACTTAATGGCATCGTCAGTGAGGCGGAACAGGCATATGCAGCTAATAATACCACACTTGAGCAGGAAGGGCTGAGCCGGGATATCCTGTTTACCCAATACCGGGATGTGGCGGAAAAACAAGCCAGACGGCATCTCATCCTGGATAAAATTATTACCCAGGAAAAACTGGATCTCACTGATGAGGAACTGGAAGCAAGTTTAGGGGAAATGGCAAAAGGTATGAATGCAAGCGTGGATGCCATAAAAAATTTTTTCAAGATGGATCCCAAACAACTGGAATATTATAAACACACCCAGCTTGAAAAAAAGGCCATCGATCTTATTCTTGAAAACAGTGAGGTAACGGAAAAAGACCCGGATATTGATTCACACGATGATGATACGGTGCAGACTGTATTGTCCGAAGATAACGCGCCGGCATCCGAAGAAATTGAAAAATAACTGTTTCAGCGGCTGCAAGCGGTATGGCAAATCGGCATCATACAGATTATAAATACAAGAAATTTTAAGGAGTTATATTGTGCCTCTAGTTCCAATGGTTGTTGAACAGACTAACAGAGGAGAGCGTGCCTATGACATTTATTCGCGTCTGTTAAAAGATCGGATAATATTTCTGGGTTCTGCTATTGACAGCGAAATTGCCAATCTCATTGTCGCTCAGCTGCTTTTTTTAGAATCAGAAGATCCTGAAAAAGATATCAGTTTTTATATTAACTCTCCGGGCGGGGTCGTGACAGCCGGCCTGGCGGTGTATGATACCATGCAGTATATCAAGCCGGATGTGGCAACCGTCTGTATTGGTCAGGCAGCCAGTATGGGGGCACTGCTTCTGGCAGCCGGCGCACCCAAAAAACGCTTTGCTTTGCCCAATTGCAGGATCATGATTCACCAGCCTTTGGGCGGTGCACAGGGCCAGGCAGCAGATATTAAAATCCAGGCTACTGAGATATTAAGAATGAAAGACACCCTGAACGAGATAATGGCGGCCCACACCGGACAGAAAATAGATAAAATTGCCAAAGACACGGACAGAGATTTTTTTATGTCCGGTGATGAGGCAAAAACCTATGGCATAGTTGACCGGGTGGTCGCCGACAGAAGTGAATTGGAAGCAGAAGCCTAAGCCTGCTTCAAAGGAGTCCAAAAAAACATGGCCAAAAAAGAAGATCCCAATGATCAGTTTTTCTGCTCTTTTTGTGGAAAAAATCAAAAAGAGGTTCAGAAGCTGATTGCAGGTCCCAGTGTTTACATCTGCAATGAATGCATCAGACTTTGTGGTGAGATAATTGAGGATGAAGAAAAAGAGAAAGCAGCTGAATCAGATGGGGCCAAAGATTTTCTTGTTCCCAAACAGATCAAGGAATTGCTTGATTCCTATGTGATTGAGCAGGATGCAGCCAAGAAAGTACTTGCAGTTGCGGTATACAACCATTATAAGCGGCTCACATCCCGCATGGAGAAACGTTCCGATGATGTGGAGATTCAGAAAAGCAATATCCTGATTATCGGTCCCACAGGGTGTGGCAAAACCCTGCTGGCACAGACCCTTGCCAGGTTCCTGGATGTCCCCTTTGCCATTGCAGATGCCACTGCCCTGACCGAAGCCGGTTATGTGGGTGAAGATGTGGAAAACATTGTATTGTCCCTGGTTCAGAATGCTGACTATGACATTGAGCGGGCCCAGAAAGGGATTATCTATATTGATGAAATCGATAAAATATCCCAGCGGGGTGACAATCCATCCATAACCCGGGATGTCTCCGGGGAAGGCGTCCAGCAGGCCCTGTTGAAAATTATTGAAGGCACCGTTGCCAGTATTCCGCCCAAAGGAGGGAGAAAGCATCCCCAGCAGGACTATGTGAAGGTGGATACTTCCAATATTCTTTTTATCTGCGGCGGGACCTTCACAGGTCTCGAAAAAATTGTAGAACGGCGCATCACCCAGAAAACAATGGGGTTCGGCGCAAAGATTGCGGATAGAAAAGAGGTGAACATCGGGACACTTCTGGAACAGCTCAAACCCGAAGATCTGATAAAATTCGGCTTGATTCCAGAGTTTCTGGGCCGCCTGCCCATTATTACCACCATTGGTGAGCTTAGTGAGGCTTCTTTAGTAAAGATTCTGACAGAACCGAAAAATGCCCTGGTGAAACAATACCGGGAATTGTTCAAGGTTGAAGGAGTCGATCTGCAGTTCACTGATGAAGCCCTTGAAGCCATGGCGAGAGAAGCTGTAACCAGAAAATCCGGTGCCAGGGGATTGCGGGCGATCATGGAAAAAACCATGCTGGACATCATGTATGAAATTCCGTCAAAACAAGATGTGCGTGAATGCGTTGTGGGAGAAGAGGTCGTCCTGAAAAATGAGGCACCCATTCTGTTGTATGAGCAACCCAAAAAGCAGGCCTGACAGAAAGTTTGAGCAGATGATCAATATTTCCAGATTTTTTAACCAGGATGGCTCAGAACGTATCAAGAAAACACTGCCCCTGGTCCCGTTGCGGGATATGGTACTTTTTCCCTTTGTAACCACCTCAGTGTTTGTGGGCAGGGAAAAATCCATCAAATCCCTGTCAGAAGCCATGGCAGCAGACAAAAGGATATTTCTTACCACCCAGAGGGATCCTGAAGTGCTTAAACCCACCATCCAGGATATTTTTCAGGTGGGAACCGAAGCAAAAATTACCCAGTTGCTGCGGTTGCCTGACGGCACGGTGAAGGCCCTGGTGGAAGGGTCTCACCGGGGAAAAATTGTCAAGCTCAGTGATGAAAAAGGGTTTTTGACGGTAGACTATATACTGGCTGAAGAAAAATCCATGTCGGAAACCGTCTTAAAAGCTGCCCTGCGAACGGTTCTGGAAGCATTTGAACACTACAGCACCCTGTCCGGCGCTGTGTCCAAAAGCTTTTTTAAAAACCTGGAAGTTCTGGAAAACGATCCTTCCCGGTATGCAGATGCCATTGCCGCCCAATTGCCATTTAAGGTATCTGACAAGCAAAAGCTATTGGAATGCGATGATATTGAAGAACGCTTTTTCCTTTTGCTCCAGTTGATTGAGCAGGAAACAGAAGTGTTTACCATGTCCCAGAAGATCAAGGGCCGTGTCAAAGAACAGATGGAGAAGCTGCAAAAACGCCATTATCTTACCGAACAGATGCGGGCCATCAAAAAAGAGATGGGAGAAGACGGAGAATCCGGTGAGTTTGCAGATCTTGAAAAACGCATACGAAAAAAACGCATGTCCAAAGAGGCGGCCGGAGTGGTCCGGCGTGAACTGGATAAGCTCAAAATGATGGCACCCATGTCCTCTGAAGCTACTGTCATCAGAAACTATATCGATTGGATGCTTTCTCTGCCCTGGTTCCGGAAGAACCGGGCCAAAAATGACCTGGAAAAAGCGGAAAAAACACTGGATCATGACCATTACGGCCTTAAAAAACCCAAGGAAAGAATTCTGGAATACCTGGCCGTTCAGGTCCTGGTGAAAAAAATTAAGGGGCCGATCCTCTGCCTGGTGGGCCCTCCGGGGGTGGGAAAAACCTCTCTGGCCCGTTCCGTGGCAACGGCCACCGGAAGATCCTTTGCCAGAATTTCTCTGGGAGGTGTTCGGGACGAGGCTGAAATACGGGGGCACCGGCGGACCTATGTGGGTGCCATGCCCGGTAAAATTATCCAGACCCTCAAGAAGGTGGGATATAACAATCCGGTTTTCTGTCTGGATGAGATTGACAAGATGACATCCGATTTCAGGGGAGATCCCTCATCCGCTCTGCTGGAAGCCCTGGATCCGGAACAGAACAAACATTTCAATGACCATTACATGGAAGTGGATTATGATCTGTCGGAAATTTTATTCATCACCACCGCCAATACCCTGTTTGATATTCCAGCCCCCTTGCGTGACAGAATGGAAATTATCCAGATACCCGGTTACACCGCTTATGAAAAGGAACAGATTGCCAAAGGGTTTTTGATCCCCAAGCAGCTTTTGGAAAACGGATTGAATGCCCAGGATGTGACATTTTCCCAGAATGCCGTGCAGACCATCATTCACAGATATACCCGGGAAGCCGGTGTCAGAAATCTGGAGAGAGAAATATCTTCTGTCATAAGAAAAATCGCCACCAGGATCGTGCGTACCAAAGAACGCAAATGCCATCAGGTCAGTACTACCAGTGTCCAGAAATTTTTAGGCCAGGCCAAATTTCGCAATAAACCCCTTGAGGTGGAAGACAAACCCGGGATCGTGACCGGACTTGCATGGACCCAGGCAGGCGGAGAACTGCTGACTGTTGAGGCGGTCACCATGCCGGGAAAAGGGCGTATTATGGTAACAGGAAAACTGGGAGATGTCATGAAAGAATCTTCCCAGGCAGCTGTCAGTTATGTCAGATCACGAAGCAAAGACCTGGGGATAAGGGATGACTTTTACAAGGATCAGGACATTCACATCCATGTGCCCGAAGGTGCCATCCCCAAGGATGGGCCATCAGCAGGCATCGCCATGTGTACAGCTGTGGTGTCTATTTTAACGGGCCGGCCGGTGCACCGGAATGTTGCCATGACCGGAGAAATAACGCTCAGAGGAAGGGTATTGCCCATTGGCGGGGTAAAGGAAAAATTATTGGCTGCCCACACAAACGGTATCCGCAAAGTGGTGATTTCTTCGGAAAATAAAAAAGATATCCAGGAGATCCCCAAATCCATTCAAAAGCAGCTGGAAATTGTATTTGTGGATGATATGAACCAGGTGCTGGAGAACGCACTTTCACCTTTAGAGTAAACCAGGGATAGTAACCTTCGGTCTAAACATCTTCCAGCAGTGAAAGAAATTCTACCATGGCGGATATTTCGTCTTTGGCGGCGACTTTTCTGCGTATGTCAACCACTTTTTCATAGGATTCCTGGTCCATGAGCAAATCTTCTTTTCTGGTGCCGCTTTGGTTGATGTTGATGGCCGGCCAGATCCTTTGTTCGGCACATTGCTGGGATAAAAACAGATCCATGTTGCCGGTTCCCTTGAATTCTTGAAATATTACATCATCCATGCGGCTGCCTGTATCCACAAGGATGGTGGCGATAATGGTCAGCGAACCACCGTTTTCAAGCTTTCTGGCCGCACCGAATATTTTTCTGGGAAATTCCATGGCATTGGCCCCGAGACCTCCTGACAGGGTTTTGCCGAAGCTGTCGGTATCTGCATTAAATGCCCGGGTCATACGGGTAAGAGAGTCGATAAACACCACCGCATCCTGGCCGATTTCAGCGCACCTGATGGCTGTATGCATGGCCAGCCGGGTCATTCTCATGTGCTGACCGATCTGCTGGTCAGCGGAAGAATAGAGCACGTGTGCATCCACCAGTCCCCGTTGAAAATCGGTAACCTCTTCCGGTCGTTCATCCACCAGCAGTATAAACACTGTGGCGTCGGGATGGTTGGTAACCACTGAGTTGGCCATGTGACGTAAGATAAATGTTTTTCCCGATTTGGGTGGTGCAATAATCAATCCCCGCTGTCCCATGCCTATGGGAACAATAATATCCAGGGCCTTTCCAACCACATCCTCATCATTCTGGGTTAAAACATACCGCTGATAGGGATTGATACTTACCTGGTCCTGGAGCATGGGTATCTTTACAAATTCGTCAAAGGGAAGTCCATTGATTCTTTCGACCCTGATCAAGGCCAGATTTAGATTTCTGGGGTCCTTTTTTTCTCCAAAGCCTTCAATAAAACTGCCTTCCCGCAGATTTAATTTACGGATCAGGCTGTTGGGTACATAAGGATTTTCAGGGCGGGGTTGGAAGTTTTCCTCTATTTCCCGCAGAAATCCAAATCCTTTGTCCATTATTTCCAGGTATCCTGCCACAGGTTCCATAGCTACGAGACTCCTTGATCATACGTGTGTTGCTGATGATGAGAACGGGTAAAGAACGTTTCAATTATCTTGTGACCGATCATCACAAAGCAAAAGAAGAAAATGCCCGACATCACATTTTATGGGATACAATTATTCACATAACTTGTTGCATTTGTAATTATATATCATGGAAAAATCTGTCTTGCAAGGCACCGACACAATAATCCGGGCATAATCTAATATTATTCAAAAAAAAATGAATTTGCGTAAAATATGCTTGACACAAATTTGGTATGTTGATATAAGTGCTTTTGTTTTTCGGGCGATTAACTCAGTTGGGAGAGTGCAACCCTTACAAGGTTGAAGTCGCAGGTTCAAGCCCTGCATCGCCCACCACAAAAACAGGTGACAACCGGGGGTGTAGTTCAGTTGGTTAGAACGCTTGCCTGTCACGCAAGAGGCCGCGAGTTCGAGTCTCGTCACTCCCGCCACAATACGAAAAGGGGGTTTTGGTAACAACCAAAACCCCCTTTCCCATATGTGAAACCAAAAGTTTTTCAGCTGACAGGTGTCAGTGCCTTTAAAATAGCATCTCCCATACTCTCAGTGTTTACCGGCGTAACATTTTTTCCGGCCAGATCAGCTGTCAATATTTTCTGCGCCAGTACCCGGGCGATTGCATTTTCAATGGCATCAGACGCAGCAGTGTAGCCAAAAGTATATTTGAGCATCATGGCACCGGACAGGATCTGGGCAATGGGATTGGCAATACCTTTGCCGGCAATATCCGGGGCGGATCCGCCGGCTGGTTCGTACAGGCCGAATTTTTTCTCATTCAGACTGGCAGAGGCAAGCAGTCCCATGGAACCGGTAATCATGGCACACTCATCTGAAATAATATCTCCGAACATATTACCGCACAAAAGCACATCAAACTGGTGCGGATTTTTGACCAGCTGCATGGCGGCATTGTCCACATACATGTGGTGCAACGTGACATCCGGATAATCTTTGGCTATCCGGGTCACAGTTTCCCGCCACAAGACCATGGAAAACAATACATTTGCCTTGTCAATGGATGTCACCTTTTTGGTCCGCATCCTGGCGGCATCAAAGGCCATTCTGGCAATACGTTCGATTTCAAACCGGGAATAGACCATTGTATCAAAGGCATATTCATCCTTTCCCTGTCCTTTTCTGCCTTTGGGTTCACCAAAATAGATGCCGCCGGTAAGTTCCCTTACACAGAGGATGTCAAAGCCATCCTGTACAATGTCAGACCGCAAAGGAGATGCATGGGCCAAGGTGGAAAATACTTTGGCAGGCCGCAGATTGCAGTAAAGACCGAAATGTTTTCTTAGGGGCAGCAGGGCTCCCCGTTCCGGTTGCAGCTCCGGGGGAAGGTGTTCCCATTTGGGACCACCCACAGATCCAAATAATATGGCGTCACTGTCCTGGCACAGGGCCAGGGTGGAATGGGGCAGGGCATGACCGTGGTGATCAATGGCCGCGCCCCCCACATGAGCATATTCGTATGCAAGGTCAAATCCATAGATCCGGCTAACCCGGTCAAGAATTCTGACAGCCTGTTTCATTATTTCCGGGCCGATGCCATCGCCCGGTAATACCGCGATCTTGTTCAATATATTGTATCTCCTTATCTTACAGGCTGGCAGGCCCATATAACATTGGAAAAAAAAGAGGCTGATAAAATCATCAGCCTCTTTTTTGACATCTACCGGAAAACGTTACTACACAACTGTATCCGGGTTATTTTCGGTTGGCGTATTCTGCGTAGGCCATGGCCGTGGTTCTATAAACAAGGTGGGCCATTTTGGAATACGGCAGAAAAGCAAACAAATTAAAGATAGCAATCAGGTGCAGGTAGTAGAAGCCATAGGAAGTCCACTCCAGATGTGCCAGTCGTGCCATTTCCGTAAGCATACCGGTGAGACCCACGGAAAAGACTATGCCTAATATATACCAGTCTTTATAGGTGGTAACCTGCTCTTTGTCGTCCAGGCGGGATTTGATCATGAGACCAGCGCCAATGACAAGGGCGACACCGGCAATATTGGCAAGCCATTTCACCGGGTTAAGCTGGGAATAGGGACCCGGAGTCTGGAATACATACAGAACGATAAAGAAAATGCCCGTGACAATGGCCAGGCCGATGAAGGAAAACAACACCATCATATGGGGAGTGGCCCTCTCCTTGTTTGTTTCACATTCATTGAATTTTTCATGTTTTAGTATCCTGGGAATCACCCGGCCCATGGCTTGTAAAAGTGCTTTATAATCCAAATTTTTCTTATCGGTTTTTCCTTCCATAACCGCATTTTCATGGATATCAGTCAAAAAGCGTTTCAGGGTGAGCGCGAATATAATGACTACGGCTCCGGCCAAAGGCACAAAAGTCAGATCCACAAACCAGGTGGAAAAGAAATCCGCCTGGGCAATAACATGCTCTGCACCGTCATGGGCATGGGACCAGGCAATGCCGAAAACATTAAAGAGTTTGGTCATCACATCTTCATGTGCCATGGTGATATATGCCAGAATGGCAATCCAGATGGCCGGGATTCCCAGCAGCCAGGGCAGTTTTTTGGGATCATTCACTGCTTTGGCCAGAGCCTTGGGCTGGGCATATTCAGTGATGGCAGCCGACCGGACTGCCGCCAGAACATCGCCGGGTGCAGCACCTCTGGGGCACAGATCAGTACAGTCCCCGCAATTGTGGCACAGCCAGATGTCTGCACTTTTGATCAGCCGGTCCTTGAGCCCCCAGGAAGCGGCAATCATTTCCTTTCTGGGAAATGGGCTGTTTTCCGGTGCAATGGGACAGGCCACGGAACAGGTGGCGCACTGGTAACATTTTTTCAGGGTGTCTCCACCAAGGCCACGTACCCGGGCTATGAATTCCAGGTCCGGCTGGGCAAGATATGTTTCAGTCATATTAAAATACCTCCGTATATATTTGGTATGCTGACATTAGAATCCCTTGAACGGATTGGGACCCAGGGCATCGACCTCTTCAACAAAGTCATTGATAATCTTGGGTAGCTTATCATACTCATCAATGGCAACTTCCACAAAGGCGACGCGTTCTTCTTCCAGAGCAAGGCTGGCAAGAGCATCTCCTATTTTTTTCACCCGGACTTCAGCCAGTTCAGATCCTTTGACAAAATGGCACTGGTAATCATCACCATGTTTGCAGCCGATAAGGATAACACCGTCCATGCCCTGGGCCAGGGCATCCTTGATCCAGATGGTGTTCACAGATCCAAGACACCGTACCGGAATGAACCGGACATCAGGGGAATAGTCAATGCGGTTCAGGCCCACCATGTCCAGGGCCGGAAACGCGTCATTTTCACAGATCAAAGCAAGGAAACGAAGGGGTGGTTCATCAAAATCATCTTCCGATGGTACACCAATAGCCTTTACCTGGGAACCGATGGAGTCGATGGTGTAGTCGGCAAAGGAAATGATTCTTTCCGGGCAGGCACCCATACAGGTGCCGCAACGTCTGCACCGCGTGGGATTCACTTTCGGGGTCCCCTTTGCGTCATCATCCAGGGCACCAAAAGGACACTCCACGGTGCATCGTTTACACTGGGTGCATCTTTGAAAGAAAAATTCCGGAAAGGTCATGTCTCCGGATCTTGGGTGGACAGACATGCCCCGGTTGGCACTTTCAATACACTGGATGGCCTTGAGGGCGGCACCGGCAGCATCTTCAATAGACTCTTCAATGGTCATGGCCCGGCGGATAGCACCGGCTGCATAAATTCCAGTTCTCTGGGTTTCATAAGGAAAACAGATATAGTTGGAGTCGGCATACTGGCCGAAAATATCATTGTCCCTGAACCCGGGACCCTGCCGATAGGCCAGGTTGACCACAGGATCATCCTTGGTTGCAGGCACCATACCGCCGGCCAGAACAACCATATCAGCCTTCAGCGCCAGATTTTCTCCCAAAAGGGTGTTAACGGCCGTCACCGCCAGACCATCACCCTGGCTTTCCACACCTGTTACAGCCCCCTTGGTCATGAAAACCCCATCTTCCTGCTGCATGCTTTTATAAAAATATTCCTGCAGCCCGGGGGTCCGCATGTGCTGGTAAATCACATAGGCTTTGCCGTCGGCATAATCTTCAGTGACGTACCTGGCCTGTTTCAAAGCCACCTGGGAGGTGACGGAACCGGCATATCCAAAGTCTGCGTCATCGTCATCTTTACCCGGAGACTGAATAAACACCACGTTTTTGGCTTCTTTGCCGTCGGAAGGCCTGACAATTTTGCCTTTGGCCGCAATCATTTCGAATTCGTGGTTGGTAACCACATCTGGCAGATCAAGCCCCAGATGGTCATAATTTTCTTTGGACATGTCAGCCGGGCGCCATCCGGCCGCCAGAATCACAGCCCCGTAAAGCTCGCCTTCCGGATCAAGATTGAGAATATCCTTCCGGCCTTCATTGTATTCCAGAAATTTGGCATGGGCAGCTTCCGGATCCAGTTCCTTGCCGTTTTCATCCACCAGCATTTCTTCGGGCAGCGGGAACGGTACATCAAACGGGATTCTTTCGCCGGGCTTTTTGAAAGTTACGGTGAACTCGCCGGGCTGGCCGGCAATACGGGCCACTTCGCAGCTGGTTCTCACATCAATATTGGGATAGCCCTGTATTTCCTGAATCATGCTGTCCGCAACCGGCGTTTGCAGCGTCTCAAAAGGTGCTGATACAGGCATCTGGTTTCGCAGTTTAGCAGCATATCCCCCCAGAGCTGCTGTTTTTTCAACTATTGTTACATCATACCCGGTTTTGGCGGCATCCAATGCCGCTGCCATGCCGGTGACACCGCCGCCCAGCACCAGGATTTTTTTGGAAAATGATTCTGTTTTATAAGGTGCCGGCAGTTTGACTTTCTCCACTCGGATCATGCCCATTTTGATGTAGTCCTGGGCTTTCATCTGTATCCGGTCAAAATGTTCTTCATCCTCTTTTTGTTCTTCGGTCAAGGCAGGATAGGTCTCCCGGGAGTGTGGCCATACCACGCCTTCCCGCAGATTCACACGTTCAACAATGCAATTGTCGAATCGGAAAACATCAAAGTTGACCCGGCGGGAGCATGCGCCGATAACCATGGCATTGACCTTTTCCTCGTCCACATCTTTTTGGATGAGTGCCACACCCTCTTTGGAACATAAGAAAGGATGGGTGGTGCAGTTTACGCCCTCTTCTTCAGGAACACCCACCAGATCTTCCATGTCAAGGGTATCTCCGATTCCGCAGCCTGTGCAGATATATACGCCGTATTTCTTATCCATGGTTTACATTACCTCCTTACAAGGGTCTGAATGGCTTTGAGGGCCATGCCGGTAGCATTCTGGTTAGATGTAACAACATCGGCCGGCTTGTTGGCGCATCCTGCTGCAAACATGCCGCCTTTTGAAAAGTCATTGATGATAAACCCTTCCGCGTCATAGGTCAGGTCTGCTGCAGGCTTGTCAATGGCTGCAGTGGGCTGCATACCGGTGGCCAAAACCAGCATGTCCACTGTCTGCCTGACTTTGTCACCGGTGATGGTATCTTCAGCCACCAGGTTGATGTTACCGGAAGCCGCATCTTCTGTGACCTCGGCCACTTTTCCTTTTACAAAGAATATGTTTTCATCTTCCTTGAGTTTTGCATAGAATTTTTCATACTTCAGACCCGGGGTTCTCAGATCAATATAGTAGATATAAATTTTGGCATCAGGGTATTGTTCGCGCAGGTAGGTAGCATGTTTCAAAGATGCCATACAGCAGATATAAGAACAATAGGGCAAATGGTTTTCATCCCGGGATCCTGCACACTGGGCAAAGGCAATGGTTTCCGGGGCCTTGTCATCGGACGGCCGCAGGATTTTGCCCTGGGTGGGGCCATTAAAGGATGCCATTCTTTCCAGCATCATGTTGGTGATGACGTTCTGATACCGGCCGAATCCAAGGTTGTCGATCCGGGTTGCGTCATAGGGCTGCCAGCCGGTATTCCACACGACAGCACCCACTTTCAGATCAAAGGTTTTTTCTTCCATGTCAAAGTCAACAGCATCATATTTACAGGCCTCTTTTACTTTATCTCTGTCATCGGTACCCATGGACGGATCCATGACATAGCGCATGGGAAAGGCCATGTTGTGGGGCAGGTACGCTGCTTTTCTCCGGTCCATCCCAAAGTTGAATTCATTGGAAATTTCGGTCTCACAGACTTTGGCGCATTCACCACAGGCTGTGCAGTTTTCATTGACATACCTGGGAGCGGTTTTTACGGTGACGGTATAGTCCCCGGGGGTGCCGTCCACATGGCCCACTTCGGACATGGTGAACACCTTGATATTCTTGTTGTCTTTAATCCGCCTGTAGTTGATTTCAAGTCCGCAGGTGGGCGGACAGAGTTTCGGGAAGTAGTGTTTCAGCTGGGACACTCTTCCACCAAGGGATGCTTCCTTTTCAATGAGGAAGACTTCATACCCGATTTCGGCAGCTTCCAGGGCGGTTGTCAGGCCGCTGATTCCCCCACCAACCACCATAATGCTTCCACTGACCGGGGCTGAATTATCTGTTGTCATGCTGTCCCTCCGTGCATTTGAGTTGTATTCAATTGTTTTTTTTTCATGGCTGATGCCAGGTTGTAACATTTCATCAGGGTTTGGATTTTTGTTATCCTCTCTCCTGTTTTGATCACCGGCAAATCAGTTGATTCTTCTTTTGCGTTTGCAGGCGGTCAAAAAAGGAGACAGGAAAAGGGTTATGCAAAAAAACAAGCCCTGGAATTTGAAAAAACCCCCAGGCACCGGATTGCCGGCACCTGGAGGTCAATGTACAAAGTCACGTACGTGTCAGATTAGATGTTGCACTAGTCGGCAATAATCTTAACATACGGAACTTTTTTAAGGGTCCATTCGTTGGTTTCTTTGTTGTATGAAGAATTGGTAAAGCAGAACCATTCATCATCATTCTGGCCCATGAAGTCACCTCTGTAATAAAACCCGGGATATCTTGATTCTTCACGGAACTGGATATGACGGGTATGGGCCTGAACTGTGTAGAGACGGTGGGTGATTTCCCATGCTCTCAGCAGTTCATGCAGGTCACCTGCCGCAATTTTATCCAGGTCTTCGCGGAACATTTCAAACAGATCCATGAGGACTTCCAGGTTTTTACCGGAGGTCATGTAATAGGTACCTGTACCGCCGCCGTACTCGTTGGTCATTTTCATCAGGCGAAGGGCCATGCCGGCAGGTTTGCAGTAGTTGGGGTTGATGTCCTGGGCAGTGGTATACTGACAATGGTCAAGGTAATTTCTCACCGGTTTGTAAACCATGTCAACCAGTTCCTCGTCGGTTTCCTTGAATCCGGTCACCTTGTCGCCTTCGGCTTTCAGATACTGGACCATGGATTTGGCAACGATACGGCCTTCGGCATGGGAACCCGAAGAGAACTTATGACCGGAGCAGCCAACACCGTCACCGGCTGTGAACAAACCGCGGACAGTGGTCATTCTGTTGTAGCCCCATTTGTAGTCAGCCGGAACCCAGTCTTCATCGGGGCCGGAGCACCAGATACCGCAGCAGCCGGAGTGGGAACCCAGCAGGTACGGTTCGGTGGGCATGACTTCAGAGTCTTTTTTCTCAGGTTCGGTGTTGGTGGCACACCACAGTCCAGCCTGGCCGACAGACATGTCAAGGAAATCTTCCCATGCTTCTGATTCCAGGTGTTTGAGCTCTTTTTTGCTCATGGTTTCACCCAGTCTTGCCAGGGCATCAGCAGTCTTCATGATAATGGGGCCGCGGCCTTCTTTGTATTCTTTCATCATGAGATGGTTTCTCAGACAGGTCGGGGTAACGGCAGCGGTTCCATAAGGTGCATACTTTTCCAGCTCAGCCTTGGCTTCATCAGACGCAGCATAGTTTTCACCAAGACCATTAACGGTCTGGGCTTTGAACAGAAGGAACCAGGCACCCACAGGGCCGTAGCCATCCTTAAAACGGGCCGGGGTGAACCGGTTTTCCATCATGGAAAGTTCGGCACCGGCGCGCAGAGCCATGGTGTAGGTGGAGCCGGCATTCCAAACCGGGTACCATGCGCGGCCTTTTCCTTCACCAACTGAACGGGGCTGGTAAACGTTTACTGCGCCGCCACAGGCAACCACCATGGTTTTGGCGTTGATAATATAGACTTTGTTCTCGCGTACAGAGAAGCCCACAGCACCGGCAACCCGGTTGGGATCTTCCTTGTCGTTGAGGAGTTCAACGATAAAGCATCTTTCAATGATGTTGTCTTCACCAAGGGCTTTTTTGCCGGCTTCGGCAACGATTCTCTTGTAGGATTCACCGTTGATCATGATCTGCCATTTACCGGTACGAACCGGTGTGGCGCCAGCTTTGAGGCTTCCCAGCTTCAACCCTTTTTTGCCGTCCATGTTTTTGCCGTCATCGGTTTTTTTCCATACCGGCAGGCCCCACTCTTCAAACAGGTGAACAGAGTCATCCACGTGACGTCCCAGGTCATAGATCAGGTCTTCACGAACGATGCCCATCAGGTCGTTTCTGACCATGCGCACATAGTCTTCGACTTTGTTTTCACCAATATAGGTGTTGATGGCAGACAGACCCTGGGCAACAGCGCCTGATCTTTCCAAAGCGGCTTTGTCACACAAAAGGATTTTGGTGCCTTCATCCGCCCATTTTTTGATTTCAAAAGCAGTTCCACAGGCAGCCATACCGCCGCCGATAATCAGTATATCCACATCTCGTTTATCAACCTCTGGGTCTCTTACAACCTTAAGTTCTCCAACAGGTTTGTTCGGTAATGCCATTGTATACCTCCAAAATTTATATAAGTGTCTATTTCAAAATGGTTAACGGTTAAAATTATGCCAGCTCACTGGGAGTAACAAGGACATAACCGTCTGCTTCCTGGGTGGAAAGAAGCCCGGAATTCAAATCTTTTCCCTTGAGATCATCATAGGAATTGGCTTCACCTTCAGGGGTGGTTCTGATGGGGAACTTGAACCGTTTTACGACACCATTTCTGAACTTACAGGTCCACATGACATCCTCGGTACCCAGCATGGGAACAACAGATGCGCCCATGGGTACAAAGTCAGAATAGCCTCTTACTTCAATGGCCTGGGACGGGCAGATTTTGACACAGGAATAGCATTCCCAGCATTGATCCGGTTCCTGGTTATACGCTTTCATTTCATTGGGATCCAGAACCATCAGATCATTCGGGCAGATGTACATACATGCTGTCTTATCCCCGCCTTTACAGCCGTCACATTTTTCTGCGATTACAAAAGTCGGCATTTAAAATACCTCCATAATTTAAGTTAATCAAAAAAAGCACAATACCGTTGTGCAACAATATTTATAGCAAATTCAGACCGGACAAATACCATCAGGCCCGACATCTTCTAAGCCAGTGTCTGCGCAGTACCATCCGTTCAATTAGACGCAGTCTTCACATAAATGCTAAGGCAATAGCACTGACGTATGGTTTTTGTCAAGATTTTTTAAAAAAAGATGCACCAGATTTTTCAGTTGCTTGGTAGCCGGGTTGCCGCAACTATATATATGAAAATTTTTTGCCTGGCATCACCATATATAGTGAGGTCTCCGGGTAAAAAGAAACTGGAAAAATGAAAATAATCCTGATACCGTAAAAGCGTATTATGAACATGTGATCTGACAATATTGTAAAGGAAAAATTGAGATGACAGAGGATATGAAACCGGTGCATGAAAATGACCCCATGCCTTTTTTCTGCGGCCCTGAAAATATGTGCTTTAATGAATGCTGCAAAGATTTGAATCAGGCTTTGACGCCCTATGATATTCTGCGCCTTAAACGAAATCTGGGTCTTTCTTCTCAGGACTTTTTGCGCACATACACCTCCCGCCATTCCGGGCCCCGATCAGGTCTGCCTGTGGTGGGTTTCAAACCGAATCCAGCCACCGCCCATGCCTGCCCCTTTGTGACCGAGGGTGGTTGTTTTGTCTATCCGGACCGTCCGGCTTCCTGCCGAATGTACCCTTTGGCCCGTGCCATAGCCCGCTCCCGGGAAACCGGGGAAATCCAGGAATACTTTGCCCTTATTGCCGAGGACCATTGCAAAGGATTTGGTAAAAATAACGGTCTGACAGTCCGACAGTGGCTCGATAGTCAGCGTGTGGATCTGCATAACCAGTATAACGATACACTCCTGGAGTTGATTAGTCTTAAGAACCGCATGATGCCGGGCAAACTGCCAGGTTACCTGTCTGATCAGTTCTATCTGGCCCTGTATGATCTGGACACATTCCGAACACAGATTTTTGAACAGGACCTGCTGGCACAATATGGTGTGCCTCCATCTGTTTTTGAACTCATCCGTACCAGTGATGAAGCCCTGCTGGAACTTGGCCTGCAATGGGTGCGCAACCAATTATTCGGACTTGAAATGAAGTTGGAGGCCTGATGCCATGGAACTCAAAAATAAGATTGCCCTGGTTCTGGGGGCAGTAAAAGGCATTGGAAAAGGTATCGGCCTGGCCCTGGCAGACAAAAAAGCCAGCCTGATACTCACCCGCTATGACTGGGAAGATGCGTTTGATAAAATGGAGACCGATTTTTGTGCCACAGGCGCAGAACACCATATTATCACGGCAGATCTGCGCAGTATTGCACACATTCAACAGGTGGCCCGGCTTATCCGGGAGCGTTACGGCAAACTGGATATTCTGATCAATAATATCGAGCGGGGGGGATGGCCCACTGTCCACGGCCCCTATGTGGAAGAACAATGGGACCTGGAAATTGAAACCACCCTCAAGGCAAAGCGCTGGGTGTTTGATGCGGTCTTTCCTCTGCTCCGGTCATCTGATGATGCGGTGGTGATCAATCTGTCATCTGTGGCCGCCATTACAGGCAGATCCGGACCGGGTGCACTGGTGTTCAACGATGGGTATGCAGCTGCCAGCAGAGGGGTGCAGACCCTGACAGAAACCTGGGCCCGCATGGGAGCCCCCAATGTCCGGGTGAACGAACTGATGCTGGGCTTGTTCGAAACCCGTCATGCCCAGGGCACCCGGGGATGGGACCAGGCCCTTGATCCGGCCCAAAGACAGGCCCTTGTGGATCACACACTTGCCGGCCGCACCGGTACCATTGCAGATGTGGTCAAGGCCTGCCTGTTCATCATCCAGGATGCCCCGTACATGACCGGCAGTGTCCTGCGCCTGGACGGCGGATTTGTGCTGGCCGGAGAAAAGGTACCGCCCATGCCCGGCGGCATTTTGTAATGATTTGCGCAACATTGCCGGCTGTGAGTTTCATGAAAAATGCTTTGGTAATCCCGCTTGATGAGAATCTTGCCATTGCCGCGGCAGATATATCCCTGTAAGAAAAATTGGCCCTGGCAGATGCCATTATTGTGGCGGTATCCCGGGTATATGGTGCAGAATCGTTTCCTTATGATTCAGATTTGAAAGATCAAATCAATGTGATATTCATTGCCAAAGCATGACAGTAGTTTAAGATTTTTTTTATAACCAGAATGCAAGGATACGATTGAGGTGGTGGAAACCATAAGGTCCCTGAAACAAGAGGTTCGTCGTCTGACGCTGGAAAACCGGGTATGCCGGGCCCAGGGACAGCTGTTTGAGCAGCTCATTGAGATGGCCGGATCAGCGCCTGACCAGCAATTACTCAAGACATCCATGCAGCGCACCCTTGGGGTGACGGCCCAGTTGTCGGGTACGGATATGGGCAGTCTGTTTCTGCTCAATGACCAGGGGCGGGTCACTGACAGCCTGTTGACCAGGGGGGACGTGGATACGGATATGAAATCCAGGTTAATCGGGTCTGTTCTTGACCAGGGGCTTGCAGGATGGGTCAAAACCCATCTGGATGTGGGACTGATCCAAGATACCCACACTGATTCCAGGTGGCTGTCTTTGCCGTCAGAACCCTATGCAGTCCGCTCTGCTTTAGCGGTTCCCATTATCCGTCACAATACCCTGTTCGGGATCATTACCCTCATGCACCCGGAGCCTGATCATTTTGATGATGCATCTGTTGGGATTATCCAGACAGCCGCCAGGCAGATGGCCCTTGCCATTGAAATGGCAAGGCTTTATATAAGGCTGGAGGAGCTGAACCGGATCCGCACCAGGGCCATGGAACGGGATATGCAGCTGGCACGGCAGGTCCAGGAAAGTTTTCTGCCCACACAGGTGCCCCAGATGGATGGCTTTGTATTTGCTGCCCTGAACCGTCCGGCCCATAAGGTGGGCGGAGATTTTTACCATTTTTTTAACCTGTCCCGGAATCGGCTGGGAGTTGCAATCGGCGATGTTTCCGGCAAGGGTATTGCTGCAGCCCTTTTCATGGCAAGACTGTCCAGTGATCTGCAGTATTATGCAGCTCTGCACGATAATCCTGCAGAGCTTTTTGAGAGACTCAATGCCATTTTGTCTAAAAGGGCCCAGCAGGGCATGTTTGTGACCATGGTTTATGTGATCCTGGAAACAGACACCGGACGTATATGCTGGGCCAATGCCGGCCACCTGGTACCAGTGCATATGGCCCGGACCCGGATCCGGATGCTGGGACAGGCAAAAAAAACAGGCCCGCCCCTGGGTATCCTGCCCACTGCTGCCTGGGAAGTGGAAACCTTCGAGCTGCAACCGGGTGACGGAGTAATTCTTTATACAGATGGTATTATTGAAGCCAGAAGCCCTGCATCTGAATTGTTCGGGTTCCGCCGCCTCAAACGGATTATCCGCAGGTATCCGGATGCACCGGTCACCCTGGTGCGCCAGATTGCCCGGGCTGTGGAAATGTTTTCATATGGGGCCGGACAAAGTGATGATCTAACCATGGTGGCATTCAGAAAAGAAACGTTGCATAAGGCCTAACGCGGAAAACCCGCCGCCCAAGTCCCACTCCTCAATTTCTTGTTTATTTTGACAGGAACTGAGGAGTAAGACACTAAAACGTTCACCTGCATGCGTCACCGTTCAGATGTGCACTAAAAAAAGGCGGCCCTGGACGTGCTTCACCAGATTATGGTGGCAACTGCTTTGTTTTTGCACAGGGTTTCATTCATGATGGGTGACTTTGGCATCAACCAGAATATGGGCGATGGTTTCCCGGATTTTACCGGTGCGGCCAAATTTTTTTCGAAAGGATTGTTCAATGCCGGCCATCTGGATGTAAAAAGGGGTCCGGTCAAAGGGGATATAGGGCTTGTGCTCAAATTTTCCGGCATCACATCCCGGTCCCCTGACAACACCACTGTCTCCAGGCCGGGTCAATTCGTGGGGCAGCCCGTGCAGCCGGCAGATCATGGGGCGGAAAAAATACAGGGTGCAGCGGCTGTCCTGGTTAAGGGGACATATCATTTTTAAGGATGCTGGTTGTAAGGCTTTTGGGGCCGACTCTGTTTGCACCGGACTCCTGGTAAATGTCCGGGTGATATAGTTTGCAGCCTTTTGTCTGATATTTTTTTGCATCTTTGCATCCATTTGAAAAAATCCATGGCGCAAAAAGGCTTTTTCCACAAAGGTGTAGTGGAAAAAAAGGGACTGGCAGCAATTGTCTTTGCAGCCATTGCACTGGAAACCATATTGTGCTGCCACCGTGTCATAGGCGGCATCCATTTTATTGTAAAGAGCTATAAGCGAGGAGAAATCACCTGCTGTCATGGTAAAATCCTGCATGCTGTCATACCAGGGGGTTGGGAAGGAAAAGTCTGGAATAGGTCTCTAAGGCATACCGGTCGGTCATGGAGGCAATCACATCGCAGGCAGACCTCTCTATGCCATTTTTCCGGGCATCCCAGGGAGCCATTTCCATTTTTTCAAGTTCCTGCTGCAGATGGTCCGGATGACTGGTAAAATGCCGGTACAATCCTGCAATAATGTTTTTGGCCTTGACAAATTCATTGTGAACACCGGGGGAACGGTACACTTTTTCATAGAGAAATTTTCGTAAAATAGTCATGGCACCAAAGATGTCCTGGTCCATATCCAGAACAAATTTTTCGTTTTTAGGGCCGCTGTTGTTCACCAGATTTTCGATCATGGTGCTGGCCCTTATGGAATGGGTTTTGCCCAGTTTTTTTATGCAGATATCCGGTACCTCATCCAGGGTAATGACCTTTCCCCTGAGGGCATCATCCAGATCATGGTTCAGGTAGGCCATGATGTCAGCCACCCGGACAATCCGGCCTTCAACCGTGACGGCGGTTTCGCCTGGAATGGCGGGGATGATGTTGCCAAATCCCTTGGAATGCTTGAGGATACCGTCACGGACCTGG
Source organism: Desulfotignum sp. (assembly GCA_011390635.1). Taxonomy (GTDB): domain Bacteria; phylum Desulfobacterota; class Desulfobacteria; order Desulfobacterales; family Desulfobacteraceae; genus Desulfotignum. Next base: position 20,850 of record JAABSA010000026.1, on the reverse strand, counting down.
CGGGTCAGGTTCAGGCCCATTCCTCTGTTTTCCAGGGTGTCCACCACCCGCAGGCTTTGGTAAGAGTGTGAAAAATACGGAGAATGAACCTCTGTCAGGGCTGTTTCACCGGCATGCCCAAAAGGGGTGTGACCTAAGTCATGGCCCAAAGCCACAGCTTCTGCAAGATCTTCGTTGAGCCGCATGGCCCGGGCAATATTTCTTGCAATTTCAGAAACCTCCAGAGTATGGGTCAGCCGGGTTCTGTAGTGGTCTCCCAGTGGGGAAAGAAATACCTGGGTCTTGTATTTGAGTCGTCTGAAGGAATTGGAGTATACAATGCGGTCCCTGTCCAGTTGAAACGGGGTGCGGATATTGCAGATGGTTTTTTCAGACCGCCTTCTTGTTGCCTGTTGACTAGGGGTGCCGTACCGGGATAAAAAGGCAAGTTCCCGATTCTGGAACAGGGTTTTAATACTCAGATCGGTTTCAGGGCAACCGGTTTTTTTTTGCAATACTTTCATAAATCCATCTTGCAGTTTTATTAATATGCTTTAAAATACAGTATTTATGAAAAAAAGCAAGCAGACTCAAAATATTGGTATTCTGGCACAGGACACCACCAGGAGCGGGTTTAAGGACAGATGAAAGAGCTAAAGGAAAAACTTTCGGGATGAATTATGAGGCATATATGAGCCTGGCCCTGGACCAGGCTGCTGCTGCTGCTGCCCGGGGGGAATTTCCCGTGGGATGTGTGATTGTCCAGGACGGGCAGGTGGTTGCACAAGGAGCAAGAACCGGTACTGTATATGGCCGGACCATGGTCAGCGAGGTGGATCATGCGGAAATCCGTGCCTTGAAAAATATGGAAATCTGCCGGCAGGCGGTGATGCCCGGAAAATGCAGCCTGTTTTGTACCATGGAACCCTGCCTTATGTGCTATGGAGCCATCCTTTTGTCGGGCATAGGAACAATTGTGTATGGATTTGAAGACCCCATGGGCGGCGGCACCTGCTGTGATTTGACATCATTGACACCGCTTTACCGGGACAGCCGGGTAAGGGTGGTGGGAGGAATTTGCCGTCAGAAAAGTCTTGATCTTTTTTATGCGTTTTTTAATAAAAAGGAAAACCAGTATTGGAAAGACAGTTTGCTGGAGTCTTATATCAGAAAACAAAAGCGGTTGCAGGATAAAAAATTAAATAAATCTTGCTTTTAAACAGATCGACTATTATAATTGCAAGGTTATGCTTGTTTGATAAACAGTTTTTATTGTGATAAGGATCATACCATAAGCAGGAGGTGTAAAAATATCTAAGCAAGGGAAACAGGATCAGGTGAATGTGAACAAGGGGATCAGGGCCAGTGAAGTGCGTGTGATCGGCGCTGACGGTGAACAGGTAGGGATTTTGTCCGTTTCAGAGGCGTTGCGGATTGCAGGTGACCAGAATCTAGATCTGGTTGAGGTGTCACCGGATGCAAACCCGCCTGTCTGCAAGATAATGGATCATGGAAAGTTTAAATACGAGCAGACAAAGAAAAAGCAGGAAGCCAAAAGAAAACAGAAAACCACCCAGATCAAGGAAATAAAGGTACGGCCAAAAACCGATGATCATGACCTGGCAACCAAAGCACGCCATATTGAAAAATTTATCAGCAATAATGACAAGGTAAAGATTACCCTTGTGTTCCGGGGGCGTGAGATAATGCTTCGGGAACAGGCCAATGCTATTTTGGAAAAAGTGGTCAATCTTACAGCGGATTTTGCCGTAGTCGAGCAGCAGCCCCGGTTTGAAGGCCGGGTGATAACAATGCTGCTTGCGCCTAAGTGATATACTTTTTTTCCTGACCAACACCTGCAATATGATGGAATCCAATATGTAAAGTTTGGTGGTATATACCGCTGCTGCGGCATATGCCACCTTCTCTTTTTTTTGTAATCAGTAATATGAGGAGATGATGATGCCTAAAATTAAAACAAACAGGGCTGCTGCAAAACGGTTTAAAAAAACCGGATCAGGGAAATATAAATTCAGAAAATCCCATGCCAGCCATATTTTGACCAAAAAGAGCACCAAACGAAAACGGTCGCTTCGCCTGGATCAGATGGTTGCCGAATCAGACATGAAAGAAATTCGGCGCATGCTGCCCAATGGCTGAAAAAACTGAATTTGCAGCCACGTCTGCAAATTGTTCACAAAACAGAATCTGGAGAGTAAGAATTTAAGGAGTTTAGACCATGAGAGTGAAAAGAGGGTTCAAGGCACGCAGACGTAGAAACAAAGTGCTGAAACTGGCAAAAGGATTTCGGGGCGGCAGAAGTAAATTGTTCAGAACGGCTGCTGACTCGGTTGACAAGGCATTGATGTACGCATATCGGGACAGACGTGCCAGGAAACGTGATTTTAGAAAATTGTGGGTTGTCAGAATCAATGCCGGTGCCAGGATGAACGATCTGTCCTATTCCAAATTTATTCACGGCCTGAAACTGGCAGGGTGCGAACTGGACCGTAAAGTTCTTGCAGACCTTGCCATTTCCGATCCCGCTGGTTTTTCCCAGCTGGCTTCCCAGGCAGCTGCCCGGTTGCATTAGACGACACCATTGGGGGGTATTTTGCAAAATCCTATCAATGATATTGAACATCAGGCACAAGAAGAAATCCAAGAGGCAAAAACACCCGAAGATCTGGAAATGGTATCCATTCGTTATCTGGGTAGAAAAGGGATTCTGACAGCTTTTTTGCGAAGCATATCGACGTTGCCCGAAGACCAGCGGCCTGCTGCTGGAAAGAATGCAAACATTCTTAAAACAAAACTGGAAAAAGCCATTGCCCAGGCCCGGTCCTTCATGGCGGCAAACAGCATGAACCAGAACATGGGGATTGATGTAACCCTTCCCGGGCGCAGGCGCGGATACGGGTCTACACATCCTGTTACCCGGGTTCTGGATGAGATCTGCGGAATTTTCATGCGCCTGGGCTTTGACATTGTGGAAGGCCCGGAAGTGGAAACCGATTATTATAATTTTGAGGCATTGAATATTCCCAAATATCATCCGGCAAGGGATATGCAGGATACTTTTTATGTGTCTGACAACATTGTCCTAAGAACCCATACCTCTCCATCCCAGCCCCGCACCATGGAAAAAACCGATCCCCCGGTGCGGATTGTGTCAGCAGGCAAAGTGTTCCGCTGTGATTCCGACCTGACACATACTCCCATGTTTCACCAGATCGAGGGGTTGATGGTGGATGAGAATATTTCCTTTGGCGACCTCAAGGGCGTTTTGACCACCTTTGTGCACCAGTTTTTCGACGAACATACCGCATTGCGGTTCAGGCCCAGTTATTTTCCCTTTACAGAGCCCAGCGCTGAAGTGGATATCAGGTGTGTGATGTGCAAAGGTACGGGTTGCCGGGTGTGTTCAAAAACCGGCTGGCTGGAGGTGCTGGGATCGGGTATGGTGCATCCGGCCGTGTTCGAAAATGTGGGGTATGATACTGGAAAATATACCGGGTTTGCCTTTGGTGTGGGTATAGAGCGGATGGCCATGCTCAAGTATGGCATTGATGATATTCGAAAGTATTTTGAAAATGATATGCGTTTTTTAGGGCAGTTTTAATATGAAAGTCAGTCTGAGCTGGATAAAAGAATATATCCAAGTGGACCTTGCGCCGGATGAGATTGCTTCGAAGCTCACCATGGCGGGTCTGGAAGTGGATGCGGTAGAAAACCTGTATGCGTATCTGGATGGTATAGTGGTGGCCCGGGTCATGGATGTAAAAAAACATCCCCAAGCAGATAAACTGACTTGCTGTACCGTGGATACAGGCAGGGATGAACCGGTGCAGATCGTCTGCGGTGCCCCCAATGTACGCCAGGGGATGCTGTCGGCCTGTGCCCTGCCCGGAGCTGTGCTGCCCAATGATCTGAAGATTAAAAAAAGCAAGCTTCGGGGAGAGGTTTCCGAAGGCATGCTCTGCTCTGCCGCGGAATTGATGCTGGATGCCGATGCTGCAGGGATTATGGATATTGTCGGGGACTATAAACCAGGCACGCCTCTGGGGCAGGCACTGGATATTTCCGATACGGTATTTGAAATTGACCTGACCCCCAACCGGCCTGACTGCCTCAGTGTGATGGGCGTAGCAAGAGAAATCGGGGCCTTTACCAGGCCGGGTCAAAAGATCACCAAGCCTGATGTCACTTTTCCTCCGCAGAGAATCAGCACCCAGTCCATCCATGACCATGCCCGGGTGGAAATAAAAGACCCGGATCTTTGTCCCAGGTATTCAGCAGGCCTGCTGTTTGATGTCGCAGTTGGTCCATCACCTTTCTGGCTGTGCCAGCGCCTGGAATCAGTAGGGTTGACACCCATCAACAATGTGGTGGATGTTACCAATTTTGTGATGATGGAAACCGGCCAGCCCCTGCACGCATTTGATTATGACAACCTTGCCCGGGGCCGGATTGTGGTGCAGAAAGCCGGCAGCAGCACCAGTGAATTTACCACCCTGGACAGTAAGATTCATAAACTGGAACCTGACATGCTCATGATCTGTGACGGCCACCGGCCTGTTGCCCTGGCCGGGGTTATGGGTGGTGAAAATTCAGAGATTTCACAAGGCACCACCCGGGTGTTGATCGAGAGTGCCTGTTTCAATCCGGTTTCCATCAGGCGCACTGCCAAGCGTACCGGCATCGCAACAGATGCATCCCACCGGTTTGAACGCGGTGTTGATCCCCAAGGGACCGTCTATGCCATGCAGCGGGCAATGACCCTTATTGCTGAGATCTGTGATGCCACCATTGCCAAAGATATCATTGATGCATATCCGCTTTCTGCCGCACCTGTCCGGATCAATCTGGATACCCGGGCCTTGAATGTCCGGCTGGGAACTGATTTTTCCACAGATGAGATCACAGATATCCTGGCTTCTGTGGAGTTTGGGATCCAAGCTTCCAATGACGGTCATATGGCAGTCAATGTTCCCTCTTTCCGGGTGGATGTTGTCCGGCCGGAAGATCTGTCTGAAGAAGTAGCACGGCTGTGGGGATATAACCAGATCCAGACTACCTATCCGGCAGTGCCTGCAAAAGGCCGGCCCCTGAATCCGGTAATTTCAGCCCGTTCAGCCATCCGGCACATTTTTACCGGCCTCTCATTTTATGAAGCCATTAATTACAATTTTATTTCCAAAGATTTCTGTGATCACCTGCTGTTGTCGGAATCCGACCCCCGCAGGAACGTGGTGCAGATTGTAAACCCTTTGTCCGACCAGATGTCTGTTTTGAGAACATCTTTGATCCCGGGGCTGCTGGACAACATGCGCAAAAACACATCCCAGCAGACAGATACCCTGCATTTGTTTGAAATTGGAAAGCGCTTTTTCAGTACAGGCGAAGATACCCTGCCCGAAGAAAGTGAAATTGTGGCCGGTCTGATCACCGGGAGCCGGAGACACCAGACCTGGTATGGTAAAAAACAGCCCCTGGATTTTTTTGATCTCAAAGGAGTGGTGGAAGACCTGTTCGATGCTTTAGGCATTGCCGGTGCTGAATATGCAGCAGCCGGAGCTGACACCTGTCCCTATTTTGAATCCGGACATGGCGCGCAGGTCACCAAAGATAATACTGCCCTGGGCTTTTTGGGAAAGATAGCAAAACCGGTGTTAAAACATTTTGGCCTCAAGCAGGATGCCTATGTATTTGAACTGGATCTGGCAGCTGTCATGGGGCAGATGCCCCGGCAGATCAAAGCCCTTCCTTTGCCGAGATTTCCGTCCATATCACAGGACATTACCCTGATTGTGGACCATCAGGTGCCGGTGGGGGATGTTTTTGGACAGATGAAAGCAATTGCTGGAGAAAATGAACTTGTGGAAGATATGTTTTTGTTTGACCTGTTTGAGGGCAGTCCTCTGGCTGAAGGCAAAAAATCTTTATCTTTCCGAATTATTTACCGGTCTGATGTCAAAACCCTGACGGAAAAAAACATCCGCAAGCTCCACGCCGGCATATCCAGCCGCCTGGTGGAGGTCTTTCATGCGGATCTGCCTGAATAAACACCAGGGGTATTGACAAATAAAACCGGGATTGGTATACAATACTGTTGATGCGGGTATAACTCAGCTGGTAGAGTGCAAGCTTCCCAAGCTTGATGTCGCGAGTTCAAGTCTCGTTGCCCGCTCCATCTTTATTTTATTTGGATGCGGGATGGCCGACATGTTCCAGTGATGGGAAGGGTATGAAAAGGATCTGAGCTGACTGCAAAAAGCGAGCATTTAGCTGGAAGTTGTACAAGGAACGGGCGCCTGCCCGTTTTTGTATTTTACAACAAAGTGGTTGGTTAAAAAAAATGGCTGTGGACATAGAGCAGGAAAAAGCAGGTCTTGCGGAGCAGGTCACACAAGTGGCAGAACCCCTTTGCCGGGCGGAAAATTTTGAACTGGTTCACGTGGAGATAGCTTCCTGGAACCGGGAGACCATCATCCGGGTATATGCAGACAAGCCCGGTGGCATCACCCTGGGTGATTGTGCAGATATCAGTCGGCAGTTGGGGGATCTGCTGGACATGTACATACCTGTTCTGGGCAGTTACCGACTGGAGGTTTCATCTCCCGGTCCCCATCGGCCATTGAAGAAAAAACAGCATTTCCATCGGTTTAAGGGCAATAAAATAAAAATTGAAACCAGGGTACCCATCCAGGGGAAAAAAAAGTTTACCGGAGTTCTTGAACAGATTGATGATGATGCTGTTGTGATTGCGGTGGATGAAGAACGGGTAAAAATCCCGGACCTGCAGATCATCAAGGCAAGTCTTGCAGGTCAGTAAAATGGAGAACACCTAAGATGTTTATCACAGATATTAAAAGAGTAATAGACCAGGTAAGCCGTGAAAAAGGAATTGATCCGGAAATTCTGATAAATACGCTTAAAGAGGCCATTGTTTCTGCTGCCAGGAAAAAAATTGGCCCCCGGGCGGATATTGAGGTGCATTATGATGGCAAAACCGGTGATGTTGAGGTGTTCCACTTTAAAGAGGTGGTGCAGGAAGTAGAGTTCCCCGACAGTGAACTGACCCTGGAGCAGGGATTTGAGTATGATCCGGAATGTGAAATTGGAGACAGTCTGGGAATCCGTATTGATACGGAAGAATTCGGCCGTATTGCCGCCCAGTCAGCAAAGCAGGTGATTATCCAGAAAATGCGGGAAGCCGAGCGCAACGCAGTGTATGAAAACTTTATCCATAAAAAAGGCAAAATCATAAATGGTATTGTCCAGCGCTTTGACCGGGGAAGTATCATTGTAAATCTGGGCCAGGCAGAAGCTGTGCTCAGACCCAGAGAACAGATGCCCAAGGAAAACTATAAACGGGGCGACCGTATCCGGGCCTATGTTCTGGATGTGCTCGAAGAATCCAAAGGGGCACAGATTATTTTGTCCCGGACCCATCCTGAGTTTTTGATGGAACTGTTTAAAACAGAAGTTCCGGAGGTGGCTGAAGGGATTGTGATACTGCAGGGGGCGGCCCGGGTACCCGGATTGAGGGCTAAAATTGCGGTTTCTTCAACAGATTCTGATGTGGATCCAGTGGGGGCATGTGTCGGCATGAAGGGGAACCGGGTGCAAAGTATTGTCCAGGAACTGCGGGGCGAAAAAATTGATATTGTCCAGTGGAGTCCGGATGTGGCCCGTTTTGTCTGTAATGCCCTCTCTCCTGCAGAGATATCCCGGGTGATCATTGACGAAGACAACCAGTCCATGGAAGTGATCGTCAATGATGAATATCTTTCCATTGCCATTGGTAAGGGGGGGCAGAATGTATCTTTGGCCTGTGAAATTACCGGATGGCATCTGGAAGTGACTTCAGAAGAAGAATACAGCCGGGAAGTCAAGCAGGGTTATGAAAGTTTGATGAAACTTGATAATGTGGGTCTGCCCATGGCGGAAATTTTGTTTAAAGCCGGGTATGCCTCTCTGCTGGATATTTCAGAAACATCTGCAGAAGAGCTGGCCTCGGTTATGGGAATTTCTGAAGAAGCGGCACATGCTACCATTGCACAGGCCTGCAGCCGCCTGATGGTAGAGAGGCAAGAGTCATCTGAAATGTGGGCAGAACAGGAATCTTCCGGGCCGGAAGAAGAGGCAGTATCGGAAGAATCGGTTTCGGAAGAGACGTCATTGGAAGAAGTGGAACCAAAAGAACCTGTGCAGGAAGATGAAAACCATGAAAGCGGTGACGGTTTACTGGAACAAAATGATGCAGATGTCATGGATGATGAAGACGCTAAATCATAAGTCCTATGCACAAGGCAGGCAGCAGGCTGGAACAAAGAATATTAAAAGAGGATTTTACTTGGGGGCAAGGCATGGCGAAAGTCAGAGTATATGAATTAGCTAAAGATTTTAATATGACCAACAGGGCACTTTTGAACAAGATAAAGGACCTGGACATCGACGTTAAAAGCCATATGAGTTCTTTGGAAGACAGTGCTGTCAAGGAGATTAAAAATAGCCTGTTTGGCAAGGGAAAACAGAAAAATGATCTCAAGGTGAAGCCCTCTGTGATACGCAGGCGCAAAAAAAGAATTGTCCATGAACCAGTCCATGAACCAGAGGTTCAAACCGATGCACGCCAATCTGATGATCAGGTGCCCGATATGGGGCCAGATCCAGATGCATCCTTACAGATACCAGATTCTCCGCAAGCCCCGCAGGTGAAAGATCAGGAAACAAAAACCCCAAAAGACACAACGCCGGTTGAAAAAGAAACAGAATTCCCTGAAAAAGATGCGCCGGCAGCCAAAAAGAAACAAAAAGAGGCTGCAAAAATAATACGGCCTGCAAAAATTGTTCAGCAGCCCGAGTCCCCGGTTGAAGAAAAGGTGACGGTGCCAGAGCCCGAACAGGTCGAAAAAGCAAAGACAGCGCAAACGGCTGAAAGGACACAAGCCACTGAAGCTGGTATAAAAACCAGAGAGGAAAAAATCACTGCAGAGGCAGTTTCCCGGGAATCATTGCAAAAACCAGAGAATGATGCCCAAGTCGTCCAGGAATCAGAGGAAACAGATACCGAATCAGGGCAGACAGATAGTAAAGACACAGATGCCCAGGAAGACAAGGCCTCGGCTAAAAAGAAAAAGAAAAAGCGTAAAGCCACTCCTGCCAAGATTGTCAAGGTTGCCGACCCCCTGGTGTTGGAAAATATCCGTAAAACAAAACCGGTGGAAGATAAAAAAGAAATGGCCCCGGAAAAAATTACCCGGCCAGTCCAGCCAGGCCGTTCTGGTGCTGCAGTTGACAGGTCTGATCAGGGAATGCCGCCCACACCCGGAGACCTGGATGCCGCAGTACGAAAAAAAGACCGGCGCAAGGCTGCAGGAATTGATGATCCTTTTGAAGGCAAGCGTCAAAAACGCAAGAAAAAGTCAGTGGTGGAGGGAGAGGACCTGTACAGGGGACGTGGCAAGAAAAAACGGGGTAAAAAAGATAGCCGGGGCAAAAAAGGCGGATTTCAAAAAACCCAGATCACAACCCCCAAAGCCATCAAGCGGCGGATCAAGATTGATGAGGCCATTGAACTGGCTGAACTGGCCAAGCGGATGGGGATAAAAGCCAACGAGATGATTGCCAAGCTCATGACCATGGGCGTTATGGCCACTGTCAACCAGACCATTGATTTTGAAACAGCGTCGCTGGTGGCGGCTGAATTCGATTTTGAAGTGGAAAAAGCCAGCTTTGAAGAAGAAACCCTGCTGCAGGTTGAAATGGAAAATGAAAATAAAGGCCGCATGATAAAAAGCCCGCCCGTTGTCACCATCATGGGGCATGTGGACCATGGTAAGACCTCGCTTCTGGATGTCATCAGAAAATCCAAGATAGCCAGTGGAGAAGCCGGCGGCATTACCCAGCACATCGGTGCCTATAATGTGGAAACCCCCAATGGAGGAAGAGTCACTTTTCTGGATACCCCGGGCCATGCAGCATTTACTGCCATGCGTTCCAGGGGTGCCAGGGTAACGGATATTGTTATTCTGGTGGTGGCGGCAGATGACGGGGTCATGCCCCAGACCATCGAGGCCATCAATCATTCCAAGGCTGCCGGCGTACCGGTGGTGGTGGCTGTGAACAAGATGGACAAGGTCGGGGCTGATCCGGACCGGATCATGAGGGAGTTGGCGGAACATGATCTTCTGGCAGAAGACTGGGGCGGAGATGTGATTTTTGTCAAGGTGTCCGCCAAAACCGGAGAAGGTATTGATGATCTCCTGGAGATGGTGCTTCTCCAGTCCGAAGTGCTGGAACTGAAAGCCAATCCGGACAGAAACGCCAGTGGATATGTTGTGGAATCCCGCCTGGATACAGGCCGGGGTGCTGTGGCCACTGTACTGGTCAAGCAGGGAACACTGCGGGATGGTGATCCCATTGTCTGCGGGCTTCATTCAGGCCGTATCCGGGCCATGATAGATGATCTGGGCAACCGTATTGAAGAGGCGGGCCCCAGTACTCCTGCGGAAATTGTGGGCCTTACCGGTGTGCCTGATGCCGGGGATGAATTTATTGCCGTTGCGTCAGACAAGGATGCCAAACAAATTGCCGCTCACAGGATGCAGAAACAGCGGGCCAAGGAACTGGCCAAAAAGAGCCGGGCCAACCTGGAAAAAATGTTTGAGAACCTGGGAACAGCAGAGGTCAAGGAGCTGAAACTCATTGTCAAGGCAGATGTCCATGGTTCCATCGAGGCGTTGAATGATTCCCTTAAGGATCTGGCCAAAGAAGAAGTGGATATTAAAATTATCCATTCCGGTGCCGGTACCATCAATGAATCAGATGTGGCCCTGGCCAATGTGTCGGATGCCATCATTATCGGGTTCAATGTCAGGCCAACCCCCCAGATCCGGAAAATGGCCAAGGATGAGAATGTGGATATGCGGTTTTATGATATCATCTATGACGTCATAAATGATATCAAAGCAGCCCTGGATGGTATGATGCCATCCACATTCCATGAAATCATCATCGGACGGGCCGAGGTGAGAGATACCTTTGTGGTTCCCAAAATCGGCACCATTGCCGGCTGCCACATTTCTGAAGGAAAGGTGATTCGGGGCAAGAAGATCCGGCTGCTCAGAGAAGGTGTGATCAAGTGTGATACCCAGTTGTCTTCTCTGCGGCGTTTCAAAGACGATGTCAAAGAAGTGGAACAGGGATATGAGTGCGGCATCGGCCTGGCAAAATACAATGACATCAAAACGGGCGATATCATTGAGTGCTATGAAGTGGAAGAAAGAAAATATGCCCCCCAATAACGGCCGTGCCCTGCCGGGCACAACAAAACATGAAAGAATTCGAAATATTCCATCGTTCTTTCATATAAAGAGAGTTGATGAAACCATATACAAGAGCAGAACGGATCAGCATTAAAATTCAGCAGGCCATCACTGAGCTGCTGACCAGGAAAATCAGCGATCCCAGAATTGAAATGGCCACCATATCCCAGGTTAAAATGAGCGCGGATCTTCGGCTGGCAAGTGTCTACGTGACAGCATTCGGGGATGAAGAAAAGATTGCCGACACGCTGGCAGGATTTAAAAAATCCAAAGGATTTATCAAAAAGCATATTGCCCCCCAACTGGGACTCAAATACATGCCGGATCTGCGGTTTTTTTACGATGATTCCTTTGATAAGGCCGCAAAAATGGATGCCCTGATTGAAACCGCTATCAAAGACCTGCCCAAGGATAAAACAGAAGAGTAGAAATCGGGCAAACATCTGTTTTCCCAGGACTCCCCTTTCATGAAAAATGGTATATTGCTGGTCAACAAACCGGAAGGTCTTTCATCCGCCCGGGTGGTGGACCAGGTTAAAAAAATTTTCCAGGTGAAAAAAGCCGGTCACACAGGCACGCTTGATCCTTTTGCCACAGGCCTTTTGCCTGTGGCACTTGGCCAAGCCACCAGGCTGTCCCAGTTTTTTCTGGGCAGTGCCAAACAGTACCGGGCGGTTGTTACGTTAGGGGTTGAAACCGATACCTTTGATAAAACCGGCAAGGTAATATTCCGGGCTGATGCGGACCATCTTGCTGCCATTCAACCGGAAAAAGTGCAACAGGTCGTGGCGGGTTTTGCCGGTGTCCAGCAGCAGGTGGCACCCAGTTTTTCTGCCCTCAAACATCAAGGACAACCCCTTTACAAGCTTGCCCGCCAGGGAAAAATGATCAAAAAACCCCCGCGCACCATTGAAATATATGCCATCCGTGTGACTGCCATGACGATGCCGGAATTTGAGATGGATGTACATTGTTCCGGGGGCACATACATCAGGAGCCTGGCCCATGACATGGGCAGACTGCTTGGATGTGGTGCACACCTATCCGGTCTCTGCCGCACCAGTGTCAGCCAGTTTACCCTGGACCAGGCCCATGACCTGGATATGCTGCAAACCTGTGACAGACAAACGGCAGTCAGCCATATCATTCCCATGGCGGAGTGCCTTTGTTTCATGCCCCTGGTAAGGGCAAATGCAGTTTTGGAAGAAAAAATTCGCTATGGCCGCAGGCTGTTGCACCAGGATATTTCATCCAGGATGGACAATGTGCCCCAAAACGGATGTATCCGGATCACCGGATCTGATGACCGGCTCATCGCTGTGGTAAAGGCGGATAATAACGGTTCGGATTATAATTATTGTTGCGTTTTTGCCCTGTAACTGATATTTGTTAAGGGCAATTTAGTGTTTTATGTGATGGCGATTTGACAAGAAAAACCGGTTTGTCTGAATGGAATATTGGATACCCGGTCGCAGCAAGCACCTGTCAAATGAAACGTCATATTTACTTTATTCCAGACAAAGGAGTTAAGACAGTGGTTTTATTAGCAGAAAACAAAGAAGAGATGATTGAACAATTCAAGCTTCACGCGTCAGATACCGGTTCTCCTGAAGTGCAGGTGGCAATTTTGACCCACCGCATCAGCTATCTGACAGAACATCTTAAGTTACATAAAAAAGACCACCATTCAAGACGGGGACTGCTGATTCTGGTTGGCAGGCGCAGAAGCCTTCTGGACTATGTCAAGAAAAAGGATATCAACCGGTACCGGTCGTTGATTGAAAGACTGGAACTGAGAAGATAAAAATGAATTACCGCCGGTTTTCGACTGCAGTCAGGTCGAAAACCGGCACTTTACAACAAACAGGGCGGCGATTCTTGAAGATACTTATAAATAAGTTCGCATCTGCGTCATCCAGCATATTGCTGGATGACGCAGATGCGGGTTTATTATTTTGAGTGTTCTGCAAGGATTCTCCGCCTTTTTTAACCCAAGGAGAGATCGAATTATGGAAAAAATTGTATCAGCACAAATTGGTGGAAGAGAGTTTTCCATCAGTACCGGCAAAATCGCCAAACAGGCCTCCGGGTCTGTGGTGGTTCAACTGGGAGACACAGTGGTCCTGGTGACGGCAGTGGCATCCAAGCAGGCCAAAGAGGATATCAGCTTTCTGCCCCTTACTGTGGAATATCAGGAACGTATCTATGCCGCAGGCCGGATTCCGGGCAACTATTTCCGGCGGGAGATCGGCCGGCCGTCTGAAGACGAGACCCTGCGTGCCAGGCTGATCGACCGTCCCATCCGTCCGTTGTTCAAAGATGACTACAATCATGAGACCCAGATTATCGCCACGGTCCTGTCAACCGACAAAATGTGTGACCCCGGTATTCTGGCCATGGTTGGTGCATCCGCTGCGCTGGAAATATCGGATATTCCTTTTGACGGTCCCATTGCCGGCATCAAGGTCGGCCGTATCAACGGGGAATTTGTTGCCAATCCCACCCTGGAACAGATGGAACAAAGCGACATTGAATTGACGGTGGCAGGTTCCAGAACCGGTGTGGTCATGGTGGAAGGTGGCGCCAATATTGTATCGGAACAGGATATGCTGGATGCCATTTATTTCGGCCATGAAGCCATGCAGCCCATTATAGACATGCAAATTGAACTTAAAAACACTGTGGGAAAAGAAAAGCACACCTTTATACCGCCGGTACGTGATCCGGAACTGGCTGAAAAAGTGGCATCCTTTGCCAAAGAAGGAATCCATGAACGGGTGCAGATCAAAACCAAGATAGAACGGCAGACTGCCTTAAGCAGTTATAAAGAAGAGGTCGTTGCCCATTTTTCCCAGGATTATCCTGATCAGATCAAAGAAATCAAGGAAGGTTTCGGCAAGACAGTCAAGGAAGTCAGCCGTGAGATTACCCTTAAAGAAAACCGCCGCATTGACGGCCGGGCCTATGATGAGATCCGTGAAATTACCTGTGAAGTGGGAAATCTGCGCCGTCCCCATGGCAGCGCGCTTTTTACCCGGGGCGAAACCCAGGTGCTTGGGGTTATGACCCTGGGATCGGGTCCGGATGAGCAGCGGGTGGAAACCCTTGCCGGCAATGAAACCCGGGCCTTTATGCTCCATTATAACTTCCCTCCGTATTCCGTGGGGGAGGTGAAACGGGCAGGCGGTCCCAGCCGCCGGGATATCGGTCACGGCAATCTGGCCACCCGGGCCATTGAACGGATATTGCCCGACCCTGCAGATTTTGAATACACCATCCGCCTGGTGGGTGAGGTCATGGAATCCAACGGATCTTCCTCCATGGGAACCGTATGCGCCGGATGTATGGCCCTTATGGACGGAGGAGTTCCCATCAAAGCCCCTGTTTCGGGAATTGCCATGGGCCTGATAAAAGAGGGAGACCACACGGTGATTCTGTCGGATATCCTGGGAGATGAAGACCATTTCGGGGATATGGATTTCAAGGTGGCCGGTCCCAAAGAAGGCATCACCGCCCTGCAGATGGACATCAAAATCAAGGAATTGTCCAAAGATATCATGGAAAAAGCCTTGATCCAGGCCAAAGCCGGCCGGCTGCACATTCTGGGAGAAATGCTGAAAACTATCGATAAGTTCAGGGCGGATATTTCTCCCCATGCCCCCAAAATTTTGAGTATCATGATCAATCCGGACAAAATCAGGGATATCATCGGCCCTGGAGGCAAGATCATCCGGGCACTCCAGGCGGACACCAACACGGTCATCGAGGTGGACGATTCCGGCCTTGTGAAAATCGCCGGGGAAAACCAGGAAGATGCACAGCGGGCAATGGACATGGTGGCTGATATTGCACTGGATCCGGAGATTGGTGCCATCTACGAAGGCAAGGTGGTGAAAATCACCGATTTCGGTGCATTTGTCAACATCAAGTCCGGCACCGACGGCCTGGTGCATATTTCCGAACTGGCTGACTACCGGGTGAAAAAAGTCACTGACGTGGTGAAAGAGGGTGATGTGATTTCCGTAAAAGTGCTGGATATCACCCGGGACGGGAAAATCAAGCTGAGTTACAAAGCTGCAAAAGCGGATGAAAAAGAATAATTCTTTTTGTATCTGTTCCCTTGCTTCCGGCAGCAGGGGGAATGCAGTGCTGGTTTCCACTCCAAAAACAGCCATTCTTGTGGATGCCGGACTGTCCGGAAAGGAAATTCAGCGGCGAATGGCTGCTGTGGGGGAAACCCCGGAGCGCCTGTCCGCCATCATCATCACCCATGAACACAGAGACCATATTCAGGGGGCCGGGGTATTGGGCCGTCGGTTCAATATCCCGGTCTACATGACAAAGGCCACTTACCAGGCCTGTGCAAAGGTTGTCGGTAAAATTCCCGATGTACGGTTCTTTGGCTGTGGTGAACGGTTTGCGGTCAAAAATTGTAACAGCGTCATGGATGACAAGATTTGCGATGCATCACTATTGACGGTGCATCCTTTTTCAATCTCCCATGATGCCTCAGACCCGGCCGGGCTCACTGTGACCTGGCAGGGATGCAAAATCGGTATTGCCACAGATCTGGGCATTGCCACCAATCTTGTGAAAGAGCATCTGCGCAACTGCAGTGTGCTCTACCTTGAATCCAACCATGACCCGGATATGCTCGTCAACGGGTCATATCCCTGGCACCTGAAACAGCGCATCAAATCCCGCACCGGACACCTGTCCAATGCAGATGCTGGAATCCTTTTGTCCCAGCTGGCCCACAAGGATCTGAAACATGTGATCCTGGCCCATTTGAGTGAAGAGAACAACCGTCCTGAACATGCCCTGGCTGAAGCGGGCAGAGGCCTGAACGGTTCTTCGGCTGTAGTGTCCGTGGCCGGCCCTGACCGGCCGGGAGAAATTATCCGCATTGCCGCTGACATATCTGTATAGGAAACCCACGTAACAAATATCGACAGATTATCAGAACACCCGGATAAATAAATGCTTTTATTAAGGCGCTAAATTTTTTATACTGGGCATTATATGTGACCGAGGAAACCGTGCATATTAATCTGATCCAAAAGGAAATCCTGTCATGAATGCCATTATCGATGCCCTGCATTTCCGGCATGCCTGTAAAAAGTTTGATCCGGATAAAAAAATTGCCCCCAAAGATCTGGATACCATCCTTGAAGCAGCAAGGCTTTCTCCCTTTTCATTCGGTATGGAGGCCTGGAAATTTTTAGTGCTCCACTCTGATGCTGTCCGGGAAAAACTGCGGCCGGCCTGCTGGGACCAGGCCCAGGTGACCGACAGCAGCCACGTGGTCGTGATCCTTGCCAGACCGGACCTGGTCACCCCGGGCAACCCTTATGTGGATAAAAGTTTTGCCGGGCGGGGACTGCCGGAAGATGCAACCAGAGCCTATATTGAAAAATACAAATGGTATATGGAAACCGAGGTCTATCCCCGGATGAACCTGTATGCCTGGTGCTGCAAGCAGTGCTATATTGCACTGGCCAATATCATGACCACGGCAGCGTCTCTGGGGATCGACTCCTGCCCCATGGAGGGATTTGAAAAAGACCGGGTGGAGGCGGTTCTGGGTATAGATACCAAAGAATTTGAGGTGGCGGTGCTGGTGGCCCTGGGGTACAGGGCAGGTGACCAGCCTCCCCGGCGGCGCCATCCAAAAGAGATGCTGGTGGAAATTCGTTGACAGGCTGAAACCGGGCTGGCTGCAGCAGCCGGTTCCGGGCCAACCGGGCAGAAAGGAGGCAGACATGTCCCAGGCCAGAATCCTGGTGGTGGATGACGAGCTGGTGATCCGTGAATCCCTTGCCGGCTGGCTCAAGCGGGACGGATTTCTCGTGGACACCGTGCCCAGCGGCGAAGATGCCCTTGCACTGCTCAAAAAACAGGGATTTGATATCATGCTGCTGGACATCCAGCTGGACGGCATCAGCGGCATGGAGGTGCTGTCCCATGTCAAAGAACATTATCCGGACATCGATGTGATAATGATCACGGCCTACGGCTCCATCCCTTCTGCGGTGCAGGCCATGAAATCCCACGCCCATGATTATCTGCTCAAACCGTTTGACCCGGACGAACTGGGCGTGATGATCCAGAAGCTGCTGGAACACCGCAAAAAGGCGAAAGAGCATGCATTTTTAAAGGATGCGTTTGAAGAGCAGACCCGGTTTGAAAGCATGATCGGCCAGTCGCCTGCCATGCAGGAAATTTTCAAGCTGATCCAGGATATCGCGGACACACAAAGCACTGTGCTCATCACAGGGGAAACGGGATCAGGCAAGGGCCTGGCCGCCAAAGCCATCCATTCTTCCAGCCGGGTGTCTGAAGGGCCTTTTGTGGCGGTCAACTGCGGGGCTATCCCTAAACATATCATGGAAAGCGAGCTGTTCGGACACCAGAAAGGGGCGTTTACCGATGCCAGGGAAACAAAAAAAGGCCGACTGGAGATGGCAGGCGGCGGCACCCTGTTTCTGGATGAGATCGGTGAGATCTCCATGCGCATGCAGATCGACCTGCTTCAGGTACTTGAGGATAAGGTGTTCTACCGGGTAGGCGGGACCCAGCCCATTACCGCGGATTTCAGGGTCATTGCCGCCACCAACTCGGATTTGCAAAAAGCTGTCGCCCTTCGCAGTTTCAGAGAGGATCTGTTTTACCGGCTCAATGTCATTTCCCTGACCATGCCGCCTTTGCGGGAGCGCAAGGAGGATATCCCGCTGCTGGCCGGGCATTTTTTAGAAAAATTCACCCGGGAGGTGAACCGGGGCGTTGAGCGGTTCAGCAGAGATGCCATGGATGAACTCATGCTCTATCACTGGCCCGGCAATGTCAGGGAGTTGTCCAATGCCGTTGAACGGGCCGTGGTGGTGTGCAAAACCACCACCATCACCCCCCCGGACCTGCCCATCGGAAGTACCCCGGACCAGCCCGCCTACCCTGCCGGGGTGGCATTGCATGATGTGGAAAAACAGCATATTCACACCATCCTGACCCGCACCGGCTGGCATATATCAAAAGCTGCCGGCATTCTGGGCATAGACCGCTCCACTCTTTACAACAAGATCAAACGGTATGATCTGAAGCCGGAGTAAAAGGCTGTGTATCCATGAAACCGCCCGGTCTGATTCTGGTGTCCCCTGTGGGCGATATTGCCGATGATATCAGTGGGGCAGTGGCAGACAAAGTTGCAGAGGTGTTTAAAACCGAGGTCAGGATCACCCCGCTTTTGCCGGACATTTCTTTTGCCTATGATGTGGACCGGCACCAGTATTGGTCCACCCGGGTGCTGGAAGAACTTGAAAAAACTGCCCCTGATAACTGCCTCAAGGTGGTGGCCATCACCAAAAACGATCTGTTCATTCCCATATTGACCCATGTGTATGGCGAGGCCCAGCTCGGAGGCAAGGCAGCCGTTGTTTCCATCTTTCGGCTGAACACCGGCCTGGATGCCGCGGGTACGGCCGGGTTCACGGACCGGATTGCCAAAGAAACGATCCATGAGCTGGGCCATACCTTTGATCTGCGCCATTGTGACGACCCGCTGTGCATCATGCATTACTGCCGCAAAATTGCAGATGTGGACCGGAAACTGAACCGGTTCTGCCGGTACTGCAGCATTTTCTTGTCCGACAGCATCAAGGCCCTGGAGAGATAAAGGTCTTTATCAACCGGCCCCTGTGTGCTTCCGGAACATTGCCCAGTATATCTTTAACCAGAGAGCCGCCGTCAGCTGCTTTCAACTGCGTGGCATCTTCCAGAAATGCATGCAGCTTTTCAACCTGGGCGGCTATGAACTGCCGGCTGTCTGCCATGAACAAAAGCTGTTTGAGATTCTGCTTGATATCCGGGCAGTGCACCAGGCATATCCACCCGTCGGTATACGGGGCGGTTGTCACCAGGTCAGGATTCTTTTTCACTGCCGGGTTGACCTGGGTGATGACGCCGGAAACCGCAGAGGTAAATGGTATGGAATATCTGTTGCGAAAAACGGTGAACCCGGTCTGCCCCTGTGTGACTTGTTTGCCTATCAGGGGGGCAGCAACGTGGTCAATCCTTCCCACAAGCCGGGAGGCAAAATCATCAATCCCCATGCGCACAACTCCCTGGTCTTCGATCTTCACCCAGGTGTGTCCGGCAGACAGATAATACCCTGCCGGCAGAAACACCCCGCTGACGGTTTCAAAGTCCATGGGCTGCATCATGGCATGCACCTTGAAATGGTCATAAAAATACTGGTCAAATTCACAGTCAATGCAGTGATACGCCTTAGGGCAGGCTTTAAAGGAAATTTTTCCCTTCATGTGGTGGATACAGGGACGTTTGGCCGGCGGCATTTTTTTGAGCCGGTCCTGCCAGAACATAAGAGATCCTTTTTTCCCGGAAGGGATTTTTCCCTGGTCCAGAAGGTGCTGATTTTGTCTGCACACCCGGTTCAAGGCCCGGTCAAACCGGCACCCGGTACAGGAAAAATCCGTGGGGCAATATTTTTTTTGGACCACCCCCGCCTGCATCCACAGGCACTGGGGGGCGGTTTGCTGTGTGGTTTGAAACTGTTCCATGGGATTTCTCCTTGCAGGTGAAAAATTACAGAAAAGTCCGGGTCAGCCGGTCCCATCCCAGGGCCGGCAGGCTGCCGAAGACATCTCTTTGCAGCACACCGCCGTCAGCGGCCAGGGGGCCTGTGATCTCTTCAATCATATTTTCAAGGGCGGTGACGTCATTGTCCAGCCAGGTGATGCTGGTTTCATCATCCATCAGATCCTTTACTGTGCCTTTGATATCTGCATTGTGCACCGTGAACAGCCAGCCTTCGCCGTAAGGGTGATCCTGGGAGAGATCAGGCCGGGATCTTACGGTTTCATTGACCCGGGTGATCACCCCGTTCACCGGGGAGCGGACATTTGCGTGGTTGTCTTTGCGGCGAATACCCCAGCCGGCCCTGGCCTGGTGCAGCTCCTGGCCCACCAGGGGCAGGTCGAATCCGTCCGGACCCCCCAGCACCTTGAAGGAAAAATCATCCATGCCCACCCGGATGACACCGCCGCTGTCAATGGCGGCCCAGGTATGGCCTGAATGAAAATAATAACCGCCGGCCAGGTCAAACCCCTTAACCCAGGTGTTTCTGACGGGTTCATGGCCCCGGGCAGGGATCAACGCGTCCTCAAATACCTGGTCAAACGCGCACCGGTCGCAGTTGTAGTTCATGGGGCAGGTGCGCATGTCAGCCCGGCCGGTCATGGCATGGCGGCAGATGCGCCGGCTGCCCGGCTGCCGCCGCATGGCTTCCTGCCAGGTGGGGTGCTTGCCGGCGGCTGCAGCCTTTTCCATGGCAGCATCGTATTTACACCCGGAGCAGTCATAATACTGGGTACAGTTTTTTTGGGCCGTCACCCCGGCCTGCATCCAGATGCAGGGGCGCAAGGTATTTTGTTTGCCGGTTTCCCAGACAGGGCTGGTTTTTGTAACATCTTTTTTCAAGACAGAGCTTGTGGCTGTGGTTGTCATGGTGTGCCTCCTTTGTGTT
>JAABSA010000025.1 GCA_011390635.1 Desulfotignum sp. | reverse complement strand
CAATACATATCACTGTTAATGCTATGTAACTTCTTCCCAGTTGACAGAGCTTTACGACCCAAGGGCCTTCTTCACTCACGCGGCGTTGCTGCGTCAGGGTTTCCCCCATTGCGCAAAATTCCTCACTGCTGCCTCCCGTAGGAGTCTGGACCGTGTTCCAGTTCCAGTGTGACTGATCATCCTCTCAGACCAGCTAACCATCACAGCCTTGGTGGGCCGTTACCCCACCAACAAGCTAATGGTACGCAAACTCATCTCCAAACAACTGCTTTCATGAAGAGGCAGTCTTTCATACATACACTTGTGCATATGCACTGCATCCGGTATTAGCCATCCTTTCGAAGGGTTATCCCGGGCTTGAAGGTAGATTATCTACGTGTTACTCACCCGTGCGCCACTCTACTCGGGATTGCAAGCAATCCCTTTCTCGTTCGACTTGCATGTGTTAAGCACGCCGCCAGCGTTCATTCTGAGCCAGGATCAAACTCTCCAGTTAAATCCTTGACTTATCTTCATAAGTCTTCTAAAAACTCTTTAAGGTCTTGTTTAAGACCCGCTTCAAACTTATCACTGACCAATTTTCAAAGATCAAACATTTGGCAAAACTTGTCTCTAACAGTCATTTTTTCTGTGACCGAAAAACCTGGCTAATATACACATAGCTTCTGGCTTTGTCAAACCTTTTTTAAAATCAATCCAAAATAATTTTATGGTATTTTTTTTTCCCGGCCCGGAGCAGTATTTCTCCCTGATCCAGGTCATTTGACGAGACCACCTTGTCAATGACTGATACCCTGTTTCCGTTAATATAAGCCCCTCCCTGCTTGACCAGACGTCTGGCATCGGATTTGGATGCACACAATCCGGTCTGGGTAAACAGGTCCACCACCAGGGCTTTATCCACGAATCCATTTCTGGCAAGATGGGTAGCAGGAACAGATTCATCCGAGGCAGGAGAATGCACGCCTCTGGGAATGGTTGCCCCGGGCAGCAGATCGTTTGGCACATCAATGCAGCCAAATACCGATGCCGCAGCTTTCAGCGCATTGCGGGCCGCAGCTTCGCCATGGGCTATCTTTGTGGCTTCATAGGCCAAAATGGTTTTTGCCTTGTTCAGGTTTGCACCTGAAAGATGTTTGACCTGTTCAATTTCAGGCATGGGCAAAAAGGTAAACAAGGCCAGAAACCGTCCCACATCCGCATCATCACAATTTACCCAGAACTGATAATATTCATAGGGAGAAAACCGGTCCGGATCAAGCCATACGGCTCCTTTATGGGTTTTCCCCATCTTGATTCCAGAAGCAGTTGTTATCAAAGGGAAGGTGATACCAAAGGCCTGTTTGCCGAGGGTTCTTCGGATCAAATCAATGCCGGCCACAATATTGCCCCACTGGTCACTGCCCCCCATCTGGAGAAAGCAGTCATGGATTTTTGCCAGCTCCATGAAATCATACGCCTGGAGCAGCATATAATTGAATTCGATAAAGGTCAGGCCCTCTTCTGATTCCATGCGGGCCTTGTAACTTTCAGCCTTTATCATGCGGTTGATGGAAAAATGCCGACCGATATCACGCAAAAAGGGAATATATTCCAATTTGGTCAGCCACTGGGCATTGTCCAGCATCAGGGCGCGACCGTGGTCAAAATCGATGAATCTGGAGAGCTGGGCCTGAATCCCGGCCTTGTTCTCATCAATTTGCTCCTGGGTGATGATCTGCCGCATTTCAGTTTTTCCCGATGGATCGCCTATGAGACCGGTGCCGCCCCCTACAAGACCGATGGGGCGATGGCCCGCCCGCTGCATGTGGGCCAGGGCCATGATGCACACAAGACTGCCCACATGAAGACTGGAAGCGGTGGGATCAAACCCGATATAACAGGTTGCCCGATTGTTTTCCAGGTATGTTTCCAATTCCTGTGTATGGGTCACCGCATCAATAAAACCCCGTTCTCTCAAGACCGATAAAACATTCATGAATACAAGTTCCTGCTATTTTTTGGTATATTCAACCGCCCTGGTTTCTCTTATCACCACCACTTTGACCTGGCCCGGAAAGGTCAGGTTCTCTTCTATCTGACGGGCAATTTCCCTGGACAGAATCGTGGCATCATCATCACTGATTTTCTCGCTTTCGGTGATCACACGGATTTCACGGCCGGCCTGAATAGCGTAGGTGTTGACCACCCCGTCAAAGGCATTGGCAATATTTTCCAGGTCCTCAAGGCGTTTGATATAATTTTCCATACTTTCTTTTCTGGCGCCCGGACGTGCCCCGGACAGGGCATCAGCTGCCTGGACAATATAATCATACACCGATGTGGGCGCCTGGTCTTCATGGTGAGCGGCAATGGCATTAACCACTGAATCAATTTCCCCGTATTTTTTTGCCAGTTTGGCCCCGATGATGGCATGTGCACCATCCACTTCATGGTCTACCGCCTTGCCGATATCATGGAGCAGACCCATGCGCTTTGCCAGTTTGATGTCCAAATTCAATTCCGCGGCAATGGTACCGGCCAGAAATGCCACCTCGAATGAATGCTGCAGCACATTCTGGGCATAGGATGTTCTGAATTTGAGCTTCCCCAGCACCTTGATCAACTCCGGGTTGATCCCATGGACCCCCAGGTCAAAGGCAGCCTGTTCACCTGCTTCCTTAATGGTCTGTTCCACTTCCTGGGAAGCTTGTTCCACAACATCCTCGATTCTGGCCGGATGGATCCTGCCATCGGAAATAAGTTTTTCCAGAGAAAGTCTTGCCACTTCCCTCCGAATCGGATTGAATCCTGAAAGTATGACCGCCTCGGGGGTGTCATCAATGATGAGATCTATGCCTGTGGCGGCTTCCAGAGCCCGGATATTTCTTCCTTCTCTGCCGATGATCCGGCCTTTCATTTCATCTCCGGGCAAATGCACGACGGACACGGTTTTTTCTGCCACATACTCACCGGCATACCGCTGTATGGCAGTGGAAATGATTTTTTTGGCTTCTTTGTCTGCCTGTTCTCTGGCCTCATTGTTGATCTTTTTGACAAGGGCGGCCCCTTCATGCCTGGCTTCTTCTTCCATGGCCTTGAGCAGCAGGGACCTGGCCTGCTCCAGGGTCAAACCGGATACTTTTTCCAGTTCCTTTTTTGTTTCTTCCACCAGGGTATTGTAATATTCTTCTGTCTGGGCAACTGCATCAAGCTTCGTATGAATCTCGACTTCCTTTATCTGGAGGGTGGTTTCCCTTTTTCCAAGCGTGTCTTCTGTCTGGTCCAGTTTTTCACTTTTTTTGGAAAGCCGTCTGGCCTCTTTTTTCAATTCCTCACGGGTTTCCTGGGTTTCTGCATCAAAACTGCTTTTCATTTCCAGAAGCCGGGATTTTGCTTCCAGCCTGGCTTCTTTTAAAAGGGTATCCGCTTTTCTTTCCGCTTCTTCTATAATGCGTTTTTGTTCCGCTTCAATATTCAGATTTTCCTGAGAAATCTTTTTTTTGCGCACAAAAAAGACAATGACTCCCAATCCCAGCAACACAACAATTATCAATGAGAGTACGGTTTCCATTCAACAAGTCTCCTTCAAACATATGGTATTAGCAACACGCCAAAAGGCGGTTGTGCAACTTCGATACAAATTATGGAATGGAATAATGATGTAAAAGCGGGGTTGGGTTTTGAAAAGTACCTGTTACAAAAGACAGTTACCCCCACAGATTGCCGTGTTGCGTTTAGGGCTTTGAACCATTGGTTCAAAAGTGGGCATTCAGATAATACCTTCAGGCTTTTCCTTGCTAACGAGGAACCTGCTCACCAGTATCAGGGTGAATTCCCTTTTTAGTATGTGTTAGGACAAAGTCTATCATACAATCACGCACATTGCAGGGGTTGTTGTTTGATCACAACGCTACTGTCGTTCATTCAAGTCCTTTATCAATTTTTCGTACCAGAGATGACATTCTTCTTTCAACATCTCTTTCAAATTCCGAATGTTGCAGTTTCAGCTCATGAAAATCCTTTGACAGGTTCATGGCAGCCAGAAGCAGAATGGCCATCTTGTTTCGCTCTGAGCTTTTGCTCTGGAACATCCCTTCTGCCTCCTGAATATAATCGGTTAAATATTGTGCAACCTTTTCCGGATTAGTAACCTGACCATCAGGCTTGAATCTAAATTCTTCCCCAAAAAGATCAATTTTGATAATTTCATCCAATGAAATCCCTTTATCGAAACAGTGGTTCGATCACACATGTGATCAGGTTTTTTCTGACCGTGTAAAACTGTCCAGTTTTGTCAGAAGTGCGTCAATTCTTGATTGAATCAACGCTTCTTGTTCTGAAAACATTTCTGCTGCCTGGTTCTTTTTTTCCAGGTCTGTTTCCAACTCTTTTATTCGTGAA
This sequence comes from Desulfotignum sp., assembly GCA_011390635.1. Lineage (GTDB taxonomy): Bacteria > Desulfobacterota > Desulfobacteria > Desulfobacterales > Desulfobacteraceae > Desulfotignum. Next base: position 49,693 of record JAABSA010000025.1, on the reverse strand, counting down.
AGCAAACCCTGGTTTTCCGATCGAAGTGCCTGACAGAGTGCAATCAATCCATCCACTTTATTGCTGATATCATCAAACTTGTTCTTAACTGAATCATTACCCAATTTCATAATCTCACAAAATATTTTATTGGGGTTCAGTATAGATCAAAACTTTTGGCAAAGTCAAGGCAATTCATTTTCCATTTGCCCAATCAACTGCCGGGCCTTTTCAAGGTCGTCCAGGGTGTTGACACCCATAATCTGGCGAGGATCCGCCAGCGTTTTCACAGCAATTTTTTCGTTTTGTTTCACAGCAATATCCACCACATCGGTAAGATAGTATTCCCCCTGGCGGTTGTCTGGCTGCAGCATGTCCACTGCCCGGGATAAAAAATTGCGGTTAAAACAATAGATACCCGTATTGATACGCTGGATTGTTTTTTCAACAACACTTGCATCAGCCTCTTCTCGAATGGCCACCACATTCTTGTTTTTATCCTGGATAATCCGGCCGTATCCCGATGGGTTTTCAAGATCCGCAGCCAGAAGCGTTACCACAGCACCACTGGTTTGATGGGCATGCACCAGATCAACAAGGGTCCGGGGTTGTATCAGTGGCACATCACCACACAGTACCACCACATCCCGGATATGGGCTGCCAGGTCCGGCAATGCAGATTTTACGGCATCACCGGTTCCCAAAAGCGCCTGCTGCAGGCAAAAGTGCACATTGAAATGGACTGCCACGTCCTTTTCCACCTTTTGCGCCTGGTGTCCCACAACCACATGGATATGGTCCCGGGTCAGGTGCATGGCACTGGCAATAACATAGTGCACCATGCTTTTGCCTGCTACCTTGTGAAGCACTTTGGGCAGGTCTGATTTCATCCTGGTTCCCTTTCCGGCAGCCAGAATAATCACACTCAACGCATCCATTTTGATTTCCTTTGTTTGTCCGGCTAAATTATCTGCCAGTAAAAAAGGGTGCATCCCTCATGGGTGCACCCTTTTTTAAAGCAAATTTACAATTAAAAAACTATCTGTAAAAAGTTAACCGCATTATTTGCGTACTGATGCGATATTAAGTCTGTGCACGGCCCGCCGCAATGCCATTTCAGCCCGCAAAAGATCAATACCGGCAGCACGGGTGGCCAGGCGCTGTTCAGCCCGCTCCTTTGCAGCATGTGCTCTGGCAATATCAATGTCGCTGTCACGTTCGGCAGATTCTGCCAGAATGGTCACCTTATCCGGCAGAACTTCTGCAAACCCGCCGTTGACGAACAGTTGCCGCTCTTTTCCCTGGGTATCAGTATACCGGAGCGTTCCCAGCTTCAGGGATGTTAAAAAAGGCGTATGCCCTTTGAGGGCACCAAATTCACCTTCCGAGCCTGGTGCCACAACACTGTCAACCGGTTCGCTGACAACCGCTTTTTGTGGTGTCACCACTTCAAGAAACAGTTTTTCGGCCATGATTTTCCTCCGAATACTTAAGCGGATTTTGCCTTCTTAATGGCATCTTCAATGGAACCAACCATATAAAAAGCATTTTCCGGAAGATCATCATGTTTGCCTTCAATGATTTCTTTAAATGATCTTACGGTATCTTCAACTTTTACAAAAACACCCGGCATACCGGTAAAGGTTTCTGCCACATGGAACGGCTGGGACAAAAATTTCTGCAGTTTTCTGGCACGCTGCACAGTCACCTTGTCTTCATCCGATAATTCATCCATCCCCAAAATAGCGATGATGTCCTGGAGTTCCTTGTATTTTTGCAGGGTCTGCTGAACCACCCGGGCAACATAATAATGTTCTTCGCCGATATAGGCGGCATCCAGAATCCGGGAGGTGGAGTCCAGCGGGTCAACCGCAGGATAAATTCCCAGCTCGGCAATCTGACGGGAGAGAACGACTGTTCCGTCCAGATGGGCGAAAGTGGTGGCCGGTGCCGGGTCGGTCAGGTCGTCGGCCGGTACATACACACATTGTACCGCGGTAATGGAGCCTTTGTCCGTTGAGGTGATACGTTCCTGAAGCTCCCCCATGTCAACCGCCAGTGTGGGCTGGTATCCAACCGCAGAAGGCATACGTCCCAGGGTTGCGGACACTTCCGCCCCTGCCTGGGTGAACCGGAAGATGTTGTCAATGAACAACAGCACATCCTGACCTTCCACATCCCGGAAATGTTCCGCACAGGTCAATGCGGACAGGGCAACCCTGGCACGGGCTCCCGGAGGTTCTGTCATCTGCCCGTAAACCAGAGCGCACTTGGGAAGAACCCCTGAATCCTTCATTTCATGGTACAGGTCGTTTCCTTCACGGGTGCGTTCCCCTACGCCGCCGAATACGGAAATACCGCCATGCTGCATGGCAATGTTGTTCACCATTTCCATCATGATAACGGTTTTTCCCACACCGGCACCGCCGAACATGCCCATTTTACCGCCCCTGGGGAAGGGAACCAGCAGATCGATAACCTTGACACCGGTTTCCAGAACCCTTACACTGGTGTCCTGTTCAATAAAAGTAGGTGCATGTCTGTGAATGGGCATGGTTTTTTCCCTGGAAATATCACCCAGGCCATCCACAGGTTTTCCCACGACGTTGAGTACACGACCCAGAGAGGCTTCGCCAACCGGCATCATAATGGGTGAACCGGTGTCTTTTACAGGCATGCCCCGCTGCAGTCCATCGGTGACATCCATGCCGATGCACCTGACCACGTTGTCACCCAGATGCTGGGCCACTTCAATGACCAGGTTGTCCTCTTCATCCCCGATGGTGGGATTGGTTACGGTCAGGGCGGTGAGAACCGACGGAAGGTTGCCGGGGGTAAATTCAACATCAACGACCGCACCAATAACCTGTGCTATTTTTCCTATATTTTCAGCCATTTTTTTCTCCTAATAAAGCTGTTTACATATTTTTGCATATCTTTTGCTATTGTGTGACGTATTATCCCCTGAGTGCTTCAGCACCACCGACAATATCCATGAGGTCTGCTGTAATGCCGGCCTGCCGGGTCTTGTTGTAAATCCCCTGGAGTTCTGCCACCATGTCTTCGCAGGCTTTTGTGGCATTTTCCATGGCCCGCATACGGGCGGCATGTTCGCTGGTGGAGGTCTGGAGCAGTGCATCATATATCTGGATGAACACATTTCTGGGCAGCATTTCTCCTAAAAGTACGTCAGATGACGGTTCACAGATATGTTCCGGAAGAAAGGCGCCATCTGCCGCAGCCGGCTTTTCCTCCACCACATCTGCCAGGGACGAGATAGGCAGTATTTGTTTCACCCTGGGTTCCTGTCTGGCCATGGTCTGGAACTCGGAATAAATCACATATACTTCATCAACAGATTCTTCAAGGAAACTGTCTATCAGCTGCTGTCCCGGTGTGGATGCAAGGGAAAACCCGATCTTGCCACCTACCACATCCAAAAATTGCGCATCAAGGGTATGGGGAGATTTTTTAACCCAGTCCCTGCCTTTTTTTCCAAAGCAAAAGAAAGAGACCTCTTTTCCCTGCAGTTCAGATTGGATGAATTTTCTGGCTTTTTCAATCAGATTGATGTTAAATCCGCCACACAGTCCTCTGTCGGATGTACAAAGAACCAGTACCACTTTTTTGACTTCTTCGCGGGGAACCAGCAGAGGACTTGCATCCGAGCTGGATTTACCGGCAATACTGCCCAGAACTTCAGCAAATTTGGAAGCATATGGTTTAAACTGCTCCATATTGTTCTGACAACCGCGCAATCTTGAAGTGGCAACCATTTTCATGGCAGAGGTGATCTGCTTTGTCTTTTTGACACTGCCGATCTTTGATTTTACTTCTTTTAATGTTGCCATTTTATCTACCTTTCAAGCCTGGTGTTGGTGAAAAATTTTGTTGCCTGACCCAATAACACCCCAAGGTGTTTAGAGGGTATCCTTGAATTCTTCATCATAGGCTTCCAGTGCCTGTTTGAGCTTGGATTCGATATCCTGGGTAATTTCTTTTTTCTCTATCAGGCCTTGGTAGATTTCAGGGAACCGGTTTTCAATAAAAGGATAAAGTCCTTCTTCATATTTGGCAACCGCTTCTTTGGGGTATTTGTCAATATATCCCTTGGTGCCGGCATACAGGGCGGTTACCATTTTTTCCATGGGAAGCGGCTGGAACTGGGGTTGTTTGAGCAGTTCCACCAGCCGCTCGCCCCGGGTCAACTGTTTCTGGGTGGCTGCATCAAGGTCGGATCCAAATGCGGCAAAAGCTTCGAGTTCACGGTACTGTGCCAGATCCAGACGCAGGGTGCCTGCCACCTGTTTCATGGCTTTTACCTGGGCTGCGCCCCCAACCCGGGATACAGAAAGCCCGACATCAATGGCCGGCCGGACACCGGCAAAGAACAGGTCTTTGTCCAGAAAAATCTGACCATCGGTAATGGAGATAACATTGGTGGGAATAAATGCAGATACATCACCTTCCTGGGTTTCAATAATCGGCAGTGCAGTCAGAGAACCGGCACCTTTTTCATCGCTCAATTTGGCAGAACGCTCCAAAAGCCGGGAATGGTTGTAGAAAATATCACCGGGATAGGCTTCACGTGCCGGCGGCCGTCTTAAAAGCAAAGATACCTGGCGGTAGGCAACCGCCTGTTTGGACAGATCATCATAAATAATAAGGGCATGCTCGCCCTTGTCCCTGAAATATTCACCCATGGCACAGCCTGCATAGGGTGCCAGGTACTGCATGGCAGCGGACTCAGAAGCAGATGCCACAACCACGGTGGTGTATTCCATGGCACCATGTTCTTCCAGGGCGGCAACCACCTGGGCAACAGTGGATTTTTTCTGGCCGCAGGCAACATAGATACATTTCATATCGGTATTTTTCTGGGCAATAATGGCATCCACTGCTACAGCGGTTTTACCGATCTGCCGGTCACCGATGATCAGTTCTCTTTGTCCCCGGCCCACAGGCGTCATGCCGTCAATGGCCTTGGCACCGGTGTAGCAGGGTTCATGAACGGATTTTCTGGCAATAACACCCGGGGCCACCAGTTCCATATTCATCATGATATCGGAATTGATGGGACCTTTGCCGTCAATGGGATCTCCCGTGGTACCCACAACACGCCCCAGCAGGGCTTCACCCACGGGTACTGATGCGATACGCTCTGTCCGTTTGACCACATCCCCTTCCTTGATGACCTTGTCATCTCCCAGGATGGCAACCCCCACATTATCGGCTTCAAGGTTCAATGCAAGGCCCAGAATTCCGCCGGGAAATTCCACCAGTTCCATTGCTTTTACTTTTTCCAAACCATATACACGGGCGATACCATCACCCGCAGAAAGAACGACACCGGTCTCATTCAGATCAACCTTGGCATCAAATCCTTTGATCTGATCTTTGATTATCTGGCTTATTTCTGCTGCTTTAATTTCCATTAGACACTCTCACCTTTTTTTAAAGTTTCCCTCATATTGATCAGCTGAGTTTTCACGCTGCCATCCAGAACAAGATCACCGATTTTTGTGACGACACCGCCGATGAGACTTGGATCCTGTTCAACATTCAGAACAATTGTTTTACCGACCTTTTTGGAAAATGCGTCCCGGATTTTTTCCACCGCTTCTGAAGACAATTGTGTTGCAGAGGTGATACTGGCCTTGACAATGCCTTTGAGTTCATCAGCCAGGTCATTATAATAAGAGGCGATATCCCGCAGGATGGTAATTCTTCCCTTGTCAAACAACAACATCATAAATGATTTCATCACAACCGACAGTTCTGTGGCACCCAGTACGGCCTCCAACACTTTTTTGCGATCATTTTTATTGTACAGAGGATTGGTCAATGCCTTTTCAAAACCTTCCTGTGTATCAAAAAGATCCACCATGGCTGTCAATTCTTCATTATACCGCTCAGCCTGACCGTCTTCCTGTCCAATAAGAATCAACGCTTTGGCATAACGCCTGGAAACTGCTAAATTTTTCATTATGCCACCACCTTTTTCAAATAGTCATCAACAAGTTTATCCTGATCATCAGATGAAATGGATTCTCGAATGACTGTTTCGGCTTTTTCAATTGCAATTTCAGCAATATCCTGCTGAAGTTGTAACCTGGCTGCTTTGAATTCCTGTTCAATATTGCGCTTGGCCATATCTTCCAGTTTCACCGCCTGGGCTTCAGCCTGGGCAATAATGCGTTCTTTTGCTTTTTCACCCTGTTTGATATAATCTTCAATGATCTGTTTTGATTCCTGGTCCAGGTTTTTGAACCTGGCCTGGTATTCAGCCAGCTGTTTTTCAGCATCCGCCTTTTTTTGTTCCAGATCTCTTATTTCATCTGCGATCTCTTTTGTGCGGGATGAAAAAAATGCTTTGACCGGTTTTCTGCCAAGCAAAAACAGAGCAATGGCAAGAACAGCAAAGTTCAATGTTTTCCAGGTGTCAATTTCCAGCCAGTTGTTGTGGACCTCTCCATCCGCCGCTGCCCATACCGTGGCAGTGGCAATGGTCACAATCGTGACAACTATACCTGAAATGGTAACATGTTTTTTTCCCCATCTGTTTTTTTTCATCAAAAAGCCCTCCCCAGAATTTTTTCACCAATGGCCTTGGCAAATACCTCCACTTCGCTTTCCAGGGCTTTTCGGGCCTGCTCTGTCTCATCTGCCACCTGCTGCTTTATCTGCGCCAGGTTGGCCTGAGCCTTTTTGTTGATCTGATCGATAATTTCCCGCTCCTGTTTTGATGCCTCATCCACGAAGGTTTCTTTCTTTTTTACGCCTTCGGATCTGGCCTGACGTAACCCGTTCTTATAAGATTCCTCCTGGGAAGCAAGGTCGGCAGACGCTTTTTCAACGCCGTTTTCAAGGCCTTGCACCTTTGCCTTTCTTTCCAGAAGCACTTTTCGGATGGGTTTGTACAGCAACAGATTGAGTACAAAAAGCAGAATCAGGAAATTGATCATCTGATACACCAATGATATATCAGGAATCACAGTTATCATAAAATTCCCTCCGCCAGTTAATAATTATAAAAAAATCAACCACTTATATCTTACTGACTGTTTTTGCGCAAAAACAGTCCAATTGCCAGTCAAATCGAGACTTGAGTACCATCCAGGTAACCATTTGTCAACATGGAATAAGAAAATATTTCCCATATTCACAGTGGCGGTGCCTTATATGCATTCTTTCAAAAAAACACCAAAACAACAGGCGGGTCAGGCCGTGGAAAAATTGCGCATGCTGATGTTGAGTAAAATGCCGAATCCTACCATATTGGTTATAACAGAAGACCCGCCGTAGGAAATCAGGGGCAAGGGGACCCCCACCACCGGCATCAGTCCCATAACCATGCCGATATTAATGAAAATTTGCCAGAATATCATACTGGTAATGCCGAATGCCAGAATGGATCCAAACATATTGCGGCAGTTATAGGCGATATTCAACCCCCAGAACAACAACATAAAATATAACACCAGAAGCACGGTACATCCCACCAGTCCCCATTCTTCCGCAAGTACGGATAAAATAAAATCCGTATGCTGCTCCGGCAGAAAAGACAAGGCATTCTGGGTACCCTCCAGAAAGCCTTTGCCTGTGATCATGCCAGAGCCTATGGCGATTTTGGACTGGATGATATGATACCCTGTACCCAAAGGGTCCCGGTCTGGATCAAGGAACGTCATAATCCGCTCTTTCTGGTATTCTTTGAGACCCGTAAACCAGACCACGGGTACAATCAAAACCAAAAGCCCCCCCAGTGTGAACACAACTTTTTTTTCAACTTTTACAAACAAAGTGATGGACCCTGCAATGAGCAGCAGCAGCAAACCCGTACCCAAATCCGGCTGGTTCACAATCAATGCGACAGGTATCATACAGAGAACCGCCGGTTTGATCAAATTTCTGAAGTTCAGCCCTTCTGGAGAAACAGTGCCGGCATAGAGGGAAGACAGGCTGATTATCAAAGAAATTTTCATCAGTTCAGATGGCTGTATAGTAGCAAAACCCAAAGACAGCCATCGCCTGGAACCGCCCCCTGACAGCCCAAAAAAATAAATACTTACCAGAAGCCCCACACAGATGGCATAAATAAACAGATTCAGTTTGTCCAGATTTCTAAAATCGATTACCAGAATACCCAGTATCACAACCAGGCCGGCTCCCATCCAGACCATCTGTTTCTTAAACAGATAATGCAGACCGGTTCCCTGCCAGCCGGCGCTGACTGCAGAATACAAAATTACGAGGCCGCAGGATCCGATAACCAGGATCAGTGCAAAAAATCCCCAGTCGAAATTTTCTATCAGGCGCCTGTCAAACATAGGCTTTTTTTATCCTTCCCCGGCTGTTTCTGATGCTGGTGTCATATGCGATCCGGGAAGGTTCAGATATTTTTTCACCAGAGCTGCCGCCACAGGTGCAGCTGCCGTGGAGCCGTGTTCACCATGTTCAATAATCACTGAAATGGCTATCACAGGATTGTCGGCCGGGGCATAACATATAAACCAGGCATGATCCTGCAATGTCCTTATCAGATTTTCGTTGTCAAATTTTTCACCGGTTTTTCTGGAAAAAACCTGGGCAGTACCGGTTTTTCCCGCCATTTCAACCCCTTTGATGCGAACAGCCCGGGCGGTTCCCCGGTTCCCCTGCACAACGTCCAAAAGCCCTTTTCTGACATGTTCCAGGGTTTCTTTCCCGGCTGGTATCCCCCCGGTAATCTCGGGTTCTATTTTTTTAATCACATTGCCGTTACTGTCTGTAATATTTTTGACGATCCTGGGCCGGTATAACGTCCCGCCGTTGCTGATGGCCGCTGTCAGCACTGCCATCTGGAGGGGGGTAACCAGATTGAATCCCTGTCCGATACTTATGGAAAGGGTCTCTCCTGCATGCCAGGACTCCTGGAACCGTTTACGTTTCCAGGCAGCCGTCGGGATCAGACCATTACGCTCATGGTCCAGGGCAATGCCGGTGGATCTTCCGAGTCCGCATCCTCTGGCATACTGGGCCAGGGCATCCACCCCTATTTTTTCACCGGCCTGGTAAAAAAACACATCACAGGACTGGGCTATGGCCGCTTCAACAGAGAGTTTTCCATGGCCATATTTGCTCCAGCAATGGTAGCGCCGGTTGCCGAAGACATAATACCCCGGACAAAATGAAGTGGTATGGACGTCAATGGCCGTTTCTTCCATCGCTGCAATGGCGGTTACTATTTTATATGTTGAAGCCGGAGGATATTCCGCCTGAATGGCCTTATTGGTCATGGGTTTGCCCGGGTTGTCCATCAGAAGGCGCCATTTTTTACTGGATATCCCGCCTATGAAATCATTCTGGTCAAAGCTGGGACTGCTGGCCATGGCCAAAACATCGCCATTGGACGGATCAATGGCCACCACCGCGCCATCCTGGTCTTTGAGCAGGTCTTCAGCCACCTGCTGCAGTGAAAGATCCAGGGTCAGGTGAAGATCATTTCCAGATACTGGTTCCACGGTTTTCAGCACCTTCACCACCCGGCCGTTGACATCCACTTCAACCTGACGTCCCCCCCGTCTGCCCTGCAAAAAAGATTCAAAACTTTTTTCCACCCCGTACCGACCGATGCTGTCACCGGATTTCACATGGGGAAAATTACCGGTTTCCAGCTCTCTTTTGTTGATCTCTCCCAGATACCCCAGAAGATGGGAAGCCATTTTGGGATACATGTAATATCTGGTGGGTTCGATTTCAATGTGGATGCCCGGCAGATCGAATTTATGAGACTCCACAATTGCCAGCTGATCTCTGGAAATGTCTTTTTTCAAAGTGATCGGCTTATAAAAAGCCGTATTGCCGGCCTTCTGGATATTGTCCATGAGGTCTGCATAGGGTTCATGGATCAAGGACGACAATAAGGAAATGGTATCCGCCACAGGTGCTGCATCTTCCAGCACAACCACCAGATCGAATGCCGGCCGGTTGTCCACCAGGAGCTGTTTGTTCCGGTCATATATCAATCCCCTGGATTGCTTGATACTCTTGAGGCGCACGCAATTTGTTTCAGACAGGCGGCGAAATTCTTCGCCTTTGATGAGCTGAAGATACACCAGCCGAAGAAACAACAGGACAAATATGATCAGAATACAGAGGCTGGCCCACATTATCTGTTGTTTAATCCAGTCACGGTCTGCATTTTTATTGAGCTCATGCATCTTAATTATGCACCTTGTGTTCCCAGCTTTTTTTAAGTACCCGGACCATGTAACGCCAGTTCTGATAACACAAAGAAAGTAACCAGACACCGGGGGGAATCAGTAAAGTGCCCCATAATAACTGTGCACCCATAGAGGTGAAGTCCATCTGCCAGACTCCTGTTTTGCCCTGTTGAATGAATACGCTGAAAACCACCAGCCCCTGCTGAATCAAAATCGATACCATACTGATAACCAGAATAAACAGCCCGCTGGTCTGGAAAACAATTTGTTTTACAAGCTGGACAATCAGGTAAATCCAGATATAAGAAAAAGTGTACAGAAAAAAGGGTCCCCCTGACAGACTGTCCATGATGCTGCCGATAAACACAATGGCCGGCACCACAGCATGGCGGTAAAAATGCAGGCTTAAAAACAATATCAGAATGATGGTCACATCAAAACTTTGGGGAAACCAGAAAAAACAGGGTGAAACAATGGTCTGAAAAACAACGACAGCCAGGGTAATGACGATAAAAAAAAGCCCGTTCATTTTTTATACACCAGGACCTCTTCCAAAGTATCAAAATCTACGCTTGTCTGAATGGTGATATCCTGAAACAACTGGGAATGCTCTTTTGTGACCTCCAGTATCCGGCCTATTTTCAACCCCTTGGGAAACACCTGATCCAGACCTGAGGTAACAATCATTTCTCCGGTGTGAATTTCATCCTTGCGCAGGGCATACACAAAAACACAGGTGTTTTCATTGCTGCCCTTGACCATTCCCCGGGCCCGGGTGTTTTGGACCAAGGCATCCACAGCGGAATTGCGGTCGGTTATGAGCAGCACCCTGGAAAAATTGCGGGACACCGTTATGATCTGTCCCACAATACCCTCTGATACAATCACGGGTGCGGTTTTTACCAGGCCGTGGGTTTCTCCTTTGTCAATCATGATAGTTTTAAACCAGGGAGAGGGATCACGCCCGATAACCCTTGCTGCCACATAGGTGTCAGGTACGGAAGCGGTAAAATCAACAAATTTTTTAAGTCTGGCGTTCTCTTTTATCAACTCCCGGTTCATATTTTTGATCTGGTGTGCCCTGGACAGTTGTTCTTTTAATACAGCATTTTCTTTGACGGCATGAACAGCTGCAAAATAAGTATGCCAGATGCCGGCGGTCAAAGAAATGGTTTTTTGCACCAGCATCTGGAAAGGCGCTGTCAGGGTGACAAACAGTTTTTCCGGACCGTTCACCGGCAGGGTTTGACGGCTGGTCATGGTGATGACAATCAAATTGATTGCAACAAATAATGCCACACCGATGACGATAAGCATTCTGCGTGAAAACATGTAATCAATCGATGGCCACTTCTGTGAGAATATCCATACTGTCCAGGGCTCTGCCGCATCCCAGCGCAACTGTGGTCAAGGGATCATCCGCCACCACTATGGGAAGCCCGCTTTTTTCCCTGAGCAGCTTATCAAGGTTTTTCAAAAGTGCGCCCCCCCCTGTGAGTACAATACCCGAATCCACGATGTCAGCCGCCAGTTCCGGCGGGGTCTGTTCCAGGGCAATGCGCACAGTTTCCACGATGGCTTCAATCTGCTCTGATATGGCCAACCGGACTTCTTCGGAATCAATGGCCAGGATCTTGGGGATGCCGGATACCAGATCCCGTCCCTTAACCTCTATGGTTTCCAGATTTTCAGGATCCGGGTATGCGTTTCCAATGGTGGTCTTGATCATTTCAGCGGTCCGTTCACCGATGAGCAGGTTGTATTTTCGCTTGATATGCTGGCTGATGGAGGCATCCATTTTGTCTCCTGCCACCCGCAGAGACCGGGTATAGACAATGCCGGCAAGGGAAATGACAGCCACTTCCGTTGTACCCCCTCCGATATCCACCACCATATTGCAGGTAGGTTCGGTAATGGGAAGTCCGGCACCAATGGCTGCAGCCATAGGTTCTTCGATAAGAAAGACCTCTCTGGCACCTGCTGATTCGGCAGACTCCCGGACGGCTCTTTTTTCCACCTGGGTGATACCCGAAGGAACAGCAATGATGATTCTGGGCCGCACCAGGGTTTTTCTGTTGTTATGAACCTTGCGGATAAAATGCTTGAGCATGGCTTCGGTGACTTCAAAGTCGGCGATCACTCCGTCTCTCATCGGCCGGATAGCCACGATATTTCCCGGGGTTCTGCCCAGCATCCGCTTTGCTTCCATTCCAACAGCCAGCACCTTGTTTTTATACCGTGGATCGGTTCTTACGGCCACCACGGAAGGTTCACTCAATACGATACCTTTTCCCTTAACATACACAAGTGTATTGGCTGTTCCCAGATCAATGGCCAGGTCATTTGAAAATGCACCAAGCAAAGAGTCCGTTATAAAGTTCATTTTACCTCTTTTGAAATTAAAATATTAATTGACCGCCTTTGTAAAAAAAATCATGCTTTTGCCTGAATTGATAGTTGCTAACAAAATTGGCGCTATTTTACAAGAACAAAGTCTGATATCCTTATATAATTCTCATTGTTGTCTTCTAATGCACCCGGCAATGCAGTCATGAATTATTGGCCTGAATTTTTTGATTTTCTCATTGGACCGGCTGGGATGGACCCGGTTGGTCAAAAAAATCACCACAAGGCTGGTTTCAGGGTCAAGCCAGAAGGAGGTTCCGGTAAAACCCAGATGCCCCACAGTTTTTTGGGAAAAAAACCGGCCGGCTGACGAACCGGTCTGTGAAGGTGTATCAAATCCTGCAACCATGGTCTTACCCGGATATTTTTCCACAAAAGCGGCCAGGATCCGGGGATCCAGAATCCGGGTGGGCCTTTGTGCAAGCCCGCAAAGGATTTCCAGACACAATAGGTAAATCGATGCTGCATCCCCGAAAAGACCGGCATGCCCCTGAATACCGCCGGCGGCCCAGGCATTTTCATCCTCCACTTCACCAGTGAGAATGCGTTTGCGAAAAGGACAGTTCCGGGTGGATACCAGGCGGTCAGGATTTACAGGCAGCGTGTTTGTGTGTCTGTCGATAAAAAACAGATCTTTTATTCCCAAAGGGATGGTGATACGGTCCCGGACAAAATGATCCAGGCGCTTTTGTGTCACGGTTTCAATCACCCAGCAAAGCAGCATATACCCCAGATCGCTATAGATCTGACATGTACCTGGATTTTTTTGCAATGGTTCGGAAAGCAACTTTTTGCGCAGGCTATAAAGGGGATCAGGTTGTTGATAAATGGTTTTAAAATAATCACGGTGGGCCGGCAGTCCTGATGTATGGCGCAGCAGCATATCCATGGTGATACCGGCTTTGGATGACCCGACTGCTGCCGGCAGAACGTCACCCAGGCGGGTTTCCAGGCCCAGACGGCCTTCTTGGACCAGCAGCATCATGGCAACGGCCGTGGCCAGAGGCTTGGTCAAAGAAGCCAGGTCAAATACGGAATCAATGCCTATCTGCCGCTTTGTTTCAAGATCAGCCAGGCCGAATGCATCAAAAAAAAAGATATCAGGTCCTTTGGCACACAAAAGAACAGCTCCGGGAAAGACACCATCGGCGATCCCCCGGACCATTGTCCTGGATATCGGTCCATATGTCATAACAGATCCTGCCATTGCATCTGTTTTGCACCTGCATCCAGCAAGACCTGCCGACCCATGGTCAAAGACAGATTGGTACCGCCATGACCCGCAGCCAGCCCCATGAGAACCGGCACCTTGTATTCTCCGAAGATATCATCAACAATATCGGGCAGATATTGCGGGTGGTCACACCCTGCAAAAGACCCGGTCACAACTGCTGAAATCTGTGTAAAAAACCCGGCCATCTTCATCTGGGACAACATCCGGTCAATTTTATAGGCCGGTTCTCCCACATCCTCCAGAAACAATACAGCCCCTGAAAAATCCGGGGCAAAACGGGTACCGATAAGATGGGTCAAAGTAGCCAGATTTCCACCCGTAAGAATTCCTTTTGCCCGGCCTGGTTTCAGGCAAATTGCCTTGTCTGCCGTCACCGATGTCAAGGAACCTGTAACGGCTTTGAAAAAGGTATCCAGGGTGGGTCTATCCGGTTCAGCCAGCGACACAAGATTCGGGCCGTGGACCACGCTGAGACCTGCCTGCTGCATGAGGGTGATGAGCAACGCAGTGGCATCTGAAAATCCCACAAACAATTTGGGGTTGGCCCGGATCAGATTCCAGTCCAGGTGGGCCAGCATGCGCATTGCCCCGAAACCGCCCCTGGCACAGATAATGCCTTTGATATCAGAATCAGCAGCCAGCTGGTTGATTACATCCGCCCGGCATTGGTCCTCTCCGGCCATATACCGTTTTTTTTCATAGATTTTTTTGGGAACCCGCACCTGAAACCCCAGCTGCTTCAGACAGTCAATCCCCTGAAGCAGCCGGGATTGGTCAAACCGAGCACACGGGGCTGCCACCCCTATGAGATCCCCTTTTTTCAGTCTGGGGAATGTATCGATTATCATTTGGAATGGCCTCCTCTTTTGGCGCAGTGCTATCCGGCCGGACAATCACATGCAGATGCAGCCAAAAATATATTGACCACGCCCGCTGCGGGTGTCTTGCATCCGGACCGTCAGATTCTGAAATCTCGGGCCGGATGCAAGACACCCACAGCGGGCGTGCATCGATCAACCGAATGACATTTGGTGACATATGATTGCCCCGGCATATTTATAATGGTATTTTGACAAAATCCTGTAAAATTGCAATACTGCATGACCAATTAATTATACCCTTCAAAGGAAAACATGATCCGAAACACACCTGCAATCCTGGCTCCGGCCGGTGACAAAACCGCGTTTCTGGCTGCCGTAGCTGCCGGGGCAGATGCCATTTACTGCGGCCTGAAAATATTTTCCGCCCGCATGGAAGCACACAATTTCAGCATTGAAGACCTTTCCCGGCTGGGCAGTCTGGCCCGTTCCAGGCAAATCCAGGTCTATATCGCCTTTAATACCACCCTCAAGGAGCATGAACAGGAAAAAGCGTTTCGGCTTCTCACCAAACTCTGCCGCCATGTGACCTTTGACGCTTTGATTGTCCAGGACCTGGCCATGATTCCCCTGGCCCGGCAGGCCGGTTTTACAGGAGAATTCCATTTATCCACCCTGGCCAACCTGACCTTTCCCGCCGGCCTTGAAACCGCAAGCAAAGCCGGATTCAGCCGGGTGGTACTGCCCAGAGAATTCACCCTGGATGAGATCAGAGCAATGGCGGCCCATGCGCCGAAGAATATGGATCTGGAAGTATTTGTCCACGGTGCCCTCTGCTACGCTGTATCGGGCCGGTGTTACTGGAGTTCCTGGTTCGGCGGGAAAAGCGCCCTGCGCGGAAGGTGCGTCCAGCCCTGCCGGCGTGTATATGAGCAGAAAGGGAAAAAAAAGCGGTATTTTTCCTGCATGGATTTTTCCGCAGATGTGCTGGCCAAAGTACTCACAGATATTCCACAGGTGTCCACCTGGAAAATCGAGGGGCGCAAAAAAAGCCCTCACTATGTGTATTACACGGTCAAGGCATTTCAACTGCTTCGGGACCAGCCGTCACACAAAAAAGAGGCCCTGGCGTACCTTGATTATGCGTTGGGAAGACAGTTCACCCACTATAATCTTTTGTCCCACAGGGTCCACAACCCCCTCGACCATGACGATGGCACCGGATCCGGCTTGTTTATGGGGCGGGTGAAAAACCCGGCTGCTCCGTATTTCATCACCAGAGAGGCATTGCACCAGGGGGACCTGCTGCGCATCGGAAATGAAGAAGATGCTTTCCACGAGGTCCAGAATGTCACCCGGGCGGTGCCCAAAAAAGCAAAATTCTTTCTTTCAAAAACATCCCGGCACAAGGTGCGATCCGGCACATCAGTCCATCTTATTGACCGCCGGAGCAAAGAGTTGGCAACATTGCTGCAGGATCTGGAATCCGAGATAAATGGTATGGACCATACAAAAATTGTGCCGGCCGGACAGGTCTCTGATCCAATATTTTCCCCTGTCCGGATGCGGAAAAGCAGGCCGTCAAAACACAGGATTCTGGATCTTCATGTATCACGAAGCAACCCTGCAGCGGTGCAAAAACCTTCAGAGCAAGGGATATGGATCTCCGGCAGCCGCTACGGCGGCAGACCTGCAGGCAAAACCTGGCTGTGGCTGGATCCGCTTTTGTTTCCCGAGGATGAATCCCTGTGCCGGGGATATGTCAATGCAGCTGTGAAAAAAGGTGCCAAAAATTTTGTTCTCAATGCGGTCTGGCAGATCAGTCTGTTTACACATCCAACCAGACTGAATCTGTGGGCAGGACCTTTCTGCAATATCACCAACACCATGACGGTCAATCAGTTACAGCAGTATGGATTTTCCGGTGCCATTGTGTCGCCGGAGCTGGACAAGGAAACCTTTTTGTCCCTGCCGGCGGCATCTAACCTGCCCCTGGGTGTTGTCATCCAGGCAAACTGGCCCCTGGCTGTTTCCAGAATCATTTCCCCGGATCTGTCTGTGGGAACCCTGTTTTTGAGCCCCAAAAAAGAAGGGGCCTGGATCAGCCGGTCCAATGATCTTTTTTATGTGTTCCCCAACTGGTGCCTGGATCTGACCGTCCACAGAAAAATCCTGGAAAAGGCGGGATACACCTGCTTTGTCACCCTGCAGGAACCTATTCCCAAAGGGGTAACACCAAAGGATCGGCCAGGACTATGGAACTGGGATCTGACCCTGCTGTAGCAGCGTTGCCTGTTCCGCAACCACCGTGTTTGCCATGTTTGGTCTTGACTTTTGGACCCAAGTTCTTTACAAAATTTTCACCCACAATGTTAATGTGACGGGCATCACCCGAAGGTCACAAGTACCCATGGGATAGGAAGCATATGTCAAACCGGAATGCAATTTGTGCTGTCAGCCCCGGCAAGGTATACTGATGAAAGTGCAACCTGACATGCCGTTGAAAATTCTGCTCGTGGATGATGAACAAGAGTTCGTCCAAACCCTGGCTGAACGCCTCCAGATGCGGAACATGGACTCGAGAGCTGTATGTGACGGCCCTGCGGCTCTGGCACAGGTGCGGTCCGATCCCCCGCAGATTCTGATCGTTGATCTGAAAATGCCGGGAATGGACGGCATTGATGTGTTAAAACAGGTCAAACAGACCCATCCCTTTATCCAGGTGATTGTACTTACCGGGCACGGGTCGGAACAGGACAAAAAAACCTGCATGGACCTGGGCGCATTGGCCTATTTCCAGAAACCCGTGGATATCGACCGGCTGGGAGATGCCATCAACCAGGGACATGAAAAAATCCGGCGGCATGCATCAACTGCCACGATTCTGGACAGACTCCCCGACACAGGCACCTGGCAGCCATGATTTCCTTTCAATTTCTCAAACCCGCTTTCTGGGATCACGCAGATACCCTAAGCAGCCACAGCGGGTTGAATCTCAAACGCAAATGGAAACTGATCGTACTGGTGACCTCCATTATCTGCCTTTCTCCTCTGGTCATCATGACCCTGGTGGATTTCAACCTGACCCGGCGAACCATTGAAACCAAAGCCAGTATCGGCATGCGGACCAGCCTGAACACCCTTGCCGCGGTAATGTCCGCTTCTTTGGCAAAAAAAGATGCAGTGTCCGGGGCCCAAACCCTGTGGCAGGATACATTTGACCTTCTGGCATCCGACTTGCCCCATGATCTGTTTCTCATGGATGATACCGGCCGGGTGTTGACCCCTTCGTCTTATTACGGCTCCGCTGAAAGCCTGCCCGTCATGGACCCCGGCCTTTTCTCCGGACCGGAAGGCATCATCGAAACCCAGGCTCCGGATGGCACAAAGGTCCTGGCCGGATTTGCACAAATCCCCGGCACCCCCCTGATCCTGGTGCAGCTGCGCCAGGCAGACTGGCTCAGGGATCTCTGGCTCAAACCCCGGCTCAAACTGCTATGGTTTTTGTGTGCCAGCATCGGTTTGATTCTGCTGGCCATCATGGGCATGGCCACCTATCTGGTGGGACGGATTCACGCATCTGAACGCCTGCGGATCGAGTCCCTCCACCACGAGGAACATGCCAACCGCCTGGCATCCATCGGCAGGCTCGCCTCCGGCGTGGCCCATGAAATCAACAATCCCCTGGAAATTATAAACCAGAAAACCGGGTTGATCATCGATCTGCTGACCCTTGGCAAAGATGCCGAACCAGACCAGCGACTTTTGCCCCTTGCCAGAGATGTGCTGGAAGCAGTAAGGCGGTGCGGCACCATCACCCGGCAGCTGCTGGATTTTGCCCGGCACATGGAGCCCAGCGTGGAACCGGTGGATATGGAGGAAGTCATCTCCCAGGTGCTGGCCCTGCTGGAAAAAGATGCCCTTCACCGGAGCATCACCATACAGGTGGCCCCGGTTCCGGCAATACCCGGGTTTGAATGTGACCGCAGCAGTCTGCTTCAGATATTTCTGAATCTGTCGGAGAACGCCATCACTGCCATGGAAACCAGCGGCATCCTCACCATTGGTGTCAGACATGAAATCACCGGCCAGATCACTATCCAGGTGTCTGACACCGGCAAAGGGATCTCGCCGGAAGACCTGCCCAAAATTTTCGAGCCGTTTTATTCTACCAGGACCGACCGCTGGGGAGCCGGACTCGGTCTGGCCATCACCTATGGCCTGATCAAGGAAATGGGGGGCGACATTACAGTAAAAAGCCGCGTGGGCAAAGGCACCTGTTTTATATTGACGCTGCCGGTAAAAGCGGTCAGAAAGACATCTTTGGACGGTTCTTTACAGCTGCCCAGACCAGATGTATCGGCCCCGCCCGGTCCTGCCGATGATACTTCAGGAGCCGCTCATGGAACACGATAACCGGCACATGGATATGGACGGAATCACATTTTTCGGTGCTGTTTCAGCTGCCGTCACCCATGACATGAAAAATTTTCTTGCCATTATCAATGAAAATGCCGGACTCCTGGGAGATCTGGCAGTCAACGCCCAAAACAGATCCCTCCCCATCGATCCCCGGAAAGCCTTGGGGATTAGTGAAAAGATCAGAAACCAGGTGGCAAGGGCCGATACGATGATAAAACAGTTCAACCGGTTCTCACACAGCATGGATCATGCCGAAGAAACCGTGGATGTGGAAGAGATGGTTCATCTGGTGGCGGGATTGGCCGCACGGATCATCCGTCACCATGGGGTGTTTCTGACCGTGACACCGGCAACCGTCCCCTGCCGTCTTAAAGTTCACCGGTTCGGGTTGCTTCATCTGATATTTCGGGCAGTTGAAATTGCCTGCAAGATTCTGGACAATGGGGCAATGGACACCCAGAAACAGGTATTGGTCAGTTTCGGCATGGACCCGAAGGTGCCTGAAATCTGCTTTACCCTGGATCCCGTCCCGACCGGTGGCTGGGATACCCTGTTTGACCAGCCCAAAGACCTGGACATGCGGGATCGTGTGCACATGGCTGTGAAAACAAATAATACCGGAAACGGGTTCTGTTTGTATAGAATCCGGCCGGATCATGCATGATTATCTGCCGGACCAAAACGGCAATGAAGTATTTATAAAAAGGAGAAAATAATGTCAGAAAAAGTATTGCTTGTGGATGATGAAAAAGAATTTTTGGACATCATGTCCGAACGGATGGAAGCCCGGGGCATGACGGTAAAGACAGCAGATTCTGCCGATCAGGCCCTGGCCATGCTGGAAAAAGAAAGCTTTGACGCTATTGTCATGGATTTCAAGATGCCGGGCATGGACGGGATCCAGGCCTTGAAAAATATTAAAAGCCAAAAACCGGAACTGCAGATTATCCTGCTCACCGGGTATGCCACAGTGGAAAAAACCGTGGAGGCCATGAAAATCGGTGCCACGGATCTGTTGGAAAAACCGGCTGACTTAGAGTCCCTGGCTGCTAAAATCAAACAGGCCAAGGCGGATAAAATGCTGCTGGTGGAAAAGAAGACCGAAGAAAAAATCAAGGATATTTTGCAGCGGTTCAGCGGATAACCCTCCGAGCACTTCATAAATTCTCATCAGCATATTGTATGCTGCGGTGATTTGAACCCGTGATGACGATCGGATAATATCGGGTTCCATCCAACCTGTGCTTGACAAAAACCAGGCACTTGTCTTATGTAAGACCAATTTATGAACGTAAAGGCAAAGGATAGCGATCTATGATAGTTAAGCGTATAGAACTATTGATTACTTTAACCAAAAATGCAGGAGTCACATGAATACAAAATCGACAGCCTCATCCGGTATTCAGATAGACTGGAAGCGGATCATGTTTCTGATGATCGGCGTAATTTTATTTGCAATAGTGTACATTTCCCCTCCCTGGCCCGATGCCGTGGATCCCATGGGAAAGGCCTTTACCCTGTCCCCCCAGGGCAAAGCCGCCATTGCCCTGTTCCTTTTGGCTGGTACCTGGTGGGTATTTGAAGTGGTGCCCATCGGTGTGACCGGCCTGGCCATCGGTGTGGTCCAGGCCCTTTTTTTCATCCGGCCGGCCGCAGATGCGTTCAAGGATTTCATGGACCCGTCAGTGCTCTTTATTTTCGGATCTCTGATCATCGGGACGGTGTTCACCAAGGTGGGCATCACCAAGCGCCTGGCCTATAAAATGCTCATGATCGTGGGAGAACGCACCTCCATGATCTACCTGGGATGCTTTGTGGTAACGGCCCTGCTCACCCATGTGATGGCCCACACCGCAGTGGCTGCCACCATGTATCCTTTGCTGCTGTCCATCTATGCCCTGTATACGGATGAAGAAGCCCCCACCAGATTCGGCAAGGGGCTGTTCATGGGTATGGCGTTCGTAGCCGGTGCCGGCAGTATCGTCACCCTGCTGGGAGCGGCCCGGGGTATAGTGGCTCTGGGGTTTTATGAAGAGATCACCAGCAAGACGGTGTCTTTTTTCGAACTGACCTATTACATGTTTCCCATCGGCTGGATCATGGTGTTTGTGCTATGGGGATTTTTCATGGTATTTTTCAAACCGGAAAAAGCCGTGATCCCCGGGCTGCGGGAAAAGGCCCGGCAGCTCAGTAGTGAAATGGGATCGTTCACCCGGCATGAAGTCATTGCCACGGCCATCATTTTCGGTGTGATCCTGTTTCTTTCCCTGCAGTCGTTCATCCCGGCGCTGCAACCCTTTAACAAAGCCGCGATTCTTCTGGTCTCCACCATCTTGTTTTTCATCGTGGGGATTTTAGATATCCGGGACCTGGAAGATGTGCCCTGGAACATCATATTACTGTTTGCCGGTGCCATGAGCATGGGATTCTGCCTGTGGCAGACCGGGGCAGCCGAGTGGCTGGCCATCAACTGGCTGGGATTTTTCGCAGAGGCCCACTGGTTCGTTTTTGTCATGGCAATCTCCTTTTTTGTGATGCTCATGACCAACTTTATCATGAACGTGGCTGCCATTGCCATCTCCGTGCCCGTAGCCCTGGTGGTGGCACCGTACCTTGGGGTTGCAGCCGAAGTAATTGTTTTTGCCGCCCTGGTCACCGCAGGCATGCCGTTCCTGCTGCTGGTGGGGGCCGCCCCCAATGCCATTGCCTACAACTCCGGACAGTTCACCAGTGGTGAATTTTTCGGCTACGGCATTCCGGCCAGTATTCTGCTCATGGCCCTGGTGGCTCTGGCCGTGCTGCTGATCTGGCCCCTGCTGGGTATGCCGATTCTTATCAGTTAACCCTGCTGCCCGGACCGGTGCAGTGAACACATCCGCTCATGGCACCGGACCGGAGGCAGAAAAAATACAGGTTTTGAAACAGGCTGTATCGATAATACACCCTAATTTCAGGGAAGGCAGACCATGAAAGCAAAAAAAGTCAAAGAGATAATGATTACCTTGTCTGATTACGCCACGGTACCGGATACGGAAACTCTGGCAGGCGCCATCCAGGAATTGAAGCGGTCCAACGCGGATAAACAGTTGAACCACAAGCACCGGGCTGTACTGGTGTATGATACAGATCACCATGTCATCGGCAAAGTGGGAATACGGGAGATATTAAAGGCCCTGGAGCCCAAATACCGCCAGTTTGCAGGTTCTGATCAGGCCGGCAGCGTGAGCCTGTCCCATTTCGGTTTCAACCAGGAGTTTCTCTATTCTCTGGTGGACAAGTACAGCCTGTGGCATGAATCCATGGACAACCTGGTGGCAAAGGCTTCCCAAACCCCTGTCAAAGATATCATGTACACCCCCTCCAGGGGAGAATACGTCAATATCGATGCCCCGGTTTCCGAGGCGGTACACCAGTTCATCATCGGCTGTCACCAGTCCCTGCTGGTGGTGGAAAAAGACCGGGTTGTGGGAATTCTGCGGCTGGCGGATCTGTTTGACATGGTCTGCGAGATCATGGCATAACAGGTTTTCTGGTGTGACAAGGTTCCAGCAGGTAGGGTTGCCGGACAACCAGAAGCCGGCAGGAGAAAAGGCGTGAAAATCATCATAGTGGGGGCTGGCGAGGTCGGATACAACATTGCCTCGCGCATGGCTTTGGAAAACAAACAAGTGGTGGTCATTGAAAAAAATCCAGACCTGGCCCGAGTCCTTTTTGAAGACCTGGACGTTCAGGTGATCGAAGGGTCCGGCAGCAGCCCCACCATCCTGACCCAGGCCGGGATCCAGGAAACCGACATTCTGCTGGCCGTCACCGACAGTGATGAAATCAACCTCACCGCCTGCCTGGTCACCAATATGCTGTCCCCGTCCACCAAAAAACTGGCACGCATTAGAAACACCGATTTTGATGCGTATCATGAAACCTTTAAAAACCAGATCCCCTATATTGATACCATCATCAACCCGGAGATCGAGGTGGTCAAAACCATCCGGAGGCTGGTGGATATCCCCCAGGCCCTGGATGCCGGAGATTTTGCCGATGGAAAGGTCCGTTATATAGGCATCCGCATTGATTCAGCCTCGGTCATGGCCGGTATGCGTCTGAAGGACTTTCAGGAACGGTTCGGTGACACCAGGCCCCTGATCGCCGCCATTATCCGCAAAAACGAAGTGATCGTGCCCCGGGGAAACGACAGTATTTTCCCGGGGGACCTGGTGTATTTTGTGAGCCACGCAGACCAGCTCCGTGATACCCTGAAAATTTTCGGCATACAGATCAAGCCCATTCAAAGCGCATTGATTGTCGGGGGCGGCCGCATCGGCGCCCGGCTTGCCGGACAGATGGAAAAAGAGGGCATCAAAACCCGCCTGATTGAAGCCAGCAAAACCCGTTGCCTGGAGCTGGCGGAACAGATGGACAAAACCGTGGTGCTCCATGGAGACGGATCTGACCAGAAGCTGTTTTTAGAAGAAAACCTCAACCAGATCGATGCGGTAATCTCGGTAACAGATGATGATGAAACCAATGTACTGGTGTCACTGCTGGCCAAGAACCTGGGGGTGGAAAACACGGTGACCCGCATCGGCAAATCCAGTTATTATCCCTTTTTGTCCACCATCGGCATTGAAAAGGTGGTCAGCCCCCGGTTGTCTGCGGTCAGTTCCATCCTCCAGAGTGTCCGGCAGGGCAAGGTGCTGTCCGACATCTCCATATTCGGGGAACGCGGGGAGTTTATCCAGGCCATCGCCCTGGAGACCTCTGACATCACGGACCGGCCCCTGAAAGACATCGCTGTACCCAAAGGCGCCCTGCTGGTGTGCATCATCCGGAACGGCACCATCATCATCCCCACAGGAGACAGTGTGGTAACCCCCGGAGACCAGATCATAGTGTTCGCGGTCAAGCATGCGATAAAAAAAATGGAAAAGCTGCTCACCGTCAAACTGGAATTTTTCTAAATGCGGTGGCGGTACATCTCAGGCATTGTCAGTATTTTTCTGCTGGTACTGGCCCTTATCATGGCAACCCCCCTGCTGGTGAGCCTTGTTTTCAGGGACGGGGCCCATGTTTCTTTTATGTGGTCCATGGTGATCACGGCGGCTGCCGGGCTGCTGCTCAAACTGCTGTCCCGTCATATGGATGAAGATGCCCCGTTCATCAACCAGAAAGAGGGTATGGCTGTGGTGGCACTGAGCTGGACAGCCATCGGGGTGTTCGGGGCCCTGCCCTTTTATTTTTCTCCGGATTTTTCTTCGGTGACCGATGCCGTGTTTGAATCCATCTCCGGATTCACCACCACGGGCTCATCAGTCATGACCAATATCGAGGCAGCCTCCCCCAGCCTGCTGTTCTGGCGGAGCCTGATCCAGTGGCTGGGGGGCATGGGGATCATTGTTCTCTCTTTAGCCATCCTGCCGTTTTTGGGGGTAGGCGGGATCCAGATGTACAAGGCAGAGGTGCCCAGTCCGGTGCCGGACAAACTGGCCCCCCGCCTGAGTGATTCCGCCAAAATTCTGTGGATGGTGTATGCCGGCCTGACCTTTTTGCTGGTTATTCTCCTGGCCATCGGCGGCATGTCTGTTTTTGAATCAATCTGCCATGCCCTGACCACCATGCCCACCGGCGGGTTTTCTCCTAAAAACACCTCCATTGCCCACTATGAAAGTGCCTATTTCGACTATGTGATTGTGGTGTTCATGGTCCTGGCAGGCATCAACTTTTCCCTGCATTTTCAGATGCTCCGGGGAAAGCCCCTGGCATTTTTCAAAGATACGGAATGCAAAATATTTTTAGGCCTTGCCCTGGTGTTCACCCTGGCCATCACCCTGGATCTTTATGGCAGCGTATATGACTCTTTTGCAGCTGCCTTCCGCTATGCATCATTTCAGGCGGTTTCCATTCTCACCACCACCGGCTATGCCACAGCCGATTATGAGCTGTTTCCGGGACTGAGCCAGGTGATTCTGTTTACCTGCATGTTCATGGGAGCGTCAGCCGGGTCCACGGGCGGCGGCATGAAAATCGCCCGGCTGATTGTGTGTTTCAAGTTTGCCTACAGGGAACTGTTCCGACTGATCCACCCCAGAAACATCCGCCATGTCAAGCTCAACCGGATGGTTGTTTCAGAAGATGTGCTCCGGTCCATCATGGGATTTCTGGCCCTGTACCTGTTTTTGTTTGTGGCTGCCAGTGCGGTTCTGGCTGCCATGGGTCTTGATCTTGTCACTGCCCTGGGGGCGGTTGCATCCTGCCTTGGCAATATCGGACCGGGTTTCGGCACTGTGGGGCCGGCGGAAAACTTTGCCCATCTGCCAGCCATGGCCAAATGGGTGCTGGCCTGGTGCATGCTGCTGGGGCGGCTGGAAATCTATACCGTTATTATTCTGGTGGTGCCGGAGTTCTGGAAATAGAATTGAAAACATGAAAAGGTACTGGCCTATGAGAAATACCCGCTGCCCGGGAAAATAACAACCCTTTGCTGGTAACCAGATATCCTCAAATAGGATTGATGGCCGGGTGGATGGACAGTGAATGGAGAAACTGCCGGGTGTGTTTGTTCATGCGGTCTTTAAATAATTGGGCCACCTTTGCCATCACGGCGTATCCTGCGGTGTGGTCGGATGCAAACAACTGGCGCATCTGATCGCCTGACAGGGTGATTACTTCACAGGGCTCCGTGCAGACAGCGGTAAAGGTGGCAAAAGCATTTCCCAAAAGCGCGGACACTCCGAAACTGCGGCCAGGGGTAATTTCATCCAGGGTCAGAATCCTGCCGGCATCGGACCGGGCATTGAGACAGATTTTTCCTGCCACCAGCATATATACCAGGTGCTGTGCCTGGTTCTGCCGCACCAGTATGACGTCCGGGTCAAAGGTTTCCACCTGGGAAAGGGGACCGATTTTTTCCAGAATATCGTCCGGCAGGTCCTGGAGAAACTGTATTTTTTTCAATAAATCAATGGGGTTCATTTCAATTCCTTGGGGATATGGATTCCGGCATGGCTGGTTTAATATGCAGGGGTAAGTTTTTCAATGTCATGGATGGATGCTTTCATCCCGGGGTGTCTTTCCAGGGTTTTCATGATCATTTTTGCCCGGCTGTCCATGGTTTTTTTATATTGCCGGGCCACACCGGCCATCATGTAAAAAGCCAGTTCATGGTTGGTTTCAAACAGTTTTTGCATACGGGCGCCGGACAGGGTGATGGTTTCGCAGGGTTCCTGGCAGATAGCGGTGTAGGCGGCCGGTTCGCCGGAAATCAATGCGGACGATCCGAAGGTGCGGCCGGACTGGATGTTTTCCAGAATCACGTCAACATCCTTGCTCAGGGCCACGGTCAGGGCCACCTGGCCCATGATGACCATGTAAAAGGTATCCACTGCCTCTCCTGCCCGGAACAGGCAGGTGCCGCTGCTGAAAATGGAAAGCTGGGCCTCCTGCCCGATGAGGGTCAGCAGGTGTTCCGGCATGGACTCCAATATGAAAATCTGTCTTAAATCCTGTATTTTTACCATGGAAAAACCCTTTGGTTCCTGCTTTTTTTTAGGTTAACACATATACCAGAATAACAAATGATACCGCCACAGCCGCTCCCATGCCGATGGGCAGGGAACCGTGAACCAAATCCATATACAGCCGCTGTTTTTTCAAAGCCAGGTGCTTGTCTCTGTATCCCTGGACCAGCCACAGGTTGACCGAAAAAAACAGGGCCATGTGCACAATGATCTGCAAAAAGAAGCGGCTGAACCCTTTGACCAGGGCCATCAATATGGTTTCTGCTCTGCGGTTTGCCGCGTTCAAAGCGGTATCCAGCGTCCGGTAGGCAGCGCTTCCCAGCTTTCTGTAGGTCCAGTCCACATCCAGGTTGATGGATTTGATTTCAGGCGGATAATACCCGGAAAGAATCAGCAGTGCAAAGGCCAGGGCCCCGAACATGAGCAGCTGCAGCTGTCCCACCACATGGGCCCCGGTGTAGGGGATATACTCAACGGTAAAGGGCAGAAGATTATACAGCGGCTGGGGAAACACCCCGATGAAAATACAGGCGAATGCGGCGATCCCCATGGCCAGCACCATATTCCAGGAAGGGTCCTTGGCCCGGATGCCTGCATCATGGCCGAAAAAAGTGAAAAACGGCACCTTGATGCCGGCATGGTGGAAGACGCCTGCAGATGCAAACTGCAGGATCAGGTACACCAGCACCAGGTTTTCATTCACCGTTGCCGTCACCACCATGGATTTGGACACAAACCCGGAAAACAGCGGGAACGCGGAGATGGAGGCAGCCCCCACAATGCAGAACAGGCAGGTCAAGGGCATGGTCTTGTACAGCCCGCCGATCTCGGTGCATTTGATTTTGCCGGTCATCTGGAGAACTGATCCGGCTGCCATGAACAAAAGGCCTTTGTAAAGAATATGGCAGAAGGCATGGGCCACGGCCCCGTTCAGGGCCAGCTGGGAGCCGATACCGGTGCCCACCAGCATGAACCCGATCTGGTTCAAAAGACTGTAGGCCAGCACCCTTCTGATATCATTTTCCAGGACCGCATAAAAGATGGGCACAAACACCATGAACGCCCCGATCCAGATGAGCAGCTCCGTGCCGGGAAAGGTTCTGATCAACAGATACACGGCTGACTTGGTGGTGAATGCACTCAAAAAAACTGTGCTGGTGGGGGTGCCCATGGGATAGGCATCCGGCAGCCAGGCATGCAGGGGGATGGCTGCCGCGTTCAGGGCGATGCCGATGAAAATCAGGTAAGATGCGGTGCCGGACAGCCCGATGTAGTCGAAGGCAGTGGTGCCGGTCTGCTGGATGTACAAAACAATGCCGGCCAGCAGAAACAATCCGCCGACCAGATGCACCAGGATATACCGGAACCCGGCTTTCCGGGCTGCATCTGTTCTGGAGGCAATAATCAAAAAGGTGGAACTTACCGCCATGATTTCCCAGAACAGGTACAGGGTGAGAAAATCCCCGGCAAACACCACGCCTAAGGTGGCGCCGGCATACACAATGGCGGACACATGCTGCAGGTCGTCTTTTACCTTCAAGGCAAACAGAACGCCCAAAAATGCCATGATGGTAAAAATATACCCGAACACCAGGGACAGTTTGTCAATACGCCCCATGATCAGGGTGTATCCCCAGAAATCACAGATCCAGGTATTGCCCATGGGGATTTTCATGAGGATGGTAAAACTTACCACAGGAATCAGCAGCATATACATTGCTTTGGTTCTGCCCCGCAGAAAAGGGATCAAAAGCGCTGCGGCAATGAATATCAGGGCCGGGGGCAAAAGATTACCGGTCATAGTAATCCTCTTTTTTCATGACCATCAGGCGCAGGATTTTGGCTAAAAAAATGAGCAGCACACAGGAAAAAAAACCGTACACAGCAGAAAATCCCTTGATCTGTTCAAAATAAAACGCCGGATGCGGATGAATGAAAAATTCCGCAATCAGCAAAACAACCAGGGAGCCGTAAAAGCATCTCAGCAGGATTTTTACATTCTTTGGTTTGTCAAAAATAGTCAACTCTTTTTTCATCTTACCACCTTATGCCTTGCAAACCTTGTGCAGTTCAACCGACCCGGCCGTGACATGAACAACCAGGGCTTCGGTCATTATTTTGTTAATGGCCGCCACCGCCGCCGCCGAAAAAAAATGCCACTGCCAGATAGATCACCGACACCAGCACCGCAATGTAAAACGCGGTCTTGTATCCTGGCACCGGCTCATGGCCCAGCATCTCCCAGTCTTCGTTGTTATGTTTGTCTTTGATTGTCATGATTGATCATACCCTTCTGAATTTCTATTATCATTCCCCCCCATAGAATTTTGTCCAGTTCGACCACTATCCCCCCTCAAAGGTTCAAACCCAGAACGATCAGATCCACAAACATCCGGGGAAAGAAAAACAGCCCGATGGATGCCAGGGCCGTGATGGCCAGGGGAACCACCAGGCACAGATTGGCTTCCTGGATTGTTACCGGGGCATCGGAAAGGTCGTCTTTCCCTTTGCCGAAAAACGCCTGATACACAATTGGCAGAAAATAAAATGCGTTCAAAAAAGAGGATACCAGCAGCACCGCCATGAAAACGGTCTGCCCGGCCTCAAGTGTGCCCAGGATCAAATTCCACTTGCTGTAAAACCCGCCCGTGGGGGGCAGTCCGATCACTCCCAAAGATCCGATAAAAAATGCGGCAAAGGTTACCGGCATCTGTCTGCCCAGGCCTTTCATCTGGGAGATATATTTTTTGCCGGTGGCCACAAAAATGGCACCGGCACAGAAAAACAAGGTGATTTTGCCGAATGCGTGCATGAGAATATGGATCACCCCGCCCAGCTGGCCCGAAGGAGACAAAAGGGCCACGCCGAACACAATATAGGACAACTGGCTGATGGTGGAAAAGGCCAGCCTGCGCTTGAGTTCATCCTGGGACAGGGCGATGCAGGAGCTGACGATAATGGTAAAGGATGCAATGACCATCACCATTGTCCCTAAATTGAAGGCGGCCAGCAGGTCCACCCCGAAGATCCCGGTGATGACCCGTACAATGGAAAACACCCCCACCTTGACCACGGCCACGGCATGCAAAAGCGCACTCACCGGGGTGGGGGCCACCATGGCTGCCGGCAGCCAGGAATGAAACGGCATGATCCCTGCCTTGGCAAACCCGAACACAAACATGAGCAAAAGCACGGTGGCAGCCGGTTTTGACAGCTGGCCCGCAAAAATACCGGCCGTGGAAAACGCCAGCGTGCCGGTGACATGGTAGCAGTAGATCATGGCCGGCAGCACCAGGCCGATGGAGGTGCCCAGGATAAACACCAGGTACCGCCGGGCGGAAATTTTGGATTTTGCATCTTCATGGTGGGCCACCAAAGGATAGGTGGCCAGAGACAGTATTTCATAAAACAGGTACAGGGTGAGCAGGTTGGCGGAAAATGCCGCCCCCATGGTGGCGGAGATGGCCAACGCAAAAAAGGATACAAACCGGGTCTGGCCATGTTCCTTGAGCCCCCGCATGTACCCGATGGAATACAGGGAGGTGACGATATACAAACTGGATGCAACCAGGGCGAACAGCATGCCCAGGCCGTCCACGGCAAAGGCGATATCCGCCCCGGGGGCCAGTTTAAAAAGGGTAAATACAATTTTACTGCCGGACAGTACCGCCGGCACCATGGATGCCACCAGAAAAAACATGACGAACCCGCCACCGAATATCCAGGCTTCCCTGACATTGGGTTTTTGTGATGATGACACCAAAATGGGGATGACCAGCAGCGGGACCAGGACAGTCAGCAGCGGTTTGATTGAGATGAGGATTTCCATGGTTGGATCAGCCTTTCCGGGATATGAACATCAGATAGGTGTTTTGGTTGCACAAAAATTGTTCAGTCATGGCTCGCCCCTCATTGAAGAAACGGCAGAATGATGGTGTTGACAATGGTGCCGGCATACACCCCGGCTGCAATGATGGCAATACTCACCAGCCCTAAGGCTGCCAGCATGGACACCGGGGCCTCGGCCATCACACCGGCCGGAGGATGAGTCCCTGCCCCGGAATCACCCCCTGCCCTGTCATGACCGGCAGCATGGATGTAGTGGATCGGTTGCGGGCTCCCGGCAACATGATGGTCTGGGTCGCCGGGTGCGGATGCAAAAAAACAGATCTCAAACACCTTGAAAAACAGCACTGCGCATACCAGACTGGAAATAATCAACGCGGCTGCAAAATGGTAGGCACCCGCCTCAAACGCCCCCAGCACCAGGTACCATTTGCTGAAAAATCCGCAGGTAGGCGGCACCCCGATAATGCTTAAACCCGCCAGTACAAACCCGGCCATGGTCCAGGGCATGGCAGAAAACAGCCCCGGCAGGTTTGAAAATGCCACCTGCTTTCTCATATAGATAATGTTGCCCACTGCCAGAAACAAAGCAAAGGT
The DNA here is from genome assembly GCA_011390635.1 of Desulfotignum sp. Taxonomy (GTDB): domain Bacteria; phylum Desulfobacterota; class Desulfobacteria; order Desulfobacterales; family Desulfobacteraceae; genus Desulfotignum. The sequence goes on along the minus strand of JAABSA010000025.1, from coordinate 18,672 downwards.
CATGAGCGCATCATTGAGGATATGGAGGATGGCCCCGGTCATGCCCAGGTCGTTTCCCAGCCAGGCACCGCCCACCATGTAACCGATCTCACACACAATGATATAGGCCAGCATTTTTTTCAGATCGGTCTGGGACAGGGCCATGAACGCCCCGGCAAGGATGGCGGTGACCGCCAGCCACACCACGGCATCTGCCAGGTGCAGGGTGTCCAAGATATAGTCCAGGCCGAACACCGTGACCATGAGCCGGATCATGACATATACCATCACCTTGGTCATCAAAGGCGCCACTACCCTTGCAAATCCCACCGGCGCAAATGAATAGGCATTGGGCAGCCACACGTGCAAGGGAAACAGGGCCATCTTGATCCAGACACCCAAGATGCAGAGAATAAAGGCTGTCAGCACAGCAGAGGATCCCTGGATTCCCTTGAGGATGACAGCCACATCCGCCATGTTCAAGGAGCCTGTGGTAATATACAGATACCCCACTCCCAACAGATAAAACGAGGCACCGATAACGCCGATAAAGATATAGTTCAATGCGGCCAGGTGTCCTCTGTCCTTGTCCCCGAGTGCGATCAGGGTATAGGAGGTCAAAGAGGTGATCTCAATGAGTACATACAGATTGAACAGATCTCCTGTGGCGGAGACTCCCAGAAGGCCTACCACGAACAGCAGGTACATCACATAAAAAGACGGGGCACGGTCAGGGATTTCCTGCTCAACACTTTTAACACTGGCCACCAGGTTCAGAAAGGCGATGGCAGATATCAGCACCAGCACCATGGCGTTGAGCAGGTCAATCTTGAGTTCAATGCCCATGGGCGGTGCCCACCCGGCCATGCGGTACTGCATTGTACCTGCTTCCACCACATCCTTGAGCACGCTGACAGCGGCAAAACAGGAGACAGCCATGGCAGTCAAGGCAATGTAATAGGAGAGCTGTTTTTGTATCCAGGCGGCCAGGCCTGCAAAAAGTGCCCCCAGCAGCGGGGCCAGAACAAGTATTGCCGGCATATTATTCATAGGTTGTTTTTTTCCGATACGCGCATTCGCAGTTCATCTTCTTCCAGGGTCTGGTACCGCTGGTAAATTCTCACACACAGCGCCATGGCCACCCCGAAGGTGGCCACAGACACCACAATAGCGGTGAGCATGAGCACATGGGGCAGCGGGTTGATGTAATCTGCCGCACGGATCACGGCATCATGGGCAGAATGGCCCCCATGCCCCCCCTGAATAATGGGCAAAGTGGCCCCGTGCTTGTATCCGATGGACACATAAAACAGGATAATAGCGGTCTGAAAGATGTTCATGCCCACCAGCTTTTTCATCAGATTGTTTTTGGCAATCATGGCATACAGCCCGATCATCATGAGAATGATATAGAGCCAGAAATTGTATTTTGCCACGATCAGCGAGAGGATGTCACTCATGGGTTTCTCCTACAGTCCTTCATCGTGTCTGCCTTCAGAGACAATATTCACATAAATAATCACCATGACGGCCATTACGGCAATGCCCACACCGATCTCCACCCCCAGCATTCCTAAGGCACGGATATGGCCGGGGTCGGACGGCAGCAGGGGTGCCAGCATGCCGTAATCCAGAAAATGCCCGCCCATGACCATGGCACCCACCCCGAGCCCCACGTAAATCAAAACCCCGAGGGCGGCAAAAATTGATAAGAATTTTTCCGTCACCCGTTTCACCAGGGTTTTCAAATTATAGGAAATGGCCATTAAAATCAGGCTGGATCCGAAGATCACCCCGCCCTGGAAACCGCCCCCCGGAGAAAAATCCCCGTGGGCCACCACATACAACGCGTAAATCTGGATAAAGGGAATCAGAATCCGGCACACGGTTTTGATGATCATATCCGATGGGACCCAGTCTTTGTCCATGTGCTCAAATTCATTGTCCGCAATCATGCGGGTGTCCGGGTTTTTAAAATGCAGCATCACCCCGGTGGGCACATGCCGGAAATACCGGTCTTTTTTTGGCCGAAAATCCCTGAGCAAAAGAAAACATGCAAGACCGGCGCAGAACACCACCGCGGTCTCAAACATGGTGTCATATCCTCTGTAATCTGCCAGCACCGCGGTCACCAGGTTTGGCACCTGGGTTTGTTCCATAATATGTTCAATATAATAATCAGAGAGGTGGGTGGATGCCGGGGATCCGGGATCACCCCAGTCCGGCAGGTCCATGGTGCCGTATAACAACAGTCCGCCGGTAAGACAGACGATGACAGTGCCGATGAATTTCAATCCTTTGTCCTCCTGCTGGTCCGAAACACTGCGGCCACAAAAAATACCGTGCTCACCCCGGCTCCCACGGATGCTTCGGTGAATGCCACATCCACCGCCCCCATGACAGCCCACAACAGGCACATCAAAAAGGAATACGCGCTGAACAAAATGGCGGTTCCCAAAAGGTCCCGGACGGTAATGGCCGCAATGGCGCAGAAAATCACAAAGGTCAATACGATCAGGTCAATGGGCCACAGCATCTTGGTTATTCCTTTTTTGTTTTTCTCGTCCAGGGCCGCAGTCCGGCCCGCATACCGGCATCCACAATGGAGTGGGTGGCGGTGGGGCTGGCCAGGAACACAAAAAACACAATCAAAAACATCTTGATGGACAGCAAAAGCACTTCTATGGAAAAATGGTGCAGGTTGTAAATCACAAGCCCCAGGACCATGGCAAAAATGCCTAAGGTGTCCAGTTTGCCGGCCGGATGCAGCCGGGAATAAAAATCAGGCATCCGGATAATGCCCACAGCCCCGCCCAGAAAAAAAATCAGGCCCATGGCCAGAAAAAAAATTGCAGCAATATTTATGAGAATATGCATCATCACTCCATGAAGGATTCTTCGTACAGGCCTTTGCGCTTGTGAAAATACCGGGAGGCGGCAAGCACGGCCACAAAATTTAAAAACGCATAAGCCAGGGCAATGTCCACAAACATGTCCACCCGCCCATACAGGTATCCGATGAGCAAAAGCAGCACAACGGTTTTGCTGCCGATGGCGTTCACACCCACCAGCCGGTCCAGGACCGTGGGGCCGAACAGGCACCGGTACAGCGGCAGCACCATGATCAGGCACAGGGCGACAGCAATGCATGAAAAAAAATAGATCATCTGTTTTCTCCGTATACATGGGCCACCCGGTCCCGCATGACACCGGGAAGTCCTTCTGCGCTTTTCCGATCGATGCTGTGAACCCGGAACCCGCCCTCCGAGGTGGCGGTGATGGTGACCGTCCCGGGGGTCAGGGTAATGGCATTGGCCAGGGTAGTGATGGCAATATCAGATTTCAGACCGGTCTGGAACTGGATAATATGTGGATCGATGAGCTGGCGCATCCTGGGATGAAACACCAGATACAACATATGAAAATTGGCTTTAATGATCTCCATGACAAGCCAGGGCATATACCGGCAGAACCGGACAAACACCCCGGCCTGTTCCATGGTGGCACCCGCAAACAACAGATCATGGAAAAACCAGGCCACAATGGCACTTGAAAAAATTCCCAGGCCCAGCAGCAAAGGATCGAATTTGCCTGACAAGATGATCCAGGTTACAAACATAAAAACAAAGGTGATACAAAATGAAAATAAGGCTGATCCCGATTTTTTCCTGCTCCAGGTTCCTTGTTTTTCAGATCTGTTTTCTTTCATCACCCACTTCCTTTTTTCTTATTACCGGATTTTCACGTACCTGTCCGTTCACAAAAAACGGTCATGACACAGGCCGCTGTTTATTACACTATTTTTCTACACCATATATCCTGCGGAATTTTTTAAAAAACCGGGAAACCGGCCCCTGGTTTTCAGATGCAGCCCCCGCATCCGGGGTACCGGCTGTTTCCTTCAGACGTCGTAAATCATGGGCCGCCTGGATGGTCTCAATCAGGGTATCCATATCCACGGGCTTGGACAGAAATTTAAACGCATTATATTTGCCGCTTTCAAGCGCGTTTTCCACGCTTCCGTGACCGGTGAGCACAATACAGGGCAGATCCGGCTGCAGATCCTTGAGCCGGCGCTGCACCTCGATCCCGTCAATGCCGGGCATCTGCAGGTCCACCACTGCCACGTCAAACACCTCTTGCGCCGCTGCTGCCACCCCTTCTTCACCTGAAAACGTGGTTTTAACTTCAAACCCCTCCAGCATCAGCCGCTTGGCAATGTATTTTAAAAATGTCTGTTCATCATCTATAAATAATAATTTCATAAAAACCCTTTGTGGAAAAATCACACCCTTTAAAAAATCTTTATTTTTTAACCGGAAACAGCAGGCAGGGATACGGCGATTTATCGGCAATATTTCTGGAAATGGATCCCATCCAGCGCTCCATCAGTGCGGTGCGGTCGCTGAAGCCCAGAATAATCATGGATGCCTGGTATTCTCGGGCTGCCCTCAATATTTCTGTTTCCGGATCACCCACATACACATGGGGTCTGGCTGTTATACCTTTTTCTTCAAATTCAGCACACAGATCATCCAGCCGGTTTCTTTCTTTTTTGCGCACTGCCTGCACCTCATGGGTATCGGTGGTTTTCAATTCTTTTTCATCCACCACATGCATCAGGTGCATTTCACCGATGACCTGGCCTAATTCCTTGAGGCAGTCCACGGCCTTTTCACTGCTGTTGGACCAGGAAGTGGCAAACAAGGGCCTTTCAAAAATTTTTGCCGGCACCAGCTTGTTTTCCGTCATGTGCTTGAAAACCAGGATGGGCACAGTGGATCTTCTGGTCAGCTCGGTAATATCAGAGCGGGAATACAGCTGTTCAATCTTTCCTTTCTGGGAACGGCCGATGACGATGAGATCGGGTTTTTCTGTTTCCACCACTTCGAGGATTTTGGGAATCAAAGACGACACTTCAATATAGGCCCCGACCTCCATGCCCATTTCAAACAGATTTTCCGCCCAGTCAATAAAGCGTATATTGGCAATTTCCTTAAGCCGAACCTCATCTTCTTTTACATATCCCTTTCCCCGGCGCATGGTCACTTTTTCGCGCTCAATCACATTTAAAAACACCACATGTTCCAGGCCGGATTTTCTCAGGTCCAGAAGAGAATGCAATGCATCATAGCAAAGGCTTTCAAATTTGGTCACAAACAACAATTTTTTGATTTTCATGAAACCTCCTGTCCCTGTCCTGTCACATGCGCCGAACAAGTGCTTTTTTTACAGCATCAGCTGATTTTTTTTCTGATGGCATCCACCAGTTCCTGGGGCTCCACAGGTTTTTCCAGGTAGATGTCAGGTTCCGGCACTTTTTCTCCTTTGAACTCTTCCAGCACTTTCTGGGACTTGAGAAAAGAGCGCAGGGCAATACCGGTAAACATGATCACTGGAATGGCTTTCAAGATATCGTCTGTTTTCAGGTGACGGTACAGACGGATGCCGCTTCCCCGGGGCATGAGCACATCCAGTATCACCAGGTCCGGCATTTCTTTCTGGATCATTTCCAGACCTTCCACACCGTCACACGCCATCAAAGGCGTATACTGGTTTTCTTCCAGAACCGTGACAACAAATGATCTGACATCCGGATCATCGTCCACCACCAGCACTTTTCTACCCATATCACACCTCTTTTTTATCGTTTACATCCCGGGCGGTCCCTGGTTTCTCAGGCAGCTTCATGGTAAACACAGACCCATACCCCAAACTGGTTTCAATGTCAATGGTGCCGTTATGCTCTGCCACCAGTTTTTTGGTGACAAGAAGTCCCAGACCTGTACCTTTGCCCCCTTTGGAACTGAACATGGGGGTGAACAGTTTGCCTTTGGTTTCTGCATCCATACCGCACCCATTATCGGAAACTTCGAACACGGCTGATCCATCATCGGCTTTTCCGGTTTTAATTTTCACCGTAAATTGCCTGGACTCGGTTTCTTCTTCCAGGCAGGCTTCAATGGCGTTGTTCACCAGATTCAGCAAGGCCCGGTGAACGGTTCTGGTATCCAGATACATTTCACCCATTTCCGGATCACAGCTCTTTACAATGTCAATATTATGGCCATTTGCAAAATCGGTCACCAGGTCCACCACCTCTTCCACGATCTCATTGGGATAGCACAGCTCAGGTTCAGGTTTGCGCTCCTTTGAATAGGTGAGCATATCCTGGGTCAGGTCGCCCACCCGAGTGATATTCTTCTTGATGGTCTGCCATCCTGTGTTCAGCTTTTCCATGTCATTGTTCTGCAACCCCACATCCACCACGTAGCTGCCGCCTTTGAGGCCGATGAGAATATTTTTCACGTAATGGGCGAGGCCTGATACGGTCTGGCCGATGGCTGCCATCCGTTCTGACTGGATCAGTTCCTTTTCCAGCCGCTTGATCTCTGTCAGATCCTGGAAAAAATTGACAATGCCCATGAATTCATTTTTTTCATGGAGCACATTGGTGGCATACCTTACCGGAATCTGCTTTTTCTCCCGGGTTTCCATGGCCATTTCCTGCCAGGGCATATCCCGGTCATTGGCTTTGTTTTTGGCCTCTTTTCTGAAATATTGTGCCAGTTCCGGGGTATACAGATCATCAATGGTCATTTTCCCGAGGACTTCACCGGCTTTTTTGTCAAATATCCTTGCCGCCTCCGGGTTGTACACCACGATCTGCCAATCCTGGTCAAAGGCCACAATGGCATCGTGGCTGGAGTGAATCAGCAGGCGCTGGAAATTGGATTTGCGCCGGATTTCTTTTGTGACTTCCGCCACTTTGTCTTCTAAGTCCTGGGTATAGGAGGCCAGCTGTTGTCTGATGGTGATTTTTGTTTTGGCCCGGTCCAGGGCAATGGCCAGGGCCTCGTCCCGCACCGGTTTGTTGATAAAATCACTGGCCCCGTACTGCAGGGCCGTAATGGTAGAATCGATGTCCCCGTGGCCGGTGACAATGATCACCTCTTTTTCCGGATACAGTTCCTTGATTTTTTTAAGCAGTGCAAGGCCGTCCATACCCGGCATTTTGATATCGGTCACCACGATATCAGGTGATTGTTTTTTGAGCACATCCAAAGCCTCTTCTCCGCTGAAGGCGGTGCATGTCTCATACCCGTCACTTTTCAGGGACATGGACAACAGCCGGACAATGGCTTGTTCATCATCCACAATCAATATTTTATTGGCTGACATGGGCGATTTTCCTATGTAATGGCCGGAAATCTAATGGTGAAACATGATCCCTGGCCTTCTTTGGTATCAACGGTAATGGTTCCGGCGTAATCTTTGATGATCCCGAAACTGATGCTGGTTCCAAGACCGGTGCCTTTGCCGGTGTCCTTGGTGGTGAAAAAAGGCTCAAAAATCTTGTCTTTTATGTCATCGCTCATCCCCACGCCGGTGTCGGAAACGGTTGCCACCACATAGCCGTTCCGGGCAAAGGTTTTGATGGTCAGCATTTTTTCCACAGAATCTTTTGTCCGCAGTGCTTTCTCATCCATGGCGTCGATGGCATTGGTCACCAGATTGATGAACACCTGCTCCAGGCGGTTGTGTTCCGCCCTGATTTTCGGCAGATTTTCAGAAAGTTCCAGGGTTTTTTCTATGGAATGGACCGAGAGCTGGTGGCCCAGTACCTTGAACACATCCCTGATGGGATCATTGATATTGATTTTTTTCAAATCCCGTTCAGACTGTCTGGCAAAATCTCTCACATGCTTGATCACACCGGAGGCCCGGGCCACATTGTCAATGATATCTTTTGCCATACCCACCAGTTCATCATCCGGAATCGGAACCCCTTTTTTCACCATTTTCTGGATCAGGTCCGCGCAGATCTGGATCACATTCAAGGGCTGGTTGATTTCATGGGCCATGCCCGCAGCCATGGTCCCAAGGGTGGCCAGTTTGCCGGCCTGAATAAGCTGGGTTTCTTTTTCCACGCTTTCGGTGATATCCGTTGTTGCGGCAATGAGCACATCCCGATGACTGTAGACCACCTTTACCACTTTGATATTTACAAAAAAAACCTGCCCTGTTTTGCGTTTGTGGCGTTTTTTGGTAAAAAGGATGTAACCGCCCCGGGTCAATCCCTGCATGCCCTGTTTAAGGGTATCATCAGCTTTTTCACCGATCTCCAGAAACGAGGTGCCCAGCAGTTCGGATTTGGAGTACCCGTAATTTTCCTGGACCCTGTGATTGACATCCAGGATCTCAAAGGTCTGGCTGTCTATGATAAAGATAGGATTGGGATTCTCATTGAACAAAGACCGGTATTTTTCTTCGGATTTTTTATATTTTTCATGGAGTTTGGATAATTCCTGGTCCTGGAGTTCAATTTCTTCCTGGGCTTTTTTGTCTTCAGTACGGTCCCGCAGGGTCTGGATGGCACCGATGACCTTTCCGTCCGGGGATTTAATGGGTGCTGCGGTGAAAAATATCCATTTTCCGTTTTCCCCCAGATGGGGAAAAAACTCTTCCGCCTCATAGGCTTCATTGATTATCTTACATTTGCGCCAGGCATTGCCATAATATTTCTGGACCTCTTCATCCGCCAGCTGTCCCACCACCACATCCGCCAGCGTAGGGCGTTTGGCCGACCGGAACGGTGCCCATTGCCGGTCGGTGCCCACAAGCTCATACGCCGGATACCCGGTAAGTTCCTCACACGCCCCGTTCCAGTGGGTTATGATATGTTCGTTATTGATGATAAAGGTGGGGATCATGCTGCCCTGGATGATCTGGTTCAGCTCTTTTTCCATTTTCAACAGGTCCTGGCGTTCTTCCTCGAGATAGGCAATGCGGCTTTCCGCAATGGTATTAATCCGGTTGGAAAAGCGCTCAAACAGCTCTGCCACTTCCTCGTTGTTTAGATCCTGGGTCTGGATCCGTTTTCTGATCTGTATCTTTTCTTTTTCCGTCTTTAAAAAATTGATAAAGGACATGGCACCGTAAGTATCCAGGTCAATGATGCTCACCCGCTCTGTGTTGATCTTTTCCAGGATACAGGACAGCAGGTCGTCATTTTTGAGTTTGAGGATCAAATCCAGACCTGACAGTTCACAGACCGCATTGTAATCTGAGCTGGTGGGAATATTGAATTCACCGGCCCGGGCAATGCCCCGGACGATTTGAATGGTGTCCGCCACCATGAGCACCTGGATGCCCAGGTCTTTTAACCCCGGTCCGGCAAGCAGTTCCAGGATTTCTGCACAGGGATCACCACCGCCGATAATGGCCAGTTTCAATCCCTTTAAATCAAAATACATGGCTGCTCCTTTATGGGTAATGCCTTTTATAAGGACAGTATATTAAAAGAATATAAGGGTGACAACCACAAAGGTGGGAATCAGAAACACCAGAGAATATTTGAGAATATACCCGAAAAAACTGGGCATGATAGTACCGGATTCGGCCGCAATGGACCGTACCATGAAATTGGGGGCATTGCCGATATAACTGACGGCCCCGAAAAACACGGCCCCGGTTGAAATGGCCTGGAGATATATCATCTTATCGGTCATCAGCAGGGGCACGGAAGCTGATTCCGGCATACCCGCATAAAAACTGCCCAATGCGGTGTTGAAAAAGGTCAGATATGTAGGAGCGTTGTCTAAAAATGCCGACAGGACCCCGGTGACCCAGAAATAATGAAACGGTTCTTTCACTGCAGCGATAAGAAAGGCAAAGGCCCCGTCCGGTCCGGCCTTCAGCAGCAGCAGACAGGGGATCATGGTAATAAAAATTCCGATGAACAGGTATGCCACCTCTATGATGGGAAACCAGGAAAATTCATTTTCCTCCCGCAGGGCCCAGGGCGTTGCCCACAGGGACAGGCCGCCCAGCAAGATGAGACTGATGTCCCGCATCCAGTCCTGGATGGCCCGGTGCACCCCGAAGGTGTTGACATACCCCAGATCCAGGATGCCGCTCATGAGCACCGCGCCTACTATGCCGCCCAAAAAGATAAAATTATACGTTCCCACCAGACGTAATGGTTTCTTTTCCCCGTCATCAGGCACCACTGCCCCTTCTTTTTTGAAAAACCAGGTATCCAGCAAAAAATAGATCACCAGCAGCACCCCGCTGCTCAGCAGCATATGGGGAAGAATCTTAAGGGTCCAAAAAAAACTGACTCCGTGGAGGAACCCTAAAAACAGGGGCGGATCACCCAGAGGGGTCAATGACCCACCGATATTGGCCACCAGGAATATGAAAAACACCACCATGAATGTCCGGTTTTTTCGAAAATCATTGGCCCGCAGAAACGGCCGGATCAGCAGCATGGCTGCACCGGTAGTTCCCATCCAGGATGCCAGAATGGTGCCCAGAAGAATAATGCCGGTGTTCACCACAGGAGTGCCCCGGAGGGTACCCCGCAAAAGAATCCCGCCGGATACTGTGAACAACGCCCACAGCAGGATTATAAACGGTACATAATCCGCCAGAATGATGTGGAGAATTTCGTAGACTGCATCCCCTTTGTAGACCACTATAAAAGGAATGGCCAGAGTAGCGGCCCAGAAAGCGGAAATCTTGCCGAAATGGTGGTGCCAGAAGGTGCCGGCGACAAGGGGCAAAAGTGCAATGGACAGCAGCATACAGGCAAACGGAATGCAGGCGTACAACGGCAGCACCTTACCCAGGTCCGGGTGTCCATGCCCGCCGCTGTGGGCGGCATCTGCACCATGATCTGTTTGCAATCCAAGATCACTTGGATGCAATGCCTGCTCCAGCGCTGCCTGGTCGCCGTTATGGGTCTGTTCCGGGGCAATATCCCCTGCAAAAACCGCTGCTGAAAAAATGAAAAAACCAACCAGCATCATGACAAGCGCAAGCATGTTCGACTTCATGGATCCATTTCTCCTGCTTTACTAAAAGATATAGGCAAATCACCCTCTCAGGCTTCATTGACCTAATAAATACAGCAGGGAATGTCAAGATTAATTTAGTTTTCTATTTTTTCAAGAAAATACAGACCAGCTATCAGATGGTTTTCAGGCTTTCCACTAAAGGGTGCGGAAATATGCTGGATCTGTACTTTAAGGTGCAAAGGTTCTGCTGAGACATTTTCTTTGTAATATTTAATAAACAAAACATCACCGGTACTGATAAATTTCAAAAGATCAGAATCTTTTTTCACCAGAAACCCCAGGCCTGAAGCGGAAAAATCACGTAATTTAAAATGATACTCCAGTTGCGCCTTCGGGGGTTTGAATGCGATGCTTGCAGAGTCTGAAGCCGTATTGCGGACTTCAGACCGAATTGCCCGATCATGGTTATCTTGCACTTTGTTTATCATTTACCATCTCTATTTTATGTGATAACCAAATATAACCTTTTTTTACCTTACACGCATCACTTTATAAAAACAACCAATTGTTTTACCTGCCAGACAAAATTTAGTAAAAATTTTCATGTTCGAACACAAACAAAAAGGCCTCCGTCAAAAATGCCGGAAGCCTTTATTATCAATGGTCGGGACGGCAAGATTTGAACTTGCGACCACTTGTCCCCCAGACAAGTGCGCTACCAGACTGCGCTACGCCCCGATGTAAAACAGACTGGGTTAATATCATTTCTGCTTTGCGGTGTCAAGCACCAATCCGCCCCAACCGAAACTTTTCACCCTTGGTTGACCAGGGTCGGCCCTTTGTCGTATAAGAGAAAAACTGCCTGGATGAACCGTGACCCGTAAATGGAAAAAACACATGAACCCTTTGCATGTGAAAACAAAGCTGATATGGCATACACTGGAAAAAAAGCTGCTGCCTGCCTATGTCTGGGAAACTGATCCCTTTACGTTCTGGCAGGAACGCATTTTGTTCATCATCTGCCTTACCGCCAGTATGTTGGGTCCATTTGTGCTGGTGCCTTCTGTATTGTTATCTGTTTCCGAAGGCCTGGCCAGTGTCGCTCTTTTGGACCTTGCAGCATATGCAGGCGTTGTTACGGTTTTGCTTCTCAGGAACACCTCCTTAAAAATCCGTGCCGGTCTCATATTTTTTATCCTGTTTTCGCTGGGTGTGGGATTAATGGTTATCCTCGGTCCTGTGGGTGCCGGGTATGTGTGGCTGCTGGCGGCATCCATCATTGTCAGCACCATTTATGATCTCAAGGCTGCTTTTATCAGCCTGGCATGCAATGCCATTACATTTTTTCTCATTGCCGTCTTCATTGGAACCGGCATACTTCACTGGAATATCCCTTCTGAAAACCCCCTGGAACAATGGCTGGTGATGAGCGGCAATTTTCTTTTCATCAATGCCCTTATTTCCACCACCACTGCATTGATGCTGCACAGTTTGAAAAAAACCTTTGAAAAGGAACAGGCGGCCAAGGCCACGCTGCAGGAAAGTGAAGCCCGCCTGTATGCTGTATTTGATGCGGTTGAAAGCGTTCCCATCCAGGGATATGACAAGGATCGCAACGTGATATTCTGGAACCGTGCCAGTGAAAAAGTGTATGGGTATTCCCGGGAGCAGGCCTTTGGAAAAAAGCTTGAGGACCTCATCATTCCCCGGGACATGCACCATCAAATTGTCCAGGCCATACAGGACTGGCATGAACATGCCATCCCCATACCCGCCGGCGAATTGGTGATGCAAAACCGCCAGGGAAAACCGATTCCCGTATTTTCCAGCCATGTTATGATCACCAACCATGCCGGTGAAAAGGAAATGTTCTGTATTGATCTGGACCTGTCAGGGTACAAGCAGATGCAAAAAGAAAGGGACCGGGTGGAGGAACAATACCGGCAGATACAGAAAATGGAATCCATCGGCCGCCTGGCAGGCGGAGTTGCCCATGACCTGAACAACCTGCTGTCACCCATCCTGGGATACAGCGAACTGATGCTCACTGATCCGCAGATAACGGATAAACAACAAAATTGCGTGAATACTGTTTTACAGGCAGGATTGCGTGCCCGGGATCTGGTACGCCAGCTGCTGGCATTCAGCAGAAAACAAACCCTTGCTGTCAAACCGGTGGACATCAACCAGGCAGTTCAAAATTTTGAGCCATTACTCCAGCGGACCATCCGAGAAGACGTTCATATCACCCTTGTATTGTCCCCTGATCCCCAAATCGTCATGGCAGACATCGGCCAGGTGGAACAGGTGATAATGAACCTGGTGGTCAATGCGGCTGATGCCATGCCTGCAGGTGGTCATTTGACCATTGAAACCAGCCGCAAAGATCTGGATGCATCCTACGCACAAACCCGCCGGAGTGTGGTGCCGGGCAATTATGCGCTGCTGGCTGTCAGTGACACCGGGGCCGGCATGGACAAAGAAACCTGCAAAAACATATTTGAACCTTTTTTTTCCACCAAAGGCGATCAGGGCACCGGCCTGGGGCTTGCCACTGTATATGGCATAGTAAAACAGCACGGCGGCAATATATGGGTATACTCAGAACCCGGAGAGGGAACAACTTTCAAGATTTATCTGCCCCTTGCCGAAGATGTGGATACAACACCTGAGCGTGCTGCACAACAAACCACTGCGCTTAACGGGACCGAGACCATTCTGCTGGCCGAAGACAATGATCAGGTACGGCAGCTGGCCCATACCATTCTGAAAGCCAGGGGTTACAACGTGCTTGCCGCAGGCAACGGTGAACAGGCCCTTGAGATGGCTGCCGGCCATGATGGAAATATACACATGGTGGTTACCGACGTTGTCATGCCCGGCATGAACGGCCAGGACCTGTATGGAAAAGTGCGCAAATCATATCCGGATATAAAGGTGCTGTACATGTCAGGGTACACCTCCAATGTCATCGCACATCACGGTATCCTGGAACAAGGCATCCAGTTCATACAAAAACCCTTCACTGTCAAAGGGCTGGCCACCAGGGTCAGACAGGTGCTGGATACCGTATAAAGGTATCTGTCCGGCCGCTGATATGCTGATATCAACAGATCCCCAGAACCTCCCGGCAATAGGTAACACTGCGCTCTAAGGCGGCCCGTTCAAATGCCATGGCAGCTTGCATACTGTCCAGGGGGCAGTCCAGATCCAGCTCGATATTGATTCTGTTCATATCGGGATTCTGCCGGATCAGTTCACAGGCCTGCTTCATATCAAGATCCCCCTCCCCCACAGCCGCGCCGGTGAACTTGAGCCCCCAGGGCGTGATCACAATTTTATTGTCTCTGAAGTGATTGGTGAATGCCCGGGGGGCAAGGTTTTCTACGGCCGTGATGGGATTTTCCGTCACGTGGATGCCGTTGACCGTGTCAATGCAGGCCCCCACCAGGGGATGATCAATTTTATCCAGGACCCATAACACTTCTTCTGAAAATGCATCGGTATGGTTTTCCAGGGCCAGTTTCACCCCGGTTTTTTCCACCAGATTCAGGGCGGTATGCACCTTTTTCACCACGGTTTCCAGCTGGGTCATGATATCCGGATGAAATTTGCCTGCTGCCACCGGCCGGGGGCGCTTAAGGTTCATTCCGATCTTGGTGATATCTGCGCCGATGGCATGGGCAATGGCCACCCCGTCTGCAATATCAAACTGGACCGCAGAATCATAATGCCCGCTTTTAAGGGCAAAATTAAACTCCAGATACAGATTCCGGTCATTTGCATACTGACGGACCTGTTCAAAATACGCTTTTTCCATTCGGTCAAGGGCTTTGGCATCCAGGTGCAGCCCCTCCAGCCCCAGGGTCTTGATATAGTCCATCATTTCAAACAGGGTCATCTGCCGCTCCCAGGGCAGTTCAAACCCGGCCCAGTCTTCAGCAACTCCATGATGATACAGGCTGTAGGTATGCATTCCCAACCGCATCAGATATCTCCTTATCCATTATTTTTATTCATGTTTCATTATATGCGCAGTATGAATGTTGCAAACATGTCCGTGCAAAACCGGCTCTGGTATATGTCAGTCATCGGACGACACCTGCCCCCGCAGCCGTTTCACCCTGCCCCGTTTTGTTTTTTTATCCAGGCGTTTTTTTTGGGCGGTTTTGGTCACACGGGTGGGCTTTCTTTTTTTGGGCCGGACCATGGCCTGCAAAACCAATTGTCTAAGTCTTTTTATCGCATCGGTTCTGTTTTTTTCCTGGCTGCGGAACTGCTGGGCCTTGATCACAATGACACCGTCTTTTGAAATCCGATGGTCTGAAAAGGCCAGAAGTCGGGATTTGATCTCCTCTGGCAGGGAC
The DNA here is from genome assembly GCA_011390635.1 of Desulfotignum sp. Classification (GTDB taxonomy): domain Bacteria; phylum Desulfobacterota; class Desulfobacteria; order Desulfobacterales; family Desulfobacteraceae; genus Desulfotignum. The sequence goes on along the minus strand of JAABSA010000025.1, from coordinate 3,524 downwards.
GAAGCCGGGATATCAAACCGCAGGTGAATGGCGGTGGAGACTTTGTTGACATGCTGCCCCCCTGCCCCCTGTGCCCGGATCGCCTCCAGCTGGATCTCATTGTCCGGAATCTGAATCTTATGGGTGATGTGAACGGCCATGTTACGTTGTCCTGGCCTCACCTTGAATGCTTCCCTGGCTGGAGCCTGAAAGGCCGGTGAAAAAACCGGCCAGCAGTTCCGTCACCAGACCCGGATGTTCCAGGTGCACCAGGTGGCCTGCTTTGGCAATGGTTTTGAGGACTGCTGCCGGAAACAGATTCCGGATATCCTCCCAGTCTTCGTCTGAAACAAAATCTGAGGTACCGCCCCGGATAAACAGGGCCGGGCCTGTATACGGCCGGCCTGACACCGGTGCGCAGATATCTTTCATGGATCCCAGGATCTCCGCCAGACCGGCCCGCCAGAAATAGCTTTGTTTACCGCTGCTTTTCAGGTTCTGGAGTAAAAATCCCCGAAACGCGTTTTCCGGCACTGCATTTGCCAGCAGCCGGTCCGCCTGTTCCCGGCGGGTAATCTGTGTCAGATCCAGGTCCAGCATGGCCGTAACATACTGTGCCCACATCGGCGCATACGCCCTGGGGGCCATGTCCAGCACAGCCAGACCCGCCACCTTGTCGGGAAAATCCATGGCCAGCTGCATGACGCATTTGCCCCCCATGGAATGACCGGCCACCCAGGCAGACGCCATTTTTTTTTCATCCATGAACCCGGCCAGATCCCGGGCCATCTCCCTGTAAGTCATAGTGGCGGCATGAAAAGAGCTGCCATGATTTCTTAAATCAACGGCCAGCACTTCAAACTTTCGGGCCAGGCCCCTTGCCAGCGTCCCCATTGTGGCACAGGATCCCAGCAGGCCGTGGACCAGAATCACAGGCGGCCCTGATCCCATTTTCCGATAAAAAAGCATATCAATAAAATGCTGTGTTCACGGTAATATGTCAATAAAAATGGCATTTCCATCAAAAAGACATCTCAGTTATTTCATCTCATGGCTGAACCGGTCCATCAGGGTAACGTCGTCAACCACCGCCTTGACCGCGATCTCATACACCCCTTTTGCCTTCATGTCAGCAGTAATGCCAAATCCTTTGCTCATGTACATGGCCATGATTTTCTGGGTTTCACCGGCATCGTTTTTAATCATAACCCCCACTTTGGCTTCCGTCACAGGTTCATGGTCCTGGTCCATGATATACACCATGATGTGATGGGGCTTGTCCATCTGTTTTTCTCCATGGGACGTATGATCCCCCGAGGAATGGTCAGCCGCCTTTTCATCACCCTGGTTTCGAAGGTCCATCAGGTAATAGGACAGCATATACCCGTTTTGCATGGATTCATGGAACAGCTCTCCGATTTTGTCTGATGAATCCATATCATGGCTGTCATCCATTGCAGAAGCAGTGGTTAAAAAGAAAACCAGGGCAGCTGCCAGGGCAACAAGACACATAATTGTTACTGGTATTTTTTTCATGGGTAAACATCCTTTCTTATATATTGTTTTTATTAATTTCCCGGGTTTTCCACAGAATGTAGATTACCGGTATGATAATCAACGTCATGACGGCGGAAGACACAAGTCCCCCCACCATGGGTGCTGCAATGCGCTTCATGATCTGGGAGCCGGCCCCGCTGCCGTACATCACCGGCAGCAGACCGATCAGGGTGGTGGCAACGGTCATGATTTTGGGCCGGACCCTGTCCACGGCCCCTTCAACAACCGCCCCGTACAGATCTGATGCGGTGCGCATGCAATTTTCCTTTTTTTTGCGTTTATACACCTCATCCAGGTACACCAGCATCACAATGCCGGTTTCCGTGGCAAGTCCCGCCAGGGCGATAAATCCCACCCCCACGGCCACAGACATGTTGTATCCCAGAAGATAGATCAGCCAGAACCCCCCGATCAGAGAAAAAGGCAGGCTGGCCATCACAATGACCACCTCTGTAAGGTTGCCGAAATGGATATACAGCAGGATGAATATCACCAGCAGGGTGGCCGGAATAATGAGCTGCAGGGTTTTTTTCGCCTTTTCCATATATTCGTACTGGCCGGACCACACAAGGGAATACCCTGACGGCAGATCGATGTTTTCATCCACCAGCTGCCGGGCCTGCTTTACATAGGTGCCCAGATCCATTCCTTTGATATCCACGAACACCCAGGCACTTCTTTTGGAATTTTCGCTCTTTATGCCGGCCGGGCCTTTTTTTACGGCAATATCGGCCAGCTGGGTCAACGGCACCTGGGCACCGGACGGGGTGGGCACAAACACCCGGCGCAGCATGTGGAGATTGTCCCGGAACTCCCGGTTGTACCGCAGATTGACAGGGTAGCGTTCCAGTCCCTCCACGGTATAGGTGACATTCATCCCGCCGATGGCGGTCTTGATAATGTCCTGGACATCCTGCACCGTTAACCCGTACCGGGCAATTTCTTTTCTGTTAATGGTGAAATCCAGATAGTTGCCGCCGGTGACCCGTTCGGAGAAAACGGACAGGGTCCCTTTTTTGTCCCGAAGCAGGCTTTCGATCTGTTCTCCCAGATCGGCCAGGGTTGAAAGATCCGGTCCCATGACCTTTATTCCCACCGGGGTTTTGATGCCGGTGGACAGCATGTCGATGCGGGTCTTGATGGGCATGGTCCAGGCATTGGTCACCCCCGGGAACTTCACCGCTGCATCCAGGTCATCGATCAGTTCCTGCATGGTGATATAGCGCGCTTCAGGCAGTATCCATTCAAACGGGGCAGCAAGCCAGCCCGGCCATCCGGCGTAGAACCGGTCGATCTGCTTTTTGCGCCATTCGTGCAGCACCTTGCCGTTCTTTTGCTCCGGCCAGATCCAGGTGAGCGGTTGTTTCAGCCACCCCGGCCAGCCGGAAAAAAACCGGGGGATTTCAATGATCTCATATTCCACCTGGGGCCGGAGCATGATCACGGTCTCGATCATGGACAACGGGGCAGGATCGGTTGATGTTTCCGCCCGGCCGATCTTTCCCAGGGTGGTTTTGACTTCCGGAAACCGCTGAATGATCTTGTCTGTCTGCTGGAGAAGCTCTTTGGCCTTGGTGATGGAAATACCGGGCAGCGTGGTGGGCATGTACAAAAGATCCCCTTCATTCAAAGGCGGCATGAATTCGCTGCCCACCCGGGTCATGGGGTACCAGGTAATTGCAATGGCGGCCGCTGCAACCAGTATGGTTGTTTTGCGCCATTGCAGCACCCATTTGATCGCAGGCAGATAGACCCAGATCAGAAACCGGTTCAGGGGATTGTTTTTTTCAGCAATGATTTTCTGGGGAAACAGGCAGATGCCGAAAAACAAAGAAAGTCCCAGGGCCAGCACCAGGCTGATATCCGGCAGGGGCAAGCCTGCAAGGCCGGCACAGACAACCGCCAGGGGCGGTCCTGCCAGGGCCGGAACCCAGATTTTTGCCTTTGTTTTTTTTGGCAGGGCCGGATCAATGGGGTGTTCCCTGACA
>JAABSA010000024.1 GCA_011390635.1 Desulfotignum sp. | reverse complement strand
GAATACCGGGGAAACGCTTGCCGAAATAGGGTTTGATAATCCCCAGGCGGATATCGGACCGGATGTGCTCACCCGGATTCACCATGCCCGGACCCCGGCGGGCCGGGCCCAACTCCAGGACCTGGCAGTGACGGCGGTGAACCGGCACCTGGCACAGCTGTGCACAGAAAACAGGACAGCCCCGGACCGGGTGTTTCTGCTGGCCGGGGCCGGCAACACCGCCATGACCCATCTGTTTGCCGGGCTGCCGGCCTTCGGCATCATCCAGGAACCCTACATCCCCTGCACCAATATTCCCGATACCCTGGCAGCACAAAGGATCGGGCTGGACATGCATCCAGAAGGGCAGGTGTTTTTGTTTCCCAATATCGGGTCCTATTTCGGCGGGGACCTGCTGGCCGGCATTCTGGCGGCGGATCTGGATCTCAAAGAGGCTCCCTGCATCATGGTGGATGTGGGCACCAACGCGGAAATTGTCCTGGGCAGCAAAGACTGGCTGATGGCCTGTGCCGGGGCTGCCGGACCGGCCCTGGAAAGCGGGGTCAGCCAGATAGGCATGACCGCAAAGCCCGGGGTGATCGACCGGGTGGCAGTGGATCCTTCCACAAGAGAGCTGGTCATCCACACCATTGAAGACCGGCCGCCTGTGGGCATCTGCGGGTCCGGCATGATCGATCTGGCAGCTGCCCTGTTTCTCACCGGCCGCATCGATATCCGGGGAAAGCTGGTGCCCGAAGCCTGTGAAGGACGACTGACAGACCAGGACGGGATCCCTTCATTCGTGCTGGTGGATGCGGCGGATTCCGGTACAAAAGATCCCATCTGCCTCACCCAGGTGGACCTGAACTCTCTGACCAGTGCCAAGGCAGCCATGTACACCATCCTGGAGGTGATCGTGGCCCAGACTGCAGGGCTTTTATTTGAGGACCTGGAGACATTTTATGTGGCCGGTACGTTCGGGTCTTTCATCAACCCCAAGTCCGCCATATCCATCGGTATGCTGCCTGATATCCCGGTGGACCGGTTCCAGGTGCTGGGCAACACCTCCCTGAAAGGTGCCCGGCAGGTTTTGACCGACCCGGATGCCTTTGACCGGGTCATGGCGGTGAGGGACAACATCACCTACATCGAGCTGAACGTGAACCAGTCTTTCATGAACCTGTTTTCCGGTGCCAAGTTCTATCCCCATACCGACCGGTCACGGTTTCCGTCAGTGCAGGTCTGACCTGGTCTTGAAATCCATTAAAAAACCAAAATGATCGGCGTGTGTGCTTGTTGATAAATTATGTATACCTGTATATACAACCAGCCTGGATTGTGATACAGTTTTTTTACATTTTACATAACAGCAAAACCGTGAACAAATGAGAAAGGTAAGCTCTATCATGAAAAAGATTGTTGAATGCGTACCCAATTTTTCCGAAGGCCGCAACAGGGAAACCATTGACGCCATTGCCGATGCCATCCGCAACACGGCCGGGTGCACCCTGCTGGATGTGGACCCGGGGCGGTCCACCAACCGCACGGTGTACACCTTTGTGGGGGAGCCGGATGCGGTGGTGGAAGGGGCCCTGGCCGGGGCACGGGTGGCCAGGGAAAAGATCGACATGACCACCCACAAGGGCGAACACCACCGAATGGGGGCGTTGGATGTATGCCCGTTCATTCCGGTGGCCAATGTGACCATGGAGGAGTGCGTGGCCCTTTCAAAGGCGTTCGGACAAAGGGCCGCAGATGAGCTGGGTATTCCCGTGTACCTGTATGAGGCATCTGCCACCAAAGATTACCGCAGAAAACTGCCGCAGATTCGGGAAGGCCAGTACGAGGCCATCAAGGACCGGATTGTGAAGCCGGAGTGGAAACCGGATTTCGGCCCGGCGAAATTCATTCCCGAATGGGGGGCCACGGTCACCGGGGCCCGGTTTTTTCTCATCGCCTACAATGTCAACCTGCTGTCCACCCCCAACCAGGCCCACCGCATTGCGCTGAACCTGCGGGAAGCAGGCAGGGGACCGGATGAACCGGGCCGGCTCAAAGAGGTCAAGGGCATGGGCTGGTATGTGGACGACTACAACCTGGCCCAGGTCACGGTGAACCTGAATAATTACCGGATCACCCCGCCCCATGTCCTGTTTGAGGAGGTGAAAAAAGAGGCGGCCCTGCTCAATGTGGCGGTGACCGGGTCTGAAATTGTCGGCGTGGTGCCCCTGGAAGCGGTTCTTGCGGCAGCTGATTACTATATTGAAAAAGAAAACCTGTTTGTCCTGGATGAGGACCAGAAGGTGCGCCTGGCGGTGGAGCGGCTGGGATTGAATGCCGTGGCCCCGTTCAACCCCAAAGAAAAGATCATTGAGTATATCATTGCCGAAGCACCGGATGAGCCCCTTGCCGGGTTGAGTGTCCGGCAGTTCATCGAAGAGGTGGCATCCCGCAGTTCCGCCCCGGGCGGCGGATCGGTATCAGCGGCCATCGCAGCCATGGGCGCGGGCTTAGGGTCCATGGTGGCCAAGCTGACCCTGGGGGTGAGAAAATTTGAGGATGTGGATGCAAAAATGCGGGAACTGATTCCCCCGCTGCACCAGGCAGCCCATGACCTTATCCCCATGATTGACGCGGACACCAATGCATTCAATGACTATGTTGCAGCCCTTGGCCTGCCAAAGGACACCGAGGCGGACCGGGCATACCGTGCAGAGCAGCTGCAGCTGGGATTGAAAAAAGCCATTGACACCCCGCTGTCGGTGATGAAAACCGCGGATGCGGCCTGGGACGCGCTTGCCAAAGTGGCAGAATACGGCAATATCGCTTCCAAATCCGATGTGGAAGTGGGGGCCAGGGCCATGGAGATGGGCATCTGGGGGGCGTACAAAAATGTGCTCATCAATATGACGGATATCACGGATGAAACCTATAAAAAAGAGATCCTGGCAGAGGCACAATCTCTGAAAGACCGTGCCGAAGCAATGAGCCGGCAGGTGCTGGAGATTTTGGATTCCCGCGCCTGATGCCGCACCCGGGCCGGCATCAGGCCGCCCCGGGTGCGGATACCTTACTGCCGGCCTGGAATCCCTGTTGGGCTCCGACAGTCCGTCAGCAAGGTACCCTCCACCTAGGGGTCCCGCTTCGCCATTCAGATCGTGTGTGCAGGAAATTTCCGGCCCCGCTTCACAAATCAAATTTTTTGCCGCGCAAGAAGAACCCAGATCCGGGAGGACGTCCCTGTCACCGCTGCCATCAACGGCTAGTGCCGGGCGGTTCCTGTGGGTCGAATCCCATTCTGACGTGTTTGCTACATGGCGTTGGGCATGCGCAGCGTTAAGAGCGGCAAACTGTTTGAGGACATACCTGCCCGCAGTTTTTGCCGTTTAGCGCAGCATGCCTTACGCCATGTCAAACACGGAAGAGGGGTGAGGCCCACAGGAACCGCCCGGCAAGGGTCTGAGACCCGCAAATACCGTCTTGCACAAGTTTGGAACCCACAGGAATTTCAGAAGGGGTATTTGCACTGACCCTGCGGAGGGTATGATTTATATTGACAGGCCTGTGTATTTATAATACAGCTATATCGAAGCTATAAAAGCGGGACAATATCAATTTTCAGGAGGGTTACATGAGAGAAGTAGTGATCGCAAGTGCATGCAGAACGGCAATCGGCGGATTCGGGGGGGCTCTGGCCCCGTTGAGTGATATAGATTTCGGCCCCATTCCCATCAAAGAGGTGATCAAACGGGCCGGGCTTACCGGGGATCAGATTGATGAGGTGATTTACGCATCCGGTTACCGCACCGGAGACCTGCCCATCAACTCGGCCCGGGTGGTGGCGGTTAAGGCCGGTATTCCCCAGGAAAAACCCCAGTTTACCATTTCCAAGGCCTGTGCCGGCAGCATCAAAGCCGTGACCCTGGCTGCCCAGGTGATCAAATCCGGTGATGTGGACACGGTGGTGGCCGGCGGTATGGAAAGCATGAGCAATGCCACGTTCATGCTCAAAAAAGCCCGGTGGGGATACCGCCTGGGCCATGGCCAGCTCCAGGACCAGCTGATCCTGTTTGACCCCCTGAGCGGCAACACCATGGGAGAAACTGCGGAAAACGTGGCGGAAAAATACAATGTGTCCAGAGAAGACCAGGATGCCTTTGGGCTGCGGAGCCAGAACCTGGCGGAAAAAGCCATCAAGGAAGGCAGGTTTAAGGAACAGATCGTGCCGGTGGAAATTCCCCAGAGAAAAGGTGATCCAAAGATATTTGACACAGATGAGCATCCCCGGTTCGGCACCACCATTGAAGCGCTGCAAAAACTGAAACCCCCTTTCCGTAAAGGGGGTTCGGTGACAGCCGGAAATGCCAGCGGCATGAACGACGGTGCCTCTGCCCTGGTGGTCATGGCAAAGGACAAGGCCGACGCTTTGGGGATCAAACCCATGGCCTCCATTGTGTCCTATGCCTCTGTGGGGGTGGATCCGGCTTACATGGGTATCGGTCCCATCCCTGCCACCCGCATGGCCCTGGAAAAAGCCGGCCTGACCATGAACGACATTGACCTGATCGAGCTCAATGAAGCGTTTGCCTCCCAGGCCCTGGCCTGCATCCGGGAGCTGGACATGGATATGGATAAAGTGAACGTTAACGGTGGTGCCATCGCCCTTGGGCATCCGGTTTCCGCAAGCGGCGGTGCCATTCTGACCAAGCTGTTGTATGGAATGGCCGATCGGAATGCAAGGTACGGCCTGGCCACCCTGTGCATCGGCGGGGGCCAGGGCATGGCCCTGATTGTGGAACGAAAATAGAACCGCTGTTACACCGAGTACATTGAGACCAAAGAGGTGCACCTTTACATGGGGTGCACCTCTTTTTGTTTACTGACATGCCTGGGGCGGGGTGAAGCATCCTGCATTGCAGCGGCAAATCAGACCGGCGCGGCGAAAAGCCGGACCACAATCCATGAAAAAGGCTTGAAACGAAAATGGATCTGTTGTAAGTAAATTAAAGCTGTAGTCTCTGAAACATTGCTTCAGTCCATGGTGAGCAACCCGTTTATGAACCCCGTATCGAGCGAAGAAGGATTATTCGGATGACACGTAAAAGACTTCTTTTAACCGGTGTGATCGTTCTGGCAGGTGTCGTCATTCTGGGGGCGGCCGCCACCCCGAAGCTCATTGCCTGGTCATCCACTCCGAAGTTCTGTAACTCCTGCCATGTCATGAACGACCAGTATGAAGCCTGGTTTCTGACCGGCGTGCACCGGACCATTCAATGTATCGACTGCCACCTGCCCAACGGCAATTTTGCGGAACATATGTTGTGGAAAAGCATTGACGGTACCCGGGACCTGGTGTCCTTCCACACCGGGACTTATCCCGAACCCATTGAAATCACGGACCGGGGCAGAGGATTTATCCAGGAAAACTGTATCCGGTGCCACCAGGGTGTTGTGTCCCGTATTGCAACCGACGGCCAGGAGTGCTGGTCCTGTCATAGAAGAATGAACCACAAGGCTGCCATATTCAATGCTGCTGTCAATTGATACGGCATGCCGATTTTTCCAAGGAGCGTATACCCATGGTAAAAAATGCAGTAATGATGTTAACCAGTCTGTTCGTCGCGTGTCTGTTCCTGACCGGATGTGATTCCTCGAAGCCGGAACCCTATCTGTCGGTCCAGATAGACCAGGATGAGTATGACCCGGAAAAATGGGGAAAAGCCTATCCGCTGCATTATGAATCCTGGCTTGCGACAAAGGACCCGAAACCGGTGGGCAAAAGCCGGTACAAACGGGGATGGGATACCGACAAGGTGGTGTATGACAAGCTCAGTGAATTTCCGTTTCTGGGGCTGTTATACCAGGGCTGGGGATTCGGTATTGAATACAATGAGCCCCGGGGCCATTATTATGCCGTGATCGACCAGATCGAGATCGATCCCTCCCGGGTATCTCCCGGCGGGGTGTGCCTGGCATGTAAAACCCCGTTCCACAGAGAAATGACCGAAACCCATGGTATGGATTATCTGACAAAACCCTACCTGGAGGCCGTGGCCATGCTGCCTGAAAAACTCCAGGAACTTGGACCGGCCTGTTATGACTGCCATCTGCCTGATCCCATGGAGCTGACGTTTAAAAAAGCGCACCTGGAAAAAGCTTTGGACATGATCGGTAAAACCGATACCTCCCGCCAGGAATTGCGGATACTTGCCTGTGCCCAGTGCCATGTCACCTATTATGTGCCCAGAGATGCCGGCATGAAAGTGGCCGGGGATGTCATCCTGCCCTGGCAGGACGGCAAATGGGGAGATATTTCCATAGAAGGCATTATTGAGGACCTGTTGTCAGACAGCTCCCGGCTGGAATGGACCCAGAAAGTCACCGGATTCAAGATGCCCTTTATCCGCCACCCGGAATTTGAGCTGTTCTCCAGGGGCAGTGTGCACTTCAATGCCGGGGTGGCCTGTGCCGACTGCCACATGCCTTTTACCCGGTCCGGCAGTTACAAGATCTCCGACCATGATGTCACAAGTCCTTTGAAAGCGGATCTTACGGCGTGTGCCCAGTGCCACACCCAGTCTAAAGAATGGCTCACGGACCGGATTTTTCATACCCAGGACCGGACTACCTCTTTGATTCTCAGGGCCGGCTACAGCGCTGCCACCTGCGCCCGGCTGTTTGAAACCCTGCACCAGGCAAAAGATCAGGGGGCGGCTGTGGATGAGGCCGTGTACACCGAAGCCAAAAACCATTACATCCAGGCGTTTTTGCGGGTGGTCTTCATCAATGCGGAAAACTCCTCCGGGTTCCACAATCCGGCTGAGGCCGGCCGGGTCCTGGGGGATGCCATTGCCTTTTCCGGAAAAAGCGAAGCCCTGCTGCGGCAGCTGCTGGCAAATGCCGGCATGGATCCGGGTCTGGAAGTGGCTCTGGATCTGGGCAAACCCCTTACCAACCGGGGCAGGGCCAATCTCAATTTCAGGCCGGAACAGGAATTCATAGATCCTTTCGGTATCCAGGAAAAGCTGCTGTCGGACGAGGCCAGGGGATTGTAACGGCTTCAGGGGTGTCAGCTGCTGCCCGGCACCTTGTATTTCCGGGGTTTGTCTTTTCTGGGAAACAGGGCGCTGGTGATTTTCGGGGCCAGTTCAAAGAGCAGAATGCCGAGCATGGCCGAAGACAGGATGAAGGCACCGCTGAGCACCCGGATGGTGTCTGTGGCCATGGCAGCGATGATCACGGAAAATTCGCCCCGCTGGGTAAAGGACAGCCCGGCCCGCAGAGACACTTTTTTTGACAGCCCGTAGAGCCTGGCACCGTAATACCCTGTTATGATTTTTCCGGCGATGGACCATATCAGCAGGGTGATCAACAGGGGGATCATGGGAATCCCGTCCCCGAAGGTGATGGTGGTGCCGAAATAAAAGAAGAAAAGGGGCAGAAAAAGGTCCCGGATCGGCAGGACCGCATGCTCTAAGTTCTCGGTCCGCTGCATTTCCGCCAGTACAATTCCGGCCAGAAACGCTCCGAGTACCTCGGACAGGCCCAGCATAAGGGCCAGGCCGCCATAGGAAAGGGCGATACCCACCATCAGCAGGATGAAAATATCCTGGCTGATGTATCGGTCCACGAATCCGCCCAGCCGGCTGAATATGAGATGCCCGATGATCACGGCACCGATGATCAGGCCCACGATTTTTGTCATGATCAACCCGAAGGTCATTGCGGTCAAGGCGGCCCCTGCGGTGAGGCCCACAAGGACCGCCACCGCCACAGGTGCTGCAATGTCTTCAAATATCAACAGACCCAGCAGGAATTCCGATTCCGGATTGGCCATGCGTTTGGAGGTTTCCAGGATCTTGGCGGTGATGGAGGAGGAGGTGGCATACACCATGCTGCCCATGAGAAAGGCGGTGATCCAGTCCAGGCCGAAGGCCATGCAGATTCCCATGGTGAGAAACAGGTTGAGCACCAGGTCCAGGGTGCCGGCCGGGGCCACTCTTTTGGCAATGCCGGCCAGACGGCGTACCGGAAACTCCATGCCCAGCATGAAAAACAAAAGGACGATCCCCACTTCTCCGGCCAGGTGCAGCAGGTGATTGCCGGAAAAATGGCCCCCCAGGCCGATGCCCAGCAGGATATACAGCACCACCCCGGGAATCCGGACCTTCAAGCCGACAAATCCCACAACAAACAGCAGGATGAAAACCGCCCCGGCAATGAACAGAACAGGGAAGGAAACTTCCCCCATCATGCATCTCCCCTGTCTGTTTTTCCGGTGGCCAGCTCTTCAAACCGGCGGATCTGGTCCCTTTTCCCCGCTGCCATGACCGTGTCTCCGGCCTTGAGCACAAAATCGATATCCGGGCTGACGCTCATGTCATCCCCCTGCATCACCGCGATGATAGAGGCCCCGGTGTGGGTTCGGATGCGGGATTCGGAAATCTGTTTGTCCACAAACGGGGAATCCGGGGTCAGCTTGATCCATTCCATCACCAGCTGCCTCTGGAAAATTTTCATTTTTTCATCATCCACGGGCTGGTAGGTGGCCCCCAGCAGCTGGGCACCCAGCTCCCGGGTTTCCTCGGATGTTAAAGACAGAAAATAATCGGCTTCATCTTCATCTACGTCCTGAAAAAAATACAGGTCCCGCTTGCCGGAATGATGGACAATGACGACGATCTTTTGCTGCTCAGCGGTCTGAAAAGAGATTTTTTTGCCCACACCGGGCAGGTCTGCCATTTTAACTTCCACGGTATCACCTCATGTTGGTTTTGGATTGGCTTTATTTATTCCATGACAAACTCAATGAAATTGTCCGGATTGATCGCCCGGGTCCGGGTGCCGGGATAGGCGTTTAAAAATGTTTGTGAAAAAAATGCTTTTTTCTTCACGTTCCACTTGAATTCAAAGGCGCAAAATCTGCCTTGCGCTTCTTCGATATAATCAATTTCCTGTTGTGCGTGATTGCGCCAGAAAAAGATGTTGACATAGGTGCGGCTGTAATGATTTTTTTTCATTCGTTCCGTGATCAGAAAATTTTCCCATAACCCGCCGACATCCTGGCGCATGCCCAAAGGGGAGAAATTTTTCAGTATGGCATTGCGTATACCGTTGTCATAAAAATATATTTTTTTTCCTTTTTTGATTTCATTGCGCATGTTTCTGCTCAACGAGTGGACACGGAAAACCACAAACGCTTTTTCAAGAAGATCAACGTAATTTTCAACGGTTTTGGGGTCTGCCCCAATGATTTGCCCGACTTCATGGTATTTGACTTCACTGCCGATCTGGAGAGCCAGGGCCTGGAGCAGTTTTTCCAGGATCCGCGGCCTTTTGAGTTTTCCCCAGGCCAGGACATCCTTGTACAGGTAGCTGCCGGAAAGCGACATCAGAATATCCATCTCATCCCCCTTGGCCTTGACGACTTCCGGATAGTATCCAAAAATCAGCCGATGTTCAAGCAGTCTTTTTTCTTCGATCAGACCATGGGTTTCGACCATCTCTTTGAATGAAAATGGAAACAGGTGATATTCATATTTTCGGCCGGTCAAGGGCTCTGCGATTTCGTTGGCCAGGTCAAACGCGGACGAACCGGTCACGATCAGCTGTTTTTCAGGAAACGTGTCATGGAACAGTTTCAATGTCAGTCCGATATCTTTGATCTGCTGGGCTTCATCGATCACCACGATGGGTTTTTCCCCGGAAAGGGTTTTCAATACCGATGAGGTGGCACCAGTCAGTATATTCCGGATATCCGGCTCATCTCCGTTCAGCCAGACAAAACCGGTTTCAATTTTTTTGACCATCTGCTGGGCAAGAGTGGTCTTTCCCACCTGGCGGGGGCCGAAAATCAAAATAATTTTACCCTTTCCGATGTTGTTCAGAATGGGATCTGAGATGGTTCTCTGTATCATATAATCCTGAATATCATATAAATTTTTGGATTACAATCCAGTATTTCATATAAATTTTTGGATTATCATTCATGAATCGCTGGGTGGCGGGTGATTTGCATCGGCAGGCGTGCAGAGTTGGTGGACTTTGTCCACATAAGCAGCGATGTTGCATTTGCGTTCAAGGCCGGAAGCTGCCATGTACCTGACCTTGCCGAAAATGGCGCGTTCGGCCCAGGCCCGGTCGTGGACTCCATAGAGCCAGGCCACGCCGGTGTATGAGTTGGGGTCTCTGCCGTCCAGAAAATAGCGGTTGTTCAGGGCCAGGGTGGTCTCATATGCCTGCTTCGGGGAAGGGGACCATTCCAGGATTTTTTTGCCCCAGTACATGCGCATGTAGTTGTGCATGAATCCGGTGTGTGTCATCTCCATCATGGCCGCGTTCCAGTAAGGGTCGTGGGTGTTGGCCTGTGCCAGCTCATCCGCTGTATAGAGGTATTTTCGGGTGTCGGATTCATGGTCGGCCAGGGTTTTTTTTGCCCACCCGGGAATCACGTCAAAGGTGTCATAATTCGTGGTGTAATACACAAAATTGACGGCCAGCTCCCGCCGGATGATCAGCTGTTCCAGGAAGGCATCCCTGGCTTCTGCCATGGATGCCGGCACGTTCATCAGGGCCATGGCCAGATACAGGGGAGAGATCTGGCCGAAATGCAGGTAGGGACCCATATGAGATATGTCATCGGTCTGGGGCTGGTTGCCGTGCTTTTCATAATTTTCCAGACTCTTTGCCAGAAAGGCCTGAAACCGTTTTTTTGCATGACAGGTGCCGCCGGGGAAAAACCGGGATACCGGCGGTACGGTGTTGTCCAGTGACAGGGTATTCACCAGGGTTTCCGGGGCCTGCACGTCTATACTGTTCAGGCCGGGAAAAGACAGGTGCAATGAGGTTTTTTTGACGGTCCGGGCAGACAGGGGCATCAGAAAATCGGCCAGAACCCGGTGGAGTCTGGGCCGGATGGTCCGGGCTGCATATTCCGCCTTGTCCGAGGCCGCTGCCACCGGCACCACCACATCGGTTTCCACCTGGATGACAGGACATCCGGCATTTTGGGCCACCTTGCGCCGCCATTGCCGCTGATGCCGCAGGTATCCTGCGTCACACACGATCAGGGCAGCCTGTTTCCCCAAGCCCAGGGCCACGTCGGGCGGGATTCCTTTTTGCACCACCAGCTGGATGCCCCTGTCTGCAAGTGCTGTACTGGTTTTGGCCAACCCCTCCAGCATAAAGGTGTAATGCCGCAGGTTGGCTTCGGGATAGGCATCGGTGAGGCCGAACCCGGTCACCAGGGGCAGGTCCAGCTGGTTGGCCCGGTCAACAGCATATTCCAGGGCATGGTTCCAGGCTGCCCGCTGGGACTGCTGCATCCAGTACAGCACGTAATCCCCTTTCCGGGCCGGGGTGTCATTCAACCGCTGTATGCGCTCCGGATGGATGGTCATTCAAAAATCTTTTCATCAGCTGCCGCGGCTTCCGCCGCATCAGGTTCCATGTCCCGGATTTTTCCGGCTGGTTTGTTTTTCCAGTATGCCTTGTACCACTCATTGGCAATGATCATGGCCATCACCTCATTGGTGCCGGTCCAGATGGAGGCCAACCGCAGGTCCCTGAAGATCCGTTCCACCGGGTAGATGTTGGTGTACCCGATGCCGCCCATGACCTGCATGGCGTTGTGCACCGCTTTCTGGCAGGATTCGGTGACAAATTTTTTGGATTCAGACACCATTCGGCGGATCTGCTTTTCATGGATCTTTTCATCCACGGCCCTGGCCGTGGTATAGATCATGGACCGGGAGGCATCCAGCAGGGTCACGGCTTCCGCCACCTGAAAAGACACCCCCTGGAACTGGGCCACAGGCTGCCCGAACGCCTTGCGTTTCGAGGTATACCCGGTGGCGATATCCACGGCCGGCACGGCCGCGCCGATGGTCATGGCGGCTGTGCCCAGGCGCTCGGGAATCATCATGGTGTTGAACACCTTCACCCCCTGGTTTGGTTCTCCCAGGAGATTTTCTTTGGGCACCTTCACATCCTTGAACACCATCCGTGCGGCGCCGCCGCCCCGGCATCCCATCAGCCCGTAAAGGTATTGGGCCTCCACCCCTTGTGTCTTGTCCACGATAAAGCAGGAGATGCCGTTGCGGGGGTCTGCGTCCGGGTCGGTTCTGGCATACACCAGAAAATAATCCGCCCCTTCGCCGCCCACGATGAACCGTTTCTGGCCGTTGAGGACAAAATGGTCCCCCTTGTCCTGTGCCGTGGTGGTGGTGCCGAAAAAATCAGACCCGCCCCGGGGCTCGGTGAGGCATTCCGCCGCAAACATCTCGCCTCTGAGCAGGGGTTTGACATATTTTTCCTTCTGGGCATCGGTGCCGTGGAGGATGACGGCATCGCACACCAGCTCCGCCCCCACCCCGAAGGTGCAGGCAAAAATATATCCCAAAATCCCGATCTCCTCCATCACCATGCAGGTGGATACCCAGTCCATGCCCCTTCCACCCCATTTTTCCGGGTACCGGCACCCCATAAGGTTGCGGCGCCCGGCTTCCTGTAAAAATTCTTTGGGGAACTGGATCTTGTCCGCATCCATATCCAGGATCATCTGCCTGGGGATGGTTTTGACAAACTCTCTGGCTTCTTTTTTCAGCGCTTTTTGTTCATCATTTAAAAGATAATCAAACATGGTTTATTTCCTTTCTGATTTTGTTGATACGCTGCAGCAGTTTTTTTCTGGTTGCCAGAATATCCTGTTCCAGAAGTGACAATTCTTTTTTTCTGTCCTGAATCTCCTTTAGTTTGGCCTCGCCAAAATACAGGCTTTTTTCAATCTGGGCCAGTTCATCCATGTCTGTGTCCGCCATGCCGATCATTTCTGAAATGTCATCCAGGGAGAATCCAAAGCGTTTGCCCCTCAGGATCAGCTTGAGCCTGGCCTTGTTTCTGGCGGTGTATATCCGCTGGTTTCCGGCGGTCCGACCGGGTTTGATCAAGCCCTTTTCCTCATAAAACCGTATCGTACGGGTACTGATATCCAGTTCATCTGCTATCTGGGATATGGTAAATGTGCGTACATTCTTATCACCGTTCATGTCTGCTTCCCTGTGGAAAATATATGGCTGTTTATAATTAACGTTTACGTAAGCTATAAGTTTTGTCTTGTCAAGCAAAAGAAATGCCCTAAACCATTGCAATGGGAAAAAACCGGGGTTTGACTTTTTGCCGTATTTGGTGCAATGATTTGCCGTTTTGAGAATCTGGATATAACTATTGGGGAGACGTCATGCGGGAATCCATTGACCTGAACTGGAAAGAGTTCGGCAGCGCATTGCTCAATGCCACACCCAACGGCGTGGCGGTGTTTGACAATACCCTTCAGGCAGTGATCTCCAACCGGCTGGCCAGAGACAGCCTGGACCTTTATCCCGGGGCGTTTTTGTCTGCCACGGTGCCGTCACTCACGGCAGCGGCCCAGCAGGTGCTGTCCGCCAAAACCGTTGAAACCGGGATGGTGGTGAAAAAAAACGACAGCCGGTATTCGGTGCTGCTGGCTCCCATCCGCCATAATGATGCTGCCATCGGTGTACTGGCGGTGTTTGAGGACATGACGGCACTCACCAACATGACCAACCGGATGAAGGGGTTCCAGCAGCTGTCTATCGAGCTGGATACCATCATAGACAGCTCCAATGACGGGTTGTGGATCTGCGACGGCAGCGGGGTGGTGGTGAGAGTCAACCCGGCATCTGAAAAGATGATCGGTCTTTCAGCAGCCGAAGTTGTGGGCAAGCACATGTCGGAGCTGGTGAGAAAAAAACTGGTGGACCGGTCCGTGACCCTGGAGGTGCTCAAAACAAGAAAAAAAGTATCTTTGATTCAGAAAACCCGCATCGGCAGAGACCTGTTTCTGACCGGGACCCCGGTGTTCGATAAAAACGGGGAGCTTTTCCGGGTGGTGGTCAATGAAAGGGATATCACGGAAATTACCCGGCTGCAGGAACAATTAAAAGAAAATGCCGAGATTACCGAACAATACAAACGGGATATTCTGGAAAAGCAGATTGAAGAAACCGAGTCCCGCCAGATTATTGCCAAGAGCGCCAATTACCGGAACATAGTGCAAAAGACCATCAAGCTGGCACAGGTGGATTCCACGGTATTGATTCTGGGAGAATCAGGCACGGGCAAAGGGGTGATTGCCGATCTGATCCATAAATACTCCTCCCGGGCGGATCATCCCATGGTAAAAATCAATTGCGGATCCATCCCGGAAACCCTTGTGGAAAGTGAGCTGTTCGGATATGAAAAAGGCGCATTTACAGGAGCCGGCCACAAAGGAAAGCCCGGTAAGTTTGAAACTGCGGACAAGGGAATCATTTTTCTGGACGAAATCGCGGAACTGCCCCTGGCATCCCAGGTCAAATTGTTGAAATTTTTGGAAGACGGCGTGATTTCCCGGGTGGGCAGCACCGCCAGCAAACCCGTAGATGTGCGGATTATTGCCGCTACCAACCGGGATTTAAAAGACATGATTGAGACAAAGCAGTTTCGAAACGATCTTTACTACCGGCTCAATGTCATTCCTGTAAAGATACCACCGCTGCGGGAACGCTCAGAATGTCTGGTACCATTGATCACCCGGTACCTGGAGGTTTTTTCCCAGAAATATGGAAAACCTGAAATGACCCTGGATAGAGAGGCTGTGGATGCCTTGACAGCTTATCTGTTTCCGGGCAATGTCAGGGAATTGATCAATATCTGCGAACGCCTGGTGGTCATGTCCAGGAGCAGCAATGTCCGGTATGAGGACCTTCCCGGCAGCATCAGAAAACATATGGCTGCCAATGAGGCGTCTTTGGATGCCTTGCCCCCGGATCAGACCCTTGAGCAGATGACGGCCCGGTTTGAAAAAAAGGTGCTGGCCGCGGCATTGAAAACAGCAAAGACCCAGGTGAATGCGGCAAAGATGCTGGGGATCAACCAGTCCACCATTGCCAGGAAATTGAAAAAATACGGCCTGGCCAAACCCGGTGTTGTACTGTAGGGGGAAGGGCCTTCACATTGAAGGCCCCAGAGGTTTATTTGTTTGGGGTCGTTATGTTTTGGTTTTCAAAAATGTAAGTTATTTGCCGGATTCTGAGGCGGGAATGCCGTTTTCATCCCATCCCCTGAGGCGGTAATAATCCTGAACCAGTTGGGTGAGTTCGGCTTCGGTGATGCCGTTGCCGTTGGGCAGCTTTTCGGTGAGCAGCCGTTTGGGCAGAAAATCATCGGCCCGGGTCAGGCCCTCCTGGAGATTGAACCGGCGGGTCAGGTTGGTGACCCGGGAAGCCATTGCTGTCAGTTCTTCTTTGGACAGATTCATGCCGGTTGTCATGGATACCAGGGTGGACAATTCTTCCCAGGGATAAAAATCCCTGTAAAACCGGCACAGAATAAAGGTGTCGAACAGGGTGCACCGGTCCTCAAAATCAAGAAACATTTCCGCCTTGCCTTCAATTTGATCCGGGTCGATCATGCCGGCCAGCTCGGGTTTGTAAAAGGTGCTTCTCAAATGACACGCCCCCCGGGGAGAGACTGCATAGGCCAGTCCCATGCCTTTGAGTGTGCGGGGATCATACCCGGCCGGCTCCATTCCCTTGACATGAACAGCCATGTCCGCCATGCCCATTTCCGGTGCTGCGGTTTTGATGCCGTCTGCCAGCAGGCCGCCGATCCCTTCCCGCCGGGCGATTTTTTCCAGCAGATCTGCCACAGCATCTGCATCCCCGTATGCCAGCTTTTCTTTGATATTTCCCCGGCCGGATGATTCAATGGCCAGGGCCGCCAGGTTGCCGGCGGTGATGGTGTCCATTCCCAGGCGGTCACAGATATCATTGAGCCAGGTGATCTCTTCGATGCTCTTTATCATGCACAGCCCGCCGAATGCATAGATGGTTTCATACTCCGGCCCTTCCAGTTTCAGTCCGGCATGGCGGCCCTGCTTGATCGTGACCAGTTTGCCGCATCCCATAAAGCAGGTCTTGCAGGAACGGGGCCTGGCATTCAAGTCTTCGGCCATGCGGGTGGCATTGATCTGTTCAAAGTGATCACAGGTGCCCTGGGACCAGTATCTGGCTGGAAACGCACCGGCCTTGTTCAATCCATCCACCATGACCGGGGTACCCTGGCTTCGGTAGGTGCGTGTGGCCGGGTGCTGGTTCAGGTCTTTGACCATGGTTTTGGCGTATTGTTTGATGGCTTTTGGATCATGAAATGTTTTTTTCTGCTCCCCATGGAACACCAGGGCCTTGATGTTTTTGGATCCCATCACCGCGCCCATGCCGGTGCGGCCGGCGGACCGCCAGTAGTCGTTTTCGATAACGGCAAATTTCACCAGGTTTTCACCGGCAGGGCCGATGACCAGGGCGGCGGCATCTTTTATACCGCACAATTGTTTGACTGCATCTTCTGTCTCATAGGTGTCTTTGCCCCACAGATGTGTGGCATCATGAAACACAATGGCGGTGTCACATATTTCTATCCACACAGCAGATGCAGCCGCGCCCGTGATCAGGACTGCATCATATCCCGCCCGGCTGATAGCCGGGGCGGCCCGGCCGCCGGAGTAACTTTCGGCGTAAAATCCGGTCAAGGGTGATTTGGAAAAGATGCCGTACCGGCAGCTGCCGTAAATCAGGCTGTCGGTCATGGGCCCCAGTCCTACGATCAGGTGGTTTTCCGGTGCCAGGGGGTCCACCCCGGGCGGGTTGTACTGTAACAAAAGATGCGTGGCCAACCCCTTGCCCCCCATGTATTGTTCCAGGGTTTTGTCATCAATGGGTTCAACCCGGGTGGTCCGGCTGCTGCAATCAATGAGGAGAATGCGGTTGAAAAATCCTTTCATACTGGCTCCTTATACCGGTTGTTCCGGTATTTTCCTGCATATGGGTTTGCTTTTTCACAAAGATCTGCCAGGTTATTTTATCACTTGCTGTAACCCGTCTTCCAGGATGGACAGCCCCCTGTCAAGTTGCTCATCGGTAATCACAAACGGCATCAGGGTCCGGATGACATTGCCGAAATTGCCGCAGGAAAGGATCACCAGCCCTTTTTCATAACAGATCCGGGTCAGTTCTTTGGCTGCCTCGGAAGCGGGTTCCTTTGTCTTTCGGTCCTTGACCAGCTCCAGTGCCAGCATGGGACCTTTGCCCCTGACCTCACCGATGATCTCATGGGTGTCTGCCAGTTGGGTGAAACGCTGTTGCAGGATCTCTCCCAGCTGCCGGGAACGTTCCAGCAGGTTGTCTTCCAGCAGGATCTCCAAGACTGCCAGAGCTGCCTTACAGGACAACGGGTTGCCGCTGTAAGTGCCGCCAAGGCCGCCGGCATGCGGGGCATCCATCAGTTCTTTTCTGCCGGTGACAGCACTCAGGGGCATGCCCCCGGCCAGGCTTTTGGCCTGGGTGATGATATCAGGCTCAATATCCCAGTGTTCAGAGGCCAGAAACTTGCCGGTTCTGCCGGCCCCGGACTGGACCTCATCCATGATCAGCAGAATCCCGTATTTTTTGGCAATCCCGGCCAGTTTCGGGAAATATTCCGGCGGCGGGGTGATGAAACCACCCTCTCCCTGGATGGGTTCGGCGATAATGGCGGCACAGGATTCCGGATCCACATGGGTGATGAAATAGGATTCCAGCAGGTCGGCACAGGCAATGTCACAAGAAGGATAGGTACACCCTAAAGGGCATCTGTAACAATAGGCATAGGGGACCCGGTACACTTCGGGCGCAAACGGACCGAAACCATATTTATAGGGCTTGATCTTGCTGGTCAAAGACATGGTCATGAGGGTCCGGCCGTGAAATCCGTTTTCAAAGGCGATCACCGCCGGCCGTTTGGTGGCGTACCGGGCCACCTTTACCGCATTTTCAACGGCTTCAGCCCCAGAGTTGGCAAACATGGTCTTCTTGGGAAAATTTCCCGGTGCCAGGGTGTTTAGTTTTTGGGCCAGCTCGATGTAGGAATCATACATGCCCACATGAAAACAGGTATGGATGAATTGATCTGCCTGGTCCTTGATGGCCTTGACCACCTTGGGATGGGCATGGCCCACATTGTTCACGCCGATACCGCCGGCAAAATCGATGAATTCTTTGCCGTCCACGTCCGTCATGGTTGCTCCGCTGGCTTTTGCGATGACAGCAGGGGTCAGGTTGGCAGGTCCCTGTGCCACATGTTCCTGCCGCAGTTTGTTGTAATACTGGGTGTTGGTGGAAGTCATTTTTATGTCTCCAAAGATTTGGGTTGATGGTTTTCCGTATAAGGAGAACACAGCAAAACATATGCCAGTGTCGGATTTTATTTGAAATATCGGGCATGGAAAGGTGCGGTCAGGGGTTTTGGCGGATTTTACATCCAGGTGGGGCCCAGGGCAGTGCGGTTGAAACCGCTCAGATCCGCATAAATATGCAGTTTTGCATATAATGGGAGAATTCTTTCTTAAGATCCTGTTTTTATAAATAAAGTTATTTTTCTCCAGTGATGAAACCATGGAATAATATGCAAATTTGCATATTATTCCATGGTTCCGGGTGGGTGGATGTTTTTGAATCCGTTGCAGACGGGCCATATTTGATGAATGGCACGGTACTTGCTCACAGACTATTTCAGATTGATTGGAATGGATGTTGTGGGTCAATGCATGTAATGAACTTTTATTCAGGAGGAAAGTATGACAAAAAAACGCGAAAATACCTGTACAAAAATGCTGACAGCGGTCTTGTGTCTCATCTTTTTCATGGGAATGGCTGCCACGGTCCAGGCCAAAACCTTCCGGTTCACCTGTCAGAATGTCAATGCCATGGAACACCCGGGCTGGAAAGTTATCGCCCAGATGGCAGATGACCTGAAAATCATGAGCGAAGGACAGATCCTCATCGATCAGGTCGGGCCCGGCGGTCTGGTCAAATCTCCCCAGACATTTGAAACAACCGGGTCCGGGGCCATTGACATGGCCATTACCTATGGTGCCTATCATGGGGGGATTGTGCCGGTGGCAGCCACCAGTTTTGCGCTGCCCGGAGATCCCAGGGACATGTGGGAAACACTCAACTTTTATTATGATGAAGGCGGTCTGGACTTTTTGCGGGAACAATATGCCAAACACGGGGTGTATTATGCCGGCGCCATGGTATGGCCCGGTTATGCCATGTTTTCCAGAAAAAAAGTAGAGAGCCTGGATGATATCCAGAATCTCAAGGTCAGGGCCGCCGGGACCATGGCCACGATGCTTCACCGAATGGGTGTGTCCACGACCTTCATTCCCTTTGCCGAGATCTATGTGGCCATGTCCAGGGGCGCCATTGATGCGACGGTCAGCGGATCCCATGCGGAAAACTACCTCCAGAACCTGCATGAGGTAGGTAAATACATGGTGGTACCGGATTTTTCCGGAGTGCAGACCCTTGAAGTGCTGGTGAATAAAGCCAAATTTGATTCCATGCCGAAGCACCTCCAGGTGATGTTTGAAACCGCCATTCGAAAGTCATCTTTAGACTTTACCCGATCTTTTATGCAGATGGAAAAGAGAGCGGAAACCGACATGTTGAATGCCGGTGTTGAAAAGGTGGTGCTGCCCCAGTCCACGGTGGATGAAATTCAAAAAGCGGCGGATGAGATCTGGGATGAAGTGTCTGAAAAAGATGAATTTTCTGCCCAGTATATCCAGATGATCCGGAAGAACTTGAAAGATCTGGGGTACTGAATGTCTGGCATTCCGGGCTGGGAAACCAGCCTGGAATACCGATTCTGTTGACGGATGTAAAAACAAACGCAAACCATCGGGGTGAACATGGGAAAACTGGAACAATCCATAGGGTTTATCGGCGGCATGAATCGCCAGCTGGGGAAGATATCTTCCTTTGTGCTGATCCTGATCATGCTATTTTTGTGTTATGAAGTGTTGATGCGCTATTTTTTTAACTCTCCCACCATCTGGGCCCATGAACTTTCCGGGTTCTCCTTTGCGTTTTATCTGGCCCTGACCGGTCCCTGGCTGCTGCAGCGAAAAGAGCATGTCAGTGTGGACATCATCTACAGCACATTTTCCTGCCGGTGGAGGCTGATCGCCGACATCATCGCGTATCTCGTGTGCATCATTTTTTTTGTGGTCCTTTTATGGGTGGGTGGCAAAGATGTCCTGCACACCTTTAAAATAAACCAGCATTCCTACACCGTCTGGGGGCCGCCCCTGGGTCCGGTAAAGCTCTTTGTCCCCATTGCTGCGGTGCTGTTTATTCTGCAGGCAGCTGCCGGTATCTGTGAAACCGTGCTCAAATTCAGGGAGGAATCAACCAAATGAGCCCTGTCATTATCGTTCTTTTGATGTTCCTGGCCCTGGTGTTTCTCTTTGTTCTGGGTACCCCGGTGGCCTTTGCCCTGGGTACTGTGGGGCTGACGTTCATTGTGATGGTACTTGGTCCTGCCAAGCTTCAGATTCTGCCCCATGCGGTCTTTGCCCAGATGTCCGGGGAGGTGCTCATGGCGATTCCCTTATTTATTCTCATCGGCAGCCTCCTGGATAAGTCCGGGATTGCCGATGACATGTTCGAGCTGATCTATAAATGGTTGGGGCCAATGCCCGGTGGGCTGGCAGTGGGCACCGTCCTGGTCTGCGTGGTCATCGCCGCCATCGTGGGAATCGTGGGGGCCGCCACCGTGACCATGGGGTTGATCGCCCTGCCGGCCATGCTCAGTCGAAATTATAAAAAAGAGATCGCCATCGGCTGTATTTCCAGCGGGGGGGCCTTAGGGTTTCTCATTCCTCCCAGTGTGACCATGATCGTCTATTCCTCGGTTACCGGCGTTTCCATTGGAAAAATGTTTCTGGGAGGAATTCTTCCCGGCCTGCTCCTTGCCGTGTTGTATATCACTTACATCATCATCAGGAGTTTTGCCCAGCCCGGTATCTGTCCAGCCATCCCCAAAGAGGAACGCGCCACCTGGGGGGAAAAATTTCTGGCCCTCAAAGGCCTGTTCCTTCCTTTTCTGCTCATTTTTTCCATCATGGGTACGATTTTCATGGGTCTGGCCACTCCCACAGAGGCATCCGCCGTTGGGGCACTGGCCGCCATCGGGGTGGTGGGCCTTCACGGCAAGCTGTCCTGGGAGGTTTTTTCCTCTTCCTTGTACAGAACCTCCCGGCTCGGCAGTATGGTGTTGTGGATTATTATCGGGGCTTTGGCTTTTTCTACGGTCATCAATTCTCTGGCCCTTCCTTCTTTTTTAACCCAGATCATTGAAACTGTGGGCCTGAATCCCTGGACCGTCCTCATTGCCATGATGATCAGTCTTTTTTTTCTGGGTATGATCATGGATGATCTGCCCATTATCATGATCACCACCCCCATCTATGTGCCCATCATCACCAGTCTGGGCTTTGATCCCCTCTGGTACGGGATCCTGTTTATTTTGAACATGCAGATGGCCTATTTAACCCCCCCGTTCGGATTTGTGCTTTTTTACATGAAAGGTGTGGTTCCCGAAGGTATTACCATGGGAGATATTTACCGGTCCGTGGGGCCTTTTATTTTTCTCCAGGCCATAGGCCTGATCATTGTCATGCTTTTCCCCCAGATCTGTTTGTGGCTGCCCTCCATGATGGGATGATGTGAATGGGGAGATTCACAGCGTAATTATTTGATTTGAAACCAGGATTGGATTATGAAACCAGAAGACAGCAAGGTGATGCGGCTGCAGGATGCCGTTGAAAAATATGTCACAGAAGGGTGCCACCTGTCCATCGGCGGGTTTACCCTCAACCGCAACCCCATGGCGGCGGTGTATGAAATCATCCGGCAGAAAACAAGAGATCTGCATGTGTATGCCCATTCCAACGGCCAGGGGGTGGATGAACTGATCGGGGGCGGGTGTGTCTCCCGTCTGGAGATCGCCTATGGCGGCACCGGCAAGTTCATGTCCACCTGTATCCGGTTCAAAAAAGCGGTCCAGGAACAGGCCATCACGGTGGAGGATTATTCCAACTTCCAGATGACCCTCAGGTTTCTGGCCGGGGCCATGGGCATTGCCTTTCTGCCCACCCGGTCTTCTTTAGGAACCGACATCATCAGTAAATGGGGATTTCCTGAAGAATTCAGGGAACAGCATGACCGGATTCCCAACCAGAAGCTGGTGGTGATGGACAACCCCTTTGACGGGTGGTGTGACACCAAAAGAGTGGTGCTGGTGCCGGCTATCATACCGGATGTGACCATTATCCATGTGCAGATGGCGGATTTCCGTGGCAACTGCCGCATTGAGGGACTGACCTTTGCCGATGTGGAGCAGGCCAAGGCGGCAAAGACATTGATCATCACCTGCGAAGAACTGCTGGATGATGATTATCTCAAAACGGATCCGGACAGAAACCAGATCCCGTTCATTCACGCGGATGCCGTGGTAAAGGTGCCTTTCGGGGCCTACCCCACGGCCTGTTACCGGTATTATGACTATGATGCCGCATACATGAACGCCTATGCCCGGGCAGCAAAAAACGATGATGCATATCAGCAGTATCTGACAGAGTATATCTTTGACTGCCCCACCCATACCCACCTGCTGGACAAGGTGGGCAGAGGCCGCGTGGAATCCATACTGGCGGACAAAAACAGAGGATATGCAAAGCATCTGGACAGAAAATAAGGGAAAAAAGCCATGGACTATACATTAAAGGAATTAATGACCATCTGTGCGGCCAGAGAGATCAAAAACGGGGATATCGTTTTCTGCGGTACCGGCATCTCCATGCTGGCGGCCATGGCAGCCAAAAATATCAATGCACCGGACAGTGTCATCTTTTTTGAGACCGGCGCCATTGATTCAAAGCTGGAAGATATCCCCCTGGCAGTGGCAGATCCCCGGATCATGTACCACACCTCTGCCAACGGCGGTCTTATGGAAGCCTTCTGCACCATGCAGAACCCCATGTCAGGGGCCAGGATCGTAGGAATTCTGGGAGCGGCCCAGATCGATATCTACGGCAACCTAAACTCTACGGTGATTGGAGAGTATGAGGCACCAGCCGTGCGTTTTTCCGGCAGCGGCGGGGCCTGTGATGTGGCCTCTTTCGTCTCCCGCAGCATCATTTTTATGAAGATGGAAAAGCGAAAATTCAAGAAAAAACTGGACTACCTCACCAGTCCCGGCTATCTGGACGGACCCGAAGGCCGTGAAAAGGCGGGTCTTCCCCCGGGCGGTCCGGACAAGGTGATCACAGACATGGGGGTGATGGGGTTTGATGAACACACCAGACAGATGTTTTTAATAGGCTGTTTTCCGGGGATTACCCCGGACCGGATCCTGGACAACATGGAGTTCGAAATCCGGACCGACCGGGCCGTGGAAATTGCTGTTCCCACACAGACCGAACTGACCCTGCTCCGGGAAAAGTGTGACCCCCACAGTTTGATCCTGTAGACAAAAACGGTTTGTCATTGGAATGGACGCCAAAAATGTTCTGATTTTTCCGGAGTCTATTCCAAAATAAATGTAAAAAAGGGGATTTTTTTTGAATTCTTGATTCAGGTCAAGGATCGGGTGTGATGGTTCCTTTATGCTGGGTGCAGGTTTGAAAAAACACCCGGGTATCCGGCAACGGTTGCCCGCAATTGCATCCAAAAGGAGGAATGCCATGAAAAAGAAAGAGATTTCCCGCCGACATTTTTTAAAGAAAAGCACCCTGGCTGTTACCGGAAGCGCCCTGCTTCCCGCATTCTTGAGAACCTCGTCCGCGTTTGCCGCACCGGCAAACAAAACCAAAATGTTCTGCTACCAGTGTGAACAGACCATGGGGGGCAGGGGATGCACAGTCATGGGTGTGTGCGGCAAGACCCCGGAGGTGGCTGCGCTCCAGGACCTGCTGGTACATTCCATTAAAGGGCTTGCTATTGCCTGTGTGGCCGGCAGAAAAAACCATATTTCCGACAATGCAACCGACCGGTTTACCTGTGAGGCCATGTTCGCCACCCTCACCAATGTGGAATTCGACCCATACCGGCTGGAGGACCTGCTGCATCATTCGGTTTCCCTGCGGGACAAGATGATCCAGCGCGTACATGCTGCCGGTGGAAAAATTACCTCCACCAGCGATGCCCTGACCCTGAAACTAAAACCCACCCTGGAGGGCATGGTAAAGCAAGGCGGCAATTACGGCCTGATGTCAGATCCGGATGTGGATCCGGACATCCGGTCTCTCCAGCACATGCTGCTGTTCGGCATCAAGGGAATGGCCGCCTATACCGATCATGCGGCCGAGTTTGACCAGGAAGATGAAGGCAATTATGAATTTGTCCACCGGGCGCTGGCGGCTCTGGAAGACAAAACCTTAGGCATGGATCAGCTGCTGGGTCTGGTCCTGGAGTGCGGTGAGAAAAATTTGCGGGCCATGGAACTGCTCAATATCGGCAATACCCTGGCCTATGGACACCCGGTTCCCACCAAGGTGCCCCTGGGTGCCAAAAAAGGCAAGGCAATCATGGTGTCCGGCCATGATCTCATTGATCTGGAGGCGGTGCTCAAGGCCAGTGAAGGCAAAGGCATTTATGTCTACACCCATGGAGAGATGCTGCCCACACACGGTTATCCAAAACTCAAGGTGCGGTTTCCCCATTTTTACGGCCATTACGGCACGGCCTGGCAGAATCAGAGAAGCGAATTTGAACAGTTTCCCGGTGCCATCCTCATGACCACCAACTGCATCCAGAAGCCCAAACAGACCTACAAGCAGAACATCTTCACCACCGGTACCGTGGGATGGCCAGGAGTCGCTCATGTGAACAAGAACAATCTCAAACCGTTGATCGACCGGGCCCTGGAACTGCCCGGATACACTGAAGACAAACCGGACATGGAGGTTTTGGTGGGATTTGGTCATGATGCGGTCCTTGGGGTGGCAGACAAGATCGTGGCCGGTGTCAAGGACGGCTCCATCGGGCATTTCTTCCTGGTGGGCGGCTGTGACGGGGTAAAAAAATCCCGAAACTACTACACCGAATTTGTGGAAAAAACCCCGGACAACAGCATTGTGCTGACCCTGGCCTGCGGCAAATTCAAGTTTTTCAAAAAACAGCTGGGCGACATCAACGGCATCCCGAGGCTTCTGGATGTGGGCCAGTGCAACGACGCCCATTCCGCAGTACTCATCGCCCTGGCATTGACCAAAGCCTTTGATACGGATGTCAATGGCCTGCCCCTGTCCTTCATTCTGTCCTGGTATGAACAAAAAGCCGTGGCCATCCTGCTGAGCCTGCTGCACTTAGGTATCCAGGATATCCACCTGGGGCCTTCCCTGCCGGCCTTCATCACTCCCAATGTCCTGGATGTGCTGGTGAAAAACTACAACATCAAACCCATCAGCACCCCGGAGGAAGACCTGAAACAAATCCTGGGATAGCCTGCCTTGAATAGATAGATACAGGATATTCAGGTCTGACAGCAAGCCCCCCGGCGAAACCGCCGGGGGGTTTTTTGTGAACCGCTTGACAAATACCATACAGACGGGTATGCAGGATAGACAAACAATATGACTGCCCGTCAGGGCCAGGGGGCATTTGAAAGATATGGCAGCAATCGGGAAAATGAAGCAGTCGCGGGCGGTCATGAATCAAGGAAGGTGAATATGGCTGCCTGGTCGGTATACCTGCTGGAATGCGCGGATAAATCCCTGTACTGCGGTGTCACCACAGATATAGATACCCGCTTGTTGAAGCACAACCAGGGCAAAGCTTCCAGATATACCCGGGCACGGCGGCCGGTGACCCTGGCAGCGGTCCGGGAAAACCTGGGGAAATCAGCGGCTTTGAAACTGGAATATCAGATCAAGCAACTGCCGGCCGGCAGGAAAATCTCCGTTTTGAACAGCCTGGGAACCGGAACAGAAGTTGCCGGCTCCTGATTTCGTGTAGCAATGTAAGACCGGATATGCTTTGGCCTATCTGCCGGTGTACCCTTTTTGGGCCGCATTATTGGGTGCGTTTTTTCAGTTCAAAGAAAGAAGCATATCTTTTTTTATTGACTTAATCATACAAAAATAGTAGGGAATATCCCGATAAAAACAGTTGGTTTTATAAACCCGTTCCAGAACCATGCAATCAGAGGATTTGACCATGTCAAAAGTAAAATCATTTCAACTGATAATGATTGTGACGATAGCCTTGTGCCTGCTCCCTCTTTTGGCCCAGACCAAAATAAAAGATACCGGCAGGGTAAACGGGCCGGATCTGATCACAATTGATCTTCCGGCTGACATTTCTGGCAACGAAATGCCGGCAGTTGATTTTCCCCATGCCATTCACAATCAGGCGGTTGACGGCAGATGCGACCAGTGCCACATCCGTAAAGATGATGAGACCCTTTTCTTTGCCTTTCAACGGACAGATCAGGCACCTTCAATGGACCTGTACCATGAAAACTGCCTGTCCTGTCATGAAGAAAAAAAATCTGCAGGAAAATCATCAGGACCTTTGGCGGCAGAATGCAGAAGCTGCCATGGCGCAGCATCGGAGCCTGCAGATGCGGAATGGAAAAAACTCGTTTTTGATAAATCGCTGCACTACATCCATGAAAAATCTGAAAATATTTCGTCCCGTGCGCAATCGGATACAGATAATTGCAGCGCCTGCCATCATGAATACAACGAAAAGACAAAAGAGACATTTTATACCAAAGGGGCGGAATCCGCCTGTGTCTATTGTCACAAACAAACAGAAACAGATGGTATCCGTTCCATGCAGACCGCAGCCCATGATGCCTGTGTGGGCTGCCATGTAAGGACAGCTGAAAAAAAACTGCCGGCCGGTCCTGTCACCTGTTACGGTTGCCATGATGAACAGGAACAGGCCAAAATAAAGGTAGTGGAAAACATTTCCCGCCTTAAAAGAAATCAGCCGGATGCTGTTTTCATGACGGGACTGGCATCTGAAGGGGAATCCCCCGGATATCTGATGACGCCGGTGGCGTTTGATCATAAAGGCCATGAAGAAACAGCCATCAGCTGCAAGGTCTGTCACCATGAATCTCTTGAAAGCTGCAGTGCGTGTCATACACCTAAAGGGAATGTCAAAGGCGGGTTTGTCCGCCTGGAAGAAGCCATGCATACCACTCAGTCCGACAGCAGCTGTGTCGGGTGCCATACCCGTGTGACGGCATCTTCAGATTGTGCCGGCTGCCATAACATGATGCCCGGAAAAAAGCCCGGGGAAAACGCTTGTGTCGTTTGCCATAATGCACCGGATAACAAGGTGATCACAGATGCGGATCAGCGAAAAATGATGGCCGGACAGATCATTTCCGGCCGGCCTGCTGAATTCACTGCAGTTGCGGTTGACAAAATTCCTGAAATCGTCACCATCGCAGAACTGGCAGATGAATACAAGCCCAGTGAATTTCCCCATCGCAAAGTGTTTCTGGCCATTGCAAACCGCGCCCAGACCAGTGATCTGGCCAGGGCTTTTCATCAGGATCAGCAGACCTTGTGCTTGGGGTGTCATCACAACAGCCCCAAATCTCTGGACCCGCCCAAATGTGCATCCTGTCATGGAAAGACCACAGACATCGCCAACAATAAGCCCGACCTGAAAAGCGCTTACCACGGGCAGTGCATCACCTGTCATCAGAAAATGGAGATCCAGACGGTGTTGGCAACGGATTGTATTAAATGTCATGAAAAAAAATAAGACAAGTATGATGGATACCATACAAACAGAGGAAAAATTATGGCTATTTCGCGAAGAAAGTTTATAGGCTGTATCGGTGCTGCCGCGCTGGGAAATGCCACTGGTGCCCTGGGCAAAGCCTATGGGGCCTCCAACAAACATTTCAAAGGCTATCCAGACAGTTTCGGCGTTCTTCATGATATTACAAAATGTATTGGATGCAGAAAATGTGAAAGCGCCTGCAATGCGGTGAACGATCTGCCAGAACCCAGGGTTCCGTTTGATGACCTGTCTGTGCTCGATACCCGGCGCAGGACAGATGCTGATGTCTTTACGGTGGTGAACCGGTTTCAACACGAACCTTACGTGTTTGCCAAAAAACAGTGCAACCATTGTCTGGAACCGGCCTGTGCATCGGCCTGCTTTGTCAAGGCGTTTACAAAAACAAAGCAGGGTGCCGTAATTTATGATGAAAGCCTGTGTGTAGGATGCCGGTATTGCATGGTAGCCTGTCCGTTTGACGTTCCTGCCTATGAGTACCATAAAGCCTTGACCCCCCGGGTGACCAAATGCACCATGTGCTACCCCAGACTGCTGGAAGGCAAGCTGCCCGGCTGTGTGGAAGCCTGTCCCAAGAATGCTCTGGTGTTCGGTAAACGCGATGAACTGCTCAAGTATGCCTGGAAAAGGATTTATGCCTATCCGGATCAGTATACCGATCATGTATATGGTGAACACGAAATGGGGGGTACCAGCTGGCTGTACATTTCAGGAGTCTCTTTTTCCGAGGTGGGCATGAGAGAGGATCTCGGCATCACCTCTGCCCCGGAACTGACCGCGGGTCCCTTGTCCGCTGTTCCGATTGTTGTAGGTCTCTGGCCGGTGCTGCTCACCGGCATGTATGCCATTTCAAAACGCAAAGACAGGATCGCCCAGGAGGAAAAGGCGGCAGCCGTGGCCGAAACCATCGCTTTGAGCCAGGAAGAAACGCAGAATAAGCTGGATGCGCTCAGGGAAAAAATGACAAGGGAAAAAACAGCTGCTATTAATTTTGAGGTTAAAAAGGCATTGGAAGAAGCCGAAAAAGAAGCACAGGAAACTGCTGACCAGGAGCAGAAACCAGAACCCGAAGCGGGCAGTGATTCTGGGGAATCCATCGAGGAGGATAAATAAATGGCCGTGGAAAAGACGCAATCCAACACCCAAAAATTTACAGCCACCAATGTGATTATCGGTATCATATTGGTGGTTGGTGCAATCTTGACTATTCTGCGGTTTACAAAGGGACTCGGCGCAGTCACCAACCTGGACAACAATAATCCCTGGGGCATCTGGATCGGATTTGATCTGCTGTGCGGTGTCGCCCTGGCAGCGGGCGGGTATGTCACTTCTGCCGCCTGCTATGTATTCGGACTCAAGCGCTACCATTCCGCCGTGCGCCCTGCCATCCTGACGGCATTTTTGGGGTATGCCCTGGTGGTGTTTGCCCTGCATTACGATGTGGGGCGGCCATGGCGTCTGCCGTATCCCATTTTTGTATCCCAGGGGACCTCGTCGCTCCTCTTTGAAGTGGGATTGTGTGTTTTTTTGTATCTCACCGTTCTTTTTATTGAATTTACGCCTGCCGCCTTTGAGTGGCTGGGATTGAAAAAGATCCGGCAGATTGTGGTCAAGCTCACCCTGGTGCTCACCATTTTCGGTGTGGTGCTGTCCACCCTTCACCAGTCGTCACTGGGCGCCCTGTTCATGATTGCACCGTCAAAGCTGCATCCTTTGTGGTATTCGGGGTATCTGCCGGTATATTTCTTCATATCCAGCATGTTCGCCGGCATGTCCATGGTGATTTTTGAAAGCACTCTGGCCCACCGGTACCTGAGTCATAAAATGGATCATGCCCACCACGAAGAATCCCATGGTGTGGCCTTCGGGTTTGCCAAGGCCGCCTCGTTTATCATGATGGGATATCTGGCCATAAAGATTGTCGGTCTTTCCATTGATAACAACTGGAACTATCTGGCTACCGGCTGGGGACTCTGGTTCCTGATCGAGCTGGTGGGCTTTGTCGCATTTCCGGCCATTCTCTTTGCCATGGGTTTCAGAGAGAAAAATCTGATGTTTGTCCGGATTGCTGCAGTGCTGACGGTGCTGGGCATTGTTCTGAACCGGCTCAACATTTCCATCATTGCCTTTAATTACCACCTGCCGTCGGCAGACCGGTACTTTCCGAGCCTCATGGAGATCGGCACATCCGTATTTATCGTCACCATCGGTATTGTGGTATATCGGTTTGTCGCAACCCGGATGCCGGTGCTGTATGAACACCCGGATTATAAAACCCACTGAATTTTGCCAGAATATAAGGAGACACAAAATGGAAACCATAATGTATACACTTCATGATTTTATGACACACACCAAGAACATCACCTATCTGATCATGGGCGGTATTCTGATATTCCTGCCGCTGTTCTGGTTGTTTTTAAACGAAAGGGAAAAAGACTGACCAATGCCGGCAGTGCACCAACAATGTATATGAAAGAACATGTAACGATATGAATTCTTTCATGATTTGTTGTGCCCGTCAGGGTATGGTCGTTATTCAAAATGGAGGCACATATAAATGCATGAATTTCTAACAGGGATCTTTTTCTGGTTTGCCATCACGGTCTGCCTGGTGGGAATGCTGGTTCGATTTGTTCTGTATTTTCGGGGGCTGAGCTGGCAGCTGGACCGGGTGGCCTATAAAGCCCACCCAAAGGCTGGAATGAAAGGGGCGTTCCGCTCCATATACAAATGGTTGATTCCCTATGGAACCTATGGATGGCGCACCCAGCCGTTTATGGCAGCCGCATTTTTCGGGTTTCATATCGGCGCGGTGGTTGTTCCGCTGTTTTTGTCTGCCCATAATATTTTTCTCGAAAACAAGGTGGGATTTTCATTGTTCACGCTGAACGCTGGAGTTGCGGATTTTCTGACCTGGCTGGCTGTGGTCTGTGCATTTTTCTTGATCCTCCGGCGTATTGTTCTGCCGGAAGTTCGGATCTTAACCACACTGTATGATTATTTTATCCTTTTCATCGCACTGGCACCTTTTCTCACAGGACTGACGGCCCGGTACCATGTGGGCGATTATTCTTTCTGGCTCAACCTGCATATTTTCTGCGGTGAACTCCTCTTGATCGCCATTCCGTTTACCAAAATGTCCCACGTTTTCCTGTTTTTTGCATCACGGGCGCAGCTGGGAATGGATTTCGGTATCAAGCGCGGCGGGATGAAGGGCACCAAAATGGCCTGGTAGCAGCGCTGTTGACAAAAACACCATGTAAGGAGATGTACATTCATGCCGGAAGGAAAATATTGTAATAAGACACCGGTCAATACACCGGAAGAAGTGAATTTTCTGTTGTCAGATACCAGTGGAAATCAATACTATAAAGAAATGAAAAACCTTGAGGTGGATTCCGATCTCCTGTGGGCCACCATCCAGAAAACCTTGAAGTCAAGACTGCGTACCTGGCTTGAAATCTGTGCCCATTGCGGGATGTGTGCGGACAGCTGTTTTCTGTATCTGGTCAACGACCGTGATCCCAAACAGGTTCCGGCCTATAAGATTCAATCCACCCTGGGCGAGATCATAAAACGGAAAGGCAAGGTGGACAACGCCTTTATGCGTCATGCCATGGAAGTGGCATGGGCACAGTGCACCTGTTGCAACCGCTGCGGCACCTACTGCCCCCATGGCATTGACACGGGCATCATGTTCGGGTATCTGCGCGGACTCTTGTATCAGCAGGGTTTTGTGCCCTGGGAAATGAAAATCGGTGCCGGCATGCACCGTGCCTACCGTGCCCAGATGGATGTCACCAACGAAGATTTTGTCGAGACCTTTGAATGGATGGTGGAAGAGAACGAAGAAGAATACATCGGTCTCACCGTGCCGGTTGATGTTGAAAATGCCGATATTATGTATACCGTCAATGCCAGGGAGGTAAAACATTATCCGGAAGATCTGGCAGAAGCCGCTATTTTGTTCCATGCTGCCGGTGAAAACTGGACTGTTCCATCCGAGGGATGGGAGCAGACCAGTCTGGCCATGTTTGCCGGTGACTGGGCCGCCTGCAAGATGCAGGTGGAATCGGTGTATGCCGCCATGGAAAAACTCAAACCCAAACGGATGATCGGAACCGAGTGCGGTCATGCCCACCGGGCCACCGTGATTGAAGGTCCCTACTGGGCCGGACGGGAAAACGGACTGCCGCCGGTGGAATCCATCCATTACGTTGAATGGCTGGCAGAGGCGCTAAGAGAAGGCAAATTAAAAATTGATCCATCCAAACGTATCAGGGAACTGGTCACTATGCAGGATTCCTGCAACTATGTCCGGAACCAGGGGCTGAAGAACGCCACCCGTGAGATCATGAGCCATATTGTTGAACCGGGATATTTTGTTGAGATGTCCCCCAACAAGGAGCATAATTTCTGCTGCGGTGGTGGTGGCGGGTTTAATGGTATCGGCCTGTTCCGAAAACAGCGCAACAAGGGGCTGGAAAAAAAGCGGGATCAGATTCTTGCCACCGGAGCAAAACTTGTTCTGGCGCCCTGCCATAACTGCTGGGATGCCATTCGAGACCTGGAGGAAGAATTCAAAATCGGAATCAGGTGGTCTTTTTTAAAACCCATCATTATCAAGATGCTGGTGTTGCCGGATCATATGAAACCCGAGGAATAGAACGCCTAACGAAGAGAGGTGTATCATGTTTACAAAGATTCTATTTGCGACATCTGCAACCAAAGAAAGCGATCATGCCGCCAGAGTCGCATTCAACATTGCCGGAAGCTATGATGCCCATCTGGATATTTTCCATGTACCGGGGGTGCCTTCCAGAGGATACAGCCAGGTGGTGGTTGATGTGAAAACCAAAGAGCGGGTGGATGTTGATGACGATTATTTGGAATGGGTCAAAGATGAGATCAGAACCTATTATGCCAAATATCTGGAAAACGGGCTGAGATATGATATTACCGTCGCCATCGGGTTTCCTGCAAGGGAAATTCTCCGCCAGGCAAAGGATACAGAACCGGATTTGATCCTGCTGGGCGGCAGCACCGGGGATGAAGAGGAAGCGGTTTACAAGAAAAGTATGGCTGGTACCACCTTGCAGAAAATCGCCAGATCTGCCAAATGCCCGGTACTGGTAGTGAACCGTCCCGCAGCCTCATTCTGGGGCGGATTATCCAATATCACTTTTGGCACGGATTTTTCAAAAGCCTCTGATAAAGCCTTTGAATTTGCCATGAAAGTGGCCAAAAACCTGGATTGTGAACTCAATGTTTTTCATGCCCTGGATATTACGTCCGGTGCCACGGGAGAAATGCTGTCCCAGGATGAGATTGAGCAGAAAATCCGGGAAGCATTGCGGATGATCCGGGGCCGTTATGAATCACGGCTCAAGGAATTGAAACACTATTCCATGGATGTCTGGGAAGGCATTCCCTTTATTGAAATTGTGAAATACGCCAGGGATATTCATTCTGATCTGATTGTTATGGCGCATCATTCCAAAAAAACTGAAAAGGCGGATGCCATCCTTGGCAGCAATGTCGAACAGGTAATTGTCAGGGCAGGCTGCCCTGTTATCAGCGTAAATCGATAATTGGAGACAATAATATCATGAAAAAAAGAATTTTGATTGTGGATGATGATCCGAATATTCTGGATTACCTGGAAGCCCTGTTCAAAGACAATGGATATGATGCATACACTGCCAGGGACGCAAAGGAAGGGTTGAAAATGGCCATGGAGCACAAGCCGGATCTGGTTACTCTGGATATTGAAATGCCGGGTGACTGGGGTCCG
Source organism: Desulfotignum sp. (assembly GCA_011390635.1). GTDB lineage: Bacteria > Desulfobacterota > Desulfobacteria > Desulfobacterales > Desulfobacteraceae > Desulfotignum. The sequence continues at coordinate 21,257 of JAABSA010000024.1, read as the reverse complement.
CGATTTTATCGGCAGATGATTCAGGAAAAATCGCTTAAAAATGTTCCGGTCATTGTTATCTCAGGTCTTTCCGGAAATGTGCATGCCATCCCAAAGGCCATTGCATCCATTAAAAAACCATTTGATCGTGAAAAGCTGCTCGGTATTGTAAAAGATGCCATCGGCTGATCCGGCAGAAGAGAAAAACCATGGCAGAACAGATTTTGCTCATTGATGATGATCTCGAACATAGTGATGCGTTAAAAACCTATCTTGAGCGGCTGCAATATGATGTCACCCTGGCAGCAACATTTGACGAGGTGTTTCACTATCTGGAAAATGCCGCCTGGGATATCGTGCTCGGCAATTTGCTGATGGATGAAAAAACAGCTGAATGCGTTATGCGCATCACGGGATCCAAGCACTATACCCAGATGATTGCATATGGATCAGAAATCCGGTTGAATCAGGCCATGGACCGGTTCGGACTCAAAGTGGTAGAATACCTGCTCCTTCCGCTGAACAGTAAGGCCCTGGCACTTTCTCTGAAACGGGCAAAAAAAATCAATTTTCAAATGCGCAAAAATTATCGGTATGTTGAACGGCTGACCGATCTTCACAATGCCCAGAATCAGTTCAACCAGCTGTTTGATGCCGTTCCCTGCTATATCACCGTCCAGGATAAAAATCTTCGGATAACCGCGATGAACAGCCGGTTTGAACAGCATTTCGGCAACCATATCGGCGGGCATTGCTACAAGATTTACAAGCACCGCACCAGCCAGTGCGACAAATGCCCCGTGGTGCAGACGTTCCAGGACGGTAAAACGCACAGTACCGAAGAAATTGTCACTTCCATTTCCGGAAAGCAGTACAACGTTCTGACCCAGACAGCACCGATTAAAAATCGAAAAGGGGACATCACCCAGGTCATGGAAATATCCACCAATATCACCCAGATCCGTCAGCTTCAGGATCACCTGACATCTTTGGGCCTGATGCTCGGTTCCATGTCCCATGGTGTAAAGGGCATGCTGACAGCTCTGGATGGTGGTGTTTATCAGCTGGAAACCGGCCTGAACCAGAAAGATGAGCTTCGGGTTTTCAAAGCCTTTGGCCAGGTCAAGATGATGACCGATAAAATAAAGAAAATGGTCCTTGAAATATTGTATTATGCAAAATCTCGGGAATTACAGTATACCACCATGGAAATTTCTGCTGTTGTGGCCAGCGTTGTAAACAGTATCAAACCTGTGGCCTTGCGCAGCAATGTGGATTTTGTCGTATCCGTGCCCGATAACCCGGGCGAAATGGAAGTAGATCCCAGCTGGATGGAGGCTGCCCTGATAAATTTTTTGGAAAATGCTGTGGATGCCTGTGCGTTCGACCGGGAGAAATCAGAACACCAGGTTACTTTGGCCGTGACCTCTTCAAAAAATGATACCATTTGTTTTGAAATTACAGACAATGGCATCGGCATGGACCAGGAAACCCGGGAAAAAATGTTCACCCTGTTTTTTACGTCCAAAGGATCCCAGGGAACCGGACTGGGGCTTTTTATTGCCCATCGGGTCATCTGTCAGCATGGTGGAACGGTTGATGTGACATCCGAGCAGAAGCAGGGTTCTGTCTTTACAATCAATTTGCCCAGAAAACGTCCGACCCACCTTACATCCAACGGATTGCCCCCGGCCATTCCCTGAACAGTTGCGGCCATGACCCGCCCGGGGCGGGGGGAAAAATAACGAGATACCATGAGATTAACAACCAAAAGCAGGTACGGTACCCGGCTGATCATAGATCTGGCCATATACGGAGGGGACAAACCCGTCCCCCTCAGTGATGTGTCCAGGCGCCAGAATATTTCCGTCAAATACCTTGAACAGCTGACCGGGAAATTGAAAAAAGCCAACATTATTACCAGCCATCGCGGTCCTTTCGGTGGTCATATGCTGGCCAAAAAACCAGCAGCCATCACTGTGGGGGACATCGTCCGCACCCTGGAAGACTCCACGGCAATTACAGATTGTGCTGAAGAAGATCAAAAGCTCTGCGGTATCTGTAACCAGGCAGGCGACTGTCTGTCCAGGTGGGTGTGGGTTGAGGCCGGTAAAGCCATGTTCCGGCGGCTGGATAAAATTACCATACAGAGTCTTTTGCAGATCCGTTCTGACGGCCAGGATGATGCTGCAACATAGCGTATCCAGGCCTGCGGATGACCGGAGTCGCCAAAAACTTGTGCGCAGCGGTTATATGTAATCCACAGATACCTCCCCCTGGATCAGTTTGATTATACACGATATTTATGATTACTCCGGGGCGGTAAAATTTTTATACAACAGGTTCTGACCTGACGGGTTTCATGGATTTGCTGTAAATCACCTTGGCATCTTCCGGGCCGTAGAAATCGGCCAGGGTGGCTTCAACCGTATAGCCGCAACGTTCGTAAAAGGAGCGGGTCGGGGCGTATTTGGGCTGTGAAGCGGTTTCCACATAAATTTTGTGGCCCCCAATGTCTTTGATGAGCTGTTCCATCCGGGCCAGGAGGATTTGCCCTAAGCCTTTGCCCTGAAATTCAGGCGCCACCGCTATCCAGTAGATGTCAAAACTGGCCAAAGTGCACGGAATGGGGCCGTAGCACCCATATCCCACCAGCTTGCCGGCCCGGGTGATAAATACAAAATAGTAGCCGCTGGCCGTGCCTTTTTCCAGGCGTTCCTGCACCAGCTGGGCCGCGATGTCCACTTCATCGGCCCTGAAAAATCCAGTGGCGGCCGTCAGATGCCGGATATCTGCCACATCCTTTTGTACCGGCTCATACCGGATGTGCAAACCTTTGTTTTGCAGGGTGTGCAAAGATTTTTGACTGGTGATTTTGAACACCGCTTCAGCCAGGCCTTCAAAAAAGTGCCGGGCATTGATTCCCAGGTTCCGGGTTTTGTATCCACCTTCCTGGATAACCAGGACAGGCAGGCCGGTATCACCGATCATCCGTCCGTTCAGGAAAAAATCTTTCCGGGTCAAAGACCAGGTGCCGGTGGGATCGTTTCTGGCGGTGTCCAGCCCCAGGCAGACCACCAGAAAATCGGGTTCAAATCCGGAAATACGGCGCAGGGCCTGGGCCAGGGTATTGCGATAGGCCTTGCCGTCAATGGTTTCTCCCAGGGGCAGGTTGAGATTGAATCCCTCACCCTCGCCCGCGCCTTTTTCATCTTCAAATCCGGTAAAATAGGGATATGCAAATTCAGGATGGCCGTGGATGGACACGGTGAGGATATCGGAGCGGTGATAGAAGATATCCTGCTGACCGTTGCCGTGGTGGTAGTCGATGTCCAGAATGGCCACCCGGCCATGTTCCCGCAGATACCGGGCTGCAATGGCCGCGTTATTGAGGTAGCAGAATCCGCCAAAGGCCCGGCGTTCTGCATGGTGTCCCGGGGGCCGCACCAGGGCATAGGCGATCCTGCGGCCGTCCAACACAGCGGTGGCCGCCGTGAGGGCGGCATTGACCCCGGCCCGGGCCGCAGGATATGCATTGCGGTGGATCGGAGTGAAGGTGTCAATGCAGTAATAGCCAGGCAGCACCGTGGATTCTCTGGGCGGCCGGGTTTTGTTTCTGATGGGAAACACATAGGGGTACAGGGATTTATCCCGGGGCACCTCTTCACAGGCCCGGGCCAGAAAGGCGATGAAATCCGCGTCATGGACCCCGTGGATATGGGAGTCGGGGAAATGCCGGGTTTCCAGGGTTTCAAACAGACTGGTTTTTTCCAATTGGGACAGAATGCTTTTGATGCGCACCGGAGATTCCACATACCCGCGTTCATGGATATGGTGAATTTCATGGTCCTGGTTGAGTACCAGAACTATTTTTTCATTAAAGTTTTCATTGACTGCCCGGCGGGTTTTTTTGGGCGGCACATGACAAAAGGCTCTGCGTTTCACCGGGTTGTCTCGGATGGAGGCCACCACCTGTTCCACGTATGCTGCGGGGCAAAGGTCTTTGTATTTGCGCTCCAGAATGGCCCGCACCACATTCTTGACATGGGCCCGGGCAAGCGGCGTGTCCGATCCCAGGTCATCATAGACCAGAAACGGCATGCAGGTGTCATCCGGGTTGACCGGGCTTTCATATCCTGTGCCCACAATGGGCCGGGCCCCGTACCGTTCGTAAAACCGCAACCGGGCAATATTGTCTTTGCGCAGTTCGGGGTCACATTCTCCCGGGGTGTCGGGCAGGCATTCAAAAAAAAGCCCCTTGACCCCCAAGGATGCGCACTCACTTCTGACCCGTTCATACAGAGCGCTGCCAAGGCCTCCCCGCAGGGTGTCTTTTGCCGTGGCGATCCAGTCCAGGTAGCAGAAGTTGATTTCCGGTTCATGCAGAACCATGGCAAATCCCAACACCTTGTGCCGCATGTTTTCCGCCACAAACAAAATGGGTCGGAACCGGAGTTTGAAAGGGTTGCGCAGTTTGTCCCCCAGATGGGTGATCTCTTCTTCAGACACGGAAGGAAACCGCTTTTTTATGATCTCTTTGACCTGGCGGATGGCATCCTGGTTCACGGGGATGACATCATCAAAGATTCTTCTTATTTTTAACATAGACAAAGATTCACAATATGGTTGATACCGTCGGCAAAGCAAATTCCTGCCCGGTCTAAAGCGGCAGCAAATCCGGCATCCGGTGACAGGCAGGGATTGGTGTTTATTTCAAGGATAAACGGGTTGCCCAGGGTATCCACCCGGAAGTCCACCCGGGCGTATCCCTGAAGGTTAAAATCCTGCCAGCAGCGGCAGGCCAGGGACTTGAGGGTGCTGACAAGGGCGGCATCTTTTCTAAGGAAATCAAACCGCCGGGGGGTGTTGTGGTATTCTTGTGCATCCGGCAGCCATTTGGCCCGGTACCCCACCATGGCGGGCTGGTCAGCTGGTATATCCAAAAACTGGATCTCAGCCGGCGGCAGCACCCTCACCCCGGACGGGGTGCCCAGCAGCGACAGGTTGAATTCCCTTCCCTGGATGAATAGTTCGGCAAAACAGGCACCTCCCAGATCTTTGGTACGAAGCGCCAGCTGTTTTTGTACATCAGCGGCTGTGCCGGTCACCAGGTTTTCCCTTTCCAGCCCCAAAGATGCATGTTCCCACAGGGATTTGATGATCCATAAGCTCGGGGAGATACCTCCTTGCGGGGCGCGTCCGTTTTCGATGTATCCATCCCCCCCCGGACAAAGAGCACCCTGCCAGGGCATGTCGGCAGGAAACGGATTGATCCAGGCAGGGGTAGGCAGACCAGTAAGATGCATCCGTTCTTTGGCCATCACCTTGTGGGAGGTGGCATACACAGCCTGTGCCGGGCACCCGGTATAGGGGATGTTCAGGGCTGCCAGAAGAGAGGGCACCACATGGATCAGGCTGCCCCGGTTTTCCAGGGACTCCACCAGGTTGAACACCCCCAGGGGCCGGATATCCTTAAGGGTATGCGTCAGAGCGGCCAGGTTGAGGTCGCAGGGCACCGCCACCGGGTGGTATCCCAGGCTGGTCAGGGCCCGGGATACCGCTTCCACCTGGACCAGGACATCTGCCTCGTCCGGCAGAGCAGGGTTGGTCACGGTATTGTGCACAATGGCAATGGTACGCTTCATGCCGGCTCCGGGCAGGGGGTGAGGTTTTTGTCAGGCACCCTGTCCAGTGCGGATGTCAGGATCATTTCTATGAGTCGGACATAGGATGTCTTAAAAAATTCACACACCATGGGCAGGTCTGAATAATGGGGCCGCAGACCGGCCAGGGGATTGACCTCGATAAAACAGGGGGTGCCTGTGTCATCACACCGGATGTCGATCCGTCCCCCGTCCCGGCACTCCAGCACCTGCCAGGCACTAAGGGCCAGTGCCTCCACCTCCCTGATCAGGGGATCCATGTCAGGAGACAGGGGCTGGTACTGGACCCGGCCCTTCCACCCTTCCTTGTTCTCAAAGGAATAGATCTCTTTTCCCTGCTGTGCCAGTACAATGATTTCCATGGTGCCCATCACCTTGGCCCGGGCGCCGGTGCCCACAAGCCCGGTGGTAAATTCCCGGCCGCACAGAAACTGTTCGATGAGCACTGGCTGGCCGAACTGGTGCAGCAGGTTTTTGCAGATTTCAGGCAGATCCTGTTTTTGCCGGACTACGGAATCCGCCGTTATGCCCATGCCGGTTCCCTGGGCCACGGGCTTGACAAACCAGGGCGGCCCAAAAGGCACCTGACGGGCCTCTTCCGGGGACCGGGCCGTGAAAAAATGCCCCGTGGCAAGCCCGGCATCCCGGATGATGCGCTTGGTCATGCCCTTGTGCAGACTCAGGGACATGACCAGGGGGTCTGAAAAGGTATAGGGGATCTGGTACAGTTCCAGCATGGCCGGCACCTGGGCTTCTCTGCCCATGCCATGCAGACCTTCGGCAATGTTGAACACCAGGTCCCAGCGTTCGCCCTGCACCAGGCGCTCGGTCAGCTGTCTCCCGCTGCCGATGCGCACCGGCGTATGCCCTAAATCGAACAGGGCTTGTTCAATGGCCTCAATGGTTTCCACTGAATCAAATTCAGCGGTTTCAAGGGCGGTGTATCCCATGTCCAGGTAGTCCTGGCGCAGGTCATAGGTCAATCCGATGATCATTGTTTTTCTCCTGTGCCCTGTCACCCCTGCACAGGCATTGCCTGGACCGGATCGGGATAGGTAAAGGGTTTGTTTTCATAATTGGTCAGCATCAGGTCTTCTGTGGTGTGGCCGCACACATAATCGGGCATCAGCGGAATCTTACCCCCGCCCCCCGGGGCATCCACCACATAGGTGGGCACGGCATAGCCGGTGGTAAAGCCCCGCATCCCCCGGATAATATCCAGCCCCTGGTGTATGGTGGTCCTGAAGTGACCGGACCCGGTGATGGGATCACACTGGTACAGGTAATAGGGCCGGACACGCATTTTCATCAGTTTGTGCATCAGGTCGGTCATGGTTTCTACTGAATCATTGATGCCCTTGAGCAGCACGGTCTGGGAGCCTAAGGGAATACCGGCGTCCGCCAGCATGGTGCAGGCTTTGTGGGTTTCAGGTGTACATTCATCCGGATGGGTGAAATGCAGGCTCAACCACAACGGATGATACTGCTTGAGCATTTTTACAAGTGCCGGCGTAATGCGCTGGGGCAGCACCGCAGGCACCTTGGTGCCGATGCGGATGATCTGCACATGGGGAATCTGGCGCAACCGTGAAAGCACCCATTCCAGCCGGTCATTACTGAGGGTCAGCGGATCACCGCCGGATAAAAGTACATCACGGATGGTCGGGGTGTTGCGGATATATTCTATGGCTTTTTCCCATCTGGCCCGGCTGGCCAGTATGCCGCCGTGACCCACCACCCGGGACCGGGTGCAGTACCTGCAGTAGGTGGAGCAAAAATCCAAAAGCAAAAACAATACCCTGTCCGGATACCGGTGTACCAGTCCGGGAACCGGGCTCTGATGGTCTTCACCCAGAGGATCGTCAGACTCGCAGGGCATTTTGATCCATTCATTTACCGTGGGAACAACCGACCTGCGCAAGGGGTGCTCAGGGGTGCTGTCTGAAAAAAGACTCAGGTAATAGGGTGTAATACCCAAAGGGAGCTGGGAGGCTTTATCGGCAAGCAATTCTTCCGGACAAAGGGGCAGTATCTGGTTGAGCTTTTCATATGTGCGCACGCGGTTGCGCACCTGCCATTGCCAGTCATGCCAGTCCCGGGTGGACGCCTGGGGGAAATATTTTTTAATAAATGCACGGGTTTTCGGGGTGGTTTTGGCAAGACCTTTTATGGGTCTTGTTTTTACAGGGACGATGAAGGTGTGCCGTTTTCTGGAAACAGGGCCGAAATCGGCCACAGGGGAAGGGTAAAAAGATTTCAGGACAAGCCTGCCGCTTGGAGGCTCGTCATCTTCAATTATAAGCGTTTCTGCAGGTGCGTCTGCCTTTTGCATGATGTCTCCTTGTGTTTTTGCCTGGTTGGAAAATGTATCCGTTTTTTTGTCACCGGCCGGTAAGGCCGCACTGCTGTTCAGACATGTCCAAAGCAACCATCATGCCTGGATGAATTATTTGTCCACACGCTGCTGAAAAAGTGCGTTCAAACGGGCTGTATTTCAGGCAGCATGGGGGACAGGAGCAGCAACAGGAATTTGTATGTCTGATCTGCATAACACCGGGCCCCACACCTGGACGCGGCAGGTCTGGTTTTTTGCCTGCCCGTGCTTTTATACGGATTGGGTTACCTGACCGGTCCGATTCGCTGGATCAGAAAAATTCTTACAAAAAGATACAGCATTTACCGACTTTACTTTAGGGGATATCTTGTGTATGTAAGTGGGTGGAATAATATTGCATCAAGACCGAAAAAAAGTTTCTGGAGATGTGAAATACATGATTATTCAAGGATTAAAACTCACCATACTTGGTATGGGGGTGGTTTTTTGTTTTCTTGTCCTGCTGTTTGCCCTTATATATCTTTCTTCAAAACTGCTGGCACCTTTTACAGAAAAAGAAATGTCACTGGCCAAAATCAAAAAACCGGTACGGGCACGGGCCAGGGAAAAAAAGGGTTCTGATGACACCCTGAAACTGACAGCCGTTATCAGTGCAGCAATCGCAACCCACAGGGCCCATATGGGCCGCCACAGATAGCTGTTTTACACACCTCAAGGATGGTTACCAATGAAAAAAATTCGCATTATGGACACATCGTTTCGGGACGGTTTTCAATCGGTTTTCGGGGCACGCGCACTGACAGATGATTTTCTTCCCGCTGTGGAAGCAGCTGTGGAAGCAGGGATTGATCACTTGGAAGCCGGGGGCGGTGCAAGGTTTCAAAGCCTTTTCATGTATTGCGGTGAATCTGCTTTTTCCATGATGGACCGGTTTCGGGAGGCTGCCGGTCCGGATGCCAGTCTCCAGACCCTTGCCAGGGGCATCAATGTGGTGGCACTTTCCGCCCAGCCAAAGGATATGATCAATCTGCACGCCAAAATGTTTAAAAAACACGGTATGACCCATATCCGCAATTTCGATGCGCTTAATGATGTGCGCAACCTGGTGTATTCAGGGAACTGTATCAAGGATGCCGGGCTGCACCATCAGGTGGTGGTCACCATGATGGAACTGCCTCCCGGGTGCACCGGTGCCCATGACCCTGTTTTTTATCTCAAGACCCTGCAGGAAATTCTGGATTCAGGGGTTCCTTATGATTCTATCTGCTTCAAGGATGCATCGGGCACCTCAAATCCTGCCAAAGTGTATGACACGGTCAAGGCAGCAAGAAAGCTGCTGGGGGATGACACCGCCATCTGGATGCACTCCCATGAAACCGCAGGTATCGGTATTTCCCAGTACAAGGCAGCGGTTGAGGCGGGATGCGACGGTGTCTGTCTGGCCAGGTCCCCCTTGTCCGGCGGCACCTGCCAGCCGGATATGATTTCCATGTGGCATGCATTAAAAGGCACGGAGTTTTTTCTGGATATTGATATTACAAAAATTCTGGAAGCCAATCGAATCCAGGAAGATTGTCTCAAAGATTATTTTTTCCCGCCCGAGGCACTGAAGGTGTCATCGGAGGTGATCCTGTCTCCCATGCCCGGCGGGGCATTGACAGCCAACACCATGATGATGCGTGATACCGGCACGCTGCATTTGTACCCCAAAGTGATCAAAGCCATGGCGGAATGTATTGCCAAAGGCGGATTCGGCACATCTGTCACCCCGGTATCCCAGTTTTATTTTCAGCAGGCCTATGCCAATGTGACCCAGGGAAACTGGCAGAAAATGACAGACGGGTATGGCAAAATGGTGCTGGGATATTTCGGCAGGACTCCCATACCCCCTGACCCGGAAATCATAAAAATCGCTGAAAAACAGCTGGGGATGAAGATGTTTGACGGTGATCCCGTGGATCTGCTGGAACCGGGTATCCCCAAAGCAAAAAAAATTCTCGAGCACGAGGGTCTTCCTGTAACAGACGAGAATATCTTTATCATCGGTGCATTGGCCACCCCCGGAGGAAACAAGGGGTTGGATTTTCTCAAAGGAGACAAACCCGTCAATGTGCGCAAGAACAGGAGACAAACCGATACCGCCAAAACTATTGCGCAACCACCCCCTGAGCCTGTTTCCAACCCGGCTGCATCTGCGGCCGGAACAAAGGAACCGGTTTCCTTTAATTACAAGGTAACGGTTGACGGCAAAACATATGAGGTCACGGTGGAAGATGAAACCGGTGATGTTACCGGTATCAGCCAGCCTTCATCCACGCCTGCGCAAGCTCCCAAAGAAAAACCAAAGCTGGAAGTCAAAGCCCAGCTGCCGGGGAATGTTTACCAGATTCTGTTTGAAGTGGGGGATGAAGTGACAGAAGGAGAAACCCTGGTGATTTTAGAAGCCATGAAAATGGAAACACCGGTGATGTCGCCGGGCAGCGGTATCATCACGTCAGTGCAGGTGGTGAAAGGGCAGACAGTGCAGTCAGGACAGGTGCTTTTAACTCTTGAAGAATAGCTTTAAGATAAAAAGGATTCTTATCATGTGTAAGAAAAATCCATTCAGCACTTTCCTGTGCGGTGTTGTGCTGCTGTTTTCAATGGTGTCCATGGCCCATGCAGGTACATCTCAGACAGGTGGCCAGGAGCCGATCCTGCTTCCGCCTATCGTTGATATGGTTGCCAATTTCGGCCGATCCACCGGTTTGTTCGGTTTTTTTGCTTCCGGAGCAGACAATTTTTTTGACGGAATTGGTCAATTTATCATGATCGGCATAGGGATTTTGCTGTTATACCTTGCTATCAACAAAAGATTTGAACCTCTGCTGCTGGTTCCCATAGGATTCGGTGCCATCCTGGTCAATACACCTGTAGCAGCAATGGGTGATCCCGGGGGGATACTGTACTATATTTATACCATTGGTATTAAAACAGGGGTTTTCCCCTTGTTTATATTTATGGGTGTCGGGGCAATGACAGATTTCGGCCCTCTGCTGGCCAATCCCAAAACCGTGCTTCTGGGGGCAGCCGCCCAGGTGGGTATTTTTATAACCCTCATCGGTGCGCTGCTGTTGTCTGAATTTGTGCCGGGTATTCATTTCGATCTGTTTGATGCCGCTTCAATCGGTATCATCGGCGGAGCTGACGGCCCCACAGCCATATTTTTGTCCAGCCAGCTGTCACCGCATCTGGTGGGTCCCATTGCCGTGGCCGCCTATTCCTATATGGCCCTGGTGCCCATGATCCAGCCGCCCATCATGCGGGCGTTGACCACCAAAGCGGAACGTAAAATCCGCATGAGCCAGTTGCGGCCTGTGGGCAAGGTGGAAAAAATAATATTTCCCCTGATTGTTCTGGGCCTGTGTGTGCTGCTGCTTCCCTCAGCCGCACCTCTTATCGGGTTTTTCATGTTCGGAAACCTGATGCGCGAATGCGGGGTGGTGGACCGGCTTTCCCAGACAGCTCAGAATGCCATGATCAATATTGTCACTATTCTGCTGGGTCTGGGGGTGGGGGCACAGCTGTCTGCGCATCAATTTTTAAATCTGTCAACGCTGGGGATTCTTCTGCTCGGTTCCATTGCCTTTTCCATTGGAACCGCTTCCGGTATCCTCATGGTAAAACTGATGAACCTGTTTCTTACGACAAAAATCAACCCCCTCATCGGTTCAGCCGGCGTATCTGCTGTTCCCATGGCCGCCCGTGTGAGCCAGAAGCTGGGCATGGAAGCCGATCCCCAGAATCATCTGCTCATGCATGCCATGGGCCCCAATGTGGCCGGAGTTATCGGGTCTGCAGTGGCAGCCGGTGTTTTGTTGACATTAAAGAGCCTGGTGGTGTAATATCGGTACTCAGCCACTGGCTTTGTATCACAGCCGGTCAGGTGCTGCACAAAAAGGTGCGTGAATGATGCTTGTTCCATAAATCAGGGAGGAAGAAAATGACCATCCGTGTATTGATGACCAGAAGAGTCCCGAGATTGACATCCGGCATGGATTTGGCCCTGCTGCCGACCTTGTCTGAAATGCTCATTGAACTGCGGGCTATGGCGGATCGCCAGCCAGGATATATTTCCGGAGAAACTTTGAGAAATGTGGATGATCTCCATGAATACCTTGTGATCAGTACCTGGAAATCCCTTGAAGCCTGGAAATGGTGGATGGCCAATGCCGAACGGGCAGAACTGGAAGGCCGGATTGATGCGCTGCTCGGGTCCTCAACGGTCTATAAGGTTTTCAGTTATGACTGATAGGTAAAAGCATTTTCACCGGGATGATGCCCGGTACCAGACCATAATTCATATGGGTTGTTTACACGATAACAAAAAGCTGCCTGCCGGTGTGTTACACCGGCAGGCAGCTTTTTTGTTTTTTTTTCTGATGGTGTCAGGCTCCTGACATCTTACGCAACCGTGGCGATCAGATCACCTTCTTCCACTTCATCTCCCGGTTTTTTCATCACTTTTTCAATCACCCCGTCACAGGGTGCATACACAATGGTTTCCATTTTCATGGCTTCGATTACCATGATTTCGGTTTCCTGCTCAATGGATGTGCCGGGTTCAATATCCAGTCTGATGATTTTTCCTGGTAATGGTGCGGTTATTTCGTTGGCCATTTTTTTCTCCTTTGGGTGTTGTTGATTATCTTACAAATATTTTTACCTGTAGTGTTTTACCGTAAAAGCAACGCATCTGTCCTTGTTCATCAGGGAGCCAGCAGGGTGATGAATATGCCTGCGGCGATTACCGTGCCGATAACCCCTGCCACATTGGGACCCATGGCATACATGATCAGATAGTTTCGTTTGTCAGCCTCTATGCCGACCTTGTGTACCACCCGCGCTGCCATGGGAACAGCAGACACACCGGCAGCCCCGAGCAGCGGGTTTATTTTTTCCTTTGAAAACAGGTTCATGAGTTTGGCCAGCAAAAGACCTGTCATCGTGCTCAATATAAAAGCGATCAGCCCCAGAACAAAGATAAACAGTACCTTTGGCTGTAAAAAGATGTCTGCGTGCATGGTGGCACCGATGGGCAGTCCCAGGAAAATGGTGACGATATTCATCAATTCATTCTGGGCTGCTCCTTTGAGCCGCTCCACCACACCGGATTCCCTGAAAAGGTTTCCCAGCATGAGCATGGCAATCAGAGGCGCAGACGCCGGGATCAGCAGAATAATGAGAAAGGTGGATACAATGGGGAAAAGCATTTTTTCTCTTTTGCTCACCGGCCGGGGCTTGGCCATTTTTATTTTACGTTCCGCTTTGGTGGTCATCAGCCGCATAATCGGCGGCTGAATAATGGGTACCATTGCCATATAGGAATAGGCTGCCACCGCACATGCCCCTAACAGCTGGGGTGCCAGTTTGGATGAAATAAAAATGGTAGTGGGTCCGTCAGCACCGCCGATCATACCGATGGTGGCAGCTTCCATGATATTGTATCCCATGGCATGAGCGGCAAAAAAGGTGAGATACACCCCTGCCTGGGCGCCGGCCCCCAGAAAGATCAACCGGGGATTGGCAAGCAGGGGACCGAAGTCTGTGAATGCGCCGATACCCAGAAAAATCAACGGCGGTATGATTTCCCAGTGGATGCCATAGTGGTAAAATTTCCACAATAGCCCGACATCAGGTTCCATCAACCCGCTTAAAGGCAGATTTACCAGCAGAATGCCGAATCCAATGGGCAACAGCAACAGCGGTTCATATTGTTTTTTTATGGCCAGATAAATCAGAATCAGACCGATACACCACATCACGATCATTCCCGGGGTCAGGTGCACAAAACCGGTTGTGTTGAGCAACGAATATAGATTATTTATCATCCTGCGCCCCTCCTTTGGCTTTGCCGGCGATCCGGTCCACGATAAAGGCAGTCAATTTAATGGACAGGTAAAGAAGGGTCATCCCGAAAAAAACACTGATAATACCTTGTATGAATATACCGCCTGGCGACATGTTAGCATTCCTTTTTTATTGTTTTGGTTGTGCAAAAAGTTGTTATGCACAACCATTAAAAAATGTTGATAAGCCTAATCCATACCCGGAGAGTTGTCAACATGTAATCATATATATGATCATATATATGATTAATATTTAAAAAAATGAGGAATTATTTCTTATTGAGTTCATCCACCCAGGTACGTTCGGAAAGTGGAATGTTGCTTCTGTAAGAAGCACGGGCGATGATATGGGCTGCCACAGGTGCTGTGAGCAGCAGCAGGGCGATGATGGAGACTGCCCGGAGAAAAATTCCCGGGTGCTGGTGAAAAAGGGCATGGGCCAGGACCACCAGGCCTGCGCCCAGTGATCCGGCCTTGGTGACCGCATGCATGCGCGTGAGGGTATCCGGCATTCTGATCACACCCAGTGCCGCAACCAGACAGAACAGGCTGCCCAATACCAGGACAATGCCGCTAAGATATTCAATCATGTGATTCTCCTTCAGACAGGTCGGGTTCGGATTCAGAAGCCGTGATATTTTTGGATGCCGCGTGCCCGGGTGGTGGAAAACCTTTGTTCCGGGAAGCCCGGTGGATAAATCTGGCCAGGGCGATGGTCCCTAAAAAGGCAATGCAGGCATAGGCAATGGCTACATCCAGGTAACTGGTTTGCCGGGTATGGAAGGAAAGGGTCACCAGAAAGGCCACCACCAATACAGACAGCAGATCCATGCTGATGACCCGGTCGGCTGCGGTGGGGCCTTTTGACAGGCGCCAGAGCACCAGGACCATACTGATCAGCAGGAGTGCCATGGCAGTCTGGATCGCGCCCGCTAAAAAAACATCATTGGTCAGCATTATCGCATCACCTCCAGAATTCGTCTTTCCAGACCGTTTTTGATATCTGCCCGGGTTTTGTCAATGTCTTCCAGAAACATGACATGGACAAACAGGGTTTTTTTGTCTTCGGACAGGTCCACACTAAGGGTGCCCGGAGTCAGTGAAACCAGGTTGGCTACCAGAAAAATTTCCAGATTTGTCCGGGCGGTCAAGGGAACCCCGATGATACCCGGCCGATTGATATGCCGGGGGGTAATAACATCCCAGGAAACCCGCAGGCTGGATATTGCCAGTTCCTTTAGAAAAAAAACGGTCAGGTTAAGGGTTTTGGGCAGCTTTGTAAAATACCTGGTATCTGGATACAAAGGGCTGGATACCCATAAAACACCATATCCCAGGACAAATCCCACCAAAAAGACACTGATACTGGTGCTGCCGAGCAGCAGGGTGAATACAGCGGCAAAAAAGAGATTGAGCATGAACAGCGGCATCAGCCACCTCCTTTAACGGCAAGGATATAGGCTGCGGGGTTCAAGAGCTGTTCGCCGGCTACAAGGGCCAGTTGGAGTACCGGTTCAATGAAAAGCCCCAGCAGTACCGTGAAAAGACACAGGCACAAAACAGGTGCCAAACTCCAGAAGGAAAGTTTTTCTCCAGCCGGGGTGGTGTCCGACCGGGGCGATGGTTTCCAGAAAGCTTCAGACCAGATTTTGACCATGGAGAACAGGGTGAGCAGCCCCACCAGTGCGGCCAGGGCAGCCGAAAGATAATGCCGGCTTTCCAGACAGGCATATATAATGAGCAGTTTGCCCCAGAATCCTGACAGGGGGGGGAACCCGGCCAGAGAAAAAGCCGGGATGAAGAAGGCCAGGGAAAGCAATCCATGGGTTTTATACAGGCTGCCCATCTGTGTCAGGTGAAAGGAGCCCGTAACCCTGTGCATGAGTCCGCCCACCAGGAACAGGTTGGCTTTGGCAATGATGTTGTGTACCATAAAGATCAGGGCGGCTGCCAGAGCAAGGGGGGTTAATACGGAAAGCCCCAGAACCATGTACCCTACCTGGCTGATGATGTGAAACGATAAAATACGACGGATATCCATCTGGGATGCCGCTGTCACCACACCGGATACCATTGTCAAAATCCCTGCGATCATCAGTGCCGTGTGGGTGATGTGGGTCTGGGTGACAAATACCAGGGTGAACAGTCGGATAAGGGCATAGACCCCCACCTTGGTGAGCATGCCGCCGAAAAAAGCCGCCACAGATGCGGGCAGGGTATGATAGGATGCCGGCAGCCAGAAAAACAAGGGAAACAGGGCGGCCTTGATCCCGAATGCCGTCATCAGCATCAAGGCAGTGCTGGTGAGCAAAGCGGTATTTTCCACCCGGGCCGCTTTGTCATGCAGATCCGCCAGATTCAGCGTGCCGGTGAGGCCATAGAGCAACCCGATGCCTGTCAGCAGCACCATGGTGGATACCAGATTCAGGGTGACGTATTTGACCGCATTGGTCAGCCGTCCGGCCGGATTTTCCATGACCATGATACCGAAGGAGGTCATGAGCATGACCTCAAACCAGACATACAGATTGAACAGGTCTCCGGTGAGAAATGCCCCGCAGATAGCTGCTGTCAAAAGCAGCATGAATGGATAGAATCCGCTTTGGATCTGCCGGACCGTTATATCGATGCGGGCGTACACGACCACGGCAGTGTGGAGTACGGCGGTGACAAGAACCATTATGGCACCCAGGTAGTCGGCCACCAGACTGATGCCGGCAGGAGAAGGCCAGCTGCCTACCCACAGGGAAATTACCTTCCGGTCCAGAACCGCTGCCATGAGCAGGCAGGAGACGAAAAGATGCAGCACAGCACCGATAATGGCCATTGTATTGGCATGGCGGTGATGTGTCCGAAAAAGTATGGTGAGAACGGCAAAAACCATGGGCAGTAAAATGGGAAGGATCAGCAGGTTTGTCATGCCGGTTCCTTTTTTTCAGATACATGCTGGCCCGTGGTTTTCGGTATTTCCACAAGAAACGAGTTCAGATCCGCATCCAGGGTGCGGGCCTGGTCATAGGCCCGGTACAGCAGTACCAGCAAAAAAATGGTCATGGCAAATCCGATCACAATGGCGGTGAGGATTAACGCCTGGGGCAGTGCATTGGCAACCGATGCGGCAGGGATGGTCTGGTCAGGGTCGATCAGGGGCGGGTTCACATGGGTCAGCCGGCCGGCTGCAAAGATCAAAAGATTGACCGCATTTCCCATCAGGGCAAACCCGAAAACAAACCGCACCAGGATGCCGGAAAGCATCAGAAACAGGGCGCTGCCAAACATCAATCCCACCACCAGGGCCAGCAGAAATTCCATGGTTCAGTTCTCCTCCAGAGCCAGGAGAACGGACAGTATGGCACCGAGAACGGCCAGGAAAACGCCCAGGTCAAAGATCAGGGGGGTGCCCATAAAAAAAGGTCCCTGATGCCACCAGATACCGGTAAGAAAAGGCTTGTCCATGAAAAGGGCCGGCAGTCCGGCCATGGCGGCCAGGGCCAGACCTGTCATGGCAATGGTACCAGGACGGAAACGGACAGCCCGGCGGACCTGGTCCGGGCCTTCGGTGATGGCAAACAGGGCAAATGCCGTACCTGCCAGAAGAGCGGCTGAAAATCCGCCTCCTGGCTCATGATGGCCCCGCAGCAGCACATACACGGCAAAGACCAGCATCAATCCCACCATGAGGTGTGCGGCTGTTTGTAAAATAGTTGACTGCATTCATCCTTCCTTTGTTCTGCGGATCAGGGTCACACTTGCCCATGCTGCCAGCACCACCACACAGATTTCTCCCAAGGTGTCCAGGCTTCTGAAATCCACCAGGATTACATTGACGATATTGCGGCCATGGGCGGCAATGTAACTGTTGGCCTCGAAAAATGCGGTGAGGTTTCGGTCCAGCGGAACCTGTAGAATCCCCATCATCAGTGTTGTCAACAAAAGCCCTGCAACCAGGGACAGGCAGGCATCCCGGATGGTTCTGGACCGGGACCGTTTTTTTACCGCATCCATGGGGGGCAGCCGCAGCAGCACCAGGGATATGAAAATAAGTGTTAAGGTTTCCACCAGCAGCTGGGTTAAGGCAATGTCAGGGGCACCAAAGATCATGAACGTCAGGGCTACGCCTGCGCCCACACCCCCCAGACCGCCGATGGCGCTAAGCCGTTTTTTGGCGAAAACCACCACCCCGGTGGATGCCAAAATAAAGGCAAACAGACCGATTGCAATCAATGGCCCGGATATCACCGGAAAAATCAGGATCCCGGGAACATGGGGCAGCCAGACCCAGCCCACAGCCATCACCAGGGTGAGAATAATGATAAAAAGATAGAAGTGCAGGGACCCATTTTGAATAGTGTTTGTGAAAATGCCTGCATTTCTAAGGAAATTATCCAGACCGGACTGGTAAAGACCGGGCGTAGTGATCCACAGCCGGTCAATGGCGGTATTCATCCTGTGCCGCAAAAAGGTGCGGTACCGGTAGATGACACTGCCCAGGGTCAGGGTGAGGATACTCAGCACAAGGGGCAGATTGATACCATGGAAAAAGACCAGGCGGATCTCTTCTCTGTCCGGTTGAAAGGAAAACACCGCCGGCTGGATCAGATGTGCGGAAACCCATTCAGGCATGATGCCGAACACGATGCCCAGCAACCCCATGACGGCCGGGCCCAGGCGCATGGTCCAGGGGGCTTCTTTTACAGGGTCCATTTTCTGCCGCCCGAAACCCATGAAAGGAGTAATGAAGATAATGGCGGCTACAGCCGTCATCAGGGAGTTGGCAAAAAGGGTGGCAACGGTGGCAAAAACCGGAAACATGTCTTCCGCCAGGGCTCCTTCATACATGATCTCCTTTCCGATGAACCCGAAAAACAAGGGAAATCCTGCCATGGACATGGTGGCGGCGGCGACGGCAAGCGCTGTCAGGGGCATGGATTTTACCAATCCTCCCAGATGGTCAAGGTTCCTGGTGCCGGTCTGGTGATCAATGCTGCCCACAGCCAGAAAAAGAGCAGCCTTGTAAAGGGCATGGACCATGAGAAAAGTGGCGGCGGCTGTCAGGGAAAGAACGGTTCGGCCCCCGAGAAACAGGGTCAGGACACCCAAAGCCATGAGGGTGGTATAGGCCAGGATACGTTTGAGATCACAGGGCCCCAGGGCCTGGATGGCTCCCCACAGGGCGGTGGTTCCGCCGATGATCACAAGGGTTGCCATCCACAGGGAAGTTCCCCCCAGCAGGGGATGAAACCGCATGAGCAGGTAGATGCCTGCCTTGACCATGGTGGCGGCATGCAAAAATGCACTGATGGGTGTGGGGGCGGTCATGGCATTGGGCAGCCAGAAATGGAACGGCACCTGGGCGGATTTGGTCATTGCCCCCATCAGGATACAGATGAAAACAGCCGGATACAATGCATGGTCACGGATCATATCCCCTGATGCGGCCCAGTGGCTTATGGTCATGGATTCTCCGGCAATCTTCAGCAGCAGGATGCCCATCAACAGAAAAAGGCCGCCCCCGCCGGTGATCAGCAGGGCCTGGCGAGCGCTTTCCCGGGCAGCAGTTTTATGGTGGTCAAACCCGATGAGCAGAAAGGATAAAATGGTGGTGGCTTCCCAGAAAATGAAAAGCAAAAACAGGTTGTCGGACAAAACAATGCCCAGCATGGCCAGCATGAAACCGTGCAGATAAAAAAAGAACCGGCCCAGTTGCTGGTGCCCGGCCATGTAACTGGATGCATACAGGGAGACAAAAAAACCGGTCATGGTGATGATGAGGCCGAACAACAGCCCCAGGCCGTCCAGGCGAAAGGCCAGATCCAGGTCCAGGCTGGGAACCCAGGCCCACTGGACAGCAAAAATATTTCCTTGCACCACCCGGGGCCAGGCAAGGCACAAAAGCCCGAAGAGCAGAAGGGGCAGAATACTGGAAACAAGGCCACCCCTGCAGCAGTCCGGAACTCTTTCAATGGGGGGCAGGGGTGTTTTCATGGCTACTGGGACAAAAACAAAGGGATGTCCGCCGAATGAATGGTTTCCAGGACCGTGTCTCCCAGCAGGCTCCGCTTGATTATATTTTGGGAGCTGTTGCCCATCACAATGAGGTCTGCCTGGTGATCGTGGGCGTAGGAGAGCAAATCGGACCGGGGATTGCCGTCAACCATTTCGGTGTGTACTTCAAATCCGTGGGCCTGACAGTAATCAGACGCTTTTTCCAGAAGAAAGGGTTCCGGTTCTTTGTTGTTTTTGAAGTGTACAAACCGGATACTTGCCTTGGGCCAGGGATTGAGCAGCAGAAAGTCCCGTAAGGCTTTGGCGGATTCCATGGAGCCGCTTATGGCCACCACCACTTTTTTAACAGGGCGATAATTTTCCGCCACAGCCAGGATAGGCCGCACCCCATTGCGCATCAGCTTGATGATGGCCTTGTCCGGATCTGCGACAAATCCATATTCAAATATGCTGCGGAGTCCGAACACGATCAGGTCATTGAATCGGGCTTCGTCAATCATTGCTTCAAAGGTATCTCCCTGTTCATACTGGATGCGGCGGCAGACCACCTGCTGGTTGCTGCAATGTTCTTTGAACATGGATATGGCCTGCTCCGTGCCTTCTTTGGAAACTTTGATGTTTTTTTCGCGCATGCGCTGGGCATAGGCATCGGCGCCGGCCGGAACCGGTCCTACATTTTCCAGCTTTTTTGTGTGTACGATGGTAACCCCGGTGAGCTGTGCCTGGTGCAGATCCCCCAGTTCAGTGGCCCACTGGGTTGCAGCGGCTGTAAAAGGGGTTCCGCCCAGTCCCACAAGTATTCTTTTGATCATAGGTCATGGTCTCCTCAATATTAATTTTCCGTTATTCTTTTTAAGCCACGGGGCAAATTATTTGTCAAGAAAAACAAGCCCTGGTGCAGTATCTCGCCGATATGTTTTCCGCCGGCAGTGCGTGCCACTGACGCTGCGAGGGTGAATTTTTCAGAAGTATCCGGCTGATAAATGGTGCGGATCAGCTCTTTTCCCACCCAGCCTGTGGCACCTGCCACACAAATGCGGATTGTCATGAAGATGGCCCTCCTTTTAGTCTGTTGATGACTGCCGGATCCGGTTACCCGTCTCTTCCGCCGTATCCCGGCACAAGGTTCTGGTGTCAGTTACCGGTGTGCTGTTCAGCCTACCAGACCCCAAGCGGCAGTGCAATTGAAATCTGGACAGGCCAGGGTCAAAAGCGGTTTTCCGCAAGCTTTCTGCGCTGGTTTTCCGTCCAGTCGATGCGGCTCATGAGGCCCTGGAGTATCCGGACATCCCGTGGGGTCAGGCCGGCGTCCCCGAACAGGCGGCGGAAGGTCCGCAGCAGGTGATCCGGGTTCTGGGGGTCCAGAAAGTCAATGTCCAGCAGGGT
>JAABSA010000023.1 GCA_011390635.1 Desulfotignum sp. | reverse complement strand
CAGGTCTGGGTGGGCATGGACGGGCAGGGGCTGTTCCCGGGCCGGGAGCTGCATGAAGCCCCCGGTGTGGTCGAAGTGGCCGTGGCTGATCACCACGCCGTCCAGGGCGGCCAGGTCGATTTTCAGGGCCTTTGCATTGTGGGCCAGGCCCAGTCCCTGGCCCGTGTCCATGAGCAGGCAGTTGTCCGGGGTTTTTACCAGGGCGGCGAATCCGTGTTCGCCCATGATATCTCTGGCCATGTGTGCCCGGTTTTCACAGATAATGGTGATGCGGGTGCGGGTCATGAGGATATCTCCTTTTCCGGAAAGAGGTTGTTTCCATTGCCTTTATTTGATCCCATTCAATATGGTAATTTTTGGCCAATTTTTGTCCTTTATCAGTCAATTATCGGGTGATTGCCTATTAATGTCAATGATAAGTGTTCAGTTGTCCGGGCTGCCTTGTATTGAAATAGCATTCATTTTTTTGACTGCCGAAAATGATTGAAAAAAAAAGAAATATGGTATATTTGTTCGCGGAATCAGGGCCGGATGGATGAATACGGGATGGCCAAAAACCAAACAATGGAGAAAATTTAATGCTGAGAGTTTCAAGATCTACAATGACCTTGACGGTTGTAACGGTGATGCTGTTTTTTATTATAGCCGGATTCATGGAGGCCGCCGATGCCCGTTCAAAGAGGGGCGGACGTTCGTTTAAAAAAGCCCCGGCTGTATCAAAACCGGCCGCACAAACCCAGGCCCCCGGACCCATCGGAAGTCCCATGGGCGGTTCTTTTACCCGGGGGCTGGCCGGCGGCATCATGGGCGGGTTTCTGGGCAGCATGCTCTTTGGCGGAGCAGCCCATGGAATGGGTGCGGGCGGCTTAGGCGGCAGTGGCTTCGGGCTGTTTGAAATCCTGCTTTTGGCCGGCGCCGGTTATTTTATGTACCGGTGGTTTGCCCGCCGGAAAGCCCTTGCAGGAAATACCGGGCCGGCCGTTCCCCCGGATCGGAATCCATCTTTCCAGCTATTTTCCGGAACTGGCGCTTCCCGGGAGACCCAGGATAATGAGTTGGAAGATCCCCTGGTCACCGGAGTGAAAGAAATCTGGACCGTTGACGACAGTTTTGATCCGGATGCATTTACAGAAACAGCCCAGGACCTGTTTTTCAAAATCCAGGCCGGATGGACCCGCCGGGATACATCCGTGCTCAAGCCCTTTGTGGGGGATCAGTTGCTGGCGGAATATGAGCAGCATTTTAAAGACCTCAAACAGCAGGGCCATCTCAATCGCCTTGAGAACATTGCCGTGCGGAATGTTGAATTGACGGCTGCCGGGGTCCAGGACAGTGAAATTTTTGTTACGGTCCGGTTTACCGCCAATCTGCTGGATTACACCGTGGATGAAAATTCCGGAGAGATTGTGGAGGGAGATGCTGAAAATTCCGTGAAATTTGATGAGGCGTGGACCTTTGCGGCTCCTGCGGGAAGCCGGGTGTGGAAACTGGAAGGTATAGAGGCTTGAGCCTGTGTTTGTCAGATGCGGGTGCGGTTGCCGGGCATGGTGGCCACCAGGTGGATTACGCTGATGGACCGTTCCAGAAACCCGCCTTCGCAGTAGCACAGGTAAAATTCCCATAATCGCCTGAACCGGCCATCATATCCCTGCCGGGACAGGGTGCCGGAAGCGGATGTGAACCGCTGCCGCCAGTCCTTGAGGGTTCTGGCATAGTCAAATCCGAAATCGGAAAGTTTTCTGACTACCATGTCGGTGTGGTCCGTGAGCACCCGGAGCAGGTGGTGGGTGGCGGGCAGGCAGCCGCCGGGGAAGATGTGGCGCTGGATGAAATCCACGCTTTTGAGATACCTGTGGTACAGCTGGTCTTTGATGGTGATGGCCTGTATGAGCATGATGCCGTCGGGTTTGAGCAGGGATTCGCAGGTTTTCATGAACATGGGCAGGTACTGGTGGCCCACCGCCTCGATCATCTCGATGCTCACCAGTTTGTCATACTGCCCGGTGAGTTCCCGGTAGTCGGTTTTCAGCAGGGTGATCCGGTCCTGGAGGCCCAGGGCATGGATGCGGCGCTGTGCTTCGTCATACTGGGCATCGGAGATGGTGGTAGTGGTGACGCGGCACCCGTAACGGGAGGCGGCATGGATGGCAAATCCGCCCCAGCCCGCACCGATTTCCACCACCCGGTCTTGAGGGTCCAGGTGGAGTTGCTGACAGATCATGTCCAGCTTGTGGACGGCCGCTTCTTCCAGGGTGCTGGCTTCATGGGGATAGATGGCCGCGGAATACATCATGGCCGGGTCCAGAAAGGTCTGGTACATGTCGTTGCCCAGATCATAATGGGCCAGGATGTTTTGTTTTGCGCCATGCTTTGAGTTGTGCCGGCGCAAATGTCCCAGCCGGAGCAGGGGCCTGACCAGCCGGGCCAGCCGGTTTTCCATCTGTTCCATGACCGGCTGGTTTTTCACGATGATGCGGATCACGGCGGTGAGATCATCGGTGTCCCATTGCCCGTCAACATAGGATTCTGCCGCGCCGATGGAGCCGTCAACCACCACCCGGGTGAAAAACGCCGGGTCATGCACCTGGATGAAGGCCTCGGGGCCGTTGCCGGGGCCGAACGCCAGGGTCCGGTCGTTTTCCCGGATGATGAGCCGGCCGTATGCCAGGTGATTCATCATGTTCAGCACCATGCGGCGGGCCCAGGTTCTGGGCCGGGCCGTGAACATGGTGCGGGCAGGGGACATTTGTCCTGGAGAGGTGACAGACTTCATGATAACTCCTTTTTGTATGGAACATAGGGAACATAGGGTATTTTTTTCAAAAAGATCCGGGCCGCCTGCCAGTAGATACCCAGGATGATAAAGGCGGTCATCACCGGTTTGCGCAGCAGGGCCGGCCGCACCGACTGCAGGGTGAGCGGCTGTTTTTTCAGGATCACGAAGGCATCGAATATGTGGCCCCGGGGGTCGTCCACCCGAATTTTAACGGTGATCCTGTCTGCCGGCGGCGGGGTAACAGACCACTGGTAATGCTGGTGAACCGGATTGAACGGGGACACATGAAATACTTTGGGGTTGTCCGGGGTCAGTGACACGGTAAGATCATGGGCATAATAGTGGCGCTCGTTCCAGGGGGTGTTGGACACCTCGGCCAGCAGGTGGGTGCAGGTGTGGTTCCTGTCATAGCCAAAGTAAAAGTTCACCGGACTGAAATACAGCCCCATGGTGCGGACATTCATCAGTCCGCATACAGGTCCGGTGACAGGTCTGCCCGTGAGTTCCGCCATCTTTTTTTTGACACTGACATGCAGGGGCTCATGGACCGGTCCCAGGTAGTCGGGGCGCCGGAACCGGCTCAGGGCGAACCGCCGCAACGAGAACCAGGGGGCCAGGTCCGGGACCCGATCCAGTTCATCCAGATTTAGAAACCACATGAAAAACCGGTAGCTGAACCGGTGGTGCCGGGGGGTGTGGCGGTGGTGAAACACCCGTCCTTTGTAAAGTGCGGATTTCACGGGGTCACCCCCGGGGCTTCACACACCCCTAAAGCGTCACACACCCGCAGGGCGCTTTTCACCCCGTCTTCGTGGAACCCGTTGAACCAGTAAGCCCCGCAGAAATGCAGCCCCCCTGGTCCGGAGATCCGGTCCCACTGCTGTTGGGCGTTGATGGTGGCCGGGGAAAAGGCCGGGTGGGCATAGGTGAACCGCTGCAGCACGCTGTGCACGTCAATCTCCTGGTTCAGGGTGACCAGGCAGGTGGCGGGCAGATCCAGCCGCTGCAGGATGTTCATGTTGTAGGTGAGGGTAGTCCGGGTGGTGCGGTCGGCAGAGAGGTTATAGTTCCAGCTGGCCCGTGCTCTGTGATTTCGAGGCAGGATGCGGGTGTCGGTGTGCAGGACCACCTGGTTGTCGATAAAGGGCAGGTTTTCCAGGACCAGGGTTTCCTCGTCCGCAGGGGCATCCAGTATTTTCAGGGCCTGGTCGGCATGGCAGGCCATAATCACATGATCGAACATTTCTTCATCTGTGTCGGTTGCAACACGTATGCCGCCAGGTTCTCTGGTCAGTTTTTTCACCGGGGTGGACAGATGGATCCGTTCTGCAAACCGGGCTGTTATTTTCGGGATATAGGATCGGGACCCGCCTTTGATGGTGTACCACTGGGGCCGGTCCACAAGATTGAGCAGGCCATGGTTGTCAAAGAATTGGACAAAGAAGGTTAAAGGAAACTGCCGGATGTCATCCAGGCCCATGGACCAGATGGCTGCCACCATGGGAAACAGGTAGTTGTCCCGGAACAAAGACCCGAACCGGCGGGCATCCAGATATTCCTCGAGGGTCTGCCAGGTCCGTGCTGCCGTTGCTTTTTTCACCTGCTTGTTGAACCGGACAATATCCATGAGCATGCGCAGAAACGAAGGGGATACCAGGTTTTTTCGCTGGGCAAACAAGGTGTCCAGGGTGTGGCCGTTGTATTCCAGGCCGATGGCATCGTTGCGCACGGAAAAGCTCATCTCGGTTTTCTGGAACGCCACCCCCAGTTCATCCAGCAGGCGTATGAATTTGGGATAGGTGCGGTCGTTGAACACGATGAACCCGGTGTCCACGGCGCAGGGAACCTCCCTTACGGTCACGTCCACGGTGTGGGTGTGGCCTCCGATATAGTCATTGGCTTCGAACAGGTGGACCGGGTATTGAGAGGACAGGTAATGGGCCGCTGTCAATCCGGCAATGCCCGATCCGATGACGGCGATTTTCTTCATGATCCAAGCCTTGTTTTTACGGTTCTGATCAGGCTCCCCACCAGCGGGAGGTGTTCATATATCATGGCCCCCAGGTCAAAGTAGTCCCGGTGCCGGATCACCCGGCCGTCCGAAGCAAAGGTCAGGCAGCTGCACCCTTCCACGGCAACGGGCCGGCCCTTTGCCAGCCGGGGATGGACCATGTGCAGGGTCCAGGTCACAACCGCCCGGCTGTCCGACTGTATGGGAGGATCAAACGCAAACCGGATGGACCGCACATTTTCATACAGGGAGGAGAAGTATTCTCTCAGGGCGGGCAGACCGTTAAGGGTATGGGCGGGATCGACAAAGCGGATGTCCGGGTGATAGATGATGTCCAGCAGGGACAGGCTGGTTTTGTCCAGACGGTTGAAAGTGGTCAGGAAGGTGTCCAATGGATCCATGATTCCGCCTTTTTTCTTGAAACAGGTTTTATATGAAATAACTGCGCTGCCTGCCTGATTATTTCAGGTTTTTTTGTGACCTTCAAGGCATGGCCGATAATCCGGCGCGTGGGGCTTGCCTCAGCACCACCGGCTGCGGGTCGGTCTGATATGAGGTCATGAAGGCCTGACCGTTGTTTTCAAAAAACACCACCCCGTCCAGGTAGCCCACATCCCCGGCATCCTCGTGGGGAAGGCCCAGGGCAAACTCCTTGAGGGGAAAGATGTTCCAGTCATGGGACACGCAGATGGCAACTTCATTGTCCGCCAGGTCCTGCAAGCAGTCCAGCATGAACCGGGTGAGACTGTCACAGGTTTTTTTCGGGTTTTCCATGACGGTCTCATCCAGGCGGTTGCTGAACCAGTTGCGGATATAGGTGTGGGTGCCCTGTTCCTTGAGCAGATTCAGCGCTTTTTTGATATCCTTGATGTAGAACGGGGCCAGCAGTTCCCTGGGCTGGTTGTGGGGTAGTAAAATCCCGTGCCGGCGGGTAAACCCCTTGTCAATGAGATAGGCGGTCTCAATGCAACGGCCGAACGGAGAGGAGTACAGCCGGGGCAGGGGGGCAGCAGGCAGGTTCTGACCCATCTCAAGCGCGTATTCCATACCGTCCGGGGTCAGGCCCATGAAAGGTTCGCTGCCGGGGGTGGTGCCGTAAAACCGTGCGGAATGGCGGATGATGGCAACAATTTTTGTGATGTTCTGGTTCAGAAGCTGCTGGATCACGGTGAGGGTCTGGTCGGATCGGACAGGGTATTTTCGGTTCATGATAAAGGGTAACGTCTCCTGGTTGCGTAAAAAGATGCTGTGATTTCATAACACTGGATTTTAACGCCCTGCCGCTGGACTGTCAACCGGTTTCAGAACAGATCGGTCTTGCAGGTAATGATCCCATTATTATCAAAAATATGTTACATTCTGGTTGTACTTGATTCTTACGCCATGCTATAGGAGCTGTCAGCCGCAACGCATGTTTATCAGCTGAAGTAAGGAGGATGGATGACCAGACAGATCAGTCTTATCGGTGTGCCCATGGATTTTGGCCAGGACCTGCGCGGGGTGGATATGGGGCCGGCTGCGGTGCGCTACACCGGCCTGATTCCCCGGCTCCGGGAGCTGGGCCACACGGTCAGAGACAGGGGGGATGTCTTGATCCCCATCAGGGATGATGCAGATCGGGAACAGGTGCCGGGTAAAAAATATATAGAAGAGATCACCCGGATCTGTGAATCCATTTATGCCATGGGACGGCAGGTGGTTACCCAAGGAGATTTCCCGTTGTTTGTGGGCGGAGACCATTCCATTGCCGTGGGAACAGTGTCCGCTGTGGCCCCGGAAAATGAGCCCATGGGCCTGATATGGATGGACGCTCACGGGGATGTCAATACCCCTGACACATCTCCGTCGGGCAATATCCACGGCATGCCCCTGGCCATCCTCATGGGAGACGGCCACAAAGAACTGGTGAACGTGGGCCGGCCGGGTCCGAAAATTCTGCCGGAAAACGTGGTCATGATCGGGCTGCGGGATCTGGATCCGGCCGAGAAAAAACGGTTGAAAACTTCCGGTGTCACCGTGTTTACCATGCGGGATATTGACGAGCAGGGGATTTCCTCGGTGGCCAATAAAGCCGTCATGAAATTTGCCCATCTCAAGCGCATCCACCTCACCGTGGACATGGATGCCCTGGATCCGGTGGAAGCACCCGGGGTGGGAACCCCGGTGCCCGGGGGGATCACCTACCGGGAGGCCCATCTGCTCATGGAGATCCTGGCGGATTCCAAAAAAATGACCTCCATGGATCTGGTGGAGATCAATCCTATCCTGGATGTGGCCAATAAAACCGCCAAACTGGCCGTGGAACTGACCCTGTCCGCTCTGGGGAAAAGCATTTTGTGAGTCTGGCCGAATATATTCAATCCATGAAAGCCTACAAAGGCTTTGCCGGGGACATTGTCTGTCACAGGTCCCTGGCGCCTGTGCCGGCACGGTTTTCTTCGGGACTGCCCAATTTTATCAATGACCTGACCCCGTTGATGGAAAACCTGGGCATCACCCGGCTGTTTATCCACCAGAAACAAGCCATGGACAAGATCCTTGCCCGTACCCACACCGTGATCGCAACCCCCACCGCATCGGGCAAAAGCCTGGTGTACAATCTGCCGGTGGTGGACCAGCTGTTGTCTGATCCCGCATCCAAAGCGTTGTACCTGTTTCCCTTGAAAGCTTTGGCCAGGGATCAGCTGGACACGGTGCAGGACCTGATCGCCGGGGCCAATGCCCTGAACCCGAACCTGCCTGGCCTGCGGGCCGCGGTGTATGACGGGGATGTGTCAGCCCATCATAAGGCCAAAATCCGCAGGGATCCGCCCCATGTTTTGCTCACCAATCCGGAGATGCTCCATCTGGCCATGCTGGCCCATCACCATCTCTGGGAAGATTATTTTCGGCATCTCACCCATGTGGTTATTGACGAGGTGCACACTTTCCGGGGGGTGATGGGCTCCAACATGGCCTGGGTGTTCCGGCGGCTGCTGCGCATCTGCCGCCTCTATGGCGCCAGTCCGGTGTTTGTGTTCTGTTCCGCCACTATTGCCAATCCCGCCGACCTGTGCCATCGTCTCACCACTCTGGATGTGGAAGTGGTGGATAAGGCCGGGGCACCGGCCGGGAAAAAGGATGTGCTGCTCATGCGGGGACTGGAAGGGGCGGCCCGGACCGCTATTGCCTTGATCCATGCTGCAATCCACCGAAATCTGCGGATAATTGTATATACACAATCCCGGAAAATTACCGAACTGATTGCCATCTGGGCATCCCGGCGGGCAAAAAAATTTCGGGACCGGATCAGCGCCTACCGGGCTGGATTTCTGCCCGAAGAACGCAGGGTTATTGAAAAAAAGCTGGCATCCGGGGACCTGCTGTGTGTGGTGTCCACCTCGGCCCTGGAACTGGGCATCGATATCGGAAACCTGGATTTGTGCATCCTGGTGGGGTATCCCGGCACCATCATGTCCACCTGGCAGCGGGCCGGCCGGGTGGGGCGGGACGGCAAGCCCTCGGCCCTGGTGCTCATCGCCCATGAAGATGCCCTGGACCAGTATTTTATCAACCACCCGGATGTGTTTTTTGACATGCCCCCGGAAACTGCGCTCATCAACCCTGACAATCCCATGATCTGCAAGGCCCACCTGGAATGCGCCGCTGCGGAACTCACCCTCAAACTGGGAGAACCATTTCTGGAAGAAAGTGATGCAGCCTACCCCGGGTCCCCCCAAAAGGTCCCCCGGAAAAATGTGCTGGAAACATCCGGACTGAAACCACAAACCTTTTCAGGAAAAACCATTGCAGCAGCGATAGGGGATCTGGAAAGGTCCGGACGGCTGTTGCGCAGCAATGACAAAGAGATCTGGTATGCCGCCAGAAAATCCCCCCACAGAGAGGTGAACCTGCGGGGCACCGGCCGAACCATCCCCATTTTTCTGGAAAACACCCGCCAGAGCTTAGGGGAGATCGACCTGCACCGGGCCTATTTCGATACCCATGACGGGGCCGTGTACCTGCACCAGGGCAGATCCTATGTGGTGACCCGGTTCGACCATGTCAAGGGCAGTGTAGAAGCCGTTGCCAAAGAGGTGAACTACTATACCCGGGCCAGGTCCTCAAAATCCACCCGGATTATCACCCTGCTGGACCAAAAGACAGTTGGCAGCACCCGGGTGGGATTCGGTCATCTGCGTATCACTGAACAGGTCACAGGCTTTGACCGAAAACTGGTGGCCACGGGCAGGTCCATCGGCATGGTGCCCCTTGACCTGCCCCGGCTGGCGTTTGATACCCAGGGGATGTGGATACAGATCCCGGACCGGGTCAGGGACCGCATCGAATCGGACCGGCTGCATTTCATGGGTGGTATCCATGCCATGGAGCATGCCGCCATCGGCATTATGCCGCTGCTGGTCATGACCGACAGAAATGATCTGGGCGGTATTTCCACCCCTTTTCATGACCAGGTGCAGGCACCGGCGGTGTTTGTGTATGACGGGATTCCCGGGGGGCTGGGGCTGTGCCGCCAGGCCTTTGAAAAGGCGGATGTTTTTGTCAGGCAGACCCTGGAGGCGATTGTATCGTGCCGCTGCGATACCGGGTGCCCGGCCTGTGTGCATTCCCCCAAATGCGGGTCCGGCAACCGGCCCGTTGACAAGCATGCCGCCTTGCAGATCCTGGAGCAGATTCTCGCACCCGTATCCGGCAATTTTGGTGTCCCTGTTTTTGACATACCGGATGCGGCCAGACCACAGGCGGAACAATCCCTGGCCCCTGCATCCGGGAGCCATGAAAAAACCTGTGACAACCCGTACATTCAGGTCAGGGAAACCCGAACTCCCTTTATGTCGCAAGTGTCGCAAAACAGATCCTTTACGGCTGAACCCCCGAAGAATCCTTGCCTGCGGTATGGGGTCCTGGACATTGAAACCCGGCGGTCCGCCGCAGAAGTAGGGGGGTGGAACCGGGCCGAAAAAATGGGGGTCAGCTGTGCCGTGCTCTATGATTCCAAGTCCGGACAATTTCATGATTATTCCCAGGACCAGGTGGAAGAAATGTGCCGTCACCTGTCCCGGCTGGATCTGGTGGTGGGGTTCAACCTTATCGGTTTTGACTACAAGGTGCTGGCCGGGTTGTGCGATTTTGATTTTTACGGCCTGCCCACCCTGGACATGCTGGTGAAAATCCATGAAACATTGGGATACCGGCTGTCTCTGGACCATCTGGCCCAAAATACCCTGGGAACCAAAAAAAGCGCGGACGGCCTTATGGCCCTGCAATGGTGGCAGCAGGGAAAACTGGACAAGATTATCGAATACTGCACCCAGGATGTGCGGGTCACCCGGGATCTGTACCGGTTCGGCCGGGAAAACCGGTTTCTGGTGTTCAAAAACAAGGCCGGCAGCCAGGTCCGGGTACCGGTGTCCTGGTAGCCGGGTCAATCCGGTTGCTACGCCACCTCAACCAAAATATCTTCCATGGTGTACAACGGCTTGCCTGCCCAAAAATATCTCCGTCTGCGATCCTGTATGCAATGGTTTTATATGGGTGGTGAATTGGTTTCCACCTGATCAGCGATGTCAGACAATACCGGGCCGGCCTTTTCCTGGATCAGCACCTGGCACAGGTCATCATAGGGGGTGGGGGACAGGTTGATGATGGCCAGAAAAGCACCCCCGTCCCTGGCATAGCCTGGCATCAGTGCGGCGGGCTGGACCAGGAGGGTGGAGCCCACCACCAGGAACACATCGCACCGGGAAGACAGCTGAGCTGCTCTGCGGGTGGCCTGTTGGGGCATGGCCTGACCAAAGGAGATGGTGTCCGGCTTGAAATATCCCCCGCAGTCGCACAGGGGCGCTTTGCTGCCGGCCAGAACAAGCTTTTCAGCTGTTTCCCAGGCAATGATGCGGCTGCATGTCATACACCTGACCCGTCTGGTGTTGCCGTGCAGCTCGATGATTTTGTCATCCGGTATACCCGATGCCTGGTGCAGCCCGTCAATGTTCTGGGTGATGACGGCGGTGAGGCACCCTAGGTCGTGGAGTCTGGCAATGCTCTTGTGTCCACGGTTGGGTTTGGCATGCTTCAGTTTTTTTTCCATGTCCATTCGCTGTTCCCAGTAGCGGATCCGGGCGGATTCACTGGACATGAATTCATCAAAATACACGGGTGTGAATTTGTCCCACAACCCGCCCTGGCTTCGATAATCCGGGATACCGCTTTCCGTGGAAATACCCGCCCCGGTGAACACGATGACATGTTTGGCCCGGCAGAGTCGGGCGGCAATGATCTGTATTTTTTCTTTGGTGGCGGCAGTTATCTGCCGAAGTTTTTCTTTTCCCATGGCAATATCCTCCCCAGTATTTTTTTGTACAGGGTCATGATTTCAGGGATCCCCAGCACCATGCCGGCTGCCGGCATTAAAATGGTGAACAAAAGCCCGGTTGCGACGCAAATCAGCAGGGCTGGACCCATATCCACAGGCTGCACCATGTGTGCCAGTCCCTGGCGGGCGGCAAACAGCACAGCCCCGAGACACAGGCTGGCAAAGATCAGTTTGACCAGAAAAAGATAGACCCTTCCTTTGCCCGGGTTTCCGGTTCTTTTATTCCAGGATTCAAACAAGGCAAAGGTGGAAAAGACTACGGTCAGACTCAGGCCCAGAGCCACGCCTTTTGCACCCAAAGCCTGCATGCACAGATAAACAACCGGCAGCCCGGCCAGCATGCAGACAGTGGATACCAGGGCCGGGAACAGGGTGTTTTCAAGGGCGTAGAACCCTCTGGCCACAATGGTCTGGGCGGAAAAGGCAAAGGCCCCGGCCATGAAAAAGGGCAGGATGCCGGCGGTGACCCGGGTGGCAGCGGCATCAAATTCGCCCCGCTGGAACAAAATCAATACAATCTCATGGCGCAGGATAATAAAGAGAATGGAAAACGGGATCACCAGAAAGATGAATTTCAGGGTCTGGTTGATGATCTCGTTGAGCCGGTCCATGTCACCGGTAACGGCAACCTGTGCCATGAAAGGATAGGATGCCATGCCGATGGCCTGGCCGAAAAAACCCACCAGGATGAACATTATCCGCAGGGCATAGTTCATGGCGGCAATATGGCCGGGTTCCAGAAATGATCCGAAAAACTTCATCAGAATTTCCGTGGAAAAGGTGATGGTGAGCCCCACCATAAAGGGCAGGGTGATCAGGATATAGCGCTTGAAATCCGGGTGGAAAAAATTGATGATCCATTGATGGCAAAGCCCCTGTTTTTTCGCCCCGATCCACTGTAACACAAAATTGCCGGCAAAGGCTCCTCCCAGCACCCCCCAGGCAAAGCCTTCCATGCCCAGATACGGGTATAAAAATATTCCGCCGCAGATGATGCCCAGGTTATAGATCAAAGGGGCCAGGGCAGGGATGAAAAATTTTTCTTTGGTAAACTGCACTGCCATGAACAACCCCCCGGCAAAAAAGAAAAACTGGGCCGGCAAAATGATCCGGGTCATGCGCACCGCCAGATCGAATGTGGCGGCATCCTGGATCCCGGGCGCCAGAATGCCCACAAAAAAAGGGGTCCAGATCATGGCACCGGCAATGCCTGCAGCCAGTATCAGGCCGAACCCGTTGAAAATCAGGGAAAATACCGCATACCCTTCCTGATCTTTGCCCCGGGATATATACCGGGCCAGAATGGGAATAAAGGTGATGGATAAAAACCCGCTGGCCACTACATGGTTGAGGATTTCAGGCAGGGCAAAGGCGATCTGGTAGGCATCCACCGCAGCGTTGGCACCGCCTGCCCAGGCAATGGCCATTTCCCGCACAAGACCGATGATGCGGCTGGCAAACACGGAGGCCATCATGATAAAAGAGGCAATGCCGATCTTTTTGAATATGGAAGTGGATATGGTCATGATTGTTCGGATGTACCACAACCATCCGGCAAAGAAAAGAGCAGGTTTTTTACCATCGGGTGTATACCAAAGCAAAGAAAGGCTTTCAAGTCCAAACCTTTGATACTTTTGACAAAGAAAGACAGGTTTACGCCTCTTTGACTTGACGCGGCAGGGGGGTACGAATATACTTGCTGTAACAAAAATCGGAAACCAAAACCTTGGTGATCTTTGGAACAAAGTACGGACAATACTAAGATGATCAAGACACAAAAAAAACAGGAAATATAATTATGTGGACCAGAATAGGGATATGGTGTTTGTTGGGTGCCTTTTTTGTTTGGCTGTTCAGCGGGATTTCCAGGTTTATGCAGGCGGATAATTTCTGGGTGGACCTGACCCTTTCCCGGATTCTGGGAAATTATGCTGATGGTGTGGTAGAACTCATTCCCCTGGAAGTGGTGGAAAATGTGTTGTATTTCCTGGTATTTGAACTGCCGTTTTACGGGTTTGTCCTGGGACTGGGAACCTTGTTCCTTGTTATCGGGATGTTTGTTAAGGTCCGTTCGTGAAAATCCATGGACAAGCTGCAAAGGAAAACAAAAATGCATGATGAAAAATGTCAGGTGCCTGTCGACCGGGTGTTGACCCGGCGGCAGTTTTTACGTGTGTCCGCCATGGTGTCTGCCGCTGGTCTGCTCCAGGTTTATGGCTGTGCAACGGATCCGGTTACAGGCAGAAGCCAGCTGATGATGCTGTCGCAGGGCCAGGAGATCGCCATTGACCGTCAGCAGTCGCCGTTCCAGTTCTCATCGGATTTCGGGATCACCCAGGACCAGGCGTTGAACCAGTATATCAACCAGGTGGGCAACGATCTTGTGCCCCATGTGCACCGCCCGGATATGCCCTATAATTTTCAATGCGTCAATGCCACCTATATCAATGCCTATGCCTTTCCCGGCGGGTCCATTGCCGTTACCCGGGGAATTTTGCTGAGCCTGGACAATGAGGCGGAACTGGCAGCACTGCTGGGCCATGAACTGGGCCATGTCAATGCCAGGCATACGGCTGAACAGGTGTCCAAAAGCCAGTTGTCTTCTCTGGTGGTTGGTGGATTGGCCATCCTGGCGGATTCCCAGGCAAAAGGGCTGGGCAATCTGACCCAGCAGCTGGGTGCCCTGGGCCAGGGCCTGTATCTGGCCAGATACAGCCGGGAAAATGAACGGGAGGCGGATTTTCTGGGCCATGAATACATGGTGGGTGCCGGTTATGGATCCAAAGGGTTTGTGGGTCTCATGGAGATGCTCAATGCCCTGAACAAACAGCAGCCCACATCGGCCCAGATGCTGTTTTCCACCCACCCCATGAGCGACGAACGCCTGGCAGCAGCCGTCCAGCGGGACCAGGGACCATATGCTGTTACCAGAAACAGTCCTTTGTACAAGGAGCGGTACATGGATCATACTGCTGGGCTGCGGGGCAGAAAAAAAGCCATCCTGGCCATGCAGGAAGGGGAAAAATATCTGGCACAGGAAAACTATGACAAGGCCAGGACCGCGTTTGCATCCGCCATTCATCAGGCAAAAGATGATTATGCAGCCCATGTGCTCATGGCCAGATGCCT
This sequence comes from Desulfotignum sp., assembly GCA_011390635.1. Classification (GTDB taxonomy): domain Bacteria; phylum Desulfobacterota; class Desulfobacteria; order Desulfobacterales; family Desulfobacteraceae; genus Desulfotignum. The sequence goes on along the minus strand of JAABSA010000023.1, from coordinate 43,101 downwards.
GCTCATCCAGGAAAAAGACACAGAGGCAGCCTCTTATGCCACTGCTGCCACCCAGCTGTACCCGGAAGAACCCCAGGGCCATTATATGGCAGGCCTGGCCCATGTTGGGGCCGGACAATTTTCCCGGGCACTGGACAATTTTACCAGGTGTGATCAGCTGTTGCCGGGAAATCCCCAGCTGACCTTTTACAAAGGGTATTCCCGGGACAAGATGGGCAGACAGCGGCCGGCAGCCAATGATTATACCGCTTATCTGAAAATGATCAATTACCAGTCCAACCAGTATTCCCAGTATGCAGTCAAGCGCTTGAAGGAATGGGGATATGCCCAGTAGCCAGTGGCCGGGCACCTGCCTGGACCTGATTTCACATGTCCGGGTCATGACCCTGGCCACGGCCAAAGAAAGCCGCCCCTGGTCTGCACCGGTGTATTATCTTTTTAAAGACAAAAAATTTTATTTTTTTTCCAGCCCGGATTCCCGGCATATCAGGGATGGAAACAATCAGGCCTGTTCCGCATCCATTTTCCGCACCCATGATATGGTTGAAAACCTGGAGGGCCTTCAGATGGGCGGGCATATCCTGGAACCGGGCAGCAAAAGACAGGCCGCAGCTGCTGCACTGGCCTATGCCCGGCAATTTGGCATTTCTGTTTCCGGTACAGATATCTTTGGGTTTTTTGAAACCGTTTTCCATGCCCGCCTGTATATGTTTGAACCGGATCTGGTCTGTTACATGGACAACCGCAAAGGCTTTGGCTCCCGGGAGCGTATGGTGTTATGAAATTTTCCAGCCTTGGCCAATGTGTGCAGTTTCTAGAGGACAAAGGAGAGCTGGTCCGTATTACAGATTTGGTTGACCCGCACCTGGAGATGGCTGAAATCACCCGGCGGGTGTTTGATGCAAGGGGGCCGGCCCTGTTGTTTGAAAAGGTAAAAAATACAAAATTTTCGGCCCTGTCCAATCTTTACGGCACCTGGGGCCGCACGCTAAAAATTTTTGAACCGGAACTGGAACAGGTCAAATCCCTGGTGGACATGAAATTTGCGCCCATGCAGGCCGTAAAATCTCCGGGTCGGATGGTAAAAGCGGCCTGTGCCCTGTTGCACGCACTGCCGGTGTCACGTCACAGGCCGGAGGTGATGGCCCATACCACCCGTATTGACCAGCTGCCGTTGATTACCTGCTGGCCCCGGGACGGGGGAGCATTTGTACTGCTGCCCCAGGTGTTTTCCCGGGATCCGGACACCGATTCCGTTTTGCAGTCCAACCTGGGCATGTACAGAATTCAGCTGTCGGGCAACCAGTACAAACCCAGCCAGGAAGTGGGACTGCATTATCAGCTGCACCGGGGAATCAGTATCCATCACCAGAAAGCCCTGGCAGCAAACCAGCCCCTGAAAGTCTCTATTTTCATCGGCGGCCCACCGGCCCATGCCCTGGCCGCGGTCATGCCCCTGCCGGAAGGGGTGCCGGAAATCGCCTTTGCCGGGGCCTTAGGCGGACGAAATTTTCGGTATGCCCGGCACAACGGGTTTATTCTGTCAGGGGATGCGGATTTTTGCATCACAGGATGGGTGGTACCCCACCGGACAAAACCCGAAGGCCCGTTCGGGGACCATCTGGGGTATTATTCCGATACCCATGCATTTCCGTATATAAAGGTGGCATCGGTGTGGCACAGGGCCGGGGCGATTTTTCCGTTTACCGTGGTGGGCCGCCCGCCACAGGAGGACAGCAACTTCGGCCGGCTTATCCATGAGATCACCCGCAATGCCGTTGCCAACACCATACCCGGTGTCACCGCCGTCAATGCGGTGGATGCGGCAGGGGTGCATCCGCTGCTGCTGGCCAAGGCCAGAGAAAGATACCTGCCCTATGAAGAACCCATGCCCCGGGAACTGCTCACCCATGCCAGCGCCATTTTGGGCACCGGCCAGCTGTCTCTTGCCAAATACCTGATACTGGCAGCCCATGAAGACTGCCCGGATCTGGATGTGCATGATGAAAAAACCTTTTTTGTCCATGTCCTGGCACGCACAGATTTTTCCCGGGACCTGCACTTTTTTACCCGCACCACCATGGATACCCTGGATTATTCCGGCCGGCAGATCAATCAGGGCTCCAAACTGGTCCTGGCTGCGGCAGGCTCTGTGAAGCGGCAGCTTCAAGGAACCCTGCCTGCCACATTTTCAGTGCCGGATGATTTTTCTTCTGCCATGATGGCCGGCCCGGGTATGGCTGTGGTCCAGGGACCGGTTTTCACCTCCTATACCCGGGCAAGACAGCAGATCAACCAGTTGAAAACCCGGCTGCAAAATGCCTGTGACCTGACCGGTCTGGCCCTTTTGGTGGTGGTCGATGATGCACCGTTTTGCGCGGCAACCTTTGCCAATTTTTTGTGGGTGACATTTTTGCGGTCCAATCCGTCCCATGATATTTATGGGATTAAGGAAAAGACGGTGTTCAAACACTGGGGGTGCGAAGCTCCCCTGATCATCGATGCCAGAATCAAACCCTTTCATGCGGCCCCCCTGGAACCGGACCCTGAAGTATCCCGCCGGGTGGATCAGATGGCCTGCCGGGGTGGCCCGCTTTACAATGTAATCTGACCAGCAGATTACAACCTGTTTGTATTCAGGAATGAGCAGATAAAAATATGCTGAAACAGATATTTTTACACAGTATGTATAAAGGATGTTTTTTGAAAAAACTGTATAATGCAGGTTTGGCTCTGGCTGTATTGATCATACTGTATACCGCTTATCTTTACAATTTTCTGGTTTTTCACAGCATGGCCGAGCTGTTTTCCATCGTAATCGGCTGTGGTGTGTTCATGGTGGTATGGCATTCCCGGCGGATGCTGGACAATCAATACCTGTTGATCGTCGGCATTGCTTTTTTGTTCATCAGTCTGCTGGATCTTGCCCACACCTTTTCCTACAAAGGCATGGGGGTTTTTTCCGGATACACCGCCAATACATCAACGCAGCTCTGGATTGCCGCTCGCTATATGCAGAGCCTGACACTGCTGGCAGCCCCTCTGCTGATCCATCGGCGCATTCAGGCATACCACATCATGTGGGTTTACAGTTTGGTGACGCTTTTTTTGCTGATATCCATTTTCTACTGGCAAAATTTTCCGGACTGCTTTATGGAAACCGGCGGTGGACTGACCCGGTTTAAAATTGTCAGTGAATATCTGATATGCCTGATTCTGTTTTGTGCCGGCGTTATTACTGTAAAACGCCGAAGACACTTTAACCGAACCATATTGAAATGGATACTGGCATCCCTGGTGATGACAATTGTATCGGAACTGGCATTTACGACATATGTCAGTGTTTACGGACCGGCCAACCTGCTGGGGCATTATTGTAAAGTGATTGCGTTTTATTGTGTATACAGGGCTTTTATCCAGACAGGGTTGACAAAACCGTATGAATTGTTTTACCGAAATCTGTATCTGAGCAGGAAACGGTATAAATCCTTGTTTGACAACATGATTGATGGCTTTGCCAACCACCGGATGGTGTATGGTCCTGACGGCAGACCCGAAGATTATGTGTTTCTGGAGGTCAATCAGGCTTTTGAAAGATTGACAGGATTGAAAAACATGATTGACAAACCTGCTTCACAGGTTATCCCCGGCATTGAAAAAGACCCTGCAGACTGGATCGGGGTGTATGGAAAGGTAGCAGCCACAGGAAAGCCTGTCCAGTTCGAAAATTATTCTGAATTCTTGAAAAAATGGTTTTCCATCAGTGCCTATTCACCGTTCCCAAACCAGTTTGCCACTATTTTTGAGGATATTACCGACAGAAAAGCGATCCAGACGGCACTGGAAAAAAGTGAGTCCCGTTTCAGGCTGCTGGCGGATACATCCGGCCAGTTACTGGCTTCAGATAATCCCCGGAATCTCATTGACCCATTGTGCCGGAAAGTGATGGCCCATCTGGACAGCCGGATGTTTTTGTATTTTACCGCTGACAGTTCTGAAAATCGGCTCATCCTGGAATCTTCTGCCGGTATGAAGCAGGACAAGATCAACGGTTTCCGCCATCTGAAACTTCATACCGCCTCAGATGGCAGTGGCACTGAAACTGCCGACCGTGCGTATACCGAAACAATCGGTAAAACATCCGAACGGCTGCAGCGATTTGTGCAGTCCTGCGGGTTCCAGGGCTGCTGCTGCCGGGTGCTGATGGTTGAAAACCATCTGATCGGCATGCTTGTTTTTGGTTCAGACACCAGATCTTCCTTCACATCTGATGATATGGCAGTGATCAAAACGTTCAGCGATTATGTGGCACAAGCCATTTACCGTGTGCAGACACGGTCTGAATTACAGCAGGCGAATCTTGTTCTTGAAGATAAAGTCCGGGAAAGAACCAATACGCTGGTTCAGACGGTAACCTCACTGGAGTCTGAAATTATTCGGCGCAGTCAAACCGAAGATATGCTGAAAAAAGCAAACCAGAGCCTCACTGACCGGGCAGAACAGCTCAGGGCTCTGACCGCCGAACTTACCATGGTTGAACAAAGAGAGCGCAGACGTCTGGCCAGGGTTCTTCATGATGGTCTTCAACAGCATATTGTCGCTGCAAAATTTCAAACCAGCGCCATTGGAAGGCAACTGGATCGGGGGGCACATAAGAGCAAATTTGACAAGATTGAATCCATTATGGGGGAATGCATCCAGATGTCCCGGTCCCTGAGTGCAGACCTGAGTCCGCCTGTTCTCCACAGGAACGGGCTCCAGGCCGGACTGAAGTGGCTGCAGCAGTGGATGCAGGACAAGTATGATTTTACAGTGGATCTTTGTATTGAACATCATGCTGCACTCAATGAAACAATGAATGTTCTGGTGTTTGAATCTTTGCGCGAACTGTTGTTCAATGCTGTCAAACATGCCGGTGTTTCCAGTGCAAAGGTCTTTTTGCAGTCCGCCGCAGGATCCGGTCTTAAGGTCAGTGTCAGGGACAAAGGCGTTGGGTTCAATACCGGCAGCCACGGACAAAATGACAGCGATAAAGGATTGGGTCTGTTCAGCATCCAGAAACGCATTACCCTGATGGGCGGGACATTTGAGATTGAGAGCACACCCGGAAAAGGCAGCTGTTTTACGATTGAGGTCCCCGGCGCCCCTGAAAACCCAAAACAGGGAGACATCCAGATGCCATAGCTTTCCATGATTTGAAGATATGCTTGTTTTGTTCGGCATATCTGCTAAAATATGGCCCTGATTGCCTGGAGGAGGGTATTGATGTTCAAACGATTGAAATTTGTGATTTACACCCGGCCGTTTATCTGGTTTGCTTTTTACCTGGTGCAGTGGTACAGCAGAACCCTGCGGCTTCGGGTTGAAAATGAGGACTGCTGGAAAAAACTTCTGGATCAGGGTATTCCTGTGCTGCTGTGCACCTGGCACCAGCAGTTCTTTGCCGCCATAGACCATTTCAAGACCTATGCCGGGTATAATCCCGGGTTGATGATTTCCCGAAGCCATGACGGAGACCTCATATCCGGGGTGGCCAACCGGGTGGGGTGGCATACCCCGCGGGGGTCTTCTTCTAAGGGGGGTAAAGAAGCCATGCATGCCATGATCGCCCATCTAAAAGCGTACGGATTCGGAGCCCATATCCTGGACGGTCCCAGGGGCCCCATGGGGAAAATAAAACCCGGAATCATCCGCATGGCCCATGCCGCGGGTGCCAGGGTGGTGCCGTTTACGGTGACGGCAGACAACGCCTGGTTCTTTCATTCCTGGGACCGGTTCATGCTGCCCAGGCCGTTTTCCCGGGTATGTATCACCTTTGGCCCTGAGGTTGTGCTGGACCCGGTTGATACACCTGAAGCGTTTGAGCAGCAGCGCCGGGATCTGGAAAACCGGCTTTTGCCCCGATTGTATTATGGTGATAAAGACAAGGAGTGACTCCATGGAAAAAAAACAGTTGGCAGAAAAACAGTTGGCAGAAAAACATTTGCCCTGCGCATTTTTTCATTACCGGTTCAAGTTTCTGGCTGTTTCATCCATTGCATTTCTTCTGTTTGTCATTTTGTCCAGTTCATCGGATTTCAGCCGGTTTTCCGAAACGATTCAGTTCAAGCTGATGGGGCCGTTTTTCATCATCTCGGGGCTGATGTTTCTGGTATTCAGAAAATTTCCCATCAAGTGCCCCCACTGTGCCAGGATACTTCCCACCAAAAAAGACTGGACATGCCCCCATTGCAGTAAAAAACAGGGCAAAGAGCGGTATCTGATGGAAAAGTGCGTTCACTGCCGGCAGATGCTGGCCACCATTTCCTGTGATCTGTGTAAAAAAGAGTTCAGGCTGTAAGAATAATCACACCACTCCGGTGAATTCCATATTCAGTTTCTGCTGAAAATTTTCAATGGTTTTGAAAATTTCCTTGAGCATGTGCCGGTCCAGATGGGACAGGTTGTCCGGGTTGATATAATTGTCCGGTTCGGTGCCTTCGTCCATGATGTTGGTGATCTGGCGCCGGAACCGCAGTGTCATTAAAAAATTATAGGACTGGACGATGTTGTGGTGTTCCTTGGCGGTGATGGCATGTTTGGTATACAGCCGGAACAGCCGTTGCAGGGTGTTGGTCTGGGAAACAGCAAATTTCAGGGCATAGACCCGGGTGACATCAATGATGGGCAGCATGGCATATTTGATGTCAAAGGCATCTTTGTGCTTTCCTTCCGACTCCACCCGCAGTTTTCCGAACAACCCGATGGGAGGCCGGAAATACAACGCATTTTCCGTCATGTTCCGCAAAAATCCGGACCAGCCTGATATGGCTTCAAACAGATAGGTTTTCAGCTGCCGGGAAAGAGACAAATCCCCGTAAGTGCCTTTGAAATCAAAAAAAATGCTGGAATACAGCAGATCTTCGGGCTTGGCCTTGCGGATCCAGGTGTGAAAATACTGTTTCCAGACAGACAGGGGCTGGCACCATTTGGGGTTCTGGGCCATGTTGTTCCCGTCGCAGAACCGGTATCCGGCCATATCCAGCCGGGAGCAGACAAGGCCGGCAAGATGGGCGAAATAGGTCTCGGCGGCAGCGGCTTCTGCTTCAGATGCGGGATCTGCATACACAATGGCATTGTCCTGGTCCGATACCAGGGTCTGTTCTTCTCTGCCTTCCGATCCCATGGTCAAAAACACGAATGCACAGGGGGGCGGTCCGGTTTCTGCAAGGGAAAAGGCCATGATCTTTTCCAGGATGGCATCGGAAAAGGTGGTGATCAACCGGGTGATGACGTCCGGATTCACCCCGTTGCTGATGGGATCCAAAAGCATGCGGCACAGCTTTGCATGGATGTTTTCAAGATCAGCCATGTCGTTGGCGGATGTGACCGATTTGAGCAGTAAAAAAGTGGACCGGGTCTGGGCTGAGATCAGATCTTTTTCCGTGATGATGCCGGAAATATCACCGGATTTTCCGCAAACCGCCAGGTGCCGCTTGTCTTTGCCTATCATGGTTAAAAATGCTTCAAATACCTGGCAGTCTGCTGAAATGGTGATCACCGGAGATGACATCACTGCTGACACCGGGGTGTTTCCAGATTGGTTTTTTGCCAGCACTTTTTCTCTGAGATCCGCATCCGTGACAATGCCCGTGATCTTCCGGGCCGCATCTTTGACCAGGATGGCGCTGGCATTGTGGCGGCTCATCTTTTGTGCTGCCTTGTGCACCGGTGTGTCCATGGGGCAGGTGGCGATATTGGGCCGGAAGATGGCGGATACCGGCTGGTTGAAAAAAGTCAGAAGAGACTGGTCGGATTTCATTTCAAACCCCATGGATGAAAACAATCCAGATCAATGCGGGGAAAGTTCAGCTCATCCAGATGGAACCACCTGGCGGTGAATAAACCGGGGAACACGGTCTTTCTGGTGGAAAAATAGAGGGCTTCCTTGTTGTAGCGTTTGGCGGAATAAATGGTTTTCAGGTAGAGTTCATACATCTCTTTGGACAACGAATGATCTTTTCCTATGGCTGCCGTTAATACATCCATGTCCTTTGCAAGCCTGGCCTGTGTGTTTTCAAAGGCCGCCACAAGGTCCGGGTCAAGGGGCGCTTCAGTGGCCCGGAAGGAATCCAGGATCTCCCCGAGCTGTTGTGCCGTATCATTTATTCGGGAAACCGTCTCGTCGGAAAAGGTTTTTGGCGCCAGGGATACCAGTTTCGGCACCAGGTCCAGCTGGTTTCGGCAGTCCTGGACCAGCAGATTTTTACCGGTATTGATCCGGTTTTTAGACCGCAGCATGCTGGTGTAGCTGCCGAAAATCACAGATAAAAGCACAATGGCCAGAACAACGGAACACAGGCCTGCAAAGGTCAGCCATGGTTTTTTCATGAACATGTCTCCAATTTGGGGGTAGCCGGTTTTTTGATCATGTACTCAGCCCTACCATTTGTTGTACTGGTTAATCAATATTTTAATCGGGCATAGTAGGATTTTTTTGATACGGCAATGGCATCCCCCAGGGTCAGAATCCCGTTGCTGTTCAGGATGGGGATCAATTTTATGAAAATCTGGGCCGTGGAGATGGCATCTCCCAAAGCGGTATGACGTCCGATGATATTGATGCCCAGACGTCTGGCAATATTTTCCAGGTCATGCTGTTCATGGACCGGATGCAGAACAGCCGACAGCAAAAGGGTGTCCAGTATGGGGTTGGGGAACCGGATCCGGGTTGTTTTTTCCTTGCGCGCGATCATCTTCATGTCAAAGGCGATATTGTGGCCCACCAGAACCGTGTCAGCCACAAACTGGCGGAACCTGGGCAGCACTTTTTCAATGGGGTCTTTTTCCGCCACCATCTCATGGTTGATCCCGTGAATCCTGTAGGATGCCATGGGAATATCCCGCCGGGGATCCACCAGCTCCTCAAAGACATCCTCGAACAGGATGCGGTTGTTGACGATCCTCACAGCGCCCATGGAGATGATCTCATCTCCGCCATCCGGATTCAGCCCCGTGGTTTCCGTGTCAAAAACGGTATAGGTGATGTCGGTTAACCGGGTGTCCAGCAGATTTGTATTTTGCGCTCTTGTCCGGAACAGGTCAAAATCATAAAATTCCGGCCGGGACCCGGCCATGACAGGTGTCCGGTGTTTTTTCGGCAGGGCCGGTGCAGTGGTCGTCCTGATGGACACCGTGATATGGGCACTTTTGGTTTCATGGGAAGCCAGGATACCGAACCGGGCGTTGTTGAGGGTGAGAACCGATTCAAATTCCGGCAGGGCGTTGATACGCATCTGCCGGATGGCTTCAAGTTGCGCCATTTCCAAAGGGGCATCTTCCCAGGTGATGTCACACCTGATCCGGTCATGGCTCTTTGATGCGGCCAGATCAAACTCTGTGCGGTGTGTGAGACCGGCCAGGGTTTGAAACAAAAACACGAATGCCCGGGTCAGAGAATAGGTGTCTGCCAGGATCAGTTCATTGTGTGCACTGTTGTATACATTGATCCGGATATCATGAAGATGGCCGGTAAGCTTCTGGACCTGGAAAAAAAATTGTGCCGGATCCAGCCGGGTCAAAGGCAGGCGGGACAGAAAACTGTCCAGGATTGCGTCTGAAAGGGTGTGAAAATTTTCTTCCCCGATGGTTTTGTCGTCCAAAGACTGGTGAAACCGGGCCAGATGTTTCTGGATGGTTTGATATTTGCTGATGTCCTGGGATATGTCCTGGAATGCCAGAATAAATCCGGTCATGCAATTGTTTCTGTCCAGGACGGGGATGGTTTCCACACTGATCAGACAATGGGTGGACACCGTGGTGATAAAAAAAGATCCGGCACTGTTTTGTCCGGTGGCCAGCTGTACCTGAATCTCTTCCATGGCATGGGCGATAAGGTCTTTGTCCAGCAGGTGAAAAATAGACCGGCCAAGCCCCATGAATTGTTCGGTTTTTTTCAGATCCATGGTCCGGGTGAATATTTTTTTTGCCAGAGAATTGTACAGCAGGATCCGGCCGCTGATATTGCAGATGATAATTCCCTGGGGCAGTTCTCCCATGATGGCAGCCAGCAGGTTTCTTTCCTGTTCGGTTTCTTTTCGGGCGTCCACCACCTGCCGGGCAATGGTGTTGTTCAAGGTTTCAAACGTATCGGCAAAGGTGTTGATGGATCTGGCCAGGGCCTGGATATCGTGGTTTCCGTTCACAGGAATACGCAAAGACGGGTTGGATGCATAAATCATGGCCACTTCACCGGATATTTTTTTTACCGGTTTGATGTAATTGCTGTACACCAGATCTGATGCAGCCCAGAATATCAGACACAGAACAAGAAACACACACAAAAGGACAATGGCATGCTGTTGACAGATGGATGCCACTGCAGCTGCCTTTTCAGGGGTCAGACCAAACCAGATATAGGCTGCCGTGCCTGCAACAACAAACAGTATGATGCCGGCAGCTGCCAGGGCGAATATCCAGAAACGGTGGCTTAAGGTCATGGGCGCAAAATTACGGAAGCATTCCAGACAAAGGGTTTTGTCCAAAATGCTTCCGATGCATTAGAGATTATGGATAATGATGAAAATTATCCCCACCAGCCCCAGCTGAATGAGGCTGTGAACAACACGCAGAAAATGATGGTTGCAATGAGATATTTGTCTTCCAAAGCCATGGTATTTCTCCTTTGTTTCTCAGGTTGTCGAATCAATGGTCCAGGTTGTCAAATCAATCGTCGGCTTCCTTGGTGACATCCATGGTTTCCTCATCCGCCCGCCGGATCTGTTCGGCAGAGGTGGTGGACATTTCCGCTTTAAAGCACAGCCCCCACATCATGATGATCCCCAGGATCCACCAGATGATCTGCCAGGACCAGATGTGCGGAAATCCGGCAAAGGAGATGGCATCGTTGCCGATGAGAACCCCGGGTCCCAGGGCCATGAAATACCAGACCGGGACGGCGATCTTCATGTAACCGCGCCAGCGTTTGCCTTTTTCAGAGGGGCCGTCAATAGAGTTGAGCCATTCTCTGACCTCTTTCTGCCGGGCAATGGTTTCTTCATTGTCTTTGATACCAAGACCACGGCACAGATATGCTACGCCCAGCCCGACAAAAATCCCCCAGCCTGCCGTATGGATGGACAAGGGATACTGCCATACATAGTAGGTGAGAAAACAGGCGATAATGGCGCAGATCAGCCCCAGGACAACGCCGATACTGGGAAATTTGAATCCCCAGTGGACCCCCAGAAGGCACAGGTACATGATGGTGCCGAATGCCGTGGCAAATCCGCCGATCATAACGATGGCATCAGTGGAGGTCAATGACACCACCACTGCGGCACATGCCAGTATGGTGGCAAAGATCCGGTTGGTCCAGATCTGCTCGGAGTGGGAACCGCCCTGTTTTTTCACATACCGCCACCACACATCCCGCTGGATAATGGTGCCGCCCGTGCCGATGTAGGGGGCTGCCGTGGAATGGATGGCCGCAATGGCGCCCATGAACACCAGGCCCAGGACCGGGCCGGGCAGGAACTTGGTCATGAGCATGGGTACCACATCACCGTCCACCTGGGGTGCCAGGTTTCCGGCCATCATCAGGATCCTTGCGCCGACACCCTGGAACGCGGTGAAAAAGAACAGGGCCAGGCCCACCACAAAGGTGGACATGAACACCTGCTGCCAGGCCAGGGGTTTGGGAGAAAGAATACCGAAATTCCATAAAATAAAGGCAGGGGATGACTGGATCCCCATGAGGGCGAACATATAGGTGAGGATCATCACCGCGGTCCACCCGCCGCTGCCCAGGCCGAAGTGAATCAGGCCCGGTACTTTCATGTATTTGTCTTCAAGACCGCCCATGGAGGCAACAAACCCGGACCAGCCGCCGAAAAGGGGACTTGTGATGGTGTAAAATCCCAGAAGGACAATACCGCCCACCAGGAGGCAGAACTGCAGCACCCCCACCCAGGTGGAGGCTTTCAGACCGCCGGTGACCACATAGAACCAGACGATAAAGGCCATGAAAATCAACCCCGCGGTCTCGGGCACGCCGGCTGTCCAGTAGAACAGTTTGGCAGCAGCAATGAGCTGGAGCCCGGAGTAGAAAATGGAATAGAGAAACGCGGCCAGAACCGTGAGCCAGCGGACCGCCTCATTGTTGTAGTAATAGGCGAACATGTCACCCGGCGTGATAAACCCGTAGCGCTTGCCCATCAGCCAGTTGCGTTTGGCGAAGAATGCCCCGGTGATGGGAATGGTGAGTACGTAAAAGGATGCATAGGCATATACCAGTCCGGCCTTCCAGATCAGACCGGGATGCCCGATAAAGGTCCACCCGGAAAAAGAGGCGGCAGTGGCTGCCATCAAAAACGCGATGAACGGAATGGACCGGCCTGCAATGGCGTAGCCCGAGGCTTTTTTTTCAGAGAAAAACCCCTTCAGGCCCATATAGAAGCAGTAAATGATATATAGTACCAGAAAAATCCATACCCATATTTTTGGATCCATAATTTGTTTCCTCCTGTTGTCTCATACTGTAGAATTGATCGGATCATGGTTGATTATCATGAATCATGAAGATAATCAGGGCATATCACACCACCTCCTTTCCATTACAATTGCGGTATATATTGGTTTCATGGTTCATGCCTGTTTTCCGTATCCGATCTTTCCCAAAGATGCTGTAATTTCATCCAGGATTGTGTCATCATCTATGGTGGCAGGTACCTTATACTCTTTTTTGTCTGCAATGGACCGCATGGTGCCCCGCAGGATTTTACCGGACCGGGTCTTGGGCAGCCGCTGGACCACCACGGCGGTTTTAAAGGCCGCCACCGGACCGATGGTGTCCCTGACCCGCTGCACCACTTCTTTGATCAGTTCATCATGGTCCCGGTCCACCCCGGCATTGAGCACCACCATGCCCAGGGGTACCTGGCCCTTGAGGGCATCTTCCACCCCCATGACCGCGCATTCCGCCACATCCGGATGGCCGGCGATCACCTCTTCCATGGCGCCGGTGGACAGGCGGTGACCGGCCACGTTGATGATGTCATCGGTTCTGGCCATCACAAACACATATCCGTCCGCATCAATATACCCGGCATCCGCGGTTTCATAGTATCCCGGGAATGTTGCAAGATAAGCGGAAATGTATCTGTCATCATTCTGCCACAAAGTGGGCAGGGTGCCCGGCGGCAGGGGCAGTTTTGCCACAATGGCGCCGATACCCCCCGGACCCACCGGTTTTCCCGCTTCATCCAGCACGGCCAGATCCCACCCCGGGGCCGCCTTTGTGGGGGACCCCGGTTTGACTTCAAACTGGTGCAGTCCCACACAGTTGGCCGCAATGGCCCACCCGGTCTCGGTCTGCCACCAGTGATCGATCACCGGAATTTTGAGGCTGTTTTCCGCCCAGGAAAGGGTGTCTGGATCGGTCCTCTCCCCGGCCAGAAACAGGTATTTAAAATGGGACAGATCAAAGCCCGCCATCAATTTGGCGCCCGGGTCCTGCTGTTTGATGGCCCGGAAAGCGGTGGGGGCTGTGAACATGGTTTTTACCTTATGCTGGGAGATGACCCGCCAGAAAGCGGAGGCATCCGGTGTGCCCACGGGTTTTCCTTCATAGAGGATGGTGGTGCAGCCCTTGAACAGCGGCGCATACACGATATAGGAATGCCCCACCACCCAGCCGATGTCCGAGGCAGCCCAGTAGACATCCCCCTGGTTGACGTTGTAAATAGCGTTCATGGTCCATTTCAGGGCCACCATATGGCCCCCGTTGTCTCTGACAATGCCTTTGGGCTGGCCGGTGGTGCCGGAGGTGTACAGGATATACAGGGGATCTGTGGCAGCCACGGGCACACAATCCGCCGGGGCTGCATTGTCCAGCACCTCATCCCAGTCATAATCCCTGCCTTCCTGCATGTCGGCAGCCGCCTGGGGCCGCTGGAAGATGATACAGGCATCAGGCTTTGCATCAGACAGGTCGATGGCCTTGTCCAATAGCGGTTTGTATTCAATTATCCGCTTGATCTCGATGCCGCAGGAAGCAGATACAATGACTTTGGGTTTGGCATCATTGATCCGGGTGGCCAGTTCATGGGCGGCAAACCCGCCGAACACCACCGAATGGATAGCCCCGATCCTGGCACAGGCCAGCATCGCAAACACGGCCTGGGGAATCATGGGCATGTAGATGATCACCCGGTCTCCTTTGGTCACCCCCCGTTCCATCAGGGCACCGGCAAAGTGTGATACCTGGTCTTTCAGGTCATTGTAGGTATAGGTGGTAATGGTGTCTGTCACCGGGCTGTCATAGATGATGGCTGCCTGGTCTCCTCTTCCCTGTTCCACATGCAGGTCCACCGCGTTGTAACAGGTGTTGGTTTCCCCGCCGGCAAACCACCGGTAAAAGGGCTTGTTGGAGTCATCCAGCACCGTGTCCCATTTTTTATACCAGTGGCATTCTTCGGCAATGGGTCCCCAGAATCCTTCCGGGTCTTTGATGGATTGTGCATGGGCCTGGTCATACAGATTGGACATTGCAATTCCTCCTCACATTAACAGCGCAGCATTATTTTTGAACCATGTTTTTGATCTCTTCCACCACTTCCGGGTTGGCCAGGGTCATGACATCCCCTACATCTCCTCTGTTGGAAATGGCACCCAGGACCCGGCGCATGATTTTGCCGGACCGGGTTTTGGGCATATCCGGCACCAGCCAGACTTTTCTGGGTTTGGCGATTTTGCCGATCTGGTCGCATATTGCATCGGATATTTTCTTTGCCAGTTCTTCCGACGGCTGGACCCCGGTTTTCAGGGCAACGTACAGATCCGGTTCCTTGCCTTTGATGTCATGGGCCACCGGTACCACCGCTGCTTCCGCCACCTCTTCCACCACCAGGGCCGCTGATTCGATCTCCTTGGTGCCCAGGCGGTGACCCGATACATTGATCACATCATCGATCCGTCCCAGGATCCTGAAATACCCGTCATCCGCCATCATGGCGGCATCCCCTGCCAGATAGGGCCAGTCTTTCCAGTCTTTGCTGTCCGGATTTGTGCAGATGGGGGCAAAATAGGTGTCTACAAAGCGCTGGCGGTCGCCCCAGATGGTCTGGAACTGTCCGGGCCAGGGATTGCGGATGCAGATATTGCCGGCAATACCGGTCTGGGTGATCTCCTTGTTTTCATCATCCAAGATGAAGGGATGAATCCCGGGGACACCCGGACCTGCACTGCCCGGTTTCATGGGTTTGATGCCCGGCACGGTGGAACATAAAAATCCACCGGTTTCCGTCTGCCACCAGGTATCCACGATGATGGCTTCGCCTTTGCCTACGGCACTTTCATACCATTTCCATACTTCGGGCTCTATGGGCTCACCCACGGTGGTCATGTGTTTGAAATGATAGGTGTATTTGGCCGGCTCTTCCGGTCCCAGTTTTCGTAAAGCGCGGATGGCGGTGGGGGCGGTGTGGAAGATATTGACATCCAGTTCCTGGGCGATGCGCCAGGACCTGCCTGCATCCGGGTAGGTGGGAACCCCTTCATATATTACAGAGGAAGCACACAGGGCAAGAGGTCCGTAGACGATAAAGGAATGACCTGTGATCCACCCGATGTCCGCCATACACCAGTAGACATCTTCCGGATGGATATCCTGGATATATTTGGACATGGCTGTGACATAGGCCAGGTATCCGCCGGTGCCGTGCTGGCACCCTTTGGGTTTGCCGGTGGTGCCGCTGGTGTACATGAGAAACAGGGGGTCTTCAGACAGCATTTTTTCCGGTTCAATGCGGGCACCATAATGGTTTTTCAACTCTTCATTCACAAACACGTCCCTGCCGTCCTGCATGGGGGTGTCTGAGGAATATTTGCCCGGATACCGCTGCCACACCAGGACCTTATCCACCACCTGGCCCTGTTTTTCGGAAATTCTGGCGGCTTCGTCGGCATGCTGTTTGTGGTTGAGCAGCTTGCCGGCCCGGTAATAGGCATCCATGGTGATGAGCACCCGGGAGTTGGAGTCCACGATGCGGTCGGCGCAGGCGGATGCGGAGAACCCGCCGAACACCACCGAATGAATCACCCCCAGCCTGGCGCAGGCCAGCATGGTGATGGGCAGCTCGGCTGACATGGGCATGTGAATGGTGACCCGGTCCCCGCGTTTGAGTCCGGCAAAATTGCGCAGCAGCGAGGCGAATTCATTGACCCTGACATACAGTTCCTGGTAGGTGATATGGTCGATGCGTTCTTCTTCGAGTTCCGGAACAAAATGGATGGCGGTCTTGTTTTTATTGTTTTTTAAATGGCGGTCAATACAGTTGTAACTGGCATTGATCAGGCCGCCCTTAAACCATTTAAAGCAGGGAGCGTCACTGGTATCCAGCACCTGGTCCCAGTATTTATACCAGGTGAGCATTTCGGCAAAGTCAGTATAGTAATCGGGAAAATTGTCCAGACTGAACCGGTCAAAGATGTCCGGGTCGGTCAGGTTTGCCTGGCCGATGAATTTGGGGGAAGGATAATAGTACTCTTCTTCTTTCCAGTGGACAGCGATCTGGGCTTCCGTGGTTTCGACAACTTCTTTTTTGCTCATGCGGCATCTCCTTTTTATGGTTGTGATTATGACTAATAATCTATAATTTTAATAAGTTATGAGAAAAGTATCACCTCCTTTTGTCCGCCCTTTGGATAAACGGTTTTACCGTGGTGTTAAACCTGGCTTTATATATACTAAGGTGTCTCTTGTGTGTACTGTACAGCAGTTGGAAAATTACATGCGCTGGTACTGTATATGCTGCAATTGCTGAAGATCAGCAATATTGTTTTCAAAGGCCGGCTCAGAAGGAGGCAACGTCCAGGTCGAGGGTAAAAATCGGTATTATTTGCTGAATTCGATTTATCCTTTTCCACTCAATTATTAATAATATCGGCGTAAGTCAATAAAAAAAATGGCATTTGCCTGATTTTTTTTTTATTGCAGGAAAATTTACAGGCAGGTATCCCTGCACTGGAAAACAAAAAATCATTGCCAGGCAATGGTTTGCCGGGTATAGTCTGGAAAGTGTATGCATATGTAACATCTGTCTGTGATATGATTGTGATCAGTGTGATATGACAGTGATCAGCAAATCACACAAACCCGAGGAAAGGATTGTATCATGAAACATCCCATTGATAATTACTGGAATCTTAAACTCAGTGCAGTAAAGGAAAATCTGGAGAAAAATAATTTTGAGGTATTTATTGCAGATACGGCCGGGGCCGCAAAAACGCTTGCCACAGAGCAGATCATACCGGCCCTGGATATCAAGAGCGTTTCCTGGGGCGGGTCCATGTCCTTTGTGGCCACCGGGCTTTTCCATGCCCTCATGGAAAACAAAGACCTTGATATTATCAATACCTTTGACAGGAGTCTGTCCGGTGAAGATATGATGGAAAGACGGCGGCAGTCTCTGATGACCGATCTGTTCATCACCGGTACCAATGCACTGACCGAAGCAGGCCAGCTGGTAAACCTGGACATGATGGGCAACCGGGTGGCAGCCATGATGTGGGGTCCGAAACATGTGCTGCTCATCATCGGCAGAAACAAGCTGTGCCAGGATCTGGAAGATGCCATGTTCCGGATAAAAAACTATGCTGCGCCGGTGAACACCATGAACCTGGACAAGAAAACCCCCTGCGCTGCCACCGGCATCTGTCAGGAATGTGCCAGCCCGGACCGCATTTGCAACTACTGGACCATTATGGAAAAATCCTTTGTCAAAAAACGGATCAAAATCATTCTGGTGAACGAGGATCTGGGGTTTTAAATGATGCAGACCATAGCGGTTTTTCAACAGAATGGCTCCGGAAATACCAAGATACAAGGGATCAACCGGTTTGGTGACCGGCAGTTCCAGATACAGATATTTGATATCGCACCGGACCTGCCGGAGGTCTTGGATGATACCTCAGCCTATCTGCCAGAAGTCATTCACGCGGATCTGGTCCTGGATTATCTCAAACACCAGGATTTGTCAGAAGATTTGAGCCGGTTATGTGAAAAGCTGGGAATTCCCCTGGTGGCATCGGGAAAAAAAATATGCACCGGTAATGCCATCTGCCCCCCTACCTGCTGCACTCTGGCAGAGTATAAAGGACTTGGGGAGTATGGTACCTTGTTCGGGGCCCCGAAAATCCAGGTGGAACTGGATCATGACCGCATTGCCGATATCCGGGTGCAGCGGGGAGCGCCCTGCGGTGCCACCTGGCTGGCAGCAAAAAAAGTTGCCGGCCTGCCCCTGGCAGAAGCCATGACCCGTTTCGGCCTGGAGGTCCAGTTTTTCTGTTCAGCCAATCCGGCCGGATGGGATCCTCTTTACGGCAAAAGCCCGGTGCATGTAGCGGCAGATATTCACACCGCTGCCTTGAAGACCAGCCTGAAAAAAAGGTAACTTTTCGGGGTCAGACCCCGAAAAGTTACCAAAAAGTTACCCCGAATAGTTTGGGTAATGCCGGCGGCGGATATCGGCTATCAGGAGGGCAGCAGGATCAATAACGGATTTCAAAACTGTGACGATCAGGGATGACCGGTATTTTTTCGGTAAAAACCAGGTCCACCCGGGATGCGGGGGCACCTTTGTGACACCATTTTTCCATCCGGGCCACCTGGTCGGGTGTTCCCTGGAACACGGCTTCCACCGATCCATCCGCCAGGTTTCTGACATATCCCGAGACCCCGATTTTCTGTGCGGCTTTCAGGGTTTCCATGCGGAAGAACACCCCCTGTACCTTTCCTGAAATCACCGCTTTTATACACGTTTTTTCTGTCATGCCGCCTCCTTTTCCCACCGGTTTTGTAAACGCGGGTTGTAATACGGCCGGTGCCACCATGTCCCGGCCGAATTTTTCAAAAATGCTGTCCACGGCCCGGTCTACTGATTCCCATTGTCTTTTGATTTTATGGCCGGCGGGCTGGAGAAATTCCATCTGAACCGGGGCATCTTTGGATTGCAGATGGGAAACACCCACCCCCAGCAGACGGATTTTCTTTTGTATTACCACCTGTTTGAACAGGGATAATGCAATGCCGAAAATTGCCTCCGAAGAGCAGATGTGTTCATCTGTTTTCCGGCTCCGGGTGGTCTGGGTAAAATCAGAAAATTTGATTTTGATGGATACGCTGCGGCAGACCAGCCCTTTTTTTCTCAGATCCCTTCCCACCCGCCGGGCCTGTGTCAGCAGCACTTCTTTGGCGGTCTGAAAATCAAAAATATCAGCTGCCAGGGTGGTTTCACCGGAAATGGATTTGCGAAGGGCCTGTGCCTGTACCCTGGTATCATCAATGCCCCGGCACAGCTGAAAAAGCCGGAGGCCGAATTTCCCAAACTTATGGGTTAACAGCGCAGCATCAAACCGCTGGACATCCCCGAGGGTATGAATGTTCAATATGGCCATCTGTTTCATGGCCCGGGTGCCCACACCGGGGATTTTACGGATGGGGAGATCCTGGATAAACTGCGGCATCTGTTCCTGCGAAATATGGGTCAATCCATCCGGTTTGTTCATATCCGAGGCTATTTTGGCCAGAAATTTTACCGGTGCAATACCAATGGAGCAGGTCAGAGACAGATCAGTTAATATTGCCTGTTTGATTTTCATGGCAATGGCCGAGGGCGGTCCGAACAGGGTTTCGCATCCTGCAATATCTGCATAGGCTTCGTCAATGGACACCGGTTCCACCAAAGGGGTAAACTGTGATATGATGGCCATGATCCGCCGGGAATTTTCTGAATATTTTTTCATGTCCGCCGGCACTACCATGAGGTGGTCGCAGCACTGCCGGGCCTGGAACAGGGGCATGGCGGAATGGATGCCAAATTGTCTGGCTTCATAGCTTGCGGTTGATACAACCGCCCGCGGAGAGTTGCCGCTGATGACCACCGGCCTGTTTTGCAGGCCTGGATTGTCCCTTTGTTCCACAGCAGCAAAAAAGGCATCCATATCAATGTGCAGGATCATGGGTTTTGTTTCTCAATGCTCTTTTCTGCAGTTCCAGAACATATTTGTGAAGTATCTCATACTGATCAATGGTGCAGTTTTCAAATATGCAGTGACAGATCTGGTCATCTGTGATGCCCAGTATCCGCAGCCGGGCCGAAAAATGGGTATTCCCCCTAAAATTTGGGATATCCAGGTCCATGTGGATCTGATCGACATCATACTGCACAAATCCCTGGTTCATAAAGGCCATGCCCAGGGCGCTGACATCCACGACAGGTACTTTTTTACCCAGAAATCGGATAAAAATGCGGTCCTGATCCGTAAATACATACCGGAAAGCTTCCCGCTGGTTCTGGCTGTCCCGGATATCCAGTGCGGGAACAGGATCAGAAGCTGGTTTGGCTTTTTTCCAGAACAAATTCAACCCTCCTGTTTTCCGCCCTGCCGGCATCTGTGGTGTTGGGCACCAGGGGCATGATATCCCCGTAGCCTGTGGCTGTCAGCCGCTGGGGCTGGATGCCCTTGGACACCAGATATTGCAAAACGGTTGTGGCACGTATGGCAGACAGTTCCCAGTTGGATGGGAACGCCTGTGTGGAAATGGGAACATCGTCTGTATGTCCCTTTATATTAATGGTAAAATCCGGATAGTCTTCAAATATGCCGGCCATGCGGTCAAAAAGGGGCAGTGCTTCCGGATTGAGGGCCGCAGAACCCGATGCAAACAACACCTCTCCTGAAACCCTGAGTATGATTTTCCCGCCAACGGCATAGGCGTCCAAATGCCCGGCCTGACTGACACTGTTGATAAAGCGGTTCATATCCTTGAAAAGCGATTTTTTGCGCAGGTTAAGCCCTGTGAAATCTTCAATGCTGAATTTTTGCTCCGTTTCCTCTGAAAATGTCAGCAATTCCATGAGTTCGCTGGGATCTTTTTCCTGCTGAAGCTCCTGTTTTACCGCTTCCATGGCAGTTTCATATTTTTGCTTTTCATAAGAGGACAGAGAGTAAAGCAGTATGAAAAATACCAGCAGCAGCGTCATCATATCGGCATAGGTGACCAGCCAGGTGGCATCATCATCATAGGTGATGAAACTGTTCTGATACTGGGTGTCTCTCATGGTTTTTTGTTCATTTTTTCCAGGGGCTTGCGCAGCCTGGAGGAGATGAAGCTGGATAATTTTTCATAAATGATCACGGGGTTGTTGTTGTTGATGATGGAAATGGCACCTTCCCGCATGATTTCCAGGTTGATGATTTCAATGACGGTCCTGGACCTGAGCTTGCCCGCCACCGGCAAAAAAAACAGGGTGGACAGCAGTGATCCATAAAACGTGGTTAACAGGGCGGTCGCCATGGCAGGCCCGATATTGGAGGGATCCTGGAGCCTGCTCAGCATCTGGACCAGGCCGATGAGGGTGCCCAGCATGCCGAATGCCGGGGCATAGATTCCCATTTTCCGGAACACATCCTGGACGATGAAATGGCGCATCTGCAATGACTGGATTTCCGTGGTCAAAGCGGCCCGGATCACATCTTCCGATGATCCGTCCGCCAGGAGACCGCAGGCTTTTTTCAAAAAAGCGGAACTGGTCTTGATTTTTCCCAGATGCATCAGTCCCTGGTGGCGGCTGATATGGCTGAGTTGAATCATGGTGGCCACGGCATCATTGGGATCATCCTTGTCCTTGGAAAATACAAAATAGGCGGCCTTGAATGCAGCAATGACATCCCTGAACTGAAAGGTGATGAGGGTGGTTGCAACGGTGCCGCCGAATACGATCATCAGCCCGGGGATGTTGACAAAATTATGCAGTTCTCCCCCAAGGAAAATGGCTGTAATGATCAGAGAAATACCCGATATTATACCGATGAATGAAGCGATGTCCATAAAGCCTCTGGTTCCTTGATTTTGCGGGTCAGGTTCACCCAAAATACGTTCACATAAAATAGGACGGTAATACCCCATGTGTCAAGACAAAGCTCACATGCAGGCAGGGCATTTGCATCTAAAAAAATCGTGTTCCGCTTACCCATGCCCTTTTTCCGGGGGTGTCCCGGGCAATAAACCCGGAGTCATATCTTCATGGAATTGCCCTGCGCAGACAAGGTCTGCCACGACCAAAAAGAATCGTTGTACCATGGGCGTGGAATCTGATATGTTTGTCATGAATAATCATGCATACCCTCCATGCCCTGGCGGGAAAAACAATATGCAATGTGCGTGAATGCGGTTGAAGACCATAACGTCTTTGGAGAAAGCATGTCGTTTCATAATCTGCCGGCAGTTCTGCTGCTGTTTTTGCTGACCCTTTTCAGCTGCCCGGGATGTCAGGATGGCCGGGATGCCAAAAACGGCTCTGCAAAAAAAAACCTGAGCGCAGAAAACCTGCTCCCTGATACAATCATCTCCCAAGCCCGGATTCAGGATCGGGTCTATGATCTGCTGCCCCGAAACATCCAGTGGGTGACCAACGACAGTGATCCTGTGTTTGCATCGCCCGGGGCACAAAAAGGCGGGCTTTTCAGGGCGGCCATTTCAAGTTTTCCCATGACTTTCCGGGTGGTGGGACCTGATTCCAACGGCAGTTTCAGATCTGCGATTCTGGATAACCAGCTGGCGTTGATCAATATACATCCCAACACAAAAAATATCATTCCGGAACTTGCCACCCACTGGGCATTTGATCCGGATAAAAAAACCATGTATTTCAAACTGGACCCGGAAGCCCGGTGGTCAGACGGCCGGCCGGTTACGGGCTGGGATTTTGCCTATACCCTGACCTTTATGCGCTCGGAACATATCATCGCCCCCTGGTATAATGACTATTATTCCAAAGAGATTGAGAAAGTGATGGTGTATGATGACCATACCATCGGGGTGAAAAGTACCAAAGCGGTGCCAGACCTGCACCTGAAACTGGGTATCAGTCCGACTCCCGAGCATTTTTTTCATCCTTTGCAAAAAGATTTCACCTCCCGATACAACTGGGCTGTGGTGCCCAATACCGGGGCATACCAGATATCGGAATTCAAAAAAGGCCGGTATATCCGGTTTGCCCGCAAACAGAACTGGTGGGCAAGAGACAGGCGATATTTTCAAAACCGTTTCAACGTGGACACTGTCCAGTATTCCGTGATAAGGGATCTGAACCTCCAGTGGGAGTATTTTAAAAAAGGGGACCTGGAAACCTTTGGTCTTGTTCAGCCCAAATACTGGTATGACAAATCCAGGACCCGGGTGGTTGAAAACGGGTATGTACACAGAATCTGGTTTTATAATGACCTGCCCCGCCCCAGTCTGGGCATGTGGCTGAACCAGGACAAGGATATTTTTTCCCAAAAATATATGCGGGAGGCCTTTGCCCATGCCATGAACATTGAAAGAGTCATTGAAAAAGTGCTTCGGGGAGACTATTTCAGGCTGGCCCAGCCGTTTTTCGGGTATGGCGAATATACCGATTACACCATTGCACCCAGACAATATGATATCAAAAAGGTGGAGTCGCTGATGACAGACCAGGGCTGGAAACGCGGTGATGACGGCATCTGGACAAAGGATGGCCGCAGGTTTTCGGTTACCGTTACCTATGGATATGCCGATCATATGCCGCAGCTGGCAGTGCTCAAGGAAGAGGCCCGCAGGGCCGGCATAGAACTGAACCTGGAAAAACTGGATACGTCCGCCATGTTTAAAAAATTTCTGGAAAAACAGCATGATGTGGCCTGGATGGGCTGGAGTACCAGCATGCGGCCGTCCTACTGGCAGGGGTGGCATTCGGACAATGCCCACAAACCCCAGACCAACAATATTACCAATACGGATGATCCGCAACTGGATGCCCTCATTGACCAGTACAGGGAAAGCCTGGATGAGCAGGAACGTATCGTTTTGTCAAAGGTCATCCAGAATAAAATTCATGATATCTGTGCATATGTGCCCACCTTTATGGTGCCCTATGTCCGTATCGCCTATTGGCGGTGGCTGCAGCTGCCAAAATTTTACGGTACCAGGATGTCCGAAGATCTGTTTGATCCGTTTTCCGCCACTGTGGGCGGCCTTTTCTGGCTGGATACAGATATCTTTGATAAGACGGTTTCTGCCATGGAACAGGATATCTCCCTGACACCTGAAACGATTGAAGACACCCGGTTCAGGGTTGTGGGGGATCTGCCGTGAAACACACTCCGCTGTTGACAATACAAGACCTGAAGGTGGCTTTTGATACGGAACAGGGGCAGGTCCGGGCGGTTGACGGTGTGGGATTTCATCTGGAAAGGGGCAGTATTCTGGGGATTGCCGGAGAATCAGGCTGCGGTAAAAGCGTGACCGCACTGAGCATTATCCGTCTGCTTCCCAAACCGGTTTCATCTGTTCTGGCGGGCCGGATTCTGTTTCAGGGCCAGGATCTTTTGACAATACCCATCCGGCAGATGCAAAAAATCCGGGGCAAAAAAATTGCCATGATATTCCAGGAACCCATGACTGCATTGAACCCGGTGCATAATGTGGGCCGGCAGATGAAAGAGGTGTTTGCACTGCATTTTCCCGGGATGAGCGCTGCAAACATGCACACAGAGGCTGTAAAAATGCTGACCAGGGTGGGTATTCCCGATCCCGGCCAGGTGTTGAAAAAATATCCCCACCAGCTCTCCGGGGGCATCCGCCAGCGGATCATGATTGCCATGGCCCTGAGCTGTGAACCTGATATTCTCATTGCCGATGAACCCACCACTGCCCTGGATGTGACCATTCAGGCCCAGATTCTGGAGCTGATCACTTCGTTGAGGGAAAAATCCGGAATGGCAATCATCCTGATCACCCATGACCTTGGAGTGATTGCGGAAAATTGTGACCATGTGGTGGTCATGTATGCCGGCCGTATCGCCGAAACAGCCGATGTCAGATCCCTTTTCAACTACCCCATGCATCCCTATACCCGGGGGTTGCTCACCTCGATTCCGTCCCGCGCGAAAACAGCGAAAGCAGTTTTGCCCACTATTGCCGGGAGCGTGCCGTCTTTGTCTGATATGCCTGAGGGGTGTCGTTTTGCGGACCGGTGTCCTTTTGTACATGATGTCTGCCGACAGATTCTGCCACTGGAACGTCTTGTGGGAGAAGGACATACAGCAGCCTGTCATCTGTTTCCGCAAGCATCGGCATAAAAATGATACCAGAGCAAAAAAAACCTTGATTTTTGAAACAAACCGAATAAGATACAGCTAAAGCCTGTATGGTAAAGGCTTTGCAGTTTCGTTCTAAAGGCAAGACCTGTTTATTCCAATGGCTCGACCTGAAGTTTGAAACTACCCAATTTTTTACCTAAAGTAAGGAGAAAGTCGCAATGGCAAACGGGATTGTTAAATGGTTCAACGATGCAAAAGGGT
Source organism: Desulfotignum sp. (assembly GCA_011390635.1). GTDB lineage: Bacteria > Desulfobacterota > Desulfobacteria > Desulfobacterales > Desulfobacteraceae > Desulfotignum. The sequence goes on along the minus strand of JAABSA010000023.1, from coordinate 17,733 downwards.
ATGGGTTTATCGAACAGGAAGACGGGCCTGACGTATTTGTGCATCATAGTGGAATCAGCTCCACTGGTTTCAGATCTTTAAAAGAGGGTGACCGGGTTACCTTTGACGTGGAAGATGGTCAAAAAGGCCCGGCAGCAGTCAATGTAGTCGTTCAATAATTTTCCTATTTTCGATCCAAAGGGTTTTGCACAACCCCGGGAGGGGGTGTAAAACCCTTTTTTGCGTTTCATATTCAGTGTTTTTTTCCCTTTTGGGATATGCTATATAACATCCTGGTCTGCAACAATGCTGGGAAAAATCATGGCGATTCTGGAAGTCAGCCGGCTTACAAAATATTTTCCCGTCCTGGGGGGTGTGTTTCTCAGGCGCACAGGATGGGTGTATGCTGTGGATGATGTCTCATTTTGTGTAAAAAAAGGAGAAACCTTCGGCCTTGTGGGAGAATCAGGGTGTGGAAAGACCACCCTGGGAAGATGTATCATGGGGTTGTACGACATGACAGGCGGATCGGTGCGGGTCAAGGACACATCCATATCAAAGCTGACATCCGGACAGAAAAAAGAGCTGTCCTCCCATCTTCAAATGATATTTCAGGATCCCTATGAATCATTGGATCCCCGGCAGACCGTGCGGCAGGTTCTGGAAGAAAAATATAAAATTCACGGCAAAAATCCGGGCAATCTTTCCAAGGTTATCGGGGAGCTGCTGGAAAATGTCGGGCTTTCCAGAGACAGTCTGACAAAATATCCCCATGAATTTTCAGGAGGGCAGCGCCAGCGGATCGGCATTGCCCGGGCAGTGAGTATGAATCCTGAAATTATCATCTGCGATGAGCCGGTATCAGCTCTGGATGTATCAGTGCAGTCAAAAATATTGAATCTTCTGCTGGAACTGCAGAAAACCATGGGGCTTACCTATGTGTTCATCTCCCATGACCTGTCCGTGGTCCGGCATATGGCTGACAGGATCGGTGTGATGTACCTCGGCAAAATTGTTGAGATGGCAGATGCGAAAACCATCTATCACCATGCCCGTCATCCTTACACCAAAGCGTTGCTTTCCGCGATCCCGCTGCCGGACCCCGGTGCAAAAAAACAGCGCATTGTCTTGAAGGGGGAGGTCCCGTCAGTGGAAAACCCGCCCACTGGATGCAGTTTCCATACCCGATGCCCCCATGCCGATACCATCTGCCGGCAGACTGAGCCGGCCCTTCTGCCCACGCAGACAGACCCGGGCCATGTGCGTGCCTGTCATTTTTTTTAGCCATTCACTGTTGCACAAATACTGCTGCAATGGTAGTGTCTCAAATTTATGTAACAACGGACGGTGAGCCATGGGAACCATACAAGCGTAAGATGAACACGGATAAAACAAGGATGATGTTGTGCTTGATGCCGGGGGATTGGATAAATCGGATAATAGTGGTTGCCATTTTTACAGGGTTTTTTCTGGCCGGATGTGACCGTGCCCCGCAGACAGATACGCCTGAATATATCATCAAAGCAGGGCCAGTGGTTGTCACCCCGACTGAGTTTGTGGAAGAGCTGGACCTGAAGCTGTCTGCCTATCCCTATGATATCAAAAACACCCCGGAACAATACAATGAAGTGGTGGTGGATCTTGTGGCCACTTTGTCTGAAGAAACCCTGCTGCTGGCGGTTGCACGGGAAAAAGGGATCACGGTAAGCAGTTCGGAAGTGGAAGCTGCCAAAGCCCGTGTTAAAGAAACCTATCCTGAAAACAGTTTTGACCAGATGCTGCTGGAAAATGCCATTTCCCATCTGGTCTGGGAAAACAGGCTGGAAAAATCTCTGGTGATAGAAAAACTGGTTCAACAGGAGTTGATTGACAAAATACACATCACCGCGGATGATGTGAAATCATTTTTTGAAAAACATCAGGCCGAAGATGCAGCATTGCCCGACAAGGCAGGGCTTGTTGATGAAACACAACTGGTGGCGCAGCTGCGGCGGCAAAAAGGACAGATGTTGTACCAGGAATGGGTTTATTCCTTGAAACAGGGTCTTTCTGTGGATATAAATAAACCCCGGGTTGCCCGAATGTTTATTGGAAATGGGAAAAAAGGAACATCCAAAAAAGGAACATCCAATGATTAAAAAAACCCTTGTGGTGCTGGCGGGTATATGTTTTTTGGGAGCAGGTTCTTTTGTGTCTGCAAAAGAAGAAATTGTTGACCGTATTGTTGCCATTGTCAACAATGATATCATCACCCTGTCACAGCTCGAGAAGGAGACCCGGCCGTATAGGGAACGGATTGCCGCAACGGACAGATCCCGGGCGGATAAAGAGCAGATGATCCAATCCCTTGAACAGGATATTCTTGACAAGCTGATCGACCGGACCCTGACCCGCCAGGAAGCAGCCAGGTACCAGATATCTGTGTCTGATGCCGATGTTCTAACCGCCATGGAAAACTTCAAGCAAACAAACAACATGGATCAGGAAGGCCTGGAAAAAGGCCTTGAGGCAGAGGGGATAACCCTGGCGCAATATCAGGAGCGCATCAGAGAAGATATCCTGCAATCCATGCTGATCAACCGGGCGGTCCGGTCCAAAGTGGTTATCACCCAGGAAGATATAGCAGCCTATTATGAAAAAAATGCCGATGCGTTTCAGGGGGAAAAAAAATACCATCTTCGCAATATTCTCATGGATACAAAACAGGGTATCCAGGAGGTTGTCGCACAGCTTGAGAAAAAACACCTGACATTTCCGGAAGCTGCCAGGCAGTACTCCTTGGCCTCCAATGCAGATGAAGGCGGAGATCTGGGAATGTTTGATGTGGATAATTTCAGTGAGATCATACAGGATGCGGTCCTGCCGTTGGAAAAAGGGGAATTTTCCCGGGTGATTCAGACAGGTCCAAGATATCAGGTTATCTATGTGGAAGATATCCAGGCTACCGGTGGAAAAACCCTTGAGCAGGCAGCAGATGAGATCCAGGATATCCTGTACCGAGAGCAGGTGGAGCAGAAATTTGCCGATTGGATCACATCGTTGAAAAAAAATGCCCATATAAAAATCATGCTGTAAGATGTTCCCGGCAGACAATGTCTGCCCGGCAGAAAGCCCGGCAGAAACAAACCAATGCCCGGCCAAAAAAATATACGGAAGATGACCATCAGGTGTTGATATGTCCGATTTCAGGACAAATGCCATTTTGTTGCGCAAGATTGAATATGGAGACCATGACTGGATCATCACTTTTATGACCCAGGCCAGGGGAAAAACCACGGTAATGGCAAAAAATGCCAAAAAAAGCGTGAAACGGTTTTCCGGCTCCCTGGATCTGTTTTCCCTTAACCATATCCAGTGCACCTTTCCCAAAAAAAACAAAGATGCCATGGTTACCCTGGCCCAGGCAGACCTGGAAAACGGATTTGCCAATATCCGGTATGATGTATTTAAAACCGCCTATGCCAGCTACTGGGTGGAGATGACCCATCTGTGGCTGGAGGAGGGCAGGTCCCAGCCCCTGTTGTATGATCTGCTGGTGTTTGCCCTTGATATGCTCAACCGGTCCGATATTCCCAAAGAGGTGTTGAGTCTGTTGTTCCAGATCCGGTTCATGAGCATTTCCGGGTTTACCCCCAATATGCACATGTGTGAAAACTGTAAAACCCCTGTGGATAATATCGCTGTGAAAACCCTGCGGTTTGATTTTCGAGAGGGCGGCATTGTCTGCCCGAGGTGCCGGGTCAATGGCTCCGGATATGGCATGGATGTATCCAAAGGTACCTTGAAGCAATTGTTCTGGATGAATAATGCTGATATGCAGAGAGCTGACCGCATCAGATTTTCCAGCTTTGCCATCCAGGAGGGCCAGGTGCTTTTAGAGTCCTTTATCCCTTTTCACATCGGACGGGAATTCAAAAGTCTAACTTTTTTAAAGCGATTGCGACAGGAACAATGGATATAAGCCGGATATTGGAAAACAAACCGATTCGCTCGTCTGTACCCTGCCGCCTGGATTTTGGCGGGACCCTCGATATTTCCACCTTTTATCTGCCCCTGGCCCATCTGAAGCCTGCGGGATTGAACATGGCCATGGATCTGCGGACCGTTGTCACACTCTTTCCCCATACCCGGGGCAGGATCAAGGTTTCTTCCCGGGGATTTGATACAGCCGAGTTTGCACAGGGAACAGCCCCTTTTGATCATCCCATGGGGCTGATGTTTGCCTGTGCCCAGTATTTTAACGCCCATGGGGTACATATCCATATCGATTCCGCCTCTCCGCCGCGCAGCGCTTTGGGCGGGTCTTCTGCCGCTGCAGTGGCCATTCTGGCAGCCTTTTATGCAGCCCTTGATCACGCGGTTGATCCGGAAAACATCGCATGGCTGGCCCATTATATAGAATCCAGCGTAGCAGGGGTTCCCTGCGGGGTCCAGGACCAGGCTGCCGCCGCATTCGGCGGGGCCCATCTGTGGGAATGGAAAATGGGGAAAAAAGGTCCTGCATTCGAACGGTTTCCTGTATTTCCATCAGATGACCGGATCCATGGGTTCGCCCCCCACATGCTGGTGGCCTATTGCGGCATTCCCCATGTGTCCAAAGATATCAACAGCCAGTGGGTGCAGGCTTTTGTACAGGGAAAAAACAGGTCGGTTTTTGCACGGATAATTGGTATCACCAGAGGTTTTTTTCAGGCCATCCAGAACAATGATTTCTCCCTTGCAGCTGATCTCATGAACCAGGAAACGCAAATGCGCATGGACATGACACCGGATGTCCTGGACACCACGGGTAAAACATTATATGAAACAGCACAGCAGCACCATTGCGGGGCAAGGTTTACAGGTGCGGGCGGGGGCGGGTGCCTCTGGGCTGTGGGCAGCAAAAAAGATATATCCCGGCTGGGTGCATCATGGCAGACAGTGCTGCATGCAATACCGGATGCCGCACTGCTGGATACAAAAATTGATACCAGGGGTGTGATAATTTTATAAAGAGGAGAGCAGATATGCCAGGTTATGATCCTGAAAAAGACAAAAAAATCAAAGAGTGGAAAAATGAAGAGACAGGATTGCTGGTCTCCATTCAGCAGTATGGAGACGGGGAGCCCAAGGTCCAGATCGGGCCCAGGATTTTGAAAAAAAAAGACGGTACCGATCGGGCACCTTCCAAGGCCGGACGTCTGTCTGTGGAAGATATCATGTGGTTTTATGATATTATAGATGAGGTAAAGGATGAATTATCCGACCTGGCTGGACCTGAATGATGTTTCGGTTATTCCGCCGTCAGGTGCCAGAAAGGCACCTGAATTAGGGCCGGTGGCCATCATGGTATCCACCCTGGCGGATTTTAAAATGGTGCAGTCAGCCATGGACCCGGAGGATTCCTCCCCGTTTTTTGTAAGCCGTCTTATATCCGACAGGCAAAACGTGTCGGCAGCAGGTCCCTTTGTGGGATCCCCATATGCCGTCATGCTCCAGGAATCTTTAAAAGCCAGGGGGGTCAGCCGGATAATTGTACTGGGCTGGTGCGGCTCTCTGACAGATACACTGCAAACCGGGGACCTGGTTGTGGTGAACCAGGCCCTGGTGGACGAGGGTACCTCCAGGCATTATGCCGTCCTGGATCCGGATATTCCGGCAAGCTTTCCGGATGCTGATCTTACCCGTCGTCTGGCAGCCCATCTTTCGGACCGGGGACTGGCCTGCGCAAAAGGCCCGGTGTGGACCACCGATGCCATTTACAGGGAAACCCCCCGGAAAATTGCATGGTTCAAAAGCCAGGGGGCCATTGCCGTGGAGATGGAGTGTTCGGCATTGTTTTCAGCCGCCGCCTTCCGCAGCATCCGGATTACGGCCCTGCTGGTGGTCTCTGACAGCCTGGCTGCCGGCACCTGGGATCCGGGTTTTAAAAAACAACGGTTTAAAACAGCCCGGCAGGATGCCTGCCATGCTGTTCTCAGCTTTGCCAGGGCAATGGCATCAGACGGTGCAAAGGAGAATGTCTGACCATGATGGATGACAAGATCACAAACCGTGTCAGACAGCTGCAAACAGCATTGAATGAACACAGTTATTACTACCATGTGCTGGATGACCCTAAGATTTCCGATGCTGAATATGACCGGCTTTTGCACGAACTCAAAGGGCTTGAAGAAAAATATCCCCAGCTTGTGACCCAGGATTCTCCCACCCGGCGGATCGGGGCACCTCCTTTGTCGGCCTTTGAACAGGCGGAACATGCCATTCCCATGCTCAGCCTGGACAATGCGTTTTCAGATCAGGATATCCTGGATTTTGATGCCCGGATCCGCAAAAATACCGGCAAAGATGCCATCCAATACACAGTTGAGCCCAAGCTGGACGGGGTGGCAGTGGAACTGCGGTATGAGAACGGGGTGCTGGTCCAGGCCGCCACCCGGGGAGACGGGTTTGTGGGAGAGGTGATCACCGCCAATGTGCGCACCATCAGGTCGGTGCCTTTGCGCCTGAGAACAGATGGTCCTCTTTGCCCGGATCTGCTGGAGGTTCGCGGCGAGGTGTTCATTTCCCGCAAGGGATTCCAGCAGCTGAACGACAAGCGTCTGGCAAAAGGAGAACCCCTTTTTGCCAATCCCAGAAATGCCGCTGCCGGTTCCCTGCGCCAGCTGGATTCTGCTGTTACCGCGTCCCGGCCCCTGGATATTTTCATGTACGGCCGGGGCCAGGTTCAGGGTGTGGCGTTCGACACCCAGTCCGGGTTTCTGGATGCCCTGGCTGCATGGGGGTTTGCCGTCAATCCCCTGACCCAGAAACAGATTGCCATTACAACGGCCCTGACATTCTACAGGCGCCTCATGGATCTGCGGCCGAATCTGTCCTATGAAATAGACGGCATGGTCATCAAGGTGGACCAGGTGGACCTGCAGCAGGCCCTGGGGGAAAAAATCAAGAGCCCCCGGTGGGCCATTGCCTATAAATTCGCCGCTGTTGAGGAAGTCACCCGGATCAATGATATCCTGGTACAGGTGGGCCGCACCGGCACCCTGACACCGGTGGCAGTGCTGGAACCGGTAAAGGTGGGAGGCGTGATGGTGTCCCGTGCCACCCTGCACAACAGTGATGAAATCAAAAAAAAAGATATCCGCATAGGCGACCAGGCCCTTGTCACCAGGGCCGGGGATGTGATCCCCAAGGTGGTAAAAATCATGGCATCTGCGCGCACCGGAAAAGAACAGATATTTGAGATGCCCTCCCATTGCCCGGTGTGCGGATCAAAGGTCCTGCGCCTGGAAGATGAGGCAGCGGTAAAATGTATCAATGCCGCCTGCCAGGCCCAGCGCAAAGAGCGGATCCGTCATTTTGTCTCCAAAAAAGGCTTTGACATTGACGGCCTTGGAAAAAAACTGGTGGAGCAGCTGGTGGATGAAGGGCTGCTCAGCTCTTTTGCCGACCTGTTTTCCCTGAAAAAAGAACAGTTGATTCCCCTGGACCGGATGGCGGAAAAATCCGCCCAAAACCTGGTCACTGCCATTGACAAGGCAAGGCAGATTCCACTGCACCGGTTCATTTTTGCCCTGGGCATTGACCATACAGGGGAGAATGCGGCCCGCCTGCTGGCAAAAGCCTTTGATACATTAGATGGCCTCATGGCAGCCGAAGAAGCGGATATAGAGCAGATTCACGGCATGGGAACCATCACTGCAAAAGCCATTGCCACTTTTTTTGACAGTCCGGAAAATCAGGCGGTGCTGCAAAAAATTACAGACAGCGGGGTGGTCATCACCAATACCCTGGCAGAGCAGCCCGGTGAAAAAGACCATGTGTTTGCCGGCAAAACCCTGGTGCTCACAGGGACCCTGTCCGCCATGACCCGGTCTGAGGCCAAAAAAGCCCTTATGGATGCCGGGGCAAATGTGACAGGCAGTGTTTCTTCCAAAACCGATTTTCTGGTGGCGGGCAAAGACGCCGGATCCAAGCTGAACAAAGCCCGGACCCTGAATGTACCCGTACTGGATGAGGACCGGTTCCTGGAGATGCTGGGATCCTGATGCCGGCTGATGGGAATAGCGACTGATGAAACATGAACCTGCAGTACCGGGTAACCGGGCACTGTGCCTCGCTCCCGGTGCCCCTGGGGTCATCCCTGTTGGGACGCAGAGAGTGTTCATGAATCCTTTTTCTCCAGGGAGGATGTCAAAGATGCAGGATATGGCGGTGGTTGTCTATTTCAACAAAGGTTTTGGAAAAGGTCAGTTTTGAGATGATCTTGCCGTCTTTGAAATGCAGCACATCCACCCCTTTGCGCAGCTCGGTCTTGTTTTCATATCCCGGCTCCATGGATGGCCATTCCAGAAGCCAGCGGTAACAGGCTTTCTGCATGGCTTCATCCACAAAGGTTTCCGCCTCCAGAAACCGGAAATTGCCGTGGTTTTCAAACCAGGAGTGCCAGGCGGAGCGGAGGTTTTCTTTTCCCTTGACATATGCCCCGGTCCAGTTTTCAAAAAAGATGTCCTCGTGGAAAAATGTCATGACCTGGTCCAGATCATGCCTGTCCCAGGCCCTGTACCAGTCTGCCAGCTGCTGTTTTATCTCTTTTCTTGTCAGCTTCATGGCCTTCTCCTCTTTTATTCATCTGCTGTTGGGGTTTGCCCGTCCAAAACAATACAATTACGGCCCTTGTTTTTGGCTGCCAGGATGTCCCGGGTAATGTTTTCCAGCCCGGGCAGCGTGAAAATGGAGGCTGAGAACAAATATCAATTTGGTTCTGGTGGAAAAAAAATGCATGGCCCTGCTTTTTGTAGAATTTTTTACCAAAGGTCTTTCCCCAACTTAACAGTATTTTTAATTGAATGTAAACACTTGTTCCTGCAAATTTTAATTGCATTATACTCTATTCAGGGGCACAGAAACATGTCTGATTCTTTTTTATCTTTCTTTCATTTTTTGTAATATATTAATTACTTTCCCCATCCCAAAAAGATTTGTGTCCGATATAGAAAATACATGGAAAATTCAATTTTATATGTTGACACAGGAGAGGTATTGATATAAGGAACCAGAATACGGAAAGGGAAATATTGTTTTTATTCTTCCTTCTGATTATTGTTCTTGATATATACATCACTCTGCTTTTTCTCTATTGCCGCATGATCCTGCCCCTTTGTCCCTGCTAATTGATTTATCTGAAATAATTTTTTCAACTTTAAACAGATGAATTCTTTTTCTTTGCAGGCAGAAATTTTGAATATGAACGCAGGTATCTGAAATTTTTTTCATATTATTTTGAAAAATGAGGTGGTGGGAATGTGTAATTTACTTCGTTTTACCGGCAAATCTTTCTTTTTTTTTTCTAATCTTTCTTTTTTGTGAAGTGTTTTTTTATGTGCTTGTGAGCCAGGCAGAGGTTTCCTTAGATGGGACACTCGGACCTCAAATGGCACTAAGCGGACCTGATTTTCAAATCAATGCCGAATATGGCAGAATCATAAATAACAGTAATCTATTTCACAGTTTCAAAAAATTCAATCTCGATGCGGATCAGAGTGCAACCTTTGGTGGGCCGGCTGCTATCCAAAATATTATCGGCCGGATAACCGGTGGAACCCCTTCCAGCATTGACGGGCTTATAGCGGCAGTTCCCTCTGCCAATTTGTATTTGATGAATCCCAGCGGGTTTTTATTCGGCCCCAATGCCAGACTGGATGTGAATGGATCTTTTCATGTGAGCACGTCAGATTATATTTCTCTGGGTAACATCGGAATCTTTTATGCAGATCCGGCAAAAACAAGCCTTCTAACTGTTGATCCACCAGCAGCTTTTGGTTTCCTGACTTCCTCTCCGGCGGAAATATCCGCAAATAATTCTTTTCTGCAAGTGCCTCAAGGAGAAACGGTATCGGTAATCGGCGGAGATATCACTTTTACCGGCACTCCGGTTACACCTGAAGATATATTATATATGCCCGGCGTGCTTACGGCGCCGGCAGGCAGAATACATCTTGTCAGTGTTGCTTCACCAGGAGAGGTTGGCCCTGGAGGTATCGACTTCGGGATAGACTCATTTTCTCAATTGGGAAAAATCACATTCTCTGAAGGCGCAAAACTGAGTGTTATGGCAAATGATTACACAACCCAGGGTGCGGGTTCCATCGTTATCAGGGGAGGCAGAATTCTTTTCAAGGATGGCGGCATGGATATCTATGGTAACCCGGGAGGTGTTGCAGATATAAGGGGAGACTCACTGCATCTTGATAATTTTTACATTTTTGCAGCAAGTTATGGTGAAAACAACCATCCGGGGACGGGCTGTCGGATCGCACTTGAAAACGATTTCCTTATGACCCATGCGGCGTTGATCGACACCCAGACCAGCCCGCTTGATCCCTATACCAGCAGCATCTCAGGCAATGGCGGTGATATAAGTATAACTGCTGCGAATGTTCAATTGGGCGATGAAAATATTAATGAAGATTCTTTCACCAGCATCGGTTTTTACGGATATATCTCTTCCGCATCCGCCGGGTCTGGAAAAACAGGAAATATTGATATTGCAACCGGCAATACTGTATTGCAGAACGGTTTTATGATAGCCTCGCAAACCTTCGCAGAGGGAGACACCGGGGATATTGTGCTGCATTCCACCGGCACATTACGGATTTCCGATGCAGCAAATATTGGCGTTCTTGCATTTGGGAGCGGTAAGGGAGGCGATATTGATGTATCAGCTCCGGATATTTTTATTTCCGCTGCCAACCGTTCTGCCTTGACAGAGATCTACGCAGAAACCGGCATATATGCCCAGACTGATTACTATTCAGACGGCGGCACCATAAAAGTAACAGCCGAGAATCTGCACATCATTGATGGAGGACGTATTAGCACGGTTCTTTATGGCTCGGGAAAGGGCGCTGATCTTAAGATAAATACCAGGAATCTTATGGTCAGCGGTTTTGCTGCAGATTCCGACGTATACTATTTGTCCTCCATAGACGGCCGGGTATTTGGAGACTACGCCACCGGCCTTGGCGGCAACATAGAAATTACATCAGATCAGTTATCCCTGTCCAAAGGCGGGGCCATACGGACCGGTCTTGATTATAGTGCACCTGGCCAGGCTGGTAACATTATCATCAATGCCGGGGCCATTGATCTTACATCGCGCGGGCGGATCTATGCTGACTCTTTTCTGGGTGCCGGCAATTCCGGTGACATAGCCATCAATGCCCGGACGATGACCATCACCGGTGCCGGGAACCTGCCGCCGTCTGATCTCCTTGATTTTGATTTTACGGGTCTATCAACCTCTACCATGGATGGGCGGGGCGGAAACATCAACGCCAATCTGTCCGGGGATTTATCAGTTGTCAAAGAGGGTGAAATCAGTGCTGAATCCCAGGGCGCAGGCATTGGCGGCAGCATTGCAATAGCAGGTCGAAACCTTAACCTGACTGATGGCGGTCGAATCAGCAGTGCCGGTTTCGGGACCGGCAATGCCGGAAGTGTATCTGTAGCGGCGGATGAAGCCTTGCTGATGAGGAATAGTGCTGTCACAACAGAGGCCATGCATGCCGATGGCGGGGATATATTTATTACCGCTCCCTATATGGTCCGCCTGGATGACAGCAGGATTACCGCCAGTGTCGGAGGAGGCATTCAGACAATTGGCGGTAATATCAGTATCGATCCCCGGTATGTCCTCCTTAAGGACAGCAGAATCACAGCCAATGCTTTTGAAGGAAAAGGGGGCAATATTGCAATTGTATCTGATCTGTTTCTGGCTGATCCTGGCAGCATCGTTGATGCATCCTCCTCCCTTGGCATTGACGGCCAGGTGGATATCCGGTCACCGATAACCAATGTATCCGGTCTTGTATCGCCTTTATCAAAGGATTTCAAAAGTGTGGTGGCCCTGCTCAGAGAACCCTGTCTGGCAAGGGTGCAAAAAGGAGAATACAGCAGTTTCATGATAAAAGGGCGGGACAGCATCCCGACAGGTCCTGAAAGGTTTTTGTCAAGCCCTTTGCCCTCACAATAAAGCATTGATAAAGGTATTTGATACATGGATAATTTTCAGATTTTGACACCTCCCGGGATCGGAAAAAGTCTGTTTTCCTTTGCCCTTACAATCATTATCTGCACAATGGTCCTGAATGTACATGCCCAGGCCCAAAGGCCAGGTGTTGTCATAAAAGAGATACAGGTAAAAGGAAGCACGGTTTTTTCAGACCGGGAACTCAAAAAGATCACAGACCCATATGTAAATCACCCATTGACAGATGAAATCATCGAAGAGATCCGGCATGTGTTGACACTGAATTATATTAACAAAGGGTATGTAAATTCAGGGGCGGTTATTCCTGACCAGATTGCTGAAAAAGGAAAAATCGTATTTCACATTATTGAAGGCAGGGTGTCCCAGGTAGATATTTTCGATAATAAATGGTTTTCCAAAAAATATATAGAAGACAGGCTTTTTTTGGAAACAGACCGCCCGTTGAATGTTGCATCACTGCAGAAAAGACTGCAGCAGCTGCAGCAGGACCACCGTATCGCCCATATTCAGGCGGAACTCAAACCCGGGATAAATTTGGGGGACAGCCTGATGAACGTAAGAGTGGAGGAACAAAACCCTTTTCAGGTGCAGCTGGGATTCAATAATTACCAGGTGCCTGCTGTTGGCTCCGAGCAGTGGATGGCAAACATCACCCACCAGAATCTTACCGGACACGGGGATATTTTTCATGTAAACGGACTGTTATCAGAGGAAAACAATACCCAGATCGATGTCTGGTATTTATTTCCCGTAACCGCCCGTGACACCACATTGACCATGCGTTATCGTAAAAGTGATTTTGATGTTACAGAAGGCATTTTTGAAGACCTTGATATCAGCAGCGAGTCGGAAGTATACCAGATTACCCTGAGACATCCTTTTTACCGAACCCTTACCCAGGAATTTGCCCTGGCCTTATCCGGTGAAAACAACAGGAGCAGAACCTATTTGCTGGGAGAACCATTTTCATTCTCCCAGGGGGCTGAAAATGGAAAATCGGTCAATACAGTGCTGCGATTCTCCCAGGAGTGGACATACCGCACCCAAAAACAGGTTGCGGCCCTGCGGTCCCAATTCAGCCTCGGCATAAATGAACTGGATGCAACCATACATGATAATGGTCTTCCTGATGGGGATTTTTTTTCCTGGCTGGGCCAGTTTCAATGGGCAAAAAAATTCAACACACTGGATACCCAGCTGCTGTTCAGAGCCGACCTGCAGCTTGCCAGTGATTCCCTGCTGGGCCTTGAACAGATTGACGTTGGGGGCCGATACACGGTCAGGGGATACCGGGAAAACCAGCTGGTTCGGGATCAGGCATTCATAACTTCACTGGAAGCCCGGGTGCCCCTGATTCAGGACAAAGGCTGGACAGAATACCTCCAGTTGGCGGCTTTTTTTGACTTTGGAGAAGCCTGGAACAAATCACTCGATACGCCCTCTCCGGACCATATCTCCAGCATCGGCCTCGGATTGAGATGGTCCGGATGTTTACTGAAGACACCCTTTGAAATACGTCCGCAAATTGAAATCTACTGGGGAATTCCGTTACGGGATATTGACACACCCGGGGGCAATTTACAGGATGATGGGATACATTTTCAATTTCTGGTACAAAATTTTTAACACCATGAAAAAAGGCGTACAGGTATGATGCGACATATATCAATAAAACAATGTATCTCTGTTAAGGGGATTTTCCTGTTGACAATGGTTCTATCGATAATGGCTGGATTGGTGTTTTCCGGATGTACGTTACAAACCAGGTCAAAAGGAGCCGATGGAAACAAACCGGTTTTGTCCCAAAAAACCCTTTCAGCCCGGGATTTTCAGGAACAAGGAAAGACCGCATGTAACAAAGGCCAGTTTGAATCAGCAGTCACCAACTGGATCCAGGCAGAAAAAATGTTTGGAAAAAATAAAAACACTGCAGGCCAGTGCATGGTGATGATTGAACTGTCACGGGCATATGAAACGACGGGACAGAGTAATAAGGCCCTGGACATATTGGATAAAGCACTGTCTTTGGCAGAATCCTCGGAAAATCATTTCTACCAGGCATCTGTACTGAATCAGCTGGGAAACCTGCACACTGTATTGGGGAACAATGATTTTGCTGAAACATGTCTGGCCCACAGCCTTTCCATTGCACAAAAACTCGATGACCCTGCGCTTACAGCATCTATTCTGAATCACCAGGGCAATCTTTATCTGGTCAGGAAAAATTTTCCAGCTGCAGTACAAACATATGCAAGCAGCGCAGCACTTTCAAAAACAGACAAAAATTTTCTTTTAACAGGCACTGCCCAGATAAACCAGGCCCGGGCCTGCATGGAAAACAATGACGTTACCGGTGTCCAGACCTTACTCGAAGAGGCTGTGAATAATCTTCAGCGCCTGAAAGACTCAAGATCCAAGGCACTGGGACTGATACAAGCGGGTCTTGCCTGGCAGGCGCTTGAAAACCTGCTGCCGGATCCTGACAATGAAATGCTGCGCCGCTGCCACACCCTTTTCACCCAGGCTTCACAAATTGCCCAAAGGCTCGGTGATCACCGCACAGCATCCTACGCCCTCGGCTATACAGGCAGGTTGTATGAAGATACGCACCAATATGCGGATGCGCTGACAATGACCCGGAAGGCCGTGCTGTCGGCACAACAGGTGTATGCGCCTGAATCCCTTTACAGATGGCAGTGGCAGACAGGACGTATTCATAAACAGATGGACAACATGCCCGAAGCGGTTGATGCATATCGGCGGGCGATTTATACCCTGGAGTCCATCCGTTATGAAATTGACAACTGCCATGATATCCAGCAGGCTGCCTTCAGAAAAATTGTCGGATCTGTCTGTTTTGAACTGGTTGATTTACTGCTTGAGCAAAGCAGCTCTATGAAAGATCAGCAGGCACGTGAATCGCTCCTGCTTGAAGCACGAGAGGTTGTGGAGCTGCTGCGGGTGTATGAACTCAGAGAGTATTTCAAGGATGATTGTGTGGATGCCGGCAGTTTCCAGCATGTTGATCTTGAAGACATTTCCAAAAACACTGTAGTGATTTATCCCATCATGCTTGAGAACCGCATGGAACTGCTGGTGAGTTTTCCATCAGGCATGCAGCAGTTTACGGTTCATGAACGACAGGAAACAGTGACCAGAGAGATCAGAGAGTTTCGCAGAAAACTGGAAAAACTCACCACCTGGGAGTTTCTTCCCCATGCCCGGAAACTATATGATTATCTGATACGCCCCCTGGAAAAGGAGCTTTCCACCTTTCCACCCGACACCCTTGTGTTTGTCCCACCGGGCCCGCTGCGAACCGTTCCCATGGCGGCACTTCATGACGGCACCCGGTTTCTTGTCCAGAAATATGCCAGTGCTGTTACAGTAGGGCTGAATCTCGTTGATCCCACCCCCATAAAAAGAGAAGACCTGAAAATCCTTGCCGCCGGCATTACCCGGGCATCCCAGGGGTTTCCACCGCTGCCGGAAGTCGCCTCCGAACTTCAGAATATCAGCAGGCTTTTTTCAAGCAAACTGCTGCTGGATCAGGAATTCCTGATTTCCAATATGGAACAGGATTTGAAAAAGGATGAATTCAACATCCTGCACATTGCCTCTCACGGCCAGTTCCAGGGGGATGCAGACCGCACCTTTATCCTGGCGTTTGACGAAAAACTGACCATGGAAACACTGGACAAGTATGCCGGGTTTCTGCAGTTTCGCAACACCCCTCTGGATCTGCTGGCATTGAGTGCCTGTGAAAGTGCTGCCGGTGACGACCTGGCGGCCCTGGGCATGGCAGGAGTGGCTGTAAAAGCCGGGGCAAGAAGTGCGCTGGCCACCCTGTGGTTCATCAATGACATGGCATCTTCCCTTATGATCAAACAGTTTTATCTGCAGATCAAAGATCCTTCTGTTTCAAGGGCTGCGGCGCTTCAGCATGCCCAGTTGCGCCTGCTGGAGGATTCAAGATATGAACACCCGGGATACTGGTCTCCCTTTTTGCTCATCAATAACTGGCTGTAGGTATAAACGTCTTTCATGCGGTCCTGGCAAAAGCTGATACGGTTCACCCCGGTTGCCGTGGTCATTGTATCCGGCCTCTGTTTTCTGGTGATCCTGCTGTTACGCAGCTCCGGTTCCCTTGAAAGCCTTGAACTCACAGCCTATGACTGGTCTATAAGGCTTCGGCCGAAATCACAGCATCCCGTTCCCCGGATTGTGGTGATCCATATCACTGAACAGGATATTCAAACGTTAGGCAGGTGGCCATTGACAGATGCCGTTTTATCACAGACACTGAAAAACATCCTGGTGCATGACCCCTGTGCCATTGGCGTGGATATTTTCAGGGATATCCCTATTCCGCCCGGTTCTGAAGAATTAACCGACCTGCTGGACAGCAACTCCAACATCATCTGCGTGACAAAATTCGGCAATGGGGGTGTACCGCCGCCGCCGATCCTGGAAAATACCGCCCAGGTGGGGTTTAATGACATTTTGGTGGACCCCGGCGGTATTGTCAGAAGAGGGCTTCTTTTTCTGGATGACACAAAAGAGGTTTATTACGCGTTCAACCTGCTTCTTGCCCTTCATTTTTTACAACAACAGGGCATCAGCGCCCAGCCGGATGAACATCACCCGGAATATTTGAAGCTGGGCGGAACCACCATCAAACCTCTGGGGAAAAATCAGGGCGGCTATGTTGACTCTGATGACAGGGGATATCAGTTCCTCATTGATTTCATGGATCCGCCTGATTTTTATCTGTCATATTCCCTGACCCGTCTGTTGTCCGGCCAGATCAATCCTTCAGATTTTCAGGACAAAATAGTATTGATCGGTGTTTCCGCACAAAGTGTCAAAGATCTTTTTTATACGCCCCTCAGCCTCGGTATCCGGGCGGAGCAGCAAATGCCGGGGGTTGTTCTGCATGCCCGGCTCACAAGCCAGTTGATCCGGTTTGGGTTGCATGAGAGCCGCCCCTTGAAAACCGCCGGGAAAAAACAGGCATCGGCTTTCATATGGGCATGGGGACTGGCCGGCTCATTAACCGGATTTTTCATCCGTTCCCCCTGGCGGTTTTCCCTGGTGATCTGCTGCGGACTTGTTTTCCTCTGGATCTTATCCTACGCTGCCTTCCTGCACCAGTGGTGGGTACCCCTGGTGCCTCCGGCACTGGCCTGGCTGTCATCCGCCGGACTGTCAACCGCCTATGTGTCCAACAGGGAAAAAAAACACAAATCTGTGCTGATGCAGCTGTTTTCCAAACATGTTTCCAAGGAAATAGCAGATTCTATTTGGGATCAGCGGGACCAGTTTTTAAGCAATGGACGTCCTGTCCCCCAAAAAATGACCGTGACCATTCTGTTTTCTGATATCAAGGGATTTACAACCATTTCCGAGACCCTTGAACCCCAGACCCTGATTGAATGGCTGAACACCTATATGGGGGCCATGACAGAAACCATCATGGCCCATGGCGGGGTTGTGGATGATTACGCCGGGGACGGCATCAAAGCCAATTTCGGGGTGCCGTTTCCCAGAGAAACCCGGGCCGCCATCGCACAGGATGCGGTTAATGCTGTTACTTGTGCCATTGCCATGGGGCAGAAAGTGGAGGAACTCAATGCGGCCCTGGAAACACAGAAACTTCCGACAGCCGGCACCCGAATCGGCATTTTCACCGGCCCGGTTGTTGCCGGAGCCCTGGGCAGTTC
>JAABSA010000022.1 GCA_011390635.1 Desulfotignum sp. | reverse complement strand
GATGAGAAAGTGCTGTCAGCCGGGAATTGATTTATGGCTGCACAAATGTGTGAAACCTTCGGGAGGTGATTTCACGAAATCTTGTGCCGGTTTTCTGGATGATCAAACATTCCACATCTTCAAGGCTGTTCACAAGATCAATGGCATCTGCAGGGTCCATGACCATGAGGCCTGTGGCAAGTCCATCGGCAAAGGTGCAGTTTTGTGCAATGACCGATACACTCACCACCTGGTTGTCCACCGGGAACCCGGTTGTCGGGTCAATGATATGGGAATAGGTTTTGCCTGCCATGTCAAAGAAATTGCGGTAGTTGCCACTGGTGGCAATGGCCCGGTTTTCCAGGGTGATCACCTTATAAAGGCCCTGGTCGGAAGATGTTGCTACAGGATTGGTGATGCCCACGCTCCAGGGGTTTTTCTGGCGGTTGAGACCTGATCCATATAATTCTCCGCCGATTTCCACCAGAAAATTGTCAATGCCGGATGCGGCCAGCACCTGCGCAACGGCATCCACCCCGAATCCTTTCGCAATGGAGCCCAGATCCAGGGTGATGCAGGCTTTTTTTTTGAAAAGATGGGTATTTTCCAAGACCAGGTGGTGAAAACCGGTACATGACAATGCTTCTGTTATGGCACCCGGGTCCGGCGGGGACTCCGGGGATTTTTTTGTGCCAAATCCCCAGATATCCACCAGGGGTTTGACGGTGCCGTCCCAGGCCCCGTGGGTGAGTCTGTATACCTGTTCAGCCGTCTGCAACACCTGCACAAAATCCTTTGACAGCCTGAATGGCTGGTCGGCACCAAGGTTGTTGAACCGTGAGATCCGGCTGGCAGGATCGTACATGGACAGCCCTGTGTTGATCTGCTGCAGCCGGGTATCGATTTTTTTTTGCCACAGGGCAATGGATTGTTTTTTGGAAGAAACCAGCTTTACCGTGTAAAACGTACCCATGGTCTGGCCCTGTATTATATATTCCCGGGCCATGGCATGGACACCGGCACCGGAAAAGAAACTGAGCAGGCAGATCAGATACAAAGTTTTGCAGAGGTGTCTGAACGGCATGGGTACCTCGTAGGTTTGTAAAGATTGTCGTGTTGTTTTATAGTGCACATGCCGGGGCAATGCCCGGCACCAAACCGACCAGAAACTCACATGAGTTACCTGGAAGGGAAATTGTCACTATGTCATTATACCCGGGATCAAATCTACATGTGATTTCTTTGATGGTCAACCCTGATCCCATGACGTGAAGCCGATAGTGTGATAAAGAACAAGCGTGAAACAATATGCATGGATGAAATATGATGGTATGAAAGGAAAATCATGACACCCGATCTGCAGACACCTTTCAGTGTCCCCAATATCCGCTGGTTTATAGCGTTCCGGATTTTTTTTAATTCCAGGTTCTATTATCCGGTCTTCACCATTTTGTTTCTGGATTTTGGCCTGACCGTGGCCCAGTTTTCCGTTCTCAATGCGGTATGGGCTGCCACCATTGTCCTGGCAGAGGTTCCTTCCGGGGCATTTGCCGATATCATCGGAAGAAAACGGCTGCTTAATTTTGCTGCAGGGGTGATGATCTTTGAAATTGGTATTATCAGTTTCATGCCCAGAATTGATCCGGTGGTTATATTTGCCGTGTTTCTGGTGAACCGGGTGCTAAGCGGTCTGGCCGAGGCGGCCGCCAGCGGTGCGGATGAAGCCCTGGCCTATGACAGTCTGACACAGGCGGGGATGGCAGACCAGTGGGGCCGGGTTCTGGAACTGCTCATGCGGTATCAGGCCCTGGGGTTTGTGGTAGCCATGACAACCGGGGCTGCCGTATATGATCCCCGGCTGATGGGACAGGTGGCCGATTTTTTTGGGCTCGGCATGGTCCTTACCCAGGATATCACCATGCGCTTTCCCCTTTACCTGACCTTTGTATTGGCCCTGCTGGCATTCATCAGTACCCTGAAAATGACGGAAATTGAGGACAGTCCTGCAGACAAAGAAACCGGGCACCTGAAGCAGACCCTGGCCATGACTTTCAAGGCCGGTGCCTGGATTGTGCAGACCCCGTTTGTTTTTGCAGTGATGCTTTTCGGCATGCTGTTCGATGGGGTCATCCGCATGGTCATCACCCTGTCCAGTCAGTATTACCGGATGATTGAGATCCCGGAATCCATTTTCGGCCTCATGGGTTCAGGCGTTGCCCTGCTGGGCATGATAATACCGAAGATAGCCCGGCAGATTGCTGAAAACCGGTCACCTGTCCAGGCACTTTTTGTGACGGCAATCCTGGCAGGTTCAGGGCTTGTGTCCATGAATTTTTTCTGGCCCTGGATTGGTCTGGTGCCGGCCCTGCTCACTTTTTCTGCCATGTATTTCACGGGATTTTTTGTCAGTTTCTATGTAAACAGGGAGGCTGACTCCCGGCAGCGGGCCACGGTATTGAGTTTCAAGGGCCTGTCCTACAACATCTCCTACGGGGTGCTGGGGATACTCTACGCCCTGGTCCTCAAACTGGGAAAAAAAGGGTTGGAAGACAAAGATACCCTGGCTTCCGACGTCGTGGAAAATCAGGTTTTCATGGATACGTTTTTCTGGTTCCCGGCTTTTTTCACGGCAGGGATCATATGCCTTCTGCTCATCTGCACAATCCGGCTAAAGCCTTTGAAACATCAATGAGTTTTGTCAGCTCCAAAAACCGTCCCCATCAGGGCCATTGCAAGTACATTTTCCTGTCAGTCCTGAACCCCCCTGTGGACTCAAGTCCCTGCCCCCTGATACCATACTGCAGTAATGCAAACAATGTAGATGACGGAGCCCCTGGCGGTGTCCTGTGACCGGACCGTCAGAGCCGAAGGGGGCCCTGGTACCATCTGCCGGAAAGGCTTTCAAACCAAAAGCGTCCAGCCGGATTTCATCACTGTCATACCAACAGGCCCACGAAGGATCTCGGGCCGGGCACAGGACACCGCCAGGGGCGGACCTTCACCCGGATTTATCGTTCAACCGGACAGCATCTGGTTACATCCTGCGGCCCTGCGAAATTTCTATTGATTTTATTCCATATTGTTCATATTATGAACGGTTATGAATAGTGCACTGAATACATATGATGTCCTGGTGGTGGGTGCCGGTCATGCCGGATGTGAAGCAGCCCTTGCTGCGGCCCGCATGGGGTGCAGCACCCTGCTTTTGACCATTGACATGGACAAGATCGCAGCCATGCCCTGCAGCCCGTCCATCGGAGGGATGGCCAAAGGCCAGCTGGTCAAGGAAATTGATGCGCTGGGCGGCCAGATGGCTGTTGCCACAGATGCCTCCGCCATCCAGTACCGGACCCTGAATACCAGAAAAGGGCCGGCAGTACATTCCACCCGGACCCAGAACGACAAAAACATGTATTCCCGTCACATGAAAACGGTCCTGGAAACCAGCCCCAACCTGGATTTGAAACAGGCCATGGTCCGGGATCTGATCGTTGAAAATGGCTGCGTCAAAGGCATCGTGGACATGACCGGATTTGCCTATCAGGCCGGGTGCGTAGTCATCACAACCGGCACTTTTTTACGGGGCAGGGTTCACATCGGGGCCACAAAAACAGATGCGGGCAGAGCCGGAGAATTTGCATCCATTCATTTGGGAGAGAGCCTGGCTGACCTGGGCTTTGACATGGGAAGAATGAAAACCGGAACCCCGCCGCGGCTGCACGCCGACAGCATTGATTTCAACAGTTTCCGGCGCCATGAATCAGACCCCGATCCCACATTCTTTTCATTCCGTACCAAAAAAATTACCACCCCCATGCTGCCCAGTTTCATGGGAGAAACCAACGCTGCCACCCATGACATTGTCAGAAAAAATTTGCAATACTCGGCATTGTACGGCGGGCATATCAAAGGGCAGTCTGCCCGGTACTGCCCCTCTTTTGAAGATAAAATCGTCAAATTTGCAGACAGAAACAGCCACCACATCATTTTGGAATATGAAGGGATACATACCAAAGAAATCTATGCATCAGGCCTGGGAAACAGTTTGCCCCTGGACATCCAGTACCAGGTGGTCCGGTCGGTGAAAGGTCTGGAACAGGCGAAGATCATGCGGCCGGCCTATGCCATTGAATATGATTATGTGAATCCCCTGGAGCTGACCCCTGCTCTGGAAACCAAACGCATCACCGGTCTTTTTCTGGCCGGCCAGATCAACGGTACCTCCGGATATGAAGAAGCCGGGGCCCAGGGTCTGCTGGCAGGGGTAAATGCCGCCTGCAAAATCCAGAAACGGCCGGCCCTTATCCTGGACAGATCCCAGGCCTACCTGGGGGTCATGGTGGATGACCTTGTCACCCGGGGCACCACAGAACCCTACCGCATGTTCACCTCCAGGGCGGAATACCGGCTTCTGCTCAGAGAAGACAATGCAGACCTGCGGCTGGCTGAGACCGCCCATGCATACGACCTCATCGATACAGAACGTCTGAAGTTGTCCCGGGAAATTGCAGACCAGACCAGCCGGGAAATCAGGCGTGTCAAACAGGCTGTGGTAAAACCGGATGAAACCACCAACCAGCTGCTGGCATCTTTGGGCAGCAACCCCATCACCACCGGTGTCAAGCTTGCGCAGCTGCTGAAACGGGCAGAACTCAGCTACCGGCAATTAACAACCATTTCACCGCCACTGGAGCCGGTTTCTATTCGGGCGGCAACCCAGGTTGAAATTGAGATCAAATATGATGGGTATATTACCCGCCAGCTCAATGAAATCAAAAAGTTCAAGGATCTGGAACGTATCAAAATTCCCGATCATTTTGATTATGCCCGCGCCCACGGCCTGTCCAATGAGATAAAAGAAAAACTTGAAAAGATTCAACCCAAATCCCTGGGCCAGGCATCCAGAACCGATGGCATGACGCCTGCCGCCATTTCAGTGCTCATGGTTGCTATTGCTGCATATGATAAGCATAAATCAGCTTGACTTGCACCGGTTGGCACTTATCATGTAGCGTAAAAACAATATGAAATAATGACCGTTAGACGTGCGAGGGAAAAAATGGCCGATGATTATTACAAAATTCTGGGCATCGATAAAACAGCAAGTGCAGGGGAAATCAAGAAAGCCTACCGCAAACTTGCCATGAAGTATCATCCTGATAAAAACAAGGGTGACAAAGCCCTGGAAGACAAATTCAAAAAAATCAGCGAAGCCTATGCCGTTCTCAGTGATCCTGAAAAACGCAAGCAGTATGATACCTATGGGTCTGCTGATTTTCAGCAGCGGTATTCCCAGGAGGACATTTTCAAGAACTTCGATCTGGGAGATATCCTCAAAGAATTTGGTTTTGGCGGCGGCAGGGGAGGGTTTTCCGCATCCTTTGGACAGGCAGGGCCAAGAGGAAGGACCAGTTTTTCCGGGGGAAATCCTTTTTTCCAGAACGCGGGCGGTGGATTCGGCCAGCAGCAGCCACGTCCCAGGACGTCGGGAAAGGACATTGAGTATGAAATCCCCCTGACCCTGGAAGAACTGATCCACGGCACCAAAAAAACCATTACCATCAGCCAGGGAGGGACTGCCAATGCCATTGAGGTGACGATTCCCAAAGGATTGACAAAGGGAAAGAAAATCCGGCTGCCCGGAAAAGGGGAAGTTTCACCCAATGGCGGACCTGCCGGAAACCTGTACATAAAATCCAGTCCGGTGCCATCGGGCGATTTCACCATTGACGGAAACGATGTGTTTTTACACAAAACCGTTACACTGACCCAGGCCCTTTTAGGAGACAAGCTGGAAATCCTGACGCCGTCGGGAAAAACCATGAATCTCACCCTTCCTGCAGGCACCAGCCACAAAGCCAGAATGCGGCTTCCGGACCATGGCATTCCCCATATGAAAGGAAATGGTTGCGGAGATCTGTTTGTTGTGATTAATATAGAGATGCCCAAAAAACTGACAGACAAGCAAAAAAAACTGATACAGGAACTGAAAACCACAGGATTGTAGCGTACCATGCCTGACTTTATTCCCCTGATTTCCCAGCAGAGAATTGCCGAACGGACCCGGGAAATCGGAAAACAGATCACCATGGACTACAAGGGAAAAGACCTTATTCTGGTGGGAATTTTAAAAGGTGCCTTTATTTTTATGGCTGATCTTTCCCGGCAGATCAGCATAGAACATGACATCGATTTTATCGGGGCATCTTCCTATGAAGGCACCTCTTCCACCGGACAGATTGTGTTCACAAAACAGCCTGATCTGGAATTTAAAAACCGGGATATCCTTCTTGTGGAAGATATTGTCGACACCGGCAGCACCCTGTGTAAAATCATTGAATTTGTTGCCCTGCTTAACCCCAGGTCTGTGAATATCTGCACCCTTATTGACAAGCATGAACGCAGAAAAAGCAAAATAGATGTGCGGTATGCCTGTTTTTCACTTGAAAAAGGGTTTATTGTCGGTTATGGACTTGATTATAATGAAAAATATAGAAATATGCCTGCAATCTATGATCTGAAAATATAGGGGGATGCACCATGATTATCACCTGTGACGAGTGCTCAACAAGCTTCCGACTTGATGAATCCTTATTAAGGGCCGAAGGCTCCAAAGTTCGTTGCAGCCTGTGTAAACATGTGTTCACAGCGTTCCCGCCTGTTCCTGATGACGATTTCAGCCTGGATCTGGAAAGCATGACTGAATCCGCAGACAGCCACCTGGATACTGCTGCAAAAACCCATCTTGAACCACACGGCATGGCATCAGGCGATCTGGAATCCGGCACCCTGGATTTTGATGATACCGACTTTGGTGATGACCTGTCTATGGATGCAAAACAGGCAGATATTGAAATCAGTTTTGAAGATAATGACGATGATTTTGACCTGGATGCAGATCTTTCCTTTGAAACAGAAGAAGAGACCCAGGAATCCCCCCTGGAGTTTGATGAAGCAGAGATAGAATTTGACTCCCGGGACCTGGAACCCATAGAAGATGCAGAACCGCTGGAAGATATGAAAATGGTGCAGGATCCCCATGCTGATGGGTTGGAAGATGCAGAAGAACTGGACGGGATTGCATTTGATGACCTGATCTCCGAACCCGGCCAGGAAAAAACAGATGCCGGGCAAACCGGGATATCTGACCAGGACATGGAATCCACGGAACATATATCCATGGATATGGACCAGGAAAAAGAGCCCGAAGAAGACCTGGAATCCCGGGACCTGGATTTTGAGCTGGAAAAAAATTTTTCAGCCTATGATGAAGTGCTGGATCAGGAAACAGAACCGGAAGAGGGTTCAGATGACGATACCAGCAAAGAGGACACCCCGGATGAACAAGACTTTGGTCCAGGGGATGACTTTGACGTAAGGGTGTATGACAAAGAAGATCCTGATGACAAAGACATGGAAATATCGGACAAGGATGAACACGAACATCCTTCTGAAAAGCCGCCACCCCAGAGACCGGCCCGGGCGCCCTTGATCCAGCCATTGGATACGGAAGCCGAGATGGGAAAACCTGCAAGAAAAACCAGGAAAAAAACCCGTTCCAGCCTGAGCGCTCCGGTCCTTGTATTGCTTTTGATCTTTTTATTGACAGCCGGAGGCTATGTTGCCGCCACCAGCCTGGGGTATAAAATTCCGTTTCTGTCGGAGATCAAGATTCCTTTTATCCAGCAGTATCTGCCCCAAAAAACGCCCGAGCCGATGCCGGCACCTGACCCGATCCCGGATCAAAAAACGGTGAACGGCCGTTTTGTAACCAATGATGCGGCAGGTGAACTGTTTATCATCACCGGCAACATTGAAAATCCGTCCCAGATTCCCTACACCCGTATTCAGGTCCAGGGAACACTGTTTCAGAAGGAAAAAATTGCGGCCATGACCCAAACCGCCTATTGTGGCACTATCGTATCTGAAGAGGTACTGAAAACAGGCAACGTTGCCGATATCATCGCCAGGCTGAAAAATCCCCCGGATACTGGTGCCGCAAATGTCACAGCCGGTCCCGGAAATACTGTTCCTTTCATGCTGGTGTTTTCTGATCTGCCCAAAAATCTGCAGAATTTTACGGTGGAGGTTTTGGGATTTGAAAAAGCAGAAAATTAAAATTATGTTTGACATAGCACATAATATTGTGTTATGATTTTTGGGTTTTTTGGCGACGTAGCTCAGCTGGTCAGAGCATGCGGCTCATATCCGCAGAGTCCGGGGTTCAAGTCCCTGCGTCGCTACCAGATATTACAATGCCCCCGTTAATCGGGGGTTTTGTGTTTCCGGGGGTCACCAAAAGGAGTTTTGGTACAAATTTCTGGTACAAAATGGTGGCCGAACTCCATTCTTCAAAAACTTTCCGGGTATTATCTCAAGGCAAACGGTTTGCAACCCACTTCAACAGTCATAAAAACCTTGACCGATTCCACTTGCAACTGCTAAGAACGATTACTACCGATTGCTTGCAAACAGCCGACCAATAACCAAGAGGGTAGAAGACTAATGCCGGACAAGGACCAGAAATCTCTCGATGCCCTGGCGGAGATCGTCAGGCATGACCATGTCCTTACCCCTGGCCGCTATGTCGGGGCGGTGGAAGAGGAAAAAGACGGTGAACCTTTTACTGAAAAGATGGCCCGATTAACAGCCCGGCTCTCGGAACAGTTTGCCGAAAGTGCCCGGCTGGAGGAGCAGATTAAAGAGAACCTGGCGGGACTGGGATATGTGCTCGAAAACACGGGAGGAAAAAATGAGCAATGCAGATGAGATCCGCTGGCAACAGCGTTTAGAGAACTTCAGCAAGGCTTTGAACCAGCTTGAAAAAGCCTGCAACAAAGAACGCTTGAATGAGCTTGAACGCGCCGGACTTATACAGATGTTTGAATTTTCCTTTGAGCTTGTCTGGAAAACATTGAAAGATCTGCTTTTCTATGAAGGTTTTGATGTGAAAAGCCCACGGGCAACAATCCGAACCAGTTTTGAGCAGGAATATATCAGCGAAGATGACAGTGAACTCTTTCTGGAGGCCCTGGAAAAACGCAATATCCTAAGCCATACCTATCAGGAAAAAAAGGCGATTGAGGCTGAAAAACTGATCCGGGAGCGCTATTTTCCACTTTTGCGCCGAATTTATCAGACGTTGGAGCAAAAACGATCACAATGACCGACGGATTAAAGGAAAAACACCGAAAGGCGATTATTGAGATCCTTGCCGCCAATGAAAGAGTGGAACGGGTGGTCCTGTTCGGATCCCGTGCAATGCGTACCTACACCACCACCTCGGACGTTGATCTGGCCCTGTATGGCGATAAGCTGACGCTGACCGACCAGGCGCATCTCTCTGCTGCCATTGATGCTCTGCCCATGGCGCAACGGGTAGACCTGCTGCTCTATAACAAAATTGATAACGAAAAATTGAAAGAACATATCGAAAGATATGGCAAGGAGTGGTTTCGGCGGGGCCGGGGTATGAGTTGCGCAGCATTGAAAGATTATGGACAAGCCCGTTTTTGAAAAAAAACAACATGTGTTAATTCAGATGGAAAACAAGGAGGACTCATGCCAGGTGAATATGAAATTTTTGTACAGGATCATTTTGCCGCCTCTCATGCCCTCCGGGGATATGATGGGAATTGTGCCGATCTGCATGGTCACAACTGGACGGTTGAAGCTTATGTCCGATGTACAAAGCTCAACCGGTTGGGGATAGGCATTGATTTCAGGGACATAAAAAACGTTCTTTCGGATGTGCTGGGTAAGCTGAACCATACCAGGCTCAATGATGTAGTAGAATTTGGCAGCATCAACCCCACATCAGAAAATCTTGCCAAATTTCTCTACAAAGAGATGTCCAGAAGGCTCAACACCGATCATATCCGGGTTACCCGGGTAAAGGTATGTGAAAGTCCGGGCTGCGGTGCGGCTTACAGGGAAGTATAATCCATAGTTTCAACCCTATGGCCGCCCCGCACGGTTATCTTGCAGCCTCTGGATTGGATTGTTGAATTTCCCGCTCATGGATTCCCATGAGATACAGCAGGCCGTCCAGTCCCATGGTGGAAATGGCGTTGTCGGCTTTTTTCCGGACAACCGGCTTGGCATTGAACGCCACCCCGAGTCCGGCAATGGAAATCATGGGCAGGTCATTGGCACCATCCCCCACGGCAATGGTCTGTTCAATGGAAAGATTTTCCTTCTGGGCTATTTCCCGCAGCAGACAGGCTTTTTTCTCCCCGTCCACGATATCCCCCTTGACCAGACCTGTCACCAGGCCGTTTTCCACATCCAGATCATTGGCATAGACATAATCAAATCCCAGTTTTTGGCGCAGAAACTCCCCAACAAAGGTAAATCCGCCGGATAAAATACCAAGTTTATACCCGAGCCGCTTCAGGGTCGCGGTAACCAGTTCCGCCCCTTCGGTCAATGGCAGCGTATGGGTTATCCTGTCCAGGTCTTCCTGGCGAAGTCCTTTCAACAGGGCCACCCGCTGACAAAAACTTTCCTTGAAATCCATTTTCCCCTGCATGGCTGACCGGGTTATCTGCTCTACCTGCGGTCCCACGCCTGCCAGCCTGGCCAGTTCCACAATCACTTCCGCCTGAATCAGGGTGGAGTCCATATCAAACACCACCAGTTTGCGGTTTTTCTGGTAAATATTGTCCACATGAAACGAAATATCCACACCGGTGGTCCGGGAAATATCCATGAACTGCCCCCGCATCTGCCGGATGTTTTTCGGGGTGCCTGAAACGGAAAACTGGATACTGGCTCTGGGCCTGGGTTGGGGATTTTGAAGGGAAATCCGCCCTGTAAGCCGGGTGACATAATCGATATTCAGACCGTGTTCCGCACACACGGAAGCAACCGATGCGATCTGTCTGGCACTGACGGTTCTGCCCAAAATAGTTATGATCCGGCGCTCCTTGCCCTGGGCACGGACCCATTTTTCATAATTATCCGGATCCACGGGCGTGATATCAACCTTGAGTCCCAATGTATAGCCTTCAAACAGCATATCCTTGAAAATTGCAGCAAAATCATCCGCACAGGGAATATCGGCCAGAATACCCAGGGAGATGTGTTCGTGAATAACAGACTGGCCGATGTCCAGTATCCTGACATCATACTTTGCCAGGATGCATGTAAAACATGCGTCCAGCCCTGTTCTGTCCCTGCCGGTGATGTTGATGAGCACAATATCGCCCATTGGCCTTTCCTTTTGTTGAGACGGTCATAATGTCAGGTATAGCCCTGCCGCCCATCCTTTGGCATGCAAAAAACGTCAGTCACGGTCCATGGCCGCAACCATATCTATCAGCTGATCCCGGGTATTGCGGCCGGGATCATCCAGAACCTTTTCAAACAAGTACTGCTTGATTCTGCCCACACCGGGACCAGGCGGGATCCCGCAGATATCCATGATGTCACGTCCCGTGATATCCAGGTCATCAGGATGAAAAGCGGTCTGCCGGGCTGTTTCATCCGTCACTTTTTTCACCCGGTCCCGGATATCCGACAGGGTATAGGGTGATTTGGCCAGGTTTCCTTTTTTATCAGCAATGCGCAGCCGCATGAAATCCGCAAAATCAAGGTCCTTTTCAGCCAGCAGGGCCAGCAGGCGGCGAACAGATTTAGGGCGGGTCTTTTCAGCCAGCGGCCGCATATGGGACCCGACCAGGGCCAGGATATAGTTTTTCTGGGCAGCTGAAAACCGCAGCCGATCCAGGTCTGCTTCCATGGCAGCGGTATGAACTTCATGTCCATGAAAGGTGACACGGCCTTCCTTGATACCCTTTGCATCCACCTTGCCGGTGTCATGGAGATACCCGGCCAGGCGCAGCAGCGGCTGCCGGACAGGAAGGGCATCGCCCACCAGCAGGCAGTGCTCAAAAACGGTTTCCCCGTGGAAAGGCCCCCCATCCAGGCCCCAGCATCGTTCCAAACAGGGCAGAACCCAGGCCAGCAAGCCTGTACGGTGCATCAGCCGGAAAAACACAGAAGGGGTCTTCATTGCCATGGCTTTGATAATTTCCGTTCGGATCCGTTCGCCCGGCACCTGCCCTGCACATTTTTCTGCATGACGTTCAATGGCATCCAAGGCTGAACGAGACAGCCGTGCATTGAGAAGGGCGGCAAACCGGCACCCCCGTATCATGCGCACCGGGTCTTCCAGTATCCGGGCATCCGCATCCCGGGTAAAGCGGATAACCCTGTTTTCCAGATCTTTCCGGCCGTTGAAAGGATCCAGCAGCACATCCTGCAAAGGATCATAGGCCATGCTGTTGATGGTAAAATCGCGCATGCCTAAATCATCCACGGGAAAATTTCGGGTACCTGCCCGACAGACCGCCACCTCTATATTGTCAATAATGCAGATAGGAAAGGTTTTTCCCACGACCTGGAATTTACCGCCGCCAAACAGGTTTTCAAGGCTTTTTATGGAGGCATCGGTCAGGATATCCACATCTTTTGGACGATTGCCCATGCCCATGTCCCGCACCGCACCACCCACCACATAACCGGAAAATCCACTTTCATGGAGGGTGTGCAGAATGTGTCGGGCCGTATCAAAAAGCAAGGACTCTTTCACGCTCCCCATCTGGCCAGAAGGCTGTGCCCTACCCCCAGCTGGTCCATTATTCTTGCCACCACCGTATCCACCAGATCCTCTATGGTCCCGGGGAAACTGTAAAAAGAGGGGACTGCCGGCAGGATGACGGCACCCGCCCGCGCCAGCCGGGCCATGTTTTCCAGGTGTATCAGGCTCAACGGGGTTTCTCTGGGCACCAGAATGAGACTCCGGTTTTCCTTGAGGGTGACATCACAGGCACGGGTGATAAGATTGTCTGCATACCCGGCCGCTGCCGCTGCAAGGGTTTTCATGGAACAAGGTGCCACCACCATTCCATGGTGGCAAAAAGAGCCGCTGGCAGGTGCAGCTGCAATCTCATCCTGGGAAAACACCGTCAGTTTTTTGCATGTTTCAGGATCAAGGCCCCAGGCTGCCAGAAAATCATGAAACCCCATCCCGGGATCATACCCCATTTCATGGGATAAAACCTGTTCACCGGCATGGGACAATATGGCCATCACCCGCACATCCTGCCGGAGCAATGCGGCTATGAGACGTACCCCGTAAAGGGAGCCAGAAGCCCCGCTGATGGCAACCACAATGATTTTGTCACAGGTTGTCATTATCACACCACAATGATGGTCTGAAGCAGGATGCCGGTGAACAGGACCAGTGACACTGCAGAGTTGATATGAAAAAATGCCACATGAATCCGGGAAAGATCATCCGGTTTTACCAGGCGATGCTCAAAAACCAGCAATACGGCAATGGCAGCCAGAAACACCAGAAACATCGGATGCATGGCAAAACTGATATGCAGCGCCACCAGAAACCCCATGAAAATCACATGGAACAGGGAAGACACCTGCAAGGCCCTGGTAACCCCGAGAATCACCGGAAGTGAAAACAACCCCTGTTTCCGGTCGAACCCGATATCCTGACAGGCATATAAAATATCAAATCCGGCAATATAGAACCAGAGACCCGCTCCCAGAAAAACGATCCCCCAGTTCAGGCTGCCTGTTATTGCAATCCAGGCACCCACCGGGGCAAGGGAGATGGCAAACCCCAGTACCAGGTGGCAGTAAGGGGTAAACCGTTTGGTGTACGAATAGAAAAACAGCACAAACAGCACGGGAAAGGATAACCAGAAACACACCGGAGACAATGCTGCTGCAGCCCCCACAAACACCAGGCTGGAAATGGACACAAACAGCAGCGTTTCTTTTCGCGACAGAATCCCGGCCGGAATTTCCCGCCCGGCGGTTCTGGGATTTATCCGGTCGATATCCGCATCAACCAGGCGGTTGAATCCCATGGCCGCGGACCGGGCCCCCACCATGGCCACAAGAATGAAACAAATTTCCCCTGCTGAGGGAACATGGGTCTGCCAGGCCAGAACCACGGCAGACAAGGCGAATGGAAGGGCAAAAACCGTATGGGAAAATTTAATCATTTTGCCGTAATCGAGAATTTTCTTTTTAAAACCAGTGTTCATGGCGATTCTTTCAACAGATACCGGCCTGTTTTTGTTTTCTGCCCATGGGCAGACCGTTTTTTTCTACGGGCAACCGGGCTATGTCTGTATTCCGGCAAAACCGGCGTCGCACCGGCTGGTTTTCCGGTTTGTCATACAGATATGCTTCCATGTCAATCTCGGGCCCTTGAAGTAGTTACCAGCCCTGTGGCTGGATTGTGCATTTTCTGCTTCTTTACCTTCAATGGCAGGGGCCGGACCCTGAATTTGGGCACCGGCTTGATACGCATGCCGATAAATGTTCCGCAAAAAGATTTTTGCACAAATGTGTTGTTCTCAATGACAGACATTATCTGGCCCCGGACAAATGGCAGCTGGGCCGTGGTGCGCCAGTGAACAGGCACCTCTCCCAGAATGCTGAACAGCATCTTCTTGAGTTCCCATATACTGAAAAACCGGGCATTGGTATAAATATTGGGGAAAAAAAAGCCCCTGCACCGCCGGTACATGTTCAGCAGCGCATACCGGTTGAGCACCCCGATCACCACCCGGTCCTTTGCCACCCGGCAGGCTTCTTCAATGGCTTTGGCCGGCCGGTCTGTGAATTCCAGGGTAGTGAAAAACAGGGCTGTATCAAAGGCATTGTCTTCAAAAGGCAAATCTTCTGCAACACACCGGTGAAGATCCACACGGGTTCCCAGCCGTTCATGGGCCTTGTCCAGCATATGCACAGATGGATCGATACCGGTGAGGCTCAAGCCTTTGTCCAGCAGCGGCACAAGGCTCATGCCGGTTCCGCAGCCGATATCCAGAAGCCGCTGGCCGGACCGCAGGTCCAGCAGATCCATGATCAGCTTGATTTCAAGATCAAGGCAATGACGATTCCCGGCCTGTTCGAACCAGGCATCATATTGACACGCTTCTTTGAAATCAAACACATATCCCATGATCAGGCCACCACTTTTTGCAGTACCTTTTCCATGAGGCTGTCCACGGCCAGCACCGCAGGGGAGTCATCAGGCAGTTCCAGCATGGACCGCCTTTCCATGTCAAATTCCAGCAGGTTGTCATCCTGGGGAATGGTGCACAACAAAGGCACCCCGATCTGTTCCACCTCATCTAAAAATGCCTGGTTGAGTGTTTCCGGTGCCCGGTTGACAACCAGTCCTTTCTGCCGCACATCCAGTTTCAGATCAGCCAGCATGTCATTGATGCGTCCCACGGCCCGCAATCCCCGCAACGCATAATCCGTAACCATGAGCAGCATATCCACCTTGCCGCTGGTCCTGCGGCTTAGATGTTCCATGCCGGCCTCATTGTCCACCAGCAGATATTTGTAATTGCTTTCCAACTCATCGGCAAACCGGTTCAAAATATTGTTGACCATGCAATAGCAGCCCTGGCCTTCCTGACGTCCCATAACCAGCAGGTCAAAATTCTTCTGCTCAATCAGTACCTGGTTCATGAGCATTTCCAGATAAAGCACTTTGTCCATTCCCGAAGGCACCCCCTGGGGGTCTTTCATGAAATCTTCCCGGATATCTCCCACGGTTTTTTCAATGGACATCCCAAGGGTTTCTCCCAAATTGCTGTTGGGGTCGGCATCAATGGCCAGAACCGGATCAGTCAAGTGCTTTGTAAAATATCTGACAACCAGCGCGGAAACGGTTGTTTTCCCAACCCCTCCCTTACCGGCCATGGCGATTACACAACTCATATTCACTCCTGTATTCAGGTTTGTTTCATAACTCCATTAAAATAACGCAATCCTGGAAAAAAGCAACACGCCGGCAAGAAAAACACCAGGGCCCAAACGCCGGAACAGCGAGTTCCGTTATTGTTTGTCTTTGTGTTTGCGGTACCAGTCAGAATCCCCGTAGAGACTGTCCAGGCAATCCGGGCAGATACCATGGGTAAAGCTTACCTGGGAATGGGCTTCAAAATACACTTCCACCTGTTTCCAGAAGCCTTGATCATCACGGATCTTCTTGCACCGGGAACAGATGGGCAACAGCCCCCTTAGAATTTTCACCTCGATATGGGTTCTGACCCGGGCCAGCAGTTCCGCAGAATTAAAGGGCTTTGTCACATAATCCACCCCGCCCGCATCAAATCCCTTGACCACATCACTGGTATCGGTTCTGGCTGTCAGAAAAATAATGGGAATATGACGTGCGGTAAAATCCGCCTTGATTTTTTCACAGACTGCGAACCCATCCATTTCCGGCATCATGATATCCAGCAGAATCAGATCCGGTTCATTTTTTAGAATAAAATTCAAGGCCTGCTGTCCGCTCTGTGCCATGGCCACTTCATACCCATTGTCAGACAACAGTTTGCCTAAAAACTGCAGGTTCCGGGCTTTGTCATCCACTGCCAGTATCAGTCTTTTTTTGATGGTCATGACCGCCTTTCTCCAGAAGAATATAAAATACGCCCCAGTTCACGGTGGGTGAAATAGGGATCATCATTTTTCAAATAGGGCAGCACAATTTTTTTGCGGCGCAGCATGTCCTTTGAAATTTCGCCCATCACCATATCTTCCGTATATTTTTTAGCGGAAAGAATGGGTTGTCCAAAAGGATTGATGATCTCACTGCCCCCCCAGAAGTGATAGGTCCTTTTCAAATCAGGCAGCCGAAAGGCATCTGGAAATTCGGTGTCCCCGTTTTTTCTCACACCGCATCGTATCTCTTCAGGCCCTTCTTCACCCACCCGGTTGACACAGATATTATAAATACCAAAAATGCGGGAATAAAACCGGTTGATGATTTCCCAGCTTTCAATATTGCTGAACTCATCTGCCATGGATCCTTCAGAGGAATTAAATATGGAAAGGAACACATCTGCTTTCTGGGCGATACCCAGATAGGGCAAAGAGGGATGCCATAAATCATTACAAATAAAAACAGCCAAATTCAACCCGCATAATTTGAATACCCGGATATGCTTTCCTGATGCAAAGAATTTGCGTTCTTCAAACACCCCGTAATTGGGAAGATTCAGTTTCCGGTAGGCAAATTTTATCTCACCGTCCACTGCCACCAGGGCGGAATTGTAAAAATTCATGGATTGGGATTCTTCGATAAATCCCACCACTGCAGCCGTTTTTCTGGTGGCGGCTGCAATACGTCTGATCTGGGGCGAATCCATCTGCAACGCTGCCTTGTGATAATGCAGTCCCACAAAATATCCGGTCAAGGCAAGTTCCGGAAATACGATCAGGTTTGCACCCTTCTCTTTACACAGGCTGATCTTTTCAATCACATTTTCAACATTGGCCTGCACATCCAATAATACCGGATTGGTCTGACACATGGCAATTTTCATGTCTCGGGTCCTTACAATTCAGGCCCGGATCACGGGCCTGAATTCAAACTTGCGGTTTGTCATTTGGCTGCCGGAGCCGCCGGGTATCAGCAGCCGGCACACCCACCGCCACCGGAAGCGCAGCTCCCGGAACCACAGTCATGGGTATCGGGTTCCAGCCCTGTTTCCCGGACAGTGATATCAAAGGTAAGGGTTTCACCTGCCAGCATATGGTTGATATCCATTTTTACGGTTTCATCAGTGATCTCGGCCACGGTGGCTGGTACAGGTCTTCCCTGGGGATCCTGGAGCTGGAGCACAATCCCTTCGGTCAGGGGAATTTCTTCAGGGATATGCTCTCTGGGAATATTCACAACGGCATCTTCATGGCGGGGGCCGTATCCCTCTTCCGGCGGGATTTCAACGGTTTTGGAATCACCGGGCTTCATGCCCAGCACGGCATTATCAAATCCCTGGATCAGCATGCCCGCTCCCACAGTAAATTTAAGGGGGGTTTTTCCTTCAGATGTATCAAACACCGTACCGTCCTGTTTTTTTCCCGTGTAATCCACAGAGATCGTGTCGCCTGCCTTGATGGTTTCAGTCATTATAAAAAAATCCTTTCAGGGCTATTTATTGCCCCGGTCGCCGGCCTTTTGTTGTTGTCTTGTTTACAGGCCGGTCATTCACATTATTTTCCTGTACC
The DNA here is from genome assembly GCA_011390635.1 of Desulfotignum sp. Taxonomy (GTDB): domain Bacteria; phylum Desulfobacterota; class Desulfobacteria; order Desulfobacterales; family Desulfobacteraceae; genus Desulfotignum. Next base: position 45,210 of record JAABSA010000022.1, on the reverse strand, counting down.
TGTATCAGTACCGGAAAAACGAACCTGAAAAGTAAACATAAAACGTCAAATACCACTTGTCCAATGTAATCAGAATTTTTCCCCTTGTTTTTTTCACCCCTACAACGCAATACGATCCCCTGATGCCGGTATGAACGCATCATATCCTTTTTGTTTAAGATGGGCGGCAAACGGTTTGCTCTGGGATTCTTCCCCGTGAACAACGGCAATTTTGGAGATATTCAGGTTGGATTGGGTGATAATCTTATCCAGTTCATGTTTATCGCCATGTGCACTGAACCCTTCGATTTTTTCCACCCGGGCGGCTAGCGGATAGGTTTTCCCCAGGATCTTGACTTCCGGAAGATTTTTGGAAGACCCGGCTTGCGCTGCCTCTGCCCCCAGTTCTTCTATACGCCGTCCCAGTGTGTGCTGGGCCATATATCCCACAATCAGGATGGTATTTTTGGGATTGTGGATTTTATGCCGCAGATGATGGAGGATACGGCCGGCCTCACACATGCCTGAAGCGGAAATCACCACATGGGGGGTTTCATCCCTGTTCAGGGCCATGGACTCTTGCACACTTTCCACGAACGTTATTTTATCAAAATAAAACGGATTCAACCCTTTTTCCAGAAATTCTGAATGGGTTTCTTTGTCATAGGTTTCCGGGTGCTCCCCGAATACCCGGGTAAGATTGGATGCCAGGGGGCTGTCCACATAGACGGGTTGTCTGGGCACTTCATTATTTTCATACAATTTATGCAGCACATAAATGAGTTCCTGGGTACGGCCGAAGGCAAAGGATGGAATAATCAAAGAACCGCCCCGCTCAAGGGTCTCCAGCAACACTTTTTTCAAGCTGTTTCCCAGGTCTTTTACCGGCGCATGCTCCCGGTCACCATAGGTACTCTCCATGATCATCAGATCGATATCGCGGTCCTCTTCATCAAACATCAGGGTAGGATCTTTGATGATCGGCTTGCTGAAGCGTCCCACATCCCCGGTATATAAAATTTTTTTTGTCCGGTCTTTGTCCTTAACCGTGATGACAGAAAAAGCCGATCCCAGGATATGGCCGGCCACATAAAATTTCACGGTGATGTTCCGGCCGATGGAAACTGTATGCCCAAAAGGATATCCATCAATAAAAGAAAGGGAGTGTCTGGCCTGTTCCATGGTGTACAAGGGTACGACGGTTTTAAGACGGTGCTGCTGCTGCAGCCGGGCAATGGTTTCGGCATCCAGGTCGTAGGGATTTTTTTTAAGCAGGTCCTTGATCTGGGATTTTTCCTTGTTGGTCAGCTGATTATTGCGTTTTTTCTGTTCTTCCTGATAGAGGACTCCCCGCAGGGATTTGTAGTTGAGGTACTGGGCATCAGATTCCTGGATATGTCCGCTGTCCAGCAGCATGTAGCCCAGGGCGTTCTGGGTGGGCCGGGTGGTGATGATCCTGCCGGAAAATCCGGACTGGGTCAGCATGGGAATCCTGCCGGAATGATCAATATGGGCATGGGACAGGACCATGCTGGTAATTTTTGACGGGTCCACCGGAAAGTGCCGGTTTTTTTCATCGCTTTGTTTACGTCTGCCCTGGAACATCCCGCAGTCCATGAGTATCTGATCTTTCCCGGTATCCAGAAGGTGCATGGAACCGGTTACCTCACCGGCCGCACCCAGAAATTGACATTCCATATTCACCTCATTCAGTTTTTTATAGGAAAGTGTTACGTGTTAAGCTAATACCTGACGGCTAACAGCTAAAGGCTAACAGCTAACAGCTAACAGCTTTCATTTTTGTTGTGCCCGCCAGGGCATAGATGTTATTATCAACTTTTATTATCCGTTTGTGCGTTGCCACATCACTTTTCGCCCGGGACAACCCCATAGTGAGACAACCAGCCGGTCTCATTGAAACAGCTTTTTCAGCAGATCCGTGGTCTGTTTTACCGGATCACTGCGGATGGCAGCTTCCTCTTTCGCCATATAAAAAAAGATCCCGTCCATTCCCTTTTGCACCACATGATCAGTCAGGTCCGCCTTTATATCCGGCACAAACGGCAGGGTGGCATATTGTCCCATCATACGGTCATAGGATTGCACAGCCCCCACCTCAGAAAGGCTGTCATCCACAACCGGGGCCATGGCCTCGGCCAGATCCGGGGACATTTTCTTTTTGAAATACTGTGTAGCGGCATCTTCGGGCCCATTCAGGATGGCACGGGCATCATCAAATGTCATCTCGGAGATGGCATTCACAAACAGGTCCCGGGCCTTGGGAGCAGCTGTCTCAGCCGCCCGGTTCAGTTTCAGTTCCAGGTCATCGGTAAAAGAAGACATCCCCACCTTATCCAGAGCATTTTTGACCGTTGCCAGTGTACCGGGCAATGGAATATGCACCTGTTTATCCTTGTAAAACCCGTCTGCCTGTCCCAGCTGCTGAACCACATTTTCAGACCCTATTGTCAACGCCTGTTTGAGACCAGCAGTAATATCTGCCATGGAAAGATTGGTTTGCTCAGCACCGGTTTGTTTTTCGCCCATACCAAAGGATTTAAGGGTGTTGGTGCCTTTTTCCAGCCAGGAATTAGACGCCCCCGCCGGCATCGCCAGTCCCAGTATCAAAAAAAACACAAAACAGATACGTACGGTTTTCATGGTTCCTCCTTATCATAAGAGCGCCTATATTCCGTGTGTATGACATGCAATGATCATAACATTTTCAACTGTCTTACCTGCAGATATTATAAAAAAACGTTATGCAAACTATAACGCAGCCAGGGCGGCATCATAATCGGGTTCATTTTTAATATCATCCACCAGCTGGGCATGCAGGACTTTATTGTTCTCATCCAGTACGATAACCGCCCGGGCTGTCAGTCCCTTGAGGGGCCCGTCGGTCATGAGCACGCCGACACCCCTGGCAAAGCCCTGGTCCCGGAACAGGGAACCGGATACCACATTCTCAATACCTTCCGCCCCGCAAAAGCGTTTAAGGGCAAAAGGAAGATCCTGGGACAGGCAGATCACCCGGGTATTGTCCAGGCCTGCTGCCTTTTCATTGAATTTTCGCACCGAGGTGGCACACACATCCGTGTCAATGCTGGGAAAAATATTCAATACCTTGCGTTTGCCTTCAAAACTTTCAAGGGTAATTTCAGAAAGGTCCTGGTTCACTGCTGTAAAGTCAGGAACATCAATTCCCTTGACCGGGAATTCGCCTGCCAGAGAGACCGGGTTTCCTGCAAGTTTGGTAGTAGCCATAGGTATTCTCCTCATCTTTGATGTGAATTAAAGGTGCAGATTCTTTATAAATCCACCCATTTTTCAAACATATTCGACCGCGCTGTTACACAGCGTACCATCCAACATAGTAATAACGTCCTGGATTTTTTCAACACATCACCTGTTTTTAGATACAGCATCATGACTTTTTTCCAAAAGATTTCAAAGAAAGGGAAATGCGTTTTTGGGCCGCATCCACACCCAGCACCCGGACCTGCACCTGCTGGCGCACCGTTACAATGTCATTGGGATCTTTGACAAACCGGTCCGCCATCTGGCTGATATGCACCAGGCCATCCTGGTGCACCCCGATATCCACAAACGCCCCGAACGCCGTGACATTGGTAACAATGCCGGGCAGCCGCATCCCCGGCACAAGGTCTTCCATTTTATGGACACACGGATCAAAGGCAAATGCCTGGAACGGTTTTCTGGGATCACGGCCCGGCTGGACGAGCTCTGACAGAATATCCAAAAGGGTGGGCATGCCCAGGGTGTCGGTGACATACCTTTCAGGGTTGATTTTTTTCACTTGATCCGGGTGCATGACCAGATCCACGGGGCGGCAACCCTGGTCCTTCGCCATCTGTGCTACAACACCATAGGATTCCGGGTGGATACCCGAGGCATCCAGCGGATTTTTGCCGTTGCGGACCCGCAGAAATCCGGCTGCCTGTTCAAAGGCTTTGGGACCCAGCCGGGGCACCTGTAAAAATGCCTGCCGGGTGTGAAACGGTCCATGCTCCTGGCGGTACTGCACCAGGTTGGCGGCTGTGGTATCATTGAGTCCTGCCACCCGGGCCAGCAGTTCTCTGGAAGCCGTGTTGACTTCCACTCCCACCTGGTTGACACAGATCTGGATCGTTTCATCCAGGGCCTGTCGTAATTTTTTGGGGTCAACATCATGCTGATACTGGCCCACGCCAATGGATTTGGGATCAATTTTTACCAGTTCCGCCAGCGGATCCATAAGACGGCGTCCAATGGAAACCGCCCCCCTTACCGTGATATCATGATCAGGAAACTCCAGCCTGGCAATGTCCGATGCAGAGTATACCGATGCCCCGCTTTCATCCACCATCACGACATCCACTTTGTCCGGCAGTCCCAGCTCTTTGATAAAGTCCTGGGTTTCTCTTCCGGCGGTACCATTGCCCACAGCCACTGCCTCTATCCGGTACCGGTGCACCAGATCGGCAATCGTCCTGCCGGCCTGGTCCCGTTCCCGGCCATGGGGAAAAATCACCCCATGGTGACACAGATCTCCCCTTGCATCCAGACACACAACCTTGCACCCGGTCCTGAACCCCGGATCAATTGCCAAAATCCGCTTTTCTCCAAGGGGCGCTGCCAGAAGCAGATCCTTGAGATTTTTTGCAAACACCTGGATGGCCTGAAGATCTGCAGCTGATTTCAGGGCCTGGAGACATTCTTTTTCAAGGGATTTTCCCAGCAGCCGTTTATAGGCATCCTGGATGGCCGCCCGTATATGCTCCCGGCAGGGGGATGGTTTTTTATCCAGATAAAATGCCTCCATTTCCCTGATGGCCGTATCATGATCAACCAGGACATGGAGGGTGAGAATGCCTTCATTGGCGCCCCGCAGCATTGCCAGAATCCGGTGGGAAGGGGCCTTGAAAGCCGGTTCAGACCAGTCAAAATAATCTTTGAACTTAGCTCCCGGCGCCTGCTGGTCTTTTTTCACCCGGGACTGGATTACCCCTTGTTTTACAAACAGCTGCCGCACAGCACCCCGGACCTCAGGGTTTTCATTCACTGTTTCGGCGATGATATCTTTTGCCCCGGCCAGGGCATCTGCAGGGGTATCCACCCCTTTGGCAGCATCCACAAATTTTTTGGCTTCTGTTTCAGGGTCTTGACGGGACTGGGCAACAAGAAACGCAGCCAAAGGGGCCAAACCTTTTTCTCTGGCATCCATGGCCCGGGTCCTGCGTTTCGGCCGGAATTTTTCATACAGGTCTTCCAATGCCGCCATGGTGCCGGCTGCATTGATTTGCTGTTCCAGGTCATCTGTCAACAAATCCCGTTCAACCAGAGATTTGCGAATGGCGGTTTTTCTGGCATCCAGTTCAGCCAGTGCCTGGCTGCGGTCCCGGATAAGGGTGATGGCCACCTCATCCAGGGAATCTGTTTTTTCTTTTCTGTACCGGGCGATAAAGGGTATGGTAGCCCCCTGGTCCAGAAGGTCCTTTACGGCTGTTACCTGTTTTTCAGACAGCCCTGTTTCCCGGGCGATGGATGTGATGGGGTTCATCTGAGTATACTAGCGGAGGGGACCGGCAAAGTCAAGATGTTGGATAGTGAAAAATCGGGCCGCGTTCTTCCAGGTTACCAGGTCCAGATCTGAAGGGGAAAGGCCCGCATTATTAAGCCATTTGAGTTCCCGGTCCCAGGCATAGGGAATATTGGGGAAATCCGACCCGTACATGATCCGGTCCAGGGGAAAATCCCTGATATCCGGCCGGGTGTGGACCGGAAAATAATCGGTGAGCACCATGGCGGTATCCAGCCAGAGGTTGTCATAGCGTGACATAAGAGAGCGGTATGGTAAGATTTCATCAAACCCCAGATGAGGCACACAAAACTGCAACAAGGGAAACCGCTGTAGAACAGCCTCCACCTTGTCAGCCCGGCAAAGGACATGCGGATCGCAGCGGTATTGGTCACTTTTGGGTTCCCTGCCCGCATGCACCACCATGGGTTTGCCATGGTCCACACACAGTTTACAGATCTCATCCATGCCGGGACTGTCCATATCAAAACACTGGACATGGACATGAAGTTTGACTCCGCCAAGGCCCTGTGCAAAGGCATTTTCCACAATTTTAACAGCCCCGGGCTCCCCTGGAAACACGGTGGCCATGCCGGTAACCCGACCGGGAAACCGCCGGCACAGCGCCGCCATATATGTATTCAACACCTCTGCGATCCCGGGTTTATGGGCATACTGCAACGCCACCACATGGGACACCCCCCGATCCAGGAGAAAACGGATGAGATTCTCACTGGCATCCCGGTACCGGATCTGCCAGGCATGGGTGTCAAACCAGTTTCGGACCGCCTTGAATGTCTTATCCGGAAACACATGCACATGGCTGTCAATGGCACAGGAGATACCGTCAGGCAGCCAGGTGCCCTCAAGATCATTGAAAAACGGCAGATCAGGTGACAGCATTGTTTTCTCCCCCTTAAAAATCACCCTGCCGGTCTATAAAAGAAACATTCCGAATCGGCCATATCATGCCAGCAGCCGCACCAGCAGAATCCGGATACCGATGCCCATGAGCACCAGACCGCCCACAATTTCCATTCGCTTGCCCAGCATGGCGCCCATATACCGGCCAATGCGGATGGCCACAAGGGACATACCCGAGGTAACCAGTCCAATGATGATACTGGGATACCAGATATTTACTTTCAGCATGGCCAGACTCAGACCCACTGCCAGGGCATCGATGCTCACGGCGATGCTGAGCAGGACCATGGTCATCCCCCGGGACGGGTCCTGAACCGGGGCATCACTGGATGCATCCATGCCGGATTTCACCATGCGGCCGCCCACAAAAAGCAGGAGGAAAAACGCCACCCAGTGGCTGATCCCCTGGATAAACACCAAAAGCCCCATTCCCAGAAACCAGCCCAGGACCGGTAACAGAAACTGGAACAGTCCGAAGTGAAAAGACAGGCGAAATACTGCCCGGCCATCATTGGCATACCCGGCTGCAGATGCTGCCAGACACACCGCCGCAGCATCCATGCCCAGCCCCAGGGCAATCAATAAAATGTCCGCTGTTCCCAATCCTCTCTCCTGTGCTGCCGGGTCAAAAGAAAATATCCTACCGACTCCAAGATGGTATTGCAACCGGTTTTTGGCCTTTGTGCATTGCACTGCCTGGCAGTTGGCCGATTTGAAGTTGAATCCCCCGGCAAATAGTGTTATGAAAAGCACAGACTGGTTCCGGGATCTGCTTTGACCGATATACAAAAACCACATTGTAACCGGTTCAAACCGGTTACACAACAACAGGAGATATCCATGGAAAAATCAAACGCACTGAATATACTCAAAAACGCTTTTTTAATGGAACGGCAGGGCAAAAACCTGTATGAAACGGCCCGGGACAAGGTAGAAGATGCCGCGGTAAAATCCTTTTTTGACGGCCTTGCCCGGGAAGAGCAGGAACATATGTCCATTCTGGAAACCCAGTTCAAAGCCATCATGAAAAGCGGCAAATTTGCTGCCGGCGGCTATGAAACCGACGGGGCTGCCCAAACCCCGCCGGATATTCTGGATAAAAGTTTAAAAGACAAAATCAATGCCGCCGGATTTGAAGCCACAGCCATTACCGCTGCCATCGGATTTGAGGAAAAAGCGGTCAAGCTCTATGGGGATCGGGCCAAAACCGCCTCTGATCCGGAAGAACAAAAAATGTACCAATGGCTGTCTGCCTGGGAAACAACCCATTTGAAAAAACTGCTGACCCTGCAGGAAGATCTGACACAGCAGATATGGGAAGACAACAGCTTCTGGCCGTTTTAATCTTCCCATAAAAGGCCCGTACGTTTCCTGCATTTTTTCCAGCTGCAGTGAAATGACTCGGGAACCGTTTACAGGGTATGGGATATGCGTGCCATTTCCACCACCGGCAATGGCGCCATACCCCCGCCGGGCAGCAGATTGAGAATCTTCTGGGGCATGCCCCGGTACAAAAGCCGCACCATGATCCGGGACTCTTTTTCCAGGACCCGGTCCAGGGTGATGACCTCCTTTGCCCGGCCTTTGGCCGGAATCCGGTTGTCGCGCAGGATCTCTCTGGCCCTGGCAAGGTTGATCACCGGGTTGCCCTTGCCATCCCCGAAGACGGTTTTAAACATCAGGGTGTTTTCCGGCAACTCTTTTTTGTCATCCATGAACCCGGTTTCAAAAATCTTGTTTCCCTCTTTGTCTTCAACGGTGACCTCCAACCAGACCTGGCGCAGATCCCCTACCCCTGTGGGCAGGGAATGTCCAGCCCCGGTATTGGAAACCGTAATGCCCAGCTGCTTTTTTTCCAGACCTGAAAGATCCAGCGCAAGCTCGGCCGCATGCTGCAGGCGGGCAACCGCCATATCAGCTTTTTCAGGGTCTCCGAAATCGGCCGGCACCCCTGAATTTGCCCCCACAAAATAATGGGTAAAGATGTGGGGCCGCTCTTTGCTGTAATCAGCGGCCGCTCCTGGATTTTGCGGCCGCTCTGTCATGCCGGTTGCCGGGACCCCGGGCCGCTGGTACATGTGACAGCCCTGGCAGGTAATGCGCTCATCCGGATTTTCTGCATTATAGGGACTGTTTTTCCATTCCGTATAGGTTGTTTCCAGATCAGTGCCGAAACTGACATGTTTCACATCATGGCAGGTGCCGCAGATGTCAGCACTTTCGTGCAGGGCGGAATAGGCTGCGTCATGGAAATCGGGTTCAGCATCGTCAAAGGGCCCGTACTTCACACCAGGATCATCTTCTCCAAACCCCGGTTCCAGAAACAGCCCGTTGTTATACATCTGCGTAACTTTTACAGCGGAATGGCAGTAATCACACTGAATCCCTTTGGTGGCAATCTCAGGGGTTTTGGACAGATCATCGGAAAGCTTGCCCGGAAATCCTGTAACCACCCCCACCGGGGTGTGGCATTTCACGCAGGATTCTGCCTCATCAATCTCGTCCTGGTCAGTGAGCCCCTGGCGCAGAAACGCTGCCACCTGGGCATACACAGGGTCTTTGTGAGAAAGGTTGTGCATGGAGTTGGACCATTGCTCAAAAATATCACCATGGCATCCGGCACAGGTATCAGGGTCGATAAATCGTTCCAGATCAAATATCTGCGGTGGGGCGGACATGGCCGCAGATCCCCATCCCAGGACCATCACAGCCATTGCCGGAATCATTGATTTACCAAAACGCCGAAGATTGGAGCCCATTTTTTTCATCGCTTTTCTCCTTTGTTCACAAGTCCCCTGGGAAATTGTCTGATGTTTCCATCCCGTGTCAGAATCATCCAGCTGCCGTTTTCTTCCCGGGCTGCCACCAGGCAGTCCAGGCAGGTTCCGTCATTGAGGGTAATACTGCATCTGCCGGTATCATCCGGTGTATCCACCCGGGAAAACTGCTTTCCTGCTGCCATGGCCTTGAAATCCTGGGTACCTTTTTCAATGGCAAGCATCTGGTCATAGGCGGATTGATCCACCTGCTTAATTGTTTGTCTCAGATCCTGAACCTGTTGTTTCTGACGGGCTATGGTCTGCATCACCTTTTCCATTTCATCTTTTTGATCCGATGGAATGGAAAACAGAATCTGTTTGTGCAGCTCCATATCCATTTCAATCAATGATATTTTTTGTAAAATATTTTCCACGTGTGCGTGCATGCCATTCCTTTTATATTATTTTTTTGTGTCCAGCCCACGGCTGGTCATTTTTTTGTTTTTCGCACTCAGGAGGGACAGAAACTGCCATCTTTGGCAGCTTTTTCATTTCCCTTTATAAACCATTCCAGCAACCGCCTGAACAGTGATTTTGTCTTGTTTTTATCGTTCATGATATATCACCTTATACATCAGCAGCAGATGACCTGCTTCGATTTCCCGGGATGCCACATATTCCAAAGACAGGTCCAAATCGGTATTAAACAGGGACAGACCCTGGCCGAAGACTGCCGGCACCAGGGTGACATGGATCCGGGTGATCAGATTGGACTTTGCAAACAAAGAATTTACGACAGATCCACCGATGATGGCTACCTGGTCAAATCCACTGGCTTGAAGATCTTCAACAATCTGCTTCGGGGTCTGGTCGGTAAATACAAGGTTTTTGTCATCACTTTTCCGGGTCTTGTCCCGGGTCATGACAATATTTTTGCGCCCCGGCAGGGGATATCCGATGGTATCAAAGGTCCTGGATCCCATCACAACCACCCCGGCTTTGCGGGTGACCTTTACAAAATACTGCTTGTCCCGTTTTCCGGTCCAGTTCACCAGCTCTGTATGACCTCTGGCAATTTTTCCATCCAGGGTCATGGCCATCAATAAAATAACATCCATGGGCTTCTCCGGCAGGTCAGTCTGTATCCGGCCATGGCCGGGTGGTTTCTTCCACCATGTAACAGAAACGGCCCCAGGAAAACTCCTTGCCTGACAAAGGACAGCGCAGGGTCACCTTGTGATCCGTGACATCTATGACCTCCCAGTCTCCGGCCCGGGGGGAATCCTCAATCCTGATCTTCTGGCCTTTTGTAAACGGATATCCTTTAAACAGGGTGACAGACTGCTCCATAATGCATTTTTCCCCTTTCCGGTACAATGTGGATTGCGCAAGGGTTATCCCTTATCTGCCCACAAGTATAACCATAAATCCACTGTTTTTGAAACCCTAAAATAGTGTGAGGCCGGGGCACCACAGGTGACGGTATCCAAGAAAAACGCTTCAAAACCGCCTGAAATATGAATTCAAAAAGGCCGGGTCATGGCACTGGGATCCACCAGCTGATGAAATTGCGCTGTGGTCAGGTACCCCAGATCAACAGCGGCCTGTTCCAGGGTAATGCCTTCAGCATGGGCTTTTTTGGCGATCACCGCGGCCTTGTCATACCCGAATTCAGGGGCCAGGGCAGTGACCAGCATCAAGGAATTTTTCAGATGGGCCTGGATGGTCTTTTTGTTGGGCAAAAGCCCCTGAATACAGTTTTTTTGAAACGAGGCCGCTGCATCTCCCAACAGCCGGGCAGACTGCAGAAAATTGTAAATAATCACCGGTTTGAATACATTGAGTTCAAAATGTCCGGATGATCCGGCCACAGACAAGGTGGTGTCATTGCCCATGACCTGGGCACACACCATGGTCACCGCCTCCGCCTGGGTGGGATTGACCTTGCCCGGCATGATGGAAGATCCCGGTTCATTGGCCGGCAGCTGCAGCTCGCCGATACCGCACCTGGGACCGGACCCCAGCATCCGGATATCATTGGCGATCTTCATGAGGCTGACAGCCAAGGTTTTCAGGGCACCGTGGCATGCCACCAGGCTGTCATGGGCCGCCAGGGCGGCAAATTTATTGGGGGCCGGCACAAAGGGGTGGCCGGTAAGACCGGCGATTTCAGCCGCCACCTTTACATCAAACCCCCTGGGGCTGTTCAGGCCTGTTCCCACCACGGTACCGCCCAGCGCCAGTTCCGTCAAAAGCTTCATGTTCCGGGTTACCGAATTGATGCCCTGTTCCAGCATGGCTGCATACCCGGAAAATTCCTGGCCCAGGGTCAGGGGCACCGCATCCATGAAATGGGTCCGGCCGATCTTGACAATGGATTCCCATTCCCGGCTTTTGTGTAAAAGGCCCTGGTGCAGGGCCTCTACTCCGGGAAGGGTGGTTTCGGCCAGCATGGCATAGGCTGCCATGTGCATGGCCGCAGGAAATGCATCATTGGAGGACTGGGATTTGTTGACATCATCATTGGGATGCAGCACCAAAATTTTCCGGTCCTCTGCCCTGCCTGCCAGTTCACGGGCCCGGTTGGCAATCACCTCGTTGACATTCATGTTGGTCTGGGTGCCGGACCCGGTCTGCCACACCTGTAAGGGAAAGTGGTCATCCAGGCGGCCCTGGATGATTTCATCACTGACCTGAACGATAAGCTGTTCTTTTGTTCGGGACAGCAGCCCGAAGTTCCCATTGACCTTTGCCGCGGCTTTCTTCAGATACCCGAAGGCCCGGATCACGGGGAGGGGCATCCGTTCTTCGCCGATGTTGAAATATTGCAGAGACCGCTGGGTCTGGGCCCCCCAATATACATTTTCCGGTACAAGGACCTCTCCCATGGTATCTTTTTCAGATCGTGTGGCCATCGTTCCTCCTTGTTTCTGTCCGCCCCCAAGCCAGGGAAACCAGGGGGAGGGCTCCATGATCACGTAAACGCCTCGATAAAAAACGGTAAAAGCATATGACACTGAACTATAAAAAATATACCGGCCGGATTCAAGACTATTTACCAACGCCATGCAACAAAACCGGTTTATGTCTTGAAATCATTAACATGCCATTATATATGACACCCATGACAGCAAGCAAAAAAATACATTGGCCTTTGCGCTGAAAACCGTTTTGGAAATCACCCCCCTTAGGATACCACCATGGCAGAAAATTTCACCTATGACATACTGAAAAAACGGATTCAACAATTGGAACAGACCGCATCCGATTACCATCAGGCCAAAGAAAATTTTGAACACCAGAAACAGACACAAAAGATTCTGATCAAAATTGCAGCCGACTGTATCAATACCCCCCTGGACAGAACAAGAGAGGCTATTCAGTCTTCCCTGTCCATTATAGGTGAATTCGTGGGTGCGGACCGGGCCTATATTTTTGACTATGACTTTGACAAAAACATAGGGATGAACACCTATGAATGGTGCAGACAGGAGGTTACACCCCAGATACACAATCTTCAGGAAACCCCGCTTCATGGTATTCCCGAATGGGTGGAAACCCACCGCAAAGGCGAATCTGTGATCATACCGGATGTATCAGCCCTGCCCCATGGGAATCTTCGGCACTTGCTTGCATCCCAGGAAATAAAAAGCCTGGCTGCGGTCCCCATTTTTGATGATGAGAGGCTGGCAGGTTTTGCCGGGTTTGACTCGGTAAAACCGTTCCACCCATATTCAGACCGGGAGATAGAGCTGCTCAACCTCTTTGTAACCCTGCTGGCCAGTTTACGCAAACGCCATCATGCCCAGGCGGTCCAGTCCCGGTTAACCGCCATTCTGGAAAATACCAGTGACCTGGTTTACACGGCCACACCGGATGGCAGGCTGACCTATCTGAACCAGGCCGGCCGGCACATGGCAGGATGGGACAAAACCGAACCCCTGAAAAACCAGCTGATTGATGACCTCCATCCGGACTGGGTGCTGGAACATATCACATCAGAGGGGCTGCCCAGGGCCGGGCAACAAGGCCTCTGGAAAGGAGAAACCGCAATACGTCACCGTGACGGCCGTCAGATTCCCGTATCCCAGGTAATCCTGGGACATTTTTCAGCCGGCGGGAGTCTCGCATATTTTTCCACCATCATGCGTGACATAAGCGACCGTGTCCAGATGGAAGCTGCGCTGCGGAAAAGCGAAGAAAAATTCCGCAGCCTCTACACTTCCATGAGAGAAGGAATGGCCCTGCATCAATTGGTGTATGATGCATCAGGCAAGGCGGTAAACTATGTACTGCTGGATGTCAATCCGGCGTATGAAGCCATCACCGGCCTGCAGGCCGGACAGATCCGGGGACAAAAAGCCACCGATATTTATAAAACAGACAATGCCCCTTATCTGGATATTTTTGCCAATGTGGCTGCCACCGGGAAACCCACCCGTTTTGATACCCATTATGCCCCCATGGAAAAGCATTTCCGCATCACCGCATTCTGTCCGGCCAAGAATCATTTTGCCACCGTGTTCGAGGATATAACCCAGCGCAAACAGGCACAGGCTGAACAAAAAGAACTCCAGGAACAGATGCTGCAGGCCCAGAAAATGGAATCAGTGGGAAGGCTGGCCGGTGGTGTGGCCCATGATTTCAATAATATGCTCAACGTTATTCTCGGGTATTCAGAACTGGCCCTGAAAAACCTTGACCCTGCTGATCGTCTTCATGCCAGGCTGAAAAAAATCCATCATGCAGCTACCCGCTCCGCCGGCATTACCCGGCAATTACTGGCGTTTGCCAGAAAACAGACCGTTTCCCCCCGGGTGCTTGATACCAACCAGACCGTGGAAGGAATGCTCCAGATGCTGCGCCGGGTCATTGGTGAAAACATTGATCTGGTCTGGAAACCGGGCAAAAAAATACAGCCGCTGAAAATGGATCCCTCCCAGATAGACCAGATCCTGGCCAACCTGTGTATAAATGCCCGGGATGCCATTGCGGATGTGGGAAAAATCACCATTGAAACAGATATGGTATATTTTGATAAAACCTACTGCCAAAATCATGCGGGTTTTCTTCCCGGCCATTATGTTCTGCTGGCCGTCAGTGATAATGGCTGCGGCATGGATAGGCATACCCGGGAAAATCTGTTTGAACCGTTTTTCACCACCAAACAAAAAGGACAAGGCACCGGACTGGGTTTGTCCACGGTGTACGGCATTATCAAACAAAACAACGGGTTCATTCATGTTTACAGCGAACCCGGCCAGGGTACCATCTTCAGAATTTATATCCCCCCTCATAGCGGCCCATCCACCGATAACCGCCCATCCAAAACTCCGGAAACGCCAATTGGAAACCAGGAAACCATCCTGATCGTAGAAGATGAACAACCCAACCTGGAACTGCTCCAGTCCATGCTGGAACAGCTCAACTACAACGTACTGACGGCAGCCGGACCCAGCCAGGCCCTGCTGACGTGCAGAACCCATGCCGGCACCATCGCCCTGTTAATCACGGATGTGGTCATGCCGGAAATGAACGGCAAAGATCTGGCCGCACAAATAATCCGCCTTGATCCGGATATCAGAGTTCTATTCACCTCCGGCTATACCGCCAATGTGATCGCACATCAAGGGGTGTTGGACCAGGGAGTTCCCTTTCTCCAAAAACCGTTTTCTCTCCAGGAACTTGCCTGCAAAGTCCAGGAAATGCTGGCCATGTCAAAGCCGGTTTTGCCCGTGTGATGCAATGGCTTGGGAAGGTAACAGCATCAGGCCGTCCCAGCAGGAATACCCAAAGGACCCGTCTTTATCCTTGATATCTGTAAACCGTCATTATGAAAAGATGGGGGATTACTGCTTCAATATTGCCACCGGCGTGAACAGAATTATCTGAAAACCCAGTTACAAAAACACGCATGTCATCGGTTTGAAAAATTCATGGGCCATGGGTACCATGGCCCATGAAAGGATCGATCATGAAATCTCGACGAATTTTTCCCCGGGTATGCTGCAGACCGGACAGATGTCCGGTATCTTGTTTTCCACCGTATTGCCGCAGACCGGGCACACGTAAACTGCAGCCTCTTTCAGGTCTTTGCCCTCTTTGACAGATGCCAGGGCTTTTTCATATAGACCATGGTGAATTTCTTCCACGGCAAGTGCATAGGCAAAGGAGAATTCCGCTTTTTTGTCCCCGTCTTTTTTGGCCTGTTCTAAAAATTTCGGGTACATTTCCTTGAATTCATGCGCTTCTCCTTCCACCGCCTCTTTCAGATTTTCCAGGGTGGTTTTGATGCCGCCCATGGCCCGCAGGTGGGCGTGGGCATGAATGGTTTCCGCTTCCGCAGCAGCCCGGAACAGCTTGGCCACCTGGGGCAGGCCGTCTTTATCCGCTTTTTCGGCAAATGCCAGATATTTTCTGTTGGCCTGACTTTCACCGGCAAATGCAGCTGCAAGATTGTCTTTGGTTGCCATAGGGTCTTCCTCCTTACGCTTGAACATTGATATGATGTACCGGAAACAAACATACTATTTTGTCCGGATAAATTCAAGTGTACCCGCGGTGGAATCAGGATATCTGTCAGCGAATGGCCGCAAAAGAATAATACTGCTGATCAAACAACGTCCTGCTGATTTCGGATCTGCTTTCCAAACCATCGGGCCGCAAAGGTATCCATGATCATCTGGGTCAGATGATAGGCAATGGCCGGGATCAGGGCCATGGGATAGGCTGCGGCAAAATATCCGGCCCAGACGAGATATGAAACAGTCAGGGTCTTCTGGGAGGTATGGATGGTGAAGGCTGCGGTTGAAGGCAGATCCAGCCCGATGATTCGGGACAGCTGCCGGTTGAAAAAAAGAATGAACACATGAAGTCCTGCCATGAATGCCAAAACCAGAAACAAAACCGGGCCCAGATGCAGTATCCGGTCCGCAGAACTGGCAACGGCATTGAGAATGATCAGAAGAACGATACATTGATTGAAAATAGAAATCTTTGCCTTGTGGGGCGGCAGCCGGTGTTTCACCCGGGGCCGCAACAGCTGGCCTAAAAAAGTGGGCACCAGCACTTTGAGGGTCAATCCGGTCAGCATCTGAACCACCGGCAGCTGGATGGATGTGCTGTCAAACTGAAGGATGAGGTTGAGCATGAACGGAATGGTGAGGATGGATGCAAAATTACCCAGCACGCAGATGAACAGGCTTAACGGAACGTTGCCGCGGGCCATCGCGGTCATCACCGTGCCCGAGGCAACGGTTACAGGTGCTGCCCCGATGATCAAAGCCCCCATAACAAAATCCGGCCAGGCACCCATTACCAGCCGGGCTGCATAATACGCTACTGCAGGAAAAAAGATCAAAGAGGAAAAAAGGGCTGCCAAAAGGACCTTGATATCTTTGATCTGCTCCAATACACTGGATGTTTCCAAAGACAACCCTGTCAGCAGAAACGCCAGAAAAATCCCGATATTCAGAATATGATACTGCTTGATGACAGCGCCGATTTCCGGCAGGGCAAACGCCACTCCGGCCATGCCCGCCATGCCTGTGAAAAACCAGTATTTTTTGATCATTTTCTCCACCTGGTTGACGGTTTTAAAAAACGTCCGGAATCATGGGATGAGAGGCAAAAATTGTCAAGGGTTTTGTAAACAATCAATTGACACAAAAAAGCCGGGCCGCTAAACTGTTTTTTATTCACCGGGCACGCATGGTTGCAGGCGGTTTATGCCCGGCCATCCACGAGGAGAGATGCCATGGGAACCAATAATATTGTTTTTCTGGAACTGCTGGAATGGTTTGACGACAGCGGTCTGGAACTGGTACACCGGCTGCCGGAAAAAGGCTCGGCCGATATCAAGTACGGGGCCCAGCTGGTGGTCCGGGAAAGCCAGGCCGCTGTTTTTTTCTATAACGGCAAGGCGGTAGGGGCATTTGGCCCGGGGCGGCATACCCTGAAAACCGCCAACATTCCCATTTTGACCAAACTTGCCAGCCTGCCCTGGGGATTTACCAGCCCGCTGCGGGCCGAAGTGTATTTCACCAGCCTGAAAACCTTTGTCAACCTGAAGTGGGGAACCCGTGATCCTGTGGCGTTCAGGGACAGTGAACTGGGACTGGTCAGACTCAGGGCCTTCGGGGTGTTCAATATCAGAATTGTCCAGCCGGTCCTGTTCGTCAACCGCCTGGTGGGCACCCAGGGCATATTTTCCACTGAAGCCGTGGCAGACTACCTCAACCAGGTGGTGGTTTCCCGGTTCAATGACCATATCGGAGAAAAAATCGCCACCATTTTTGACCTGCCGGCCCGTTATGATGAATTATCCACAGAGCTGGCAGTCCGACTCAGAGAAGATTTTTCCCGGTTCGGCCTGGACCTGACCCAGCTGTTCATCAATGCCATCACCCCGCCGCCGGAAGTGCAGAAGGCCATTGACGACAAAAGCCGCCTGAATGTATTTGACGACATGAACAAACTCATGCAGATGAAAACCGCCATGGCCATGGAAAAGATAGCCGACAACCCCGACGGCACTGCTGCCGGGGGCGCCCAGGCAGGCATGGGCATGGGACTGGGCCTGATGCTGCCCGGCATGTTCGCCCGGCAGCTGACAGGAGAGGGGCAGGCCCCGGGTCAGGCACCAGTCTCTGCCGCCTGCCAGGAATGCAACCGCCCCATGCCTGCTGATGCCAATTTCTGCGCCTTTTGCGGACACCAGCAGGTGATTTTTGAAAAATGCACCCAGTGCGGCAAAAACATCACACCGAACACCCGATTCTGCCCCCGGTGCGGCACCCGGGTGCAGCACAAACCCCAGACCCGGATCTGCGCCCATTGCGGTGCCGACAACCTGCCGGAAGCGGTTTTCTGCAACCAGTGCGGTGAACGCCATTAGTTTCAAGGTCGCCCATCAATGCCCCCAGTGCGGGGGACCCATTGTCCTGGACGAGGAAACCCGGTTTTTTGCCTGTGATTTCTGCCGGGTGAAATCCTGTATCTGCCAGAAAGGGTTTCCCCGGTATATGTTTGCCAGATCCGAGCAGGCCATGACCCATCCGGATGCGCCTGATGACGGGGATTTGCTTTTTCTGCCCTATTGGCGGTTCAAGGGCATATCCTATACCTGCACCGCCCAAGGAGTGACCCACAGGTTTCTGGATATTTCCGCCCTGGCACTGGCAGGAACCTTCCCCAACCTGCCGGTATCCCTGGGATTTCGTACACAGGCACTGGCATTGAAACAGGTAACGCCCCGGACCCGGGGCCGGTTCATCCGGCCGGTTGATATCACCACCATTCTGGACCAGGCACAAAACCGCTTATCCCGTAAAAAAGGCCTGGTGGGCCCAGGATTTTCGGAAAATATCGGCGAAACCCTGAGCCTGATTTTTGCCCCGTATTACCACAAAAACGGCATCCTCGTGGATGCCGTCCTGAACCGACCCACCCGGGCGGCTGCAGGCATTGATATCGCGTTGGATGATCTGCCGGACTGCCGGCCGGAAAAACAAACCCTTTTTGTGGCCGGTATCTGCCCTTCCTGCGGCTGGGACCTGGAAGGCAGCAATGATTCTCTGGTCTTGATCTGCTCAAACTGCAGCACCCTGTGGAAACCCCGGGACCGGCACCTGAAAAAAATCCATTTCAGCTGTGTCGGGCCCGGTCATGACACCGATGTGATGGTCCCGTTCTGGAAAATCACGGCAGACATCCCAGGCCTGCCCCTGGCATCCATGGCAGACCTGGTCCGGCTGGCCAACCTGCCCGGTACCGTTCCGGCAGATCTTGAAAACCGGATACCTTTTTTCTGGGCACCCGCCTTCAAGATCCGGCCCCGGATTTTTCTGCGCCTGTCTGCCCGGCTGACCCTGGAACAGCCGGCCCCCGGCGTGGACCAGCTAATCCGCAAAAATATCCATGTGCCGGTGACCCTGCCCGCGGATGAGGCGGTGCAGAGCATCCGTATCACCCTGGCACACCTGGTGCGGCCCAGGGCCGAATATCTTTCGGATCTGACAGATCTGAAAATTTCCCCCCGGCGGGCCGAACTGGTGTTTCTTCCCTTTGAAGACCATACCCATGACTATGTCCATCCCGGCATCCAGGCAGGCATCAACAAACAGATGCTGGCCCTGTCATCAAACCTGTAAGGGGACCCTGACCCGACTTGACCGGGGACAAAAAATCCCTATTATTATCAGATATGAAAATGCCAGGACCGGTGGACGGATTTACGGTAACACCCCGGACGAATAAACAGGCATGCCGGCTGATCGGGCATGAAAAGGACTTTGCAATGACACAAAGTACAGGCACCACCTTTATAAAACGCTGTCAGGATGAATATGGCCCGCTTCCGTCACGGTAGTCCTTCAGCAGTACAGGCAGTGATTTTTCTGGGTCTTTTTCTGCTGGCATCGGGATGCAGTTTAAAAGCCCCTGATCCCCGTAATCTGGACATGCTGCCGGATACGGTATCCTCCACCCTGCACCGGCAAACTGAATACCCGCCTGTTTCAAGGTGGTGGGAACAGTTCAGCAGCCATGAACTTGACCAGCTGATCACCCTGGCCCTGACACACAATTTTTCCATCAGACAGGCACGGGCACGGCTGGAACAGGCTGCCGCTCTGACCGCCGCCCAAAAAGCGGGTATCCTTCCCTTGGTCACCATGGAAGGGAGATACACCCGTACCCGGACCGACCAGGACAACGATTCATTGAACGCCTTTTCTATAGGCCCGGCTGCAGCCTATGAAGTGGATCTGTGGGGCCGCATCAATGCGGAAATCACTGCCGCACAGCTGGAAACACAGGCCTCGGGATTTGACCTTGAAACTGCTGCCATGACCGTGGCCGCAGAAGTGAGCCGCACATGGGTGGACCTGATCACGACCAGAGAGCAGCTGAGCCGGGTAAGAAAACAACTGGATCTCAACACCACCGTACTGAATCTATTGGAACTGCGGTTTGAAAATTCCATGTCATCGGCCCTGGATATTCTCCAGCAAAGAGAAGTTGTAGCACGTACCCAGGCCAAAATTCCGCCGCTGGAAAACCAGATACAGCAGCTGAATGCCGCTTTGCATCTCCTGCTTGGACAACCCCCGAAAGCCGGCCCGAAAATCACTGGTGATCTGCCTGACATCCTGCCTCCCCTTCCCCAAAAAGGACTTCCGGCGAATCTGCTGGCCCTGCGCCCGGATGTCCGGGCTGCCGGGTCACGCCTGCTGGCAGCAGACTGGAACGAAACCGCTGCCCGGGCAGACCGGCTGCCCGACCTGGTTCTCACCGGCAATTTTCTGCTGCAAGACAGCGTTCTGGATGGTTTGCTGGAAAACTGGATACTCACCCTCGGCTCCCGCCTTGTGGGCACCGTGTTTGACGGCGGACAGCAAAAAGCATTGTCTCAACAGGCGGCCGCAGTGGTAAAAGAACGCCTGGCAACCTATGAAAAAATGGTTCACACCGCCATTGTCGAAGTGCAGACAAGCCTGGCAGCAGAAAAACACCAGACAGATCACATTGCCCTGCTTGCCGCGCAGCTGCAGGCTGCCAGGCAGGCCCTGAATGAGGCCAGGCGCCGCTATATCAACGGCCTGGCCCTTTTTATCTCTTTTCTCACAGAACAGCTCAATGTCCAGGAACTGGAGATCCGCCTTCTGGAACAAAAAGCCCTTTTGGTCAAAAACCGCATCGCCCTTTATCGGGCCCTTGGAGGGGACTGGCAATCCATTGTTTTTCCCGCGCAAAAGGAAGCATCATGAATCCATCTTCTTCAAAACGCCCGTTTTTTATCACACTGTTGCGTTTTGTTATCCCCCTCATCATTATCGGTGCCGGGGTGATCTTCGCGCAACACCTGTATGACACGCGGCCTGTTGCAGGCCGGGGACGTCCTGATATCCCCCCGCCTCTGGTGGAAACAACAATTGTGCACAAACAGGACCATCAGATTACGTTGTCCGCCATGGGCACTGTTGTTCCTTCCCGGTCCATTACCCTCAAATCCCGGGTGGGCGGGTTTGTGGAAACCACCTCCGAAAAACTGATCCCCGGAGGTGTATTTCAAAAAGGAGAAGTGATCCTCCGGCTGGAACAAACAGATTATGCGCTTGATGTGGCCAGAAAAAAAGCAGCTCTGGACAAACTGTCAGCCTCCCTGCGCCTGGAAATGGGCCGGCAGCAAGTGGCCAGAGAAGAGATCAAAATTCTGCAAAAAGATGCCGGCAGCCCCATTATCAACCCGTCTCTAGCGCTGCGGGAACCCCAGCTGGCCCAGATCAAGGCGGACATTGCCGCAGCTGAAACCGATCTGGATCTGGCCCGGCTGAACCTTGATCGTACCATCATCAAAGCACCTTTCAACTGCATGATTATGTCAGTGAATGTGCAGACCGGCTCTCAGATATCGGCCCAGGACGCACTGGCGGAGCTGTCCGGCACTGATGCTTTCTGGGTAAAGGTTTCTGTTCCCCCGGACCAGCTCAAGTGGATCACCATTCCGGCAAACCCAAAGGAAAAAGGCAGCCCGGCCATTGTTTCCAACCAGAACGATACCCCGCACCAGGGACATGTCATCCGTCTTTTAGGGGAGCTGGGTCCCAAAACCCGCCTGGCCACGCTGATCATTACCATTGATGATCCGCTGGGTCAGTCGCACCCCACTGATTCTGCTTTGCTGTTAAACAGCTATGTCCGGGTGGCTGTCCTGGCGGAGAAAATAGCTGATATCATTGCCCTGCCAAGGTCCCTGGTGCGAAACCAGACCCAGGTATGGGTGGCTGCAGACGGGCGGATGGAAATCCGGACCATTGATTTTATATGGCGTGATAATGAATATCTCTTTGTAACCCGGGGACTTGATGACAAAGATGCGGTGATTGTATCGGACCTGTCTTCCCCGGTGGACGGGATGGCCCTGCGGGTCCTTGAAAAAGAAACCACGTCTGCCATCGGCCCTGATGCAGGAGACACACCATGACCCAACCGGTTGCCGGCGAACCGACCAAAGGCGCCATCCCCTGGATGGCAAAAAACCCTGTGGCGGCCAATCTGCTCATGATTGTCCTGCTGGTGGGGGGACTGGTCATGGCCTTCGGCATGAAACAGGAGGTGTTTCCTGATTTTGAGGTGGGGGCGGTATCCGTGTCTGTCAGCTATCCCGGTGCCGGCCCTGAAGAGGTGGAACGCGGAGTGGTGCTGGCCATTGAAGAAGCGGTCCAGGGCCTGGACGGCATTGATAAAATGGTTGCCACTGCCGGTGAAGGTTTCGGCCGTGTCACCATTGAGGTGAGAGAGGGCATGGATGTGCGCAGTTTTGCCCAGGAAGTGGAAAGCGAAGTCAATGCCATCACCTCCTTTCCCGATGAGGCGGAACGACCCATGACGGCTGTTGTCACCCGCAAACGCCATGTCATCTCCCACGCTATTTACGGAGACCTGTCCCACAGAGTGCTCACGCAGCTGGCTGAAGACTATCGTGATCTGCTGCTCCAGGATCCCCTCATCACCCAGGTGGAACTGCAGGGCACCAGGGACCATGAAATCCAGGTATCCATTCCCCAGGAAAATCTGCGGCGCTACGGCCTCACCCTGGCAGGGGTGGCCGAGCGCATCCGCAATCTTTCCATTGAACTGCCCGGCGGCAGTGTCAGAACCCGGGGCGGCGAAATCATGGTACGCATGAAAGAACGGCGGGATGTGGCCGCTGCATATGCCAACCTGCCCATCATCACCGACCGGGACGGCTCCCGGGTATTGCTGGAAGATATTGCACAGATCAATGAAGGATTTGAAGAAACCAACCGCTATGCCACCTTTAACGGTCTGCCCGCCATCATGGTGGAAGTCTTCCGGGTGGGGAATGAAAAACCCATTGACGTGGCAGAGGCAGCCCAGGCCCGGGCAGATATGTTTCAAAAGACCCTGCCTAAGGGCGTGGATATTTCCATGGTCAGCGACAGATCTGAGGTGTTTAAACAGCGGGCTGAGCTGCTGGTACGAAACGGGTATATCGGCCTGGGACTGGTATTTATCCTCCTGGCCCTGTTTCTGGAAATCCGGCTGGCATTCTGGGTATCTTTGGGAATTCCCATCTCTATTCTGGGATCATTTGTTTTTTTGCCCATGACTGATTTTTCCATTAATATTGTTTCCATGTTTGCCTTTATTGTTACCCTGGGGATTGTGGTGGATGACGCGATAGTGGTGGGAGAAAATATTTACTACTACCGGGAGCAGGGGGAAAAATTCATGGATGCGGCCATCATGGGGGCAAAGGATATGGCCGTGCCGGTGGTTTTTTCCATTCTCACCAATGTGGCGGCGTTTTTGCCCATCATGTTTGTTACCGGCACCATGGGCAAATTTTTCAAGGTGATCCCCCTGGTGGTGATCATGGTGTTTCTCATATCTCTGGTGGAAAGCCTGTTTATCCTGCCGGCCCACCTGTCCCATGAAAACCGGCCCCCGGGAAAATTGCTGGGATGGATCATATCCCGGCAAAAACGAATCAGCCAGGGACTCACCTGGCTGGTGATGAACCTATACCACCCCTTTTTAAAAACCATGGTAAGAAACCGATACATCACGGCGGCAACAGGAATTGCGGTGTTGATTATCATGGTGGGGTATGTAAAAAGCGACCGCATCACCACCACCCTGATGCCCCGCATTGAATCAGACTATGCCTTTGTGACCGCCACTCTGCCCTATGGTGCATCAGATGAAAAAACAGCGGCCGTTCGCCGCATCCTCACGGATGCGGCAAAAAAGGTGGTGGATGACAATGGTGCACAGATCCTTTCCCGGGGACGTTACACCCAGGTAAATGAAAATGTTATCACCTCCCAGATTATCTTGACTGCCCCGGATGTCCGGCCCATGTCCACGGCCGAAGTGACCCGGCTGTGGCGGGAGGCCGCAGGTTCCATCCCGGGTCTGGAATCCATCGTGTTTCAGTCGGACCGGGGCGGGCCCGGTTCCGGTGCTTCTTTGACCATTGAACTGAGCCACCGGGACATCGATACCCTGGATGCGGCCAGCATGATGCTGGCAGATGAACTGGCCAATTTTCCTTCCACAAAAGACATTGATGACGGATCGGCCCAGGGCAAAAAGCAGTTTGATTTTACCATGAAACCCCAGGGCCTGGCTTTGGGACTGGGCGCCAGGGATGTGGCATTACAGGTGCGCCATGCCTATTACGGGGCCACTGCCCTGAAACTGCAGCGAAACAGAAATGAAATAACCGTCAAGGTCCGGCTGCCGGAAACGGAACGGGACTCTGTAAGCAGCCTGGAGACCCTGATGATCTATACCCCGGACAGCCGCGAAACCCTGTTGACGGATGTGGTTTCCATGGCACCGGGACGGGCCTTTACCGCCATTGTGCGGCGGGATGGCCGCAGGACTGCCACTGTAACGGCTGATGTCGTACCCCAGCAGGAAACAAACCGGATTCTTGCGGTTGTCAAAAGCGATATCCTGCCCCGGCTGCAGCAGCGCTTCCCCGGCCTTACCGCGGGATTTGAGGGACGTCAGGCCAGTATGGCGGAAAGCACCCAGAGCCTGATCCGGGGCCTGATCCTGGCCCTGTTCGGTATCTATGCACTGCTGGCCATTCCCTTTAAAAGCTATTTCCAGCCCATGATCATCATGGCCTGCATTCCCTTTGGCATTGTGGGGGCTGTTCTGGGACATATTCTTTTGGGGTTTTCTTTATCTCTCATGAGCCTTTTCGGTCTGGTGGCCCTTTCCGGGGTGGTGGTGAACGGATCACTGGTCATGGTGGATTCCGCCAACAAACACAGGCGCCTGGGCAAAAGCGCCTTCACAGCCATTACCATGGCTGCGGCCCAGCGGTTTCGACCCATTATGCTCACGACCCTGACCACTTTCGGGGGACTGTCCCCCATGATTTTTGAAACCTCCCGCCAGGCCCAGTATCTCATTCCCATGGCCATCTCATTGGGTTTCGGCATTGTCTTTGCCACCCTGATCACCCTGGCCCTGGTCCCCTGTTTTTATATGATTCTGGAAGATGTGCTGAAAATTTTTACCGCAAAGGACAAAACATGAGAATTTTACTTTTTACGCTGGTGATGACAACCTGTTTTTCAATGGCTGCATGGGCTGGTGAATGGCAATTCTACGGCTCTGCCCGGGTAGCGACATTCACGGTTGATACCGACAACCCGGGCGCTACAGATAGTGAAAATTTCAATATGGGTCTGCAGGGCAACTCCCGTATCGGTGCCAATGTCACGGCCAGCAATGCACTGAATGGTACTTTTGAATTCGGTGCATCCGGCGGCAGCGTCAATGTCCGAAACCTTTACGGCCAATGGAATTTTGGTCCGGGTGAACTACTGGTGGGCCAAACCTATACACCCTTGAACTGGTTTTATTCCAACCAGGTATATGACGCGGATAACGATCTGAATGGTCAGGGGTTCATTTACTCGGGACGTAAACCCATACTGATGCTGACCTTTGACAAGTGCAAGATCGCCCTGGTAAACCCGAACACCGATGATCTTGGTACCGGTTTTACATCAGAGGCTGATCATCCAGCCATTGAAGCCAGCTTCAACCATACCATTAATGGAATAACCCTGGAACTGGCCGGTGGATATAATTCCTACGAATTGATCAACGGCGCCGCTACCTATGATATTGATTCTTATGTGCTGGCAGCGGGGGCAAGGTATGCTTTTGGGCGTGCTTTTCTGAACGGTGCTGTTTTCAAGGGTAAAAACGCAGGCCATCTTATTGCGGTTTCTGTAGATGGGGACAATGCGTGGGACGACGGATTTGCCGCCATATCAGGCAACCGGGTCCTTGACAATGACGTTATCGGATACGCACTGGTGGCGGGCTGCAAAATCAATGACATGTTCACCTTTGAAGCCGGTTACGGGTATACAGAAACCGATCTTGAAACCGCAGCCTTTGAAGACAAGGTACAGGTTTATTATGCCAATATAACCGTCAACCTGGCACCCGGGGTCTTTTTTGTACCGGAGATCGGCCGGTTTGACGGGGAAGAATCCGAGGACACGGTCACGACCTATTACGGTGCCAAATGGCAGATTAATTTTTAAATCCTGTTTGGGGGCTGTTCGTCAAACCATTCACAAGGGATGACCAATTGTAAGCACCTCCCTGGCATATCTGATGCTTTTTTTGCAGGCAGCCATCTCCTTTTCCCGGGCCACCTCCAACGGGTCATCCCCCATATCCCATTCAATTTCAAAGGTGATACGTTCAGTGGGAGACTGCTCACAGATGATCTGATACGTTTTACCGCAGTCAATATCACCGTCCCCTAAGGCAACACCATGGAACCTTATGCCGAATTGATCCCGGGTCAGTTTGTGATCGCAAAAATGGTTGCAGAATGCATACGGCGCGAGTTTTTGTACCGCCTGTTCCGGATTTTCCAGCACCCCCATGGAGTTCACCGTGTCCACGCACGCCCC
This sequence comes from Desulfotignum sp., assembly GCA_011390635.1. GTDB lineage: Bacteria > Desulfobacterota > Desulfobacteria > Desulfobacterales > Desulfobacteraceae > Desulfotignum. Next base: position 18,481 of record JAABSA010000022.1, on the reverse strand, counting down.
CACCAAAGGATGGTTCACCTGATGAATGACCCAGAGAATTTCATCGGCAAATGTTTCTGTATGGTTTTCCACGGCCAGTTTTATCCCGGTTTTTTCCAGCAGCGGCAGCACGATTTTGATCTCATCATGGGCATCGCAAAGCTGGCGCATGACCTGGGGATGAAAACAGCTGCCGTAAATGGGGCGGGGCCGGCGAATATCCAGGCTCAACTTGGCCAGGTCGGCACCGATCTTATGGGTGATGTCAATGCCCTTTTCCAGGGTGTCGGTGAGCCTGGGATCAAATTCCTCATTCCTGGAAAAATTATATTCCAGGTACAGATCATGGTCCATTGCCGCTTTTTTAACTGCTGCAAGTCTTGCATCATCCTTGGTCTCCAGGTCACATCCGGTAATATGCAACCCGTCCAGTCCCCATTCCACAGCCAGGTCCATGAGCGCAAACAGGTCAATCTCTTTGGGCCGGGGATCGGCCTGAATACCCCAGTTCTGGCCCAGGCCCCATAAATGAAGGGTATAGGTATGAAGTCCAAGTTTCATTTTTCTTTCCATGGCATGCCTCCTGCTGATCATTTTTCCAATACCGGCATCTGCCCTGGCCGCAGTGACCGGGCAATGCTGTATACCAGATTACATAGCACCATTATACAGCAACCCATAACAACTGATAGTGCTGTATAGGAATAATAGCAACGATCATGCCAGTGAATATTTTTTTCATGGCATGATCGGTTTTTTTACTATAAATTCACATTATTGCATTGATACCTCCTGGATGCGGCCTGGTCATGCGTGATCAAATAATTTTGATGCAGAATGGGTGTTGCATCAAAATTATTTGATTTTTCACCCTTGCCAACCCCCGGAAAAAACGATAATACTGCAGTACGGAATCACCATCACCCCCCATTGGATGCCGTACAGGCTGACCATTGATCCTCCGCCAGAGCAAATGACTCTCCAGGTCAGCTTTCTGTAAAATTCCGGTATTGCGCAAAAGGAGAGGCCATGACTGGAAAAGATGCAAAACACGACATTCAAAACCAGAGAAAGCGAAAAAACTGGACCTTTCTCACCCAGACCCAGGCCCTGGATGCCATTGCCCTTGATTTTACGGAATACGGGCCCCAGCCTGATCTTTTCACATCCATCGCACCAGTAATTCTTGGAAACAGGTGCAACGTCATACACCAAGGCAAACATGCCGGGGTCTGGATATTACAAGGCAAAGAATTTGTCCGGGTTGCAGACAAAGACCTGGGCTTTTATCTGATCCATGTCCTGGAGACCGACCCCCCTGATGTAAAAACCCTGGCAGAAATCTGCGCCAAGATTTTCCAGACCCCTTCATGCCCGGGATTTTCCAGGACAAACAACATGGCAGGCATATGGATTCACTCCCAGATGGATGCATTTGTCTGCCGCCAGTGCGGTGAGTGCTGCAGATCCCTGGCCTATGAAAACAACTGCACTGAATCTGATTATCGTTTTTGGCAGTCCCTTGGCCGCCGGGATATCCTGGCCTGGGTCCAAAAGGAATCCAGGGCCGGTAAACACAACAGATACCGTATCTGGGTAGACCCTGATAACGGCGAAACCGCTAAAACCTGCCCCTGGCTTTCACCCTGTCCTGACGGGAACCGGTTTTCATGTACTATACAAAAGGTCAAACCACAAATTTGCCGGCAATATCCCTATACCAGGAAACATGCCATAATGACCGGATGCAAAGGCATTTTTATCACACAATTTTCTGAAAACACCAGGTCAAGCCGCTGCCCTCAGCCAAAAACACCTGTTACAGGTTTATCCCGAAATCATCCTGGAGGCAATCTATGCGCTATCTTGTAAAATGCAAACGATATCTGGTCTTACTGTGTATTGTATTTTACCCACTCACTGTATCCGGATCTGATACCGCTTCCATGTCAAAAGAAAAAAAAGTACTGTTCACCAATGCAGCCGGATTAACTGCCATTACCGCCTGGGGTATTGCAAACTGGGATTATTTTTCCACCACGCCTTCTGCGAAGAATGAAGGCTGGTTTTCCAGCAACACAAAAGAAGGAGGCGCAGACAAACTGGGGCATTTTTACGCAAGTTATGCCCTGTCCCATTTTTTGGCACACACCTATGAACACTGGGGATATCCCCGGGAAAAAGGGCTCAGGCTGGGAGCGATATCATCTTTTGCCATGATGAACTGGATGGAACTGGGGGATTCATTTTCCGACTATGGATTTTCCTATGAAGACTTTACCATGAATGCCCTGGGATGTGCTGCCGCATACTTTATCGGTTCACGCCCTGAACTGGCAAAAAAAATTGATTTCAGAATTGAATACCGCCCGAAATTCGACACGGTGGATGTGTTCACCGATTATGACAATATAAAATTTCTGGCAGCAGTCAAACTGGGTGGCTTTGACCAGATAACCCACCCTGTCTTGCAATATGTTGAACTGCATCTGGGATATTATGCCGGGGGATTTTCAGGCAATGCCGCTGCCAGTCGAAAGCTGTATGTGGGCATCGGGATCAATCTGTCGAAAATTTTACATGGATTCTCTCTTAAAACCCTGTCCACCCTGACGCGGTTTATACAGATCCCCTATACCTATAAGGCATTTGAAAAATCTTTGTAACACATAATCCTTTGCCGGTATAAAAAAAAGAGGTATAATCAAACCCATCAACATCATAAAAAAAAAGGAGATTACCATGATCAAAAAACCTGCCATCACTCTCGCCCTTGCCTTGTTGTTTTATGCCGGATCCGCCTTTACTGATGGATATGTCGTTCATGCAGAAGAATTTTCAGCAGACGTTGTCACCAGGATGGATTCCGGCAATATCAGTGGAAAACTGTATTTCAAGAACAACCAGATGAACCGTAATGACATGATGGGCATGATCATGATAATGAATCGTCCCCATGTGTACCAGGTTTTTACGAGCACAAAAAAATACCATGTATCTGATGTGGAAGCACTTGAAAAAGAAAATCCCATGGCCGGGGCTTCTGATTTCCAAGCCTGGGCCAAAGAAAACAACATGAAAAAAGTCGGTACGGAATCCATTGAAGGATTTACATGTGATATATATGAAGGAGATGTCATATTCGATGAACAGAGCGGGCAGGCTGCCCACATGAAATTCTGGCTTTCCAGAAAACTGCAGTACCCCCTGAAAACCGATAGTATGATGCCCCCGCCGGTAGGCAGGGTTACCACCGTTCTTCAAAACATCAAAACAGGCAGACAGCCGGCCCATCTGTTTGAAATACCAGACGGCTATGCAGCGGCGGATTCAATGGAGCAGGCCATGGGCATGCCGGATATGAGCCAGTTTTCCGAAGGACAAACACCCTCCGCCGAACAGATGGATGAAATGATGAAACAGGTACAGGAAATGATGAAAAACATGAAACAGGAATAACAAGGAGGTTCCCATGAGAATCATCCCAAAGAAAATCTTGTGCGCCATTGATTTCAGCGATTTCACCAACCTGACCCTGTCCTACGGACAGGCCCTGGCAAAAGAGTTCGAAGCCGGTCTCACCCTGTGCCATGTGGTGTCCAACATGGTGCTGATGTCATCTGCAGGCCAGGCATATATCGCTTCTGAAAAAATTGAGGCGGAACGGAGGCAGGATGCTGCATCCCGGCTTGAAGAAATGGCCAAAGCCCTGGATGTGGCCAGTGAGATTATCGTGACCACCGGGCATCCGGCTGATGAACTGGCCAGGATTGCCCAGGAATCCAACATGGATATGGTGGTGGCTGCCACCCATGGGGGATCGGGCGTGAAACGGTTTCTGATCGGCTCTGTGACAGACCGGCTGGTAAAAACGCTCACCTGCCCTTTGCTGGTGCTTCACGGCGATGCCCTCCTGCCGGATGTGCTGCCGGGTGACAAGAAAAAACTGTTGAACCGTATCCTGGTGGGGTGTGATTTTTCTCCGGATTCACAACTTGCCTTCCAGTACGGCCTGAGCCTGGCACAGGAATTTGAAACAGAACTGCTTCTTGCACATGTGGTAAGGCCCACGGAACATATTGAATTTTCCAGCGCAGATTATATCAAGGTCCAGGAGGGTGATTATCTGGGCTGGAACCGATCTGATTATCTGGGGCTCACCAAAAATGCCAACGAACCTGACGGACAGCGCAAAGATACCCTGATGCAAAGACTGGAACGGCAATTGGCCCGCATGGTGCCCGAAGACAGCACCCATTGGTGCACGCCGGTCACCGCCGTCCTGGAAGGTGAGCCCTACCAGGAACTGCTGCGCTTTGCTGAAAAAAACAAGGTGGATCTTATCGTGCTGGGGGTTCGGGGCCACAGCCTGCTGGAAAAATTTCTGGTGGGCTCCACCACGGACCGGGTGATCAGCCGGGCGGAATGTCCGGTTCTGGCAGTGCGCCAGAACGATACAGAGAAATAATTAGAAAAAACCATATAAATTTTGCCCCGGACATGGTATATACTCCCGGAGATAACATAACAACAAATGAACATATATAGATATCTAAAGGAGTACCCCCATGACAGCATTTACCGCGAACGGACTTCCTCTTCTCATCGGCAGCCTTCCCATGAACGACCATGCCAAAGCCCTGGATCTGGTGTTTGAACACACACCGGACATCCCTTTGTGGGTGCAGCTGCCGACATTCAAAGAAGAGGGCATGATCCAGCAGTTTCTTCCAGGACTTCCCGGCCTGACCCAGAAAGACGGCGCTTCTTTTATCGACACCCGGGATCCGGAATTTGATGAAAAATTTGTCCAGTTTTTTGAAGAATATCTTTTGCTGTCAGAACCGGATGCGGATTTTGGTTCCTCCAGGTTTGCCTTCACCCCGGTCACCGGAAAAGGGTTTTTTCATTTTCTTGATAAGGTGGACCAGGACCCGAACAGAGTTGCGGCACTCAAGGGACAGGTCACCGGACCCGTTACTTTTTGCACTTCTGTCAAGGATGAAAGGGACAGAGATATTTTCTACAATGACCAGCTTCGGGATGCCGCGGTGAAACGCCTGGCCATGAATGCCAGGTGGCAGGCAAAAGAATTTGCCCGGCGCAGCAAAACCCCCATTATCTTTCTGGATGAACCTGCCCTGGCCGGGTTCGGCACCTCCGCCTATATCACCATCACCCGTGCCGATGTCCAGGCCTGTATTGATGAAATTGTCCAGGAAATCCATGCGGAAAACGGCCTGGCAGGAGTGCATGTGTGCGCCAATACAGAATGGGACCTGCTTTTGGACAGTGCCATTGACATCATTTCCTTTGATGCCTTTTCCTATTTTGACCGGTTCATCCTGTACCCGAAAGCCATAAAAGCGTTTCTGGGACGGGGCGGTATACTGGCCTGGGGCATTGTTCCCACAGGAGATGCCCGGTTGATTGCAGAGCAGACCGTTGACGGGTTGAGTGAAAAACTGGAAGATCAGATCAAACAGGTGGCGGGTCTGGGATTTTCCAGAAAGGATATCCTGTCCCAATCCTTTGTCACCCCCAGCTGCGGAACAGGATCTCTGGATCTGGCATCAGCCAGGCAGGTGCTCGCACTCACACAACAGGTGTCAGAAAAAATCCGCCGGGCCTGACAGATAATGCCGGGCCTGTAAACACTTGCCAGGCCCGGCAATCAGGTGTTTTCCCGGACTGCCTCCGCATTGAAATCCCCGGTTTTCCGGTCACGGGTCTCAAAATACCGGGGATAGGCTTTCTTCATGGCTGCCAGTGCAAGGTCCCAGGGCAAATCGTCAAAACTGCCGTGCTCATTCACATATTCCATGTGCCGGTTACCGAAATTATCAAAAGGATGGAAAATTGAATCACAGGTCCCGTCAAATTCCAGGGGCTTGACATCGAATGATTCGCACAGGCCCAGGTTGAATGCCGGGGTGGCCTTAACCCATTTGCCGTTAAGCAACACTTCCGTGAACCCGTGCCAGACAAACAGATCGGTTTCCATCAATGCTTTCAGCCGCTCGGTGTTCAAATGGTTTTTCACATCGGCAAACCCCAGCCGGGCCGGGATCTCCTGGCTTCGGAGACAGGCGGTCAGCAGCACCGCCTTGGCCACGCAATACCCCTCCTTTTTTGCCAGCACTGCACTGGCTTTCATGGTCCGCCTGTCCGGTTCGATGCTGTAGGGGTTGTACCGGATCAAATCCCGTACTGCATAATACAGGCTGACTGCCCGGTCCAGTTGGGACTGGCTTTCTTTTGCGTGCTGTTTTGAAAACGCGATGATAGCGGGATGGTCCTTGTCGATAAAATAGGTGGCGGCCAGACAGGCGGTCATGGGTACTCCTTTTTCAGGGCATTGACATCTTTTTCTATCCCTTGTCTATACTGCATGAAACCGGGAAAAATCAATGCCTGTTTTCCCGGATGACGCAAAAACATCCCCAACACAAATATTCCGGTTTTCTGAACCGTTTTTTGAACGGGATGCCTTTACTCCTGTAACCCGCTATGTGTTTGCCGTTTCCAGCAGGGCTTTTACAAGAATTTTTAGCCGGTGTGCCGGATCGATGGCACGGCCCGTGTTCCGGGCTGCCTGTCTGATACGCTCACTGGTGAGACAGCGGGCCAGTGCACGGGATAAGCGCTCTCTGGTAAGGTGAGACAGCGGAATGGGGGCAGGCCCCAGACCGGACAGAAAAATCCGGCGGCCGTGATAATGCTGGTCCAGGATGTGGGGCACAATGACCTGGGGAATCCCGGCGGCCGCTGCCGTGGCCGTGGTGCCGGCACCCCCGTGGTGTATGACCGCCGCCACCCGGGGAAACAAAGCCCGGTGGGAATAATCCCCGATGAAAAATACTGCCTTGGTCATAGGGATTTTTCCCGGAATTTTTCCCGGGTACCTGATAATGATCCGACGGTCCAGATTTTTTGCTGCCTGGACCAGCAGGGGAATGGTATTTTCCTGGCCCCTGGGGGGCATGCTTCCAAAACCGGCATATACCGGTTTTTCACCACTCTCCAGAAACCGTTCCAGGTCCGGGTTGGGTGGTTCCGGCAGCTCCAGGTGCGGATACCCGGTCTGCATCACGGTTTTCCGGATATCCGGCGGCACGGCGGCGATTTCCCTGTCACCGGCCACAATGGGTTGATGGCTCAGTATGTGGTCCCAGGCACTGGGGACAGGTGCCAGTCCCTGGTGTTTCCGGTACCGGTTGATCAGCAGGGTGAGGCTGCACCTGTCCAGGATGTCGGCCATTGTCCAGGACAGACGGTTCACCAGAGGCGGCAGGGTCTGGGTCTGTATGGGTAAAAACGGGTGATGTTCAGAAGGAAGCACCTGGGGGGTGAAAGCGATATACCGGTAAGGAATGTGCAGGGCCTCGGCGGCCGACGACAGCCCGAACATCAGCGAGGAACCGATTACCAGGTCTGCGGATGCAATGATTTGAGGCAGGTGTTCCAACTGCCATGCAAGCTCCTGCATCACAAACCGGGCAAAAGACAGGCCTGAATAAAGGCTGACCGGCCGGTCAAAGGTGCGGATAAACGCAGACACATCCCGACCCGCTCCCAGGTAAGGGCATCCTACCCCCCTTGCCCATGCCGCATTTTCAGGGGGACCGATCAGCTGCACCTGGTGTCCGGCAGACTGCAAGGCAAGGCTGATGGCGATCATAGGCTGAACATCCCCCCGGGACCCGCAGGTGGCAAGAATGATTTTTTTACCGCGCACCGGCAAATGACAAGGCTCGACAGGTTGCCAGGGCATTGCCGGCCACTTCCTTTTCACCCTCCGTGGTTGCTCCCGAACACAGCGCCTCGATCAATTTCAGTTTTTCAACCAATCTTGTTTCGTTCATTATATATCTTCATTGTTCAGTTTAGAAAATCAGTATCAGCAATATGCCAAATTGTAAAGAATTAACCCGCATCAAATATCCGCTTGTGAAAAAGGAAGAAAAAAAGGATGAAGCCATCCGGGAAATCAAGAAGGTTTGTCCTAAACCCGAAAATTTCAAGCGTCAGTTGATAATGAATACCCAAATTATGCAAAACCTGATAGTGTTAGTTTCCAGTTGGCTAATTGGGAAAGTATGCAGCGGGTTTAAAAAATATGAAACCTGCTGAAAAAGGGGATCTTCCCAATAACTGAAATTCAAAAAGGAATATTTATGAAACGGAAAGCTGTCATCCTTATTCTGCTGTCCATTCTGTTATTTCCCGTTACGACATGGGCCGGTTTAAGTAAAACCGAAATATCTCAACTGTATGTGGCCATTTTTAACAGAGCTTCAGAAGGAGAAGGAAATCATTACTGGCAGACCCTTGAACTTGACATGGCAACTACTGCCGATGTCATGCTGGAAACAGATGCAGCCAAAAATTATTTCGGTGCCAACCTGGACACCAACCAGGATTTTATTGAACACATATATTTTAATACCCTGAACAAAACCCGTGCGGAAGACCCGGATGGGATTGCATACTGGGTGGGTTTGCTAAATGATGGATTAAGCCGCGGTTCTGTAGTGGCCAGTCTCGTATCGGTAATAGAGGATTATGCACCGATCGGCCCCCGCTACAATCCATCAGACACGGCAACCATTTCTGCCTACAATCAGTTCACCAACCGAAAAATAGTATCCGATTATATGGCCAATAATATAGAAAAAGCTCCTGCTGATTGGGAGACAACTACAAAATTTGGTTCATCAGGCCTGAATGTGACTGATAATGATTCAACCGTTACCACGGCCAAGCGTATTATCAATAGATTTCATGTTGACAGCATAACCATTGATATGTGCCTGGATGCCTCAACTGCTCAAAGTATGATCGGTCCTTCGTTCGGTGTAAAAATTCGTTCTAAAAATGGTGACATCGTGAAAAACTTTGAAATTTTGTTAAGAGATGCCTGTGTGTATTCTACCGATGGCATCATCATCGCTTGTTATAGTGACGTCGCAGTCTCTGGTGGAGCACTGGTGGGTTTCAATGCGACAATTGACGGGGTTGACTACGTCTATCCAAGAGATAAATGTGATTGATGGGTGAAGATCTGATATCAGCTGATAACCGTTTATTTTTATAAATTGTGACCATTTTACCCAGACAATTCTTCTGAGTAACTCATTTGAGCTGCTGGTCGGTTTGGTGCCGGGTATTGCCAGGCAGGTGCGCGATTTATGGACCGGGTACTTGATCCGACTTTGCCAAAGAATAAGGCATCAGGCAGAACGCTGCAATAATTCTCCATTACCAGAAAATTTCCAGAATCATTTGATGAAGGATACCAATGCAATCAAAAAAATGATACTGTCTGCAGGTATCATTTGAACCATTGAAAAGGAAGGTACATATGAAAAAATCCATTGGCGCAAAAACAATCCTGTATCCGGCACCTGTGCTGATTGTGGGGATTTATGACAAAGACGGCAGACCCAATGCCATGACAGCTGCCTGGGGCGGCATATGCTGTTCCAGCCCGCCGTGTGTCACGGTGTCCCTGAGAAAAGCAACCTACAGTTACAAGTGTATCGTAGACAGCGGTGCCTATACGCTGAGCATCCCTTCAGAAAAATATGTGGAGGCAGCAGATTATCTGGGCATGGCATCAGGGAAAAATGCGGACAAGTTCAAAACCGCCGGACTGACCCCGGTGAAAAGCGACCATGTCAATGCCCCCTACGTCAAAGAATTCCCGCTGGTTCTGGAATGTAAACTAATACACACACTGGAAATAGGGCTGCATACCCAGTTTGTTGGTGAAATACTGGATATCAAAGCAGAGGAATCCATTTTAGCGGAGAACGGACTGCCTGCCATTGAGAAATTAAAGCCCATTATTTATGCCACCGCTGAAAAAGCGTATTTCAGTGTCGGCAACAAAATCGGTGATGCCTTCTCCATTGGAAAGGGTCTCAAATAGAGGTGCTGGAGCAGTTCTCAGATTACAAAGACTGGGTGGATGTATGCAAACTGCACCGGAAACGAAGGAAAATTTTATATGAAACAGCACACTGTCAATGCCCCCAACCCAGCGGATTTCCGGTTTGAGCTGGCCAGGTGGTCCATATTCGCCATTCTCATCCTCACCTATATCCTGGTGTATTTTCACCGCATGGCACCGGGGGTGGTGTCGGAATTTCTCATGGCGGACTTCGGCATCAGCGGCGCCCGCTTAGGGTCTCTGGCCGCCATCTATTTTGCCGTGTATGCTGTGATGCAGATCCCGTCCGGCGTGATCGCCGACACCCTGGGGACCCGGACATCCATCATTTTCGGGAACCTGGTGGCCGGCACCGGTTCCATTGTTTTCGGCCTGGCCCCCGGGTTTGAAATGGCGCTTGCCGGCCGTTTTCTGGTGGGGCTCGGGGTGTCTGTGGTGTTTATTTCCATCATGAAGAACAACGCGGTGTGGTTCCATGAAAAGGTGTTCGGCATCATGAGCGGCCTCACCCTTTTTTTTGGCAATCTCGGGGCGGTCCTGGCGGCCGGCCCCCTGTCCCAGGTGCTGACGGTTTTTCAGTGGCGCACGGTTTTCACAGGGATCGGGGGCCTTTCCCTGTGCCTGGCCCTGGCCGGATTTTTAGTGGTCAGAAACAAACCGCAGGATATGGGGTTTGTTCCGCCCAACACCTATGCCGGCCACTTTGAAATTCACAACAGCCACTGGGTGACCAATCTGAAAAGTGTGGCCATGACCCTGCGGGTCTGGCCCGGATTCTGGGTCCAACTGGGAATGATCGGCAGCAGCTATTCCTTTATGGGGCTCTGGGGGATCCGCTATATGCAGGATGTCCATCTTATGAGCCGGGCCGGTGCCGCCAACCTCATAACAGCCCAGCTGCTCAGCTTTGCCCTGGGTGCTTTGTTCTGGGGATGGATCTCCGACAGAATTGGTAAAAGAAAGCCCTTTCTGGTTTCAGCCGCGGCCGCGTACCTGCTGTCCTGGCTCATGCTGATATACCTGCCGTGGACCCCCGGAATCACCGGATATCTCATTTTTATCTTTATGGGATTTGCCGCATCCGGGTTTGTCATCACCTTTGCCGCAGCCAAGGAGATTGTCCATCCGCACCTGTCCGGCATGGGGGTCAGCGTGGTCAACACAGGCTGCTTCATCGGCACGGCCCTGGCCCAGCCCCTGGTGGGCTACATTGCAGACCTGACCTGGGACGGCACCATGGCGGCCGGGGTCCGGATTTACAGTGCCGCCGACTACCAGAACGGATTCATCGCCATGATCCTGTTTTCCATTCTGGCCCTGGCAGCCGCATTCAGGGTCAAAGAAACCTATTGCCGCAACAGCTTTAAAGAATAAAAGAAAACATGGTTAACTGGTCAAGCACAGCCCTGCACCAGTGGATTTGTAACCAATGGCAGATAAACATCCACTGTGTCCGGACGGATATTGAGATCCAGGGCAGCCCGGAGCGGGCATTGTCCCGGGTGGTGATTGAAGATAATCAGGGCCGGTTTTTTCTGATGGAGCAATTTGCCGAAAAAAAATGGGCTGTCCGGGACCGGGTGGCCAGGGCTGTGGATTTTTTGTCCACCAGCGGCCTGACCCAGGTGCTGCCATATCAGAAGTCAGTCAAGGGAAAATTTCTGCCGTTTTTTAGGGGCGCCTGCTTTCAACTTTCTGTATTCCTTGAGGGAACTCCTTTGAAACGGCCCGATTATCTCTCCTCATCCGAAATAGGAAAAAATGCTGCCCGGTTCCTAATCCGGATGGCTGAATCAGCAACCGGCATGCACCCGCAAATATCCTTTCCCCGGTTTTCCATCAAAACCTATATCCATTCACTGTTTGAAACCATGAAAATCCATGACCGGCCGGTTTATGACCGTTTTCTGCCGGTGCTGAATTTTCTTGAATCCCGGTTTATGCCGGCCCATGATCACCTGCCCCTGGCTTTCTGCCATGGGGATCTGCACCTGCTGAATGTCATCTGGGAAAAAGATGAAATCAAGGCGGTGATTGACTGGGAATTTGCCGGGATCAAACCGGACCTCTATGATGCCGCCAATTTTGTGGGCTGTGCCGGTATCGAGAACCCCAATGGTCTCGGCATGGAAATGGTCATGACTTTTGTGGATGAACTGCAAAAAACCGCTGTGATCAGTGACACCGGGTGGCAGTTTTTCCCGGAATATGTGCTGGCCCTTCGGTTTGCCTGGCTGTCGGAATGGCTCAGGAAAAAAGATCAGGAGATGGTCGACCTGGAACATGCATTCATGAAAATTCTGGTTGACCACATGCCGGAAATAAGAGAAGCTTTTTGCAGGGTGACATGAACCGTCACCCCCGGAAAACAGTTTCAATTTTTTATAAAAGGAGCAACCCATGACGAACAACGTTGTCATTGCACTATCCTGCGGCACCAACGATACCAACCGCGCCACCCGGGCCATCCACCTGGCCACCATCGCCCACAAGGAGGGAAAGAACACCAGCCTGTTTTTACTGGATGAAGGGGTGTATCTTGCCAAACAGGGCATCATCACCCATGTCCGGGCCGCCACCGGGGATGTGGCAGATGATCTTCTTGCCTATCTTCAAGCCCATGAGGTCCCGATCCTGGTTTGCACCCCTTGTGCCGCTGCCCGGCAGATCAAGGAAGCGGACCTGATCGAAGGGGCCCGCATGGCCTCGGCCGCAGAATTCATTAATATGTCCTGTGATGCAGCGGTAATCAGCTTATAAAACACCGGCCGGCATGCTGACTCCTGACCCTGGATGGGACTTCCGACTGCCGCAGTGTCCATGTGCCGCAGCATTTCTGAAACACGGCCGGAGCTGACTTTCACAATGGTTTTGCCGGCACCGGTTCCTGTCTTGATCCCAGGCTGTTCAAAAGAATCGCCCCTGAGACAATACAGCCGCCGACAACCGTCAGCATGCTGGGCACTTCATTGATGCCGAAGACGGGCAGATAGACCCAGATGACCCCGCCGACAACCTCGAACAGGGAAAGCAGATTCAGTTCCGCTGCCGGGAAATATCCGGCCCCCAGGGAGAACAGAATCAACCCGACACCCACCAGGGACCCGTGAACCATGCTCAGCAGAATGTTCCGGCCGGGCATCATCATGGAGTCGCCTTGAACCTGCATGACAGCGGCGGTAATGACTGCACACAGGATACCGGCCAACGCGACGGTGGCAAACTGGGGGGTTTCCTTGCGCATCCGCAAAGAGATCGAAAAAGTGGCAAACCCGCAGGCTGAAGCAAATCCGGTGACTATTCCCAGCAGACTGCCCGCTTCCAGTCCTTCAATCACCATCACTCCGATTCCGATAAAAGCGATGCCCATGGAAACCCAGGTAATGGGGCGAAGTGTTTCCTTAAGAATGACAATCCCCATGAATGCGGCAATAAAAGGGATAGTTGAAAACAGAAACAAGGTATTGGCGGCCGTGGTCAACGTGATGGACCAGATAAAAAAAATAAACGCACCCACCAGGCCCAGTGCACCTACAACCCCGGAAAGCCCGATTTTCTGAAAATTTTCGACAAACCGGTGCCGGTCCCTGACCATCAGATAGAGGCATAAAATGCCGGCCACGGTCAACCCCCTGAAAAACAAATACTGCCAGCGGTAGTCCCGGGGATCCACCATGTACCGGATGGTCAATGCCCCGAATGACCACAGGGTCCCTGCTGTCAACACCGCGGCCAATGCTTTTGAATGACCCATTGCTGCCATTGCTGTTCCTTTCCATTCCCCTTCAGGGAGGTTTTTTCCTGTCGGTCGATCATTCACCACGTATTTTCGCAAAAACTGACAAAGGGCATATTAGGCGATCCATTCCAATCACTCAAGGACAATTATTGTGAAAATCTTGACAGTTTGCTCATAATCAGTAAAATATGTTTCCTGCTGGACGACGCGCCGTTGATGCGGAGAGGTGGCCGAGTGGCTGAAGGCCCTGCTCTCGAAAAGCAGTATCCCGGCCAAACCGGGATCGTGGGTTCAAATCCCACCCTCTCCGCCATAGTAACAATAAATTCAATTGTTTATTGGATCTGCTAAGAAAAAATCAAGTCAAAGGTGAACCGAATCCGGTGAATCTTCTCTGCTGGTCAGAAGCCGTCCGGAATGCCTGTCAATATTGAATTTTTATTGTCTCCATTGTTGACTTTTTGGGCATCAAACTGATACTGAATACAGGTAACCACGAATCAAGCAAACAACCTGAGAGCACGGTATTTGATGCAGCCACACAAAGATTATATCACAGATCTTGAAAATGCGTTGGCAGGCAACGATGCGCTTCCTGTTTTAAACCCAAACGCAATAAAAATACAGCAGGAAGCCACAAGGAAAGATCCCCATTTCTCTGTACTGGCAAGCCTTATCCGTAAGGACCCGGCCATGACCAGCCAGGTTTTAAAGGTTGCCAACGCCCCCTATTACCGGGGAAGAGAAGTAGCCCGAACCCTCATGGATGCCCTGACAAGGCTGGGTCAAGATGAAATTGTCAATATTATAATGGCCCTGATATACCAGCAGCACTTCCGGTCAAAACATCCCGTGATACAGCCATTACAAAAACAATTGTGGCATCACTGTGTCAATTGCGCCATCGGCACTTTATGGACTGCCAGGCATCTTGGCTTCAAGGAGTTGGTTCCACAGGCATTCATTGCCGGACTGCTGCATGATATGGGAAAACTGCACATCCTGTCCGTGCTGGAGAATATCCTGACCGCTTCCGGGGAAAACATACAATTTCTCACTCCCGAAATTGACAATATTCTTGATACACAACATGCCTCCCTTGGCTACAGGCTTCTTACCCATTGGCGCCTGCCCAGGCAATACCGAACCATTGCACGGGATCACCACAGCAAGCCCTTTGATATGTCAGACAAGCTCCTGGTCATCGTAAGGCTTGTAAATGCGCTGTGTAACAGCATGGAACAAAATGGAACAGGATCTGATCCTATGGAAATACTGGAAATGCCTGAAGCGCGGATACTTAATCTGACAGAGCCTGAAATTCATGAGCTGGAAATGGCCATACAGAGTGATATTGCCTTACGATAGACCAAAAGCCAGCGCACAACCTGAGAAGCGCGCTGGGCAATGTTTGTTGCAGCTGAACAAATTTGAGAACATATCAGGATAAACGACTGCGCTGTCGTTGGAGATCTGGATGACTGCATATTGGAAATGGGGGTTTTATGTCTGGACTTCCAGAAAAGTTTGTGAAATATAATATTGGAGTTTTAATGGATACCTTGAGTATCATTAACATTTAGGAGAGTCATGTATTGCAATATGCTTGAGGTTTGCCAGAACTCAGTATTCGGCAAGGATGTGTAACATTTCCTAATACCCCAGACAGGTATAATTATGGTTGAAAACCCCACTTATGAAGAGTTGGAAAAAAAGGTTGCCGAATTAGTAACAGAGCTGTGAGAAGCGAATGCTCGGCACTAATCCTATGGTTCAAGAAGCCAGGGAAGAATAAAAAACAATGAAGGATAACTGATGAAAGAAAAAACGCAAAAAAATGTTCAAACCGCATTTGTAGGGGAAGCCAAAGCCTATTTCCGGCTGCTGGCCTTTGCTGACAAGGCAGATGAAGAGGGAAACCAGCAGATAGCACTTTTGTTTCGAGCCATTGCCGAGGCGGAACGGGTGCATGCCACGCGCAATCTTAATTTATTGAAAGATGTTATTGTCAAAGATACGGACACCAACCTGGAAGCCTCTTTTGAACGGGAAAAATCCATTAGCACAAACGAATACCCGGATTTTCTGAAAGACGCGGAAGATGAAGGTGAAAATGCTGCGGCAATCGTGTTTTCCCAGGCCCGTGATGCGGAAGAATATCATGCTAAATTGTATGAGCGCGCCATTTTCCAGTCTATGAAGGAAGATGTGAATGCCTATCAGGTCTGCCAGGTCTGCGGCTATGTAACGGATAAAAAAGCACCCAAAAAATGCCCAGTATGCGGTGCTCCACAGGAGAAATTCAAAACCATTGCGCCGGAATCTGATTGTTAGCCAGAAGCAAAAAAGTTTCTGAAAGACAGGACATAGGCCACCAGCTTGAAAAACTTCATGCCACCAGATATCCACAAACTGAACCGCTTCATCATCCGGGTTGCACGTAGCCACATGGGCCACAAAGAATTATCCAGCTCCTCAATGGATTACCGGCAGGCCGGTCTGGCGTTGATTGAACAGGGTATATCCGATACCCTTATGCGCCATGGATCAGAAATATTTTCAGAAAATTGTATAAATGAAAGCCTTCACAAGCATAAGGGCCGTACATCAATTACGTGTGTTGGCCCTGCCGCCACCGCTCGCTTTCTCTTCTTGACAAAAATCGGGGTTTTGGCTTAAATTTTATATAAAAATTTCAACGGGTAAAGAGAAGTGGGTTCAGGGAACTATGGATAAATTAGGTGAATTGAAAAATCAATTGTATAATTTTATGAGAAACCTCTCACTTGAGAAACCTTCCGATGAAAAGCTGGAAAGCATGCTCAAAATCATGGGGCAGATGGAAGATGTGCTCTACGAGATTAAAAAGCCCACGGTATGCGAGCTCAGAAACGCCAATATGAAAATGATCCAGCGCCTGAGAGACCAGCCCGGCAAAAAAGCGGGATGATACGGGCGGTATCCTTTCCTATATCAGTTCATCCAAATCTATAGAAAAGGCGTTCCTGCCTAACCTGGCGAGCTTCACATTGACATGGCGACCCGGCCGTTGGTAGACTCGGATTTATACCGTTAAACAGGGATTTTGGGGTCGCAGTTCAGAGCAGATACAGATCCAGGGCGGCCGGGGTTGCGGCATGGACCTCAGCAGGCCTTTTTCTCATGATCCTGGCAACGGGCATGGCCGGGTGCGGGGATTCCGCCACAGATATCTCCGTCTCAGGCCAGACCACGGGGGTCACCTTCGATGAAATCCGCATCGGCTCCTCCCTGATGGATTACCGAAACGCCGGTATGGCATTGAAGAACAGGGCATATCCGATACCTTATGCTCCATGGATCCGGATCTGATTTCCTGGGATACTCTGGAACAGGTAGAGGTTTTCTTTCGGCACCTGGATCGGCACATCACTGATGACATTGGCTTCAGTTTATATGAAGCAGACGCAGTTCCGGACCGGGCTGTAGATCTGCCGGCCGGAATCCTGGACTTCCTGGATGATTTCCTGTTATCAGCTGATGCCCAGGCACACCGGTTAGAGGGGAATACAGGGTATTATGCATAGCATAGGTCTCATATTTTTAGGGGTGTTTTTTACCCTGTGTTCGACAGCTGTGGGTTCATGAAATTCCAAGATGCCTGTCAATAAAGGAATACAGAAATCCCAAAAAATGGTGTAGTGCCCACAAAATCAGGGGGTTTTAAGGGGTTTCGGTGAAGGACTTCACTCTTTTTGGTGAAGATTTAATGATCTCTGGCTTTGGCAGGTTCCAGGTAAATCACAAAGCTCCCAGAAAAGGCAGAAACCCAGCCACGGGAGAAGACATGACTCTGGATCAAAGAAGAACTGTGTCCTTCAAGTGCTCCGGCATGCTCAGGGACCAGATCAATGGGATAACCCATGAATAAAAACAGGCTGGCAGTCCCTTGGGCTTAATATGGCCACCACCGCCGATGTCATGCTGGAGACGGATGCAGCCAAAAATTATTTCGGAGAAAGCCTGAACACAAACACAGCGTTCATCAATCACATTTATTATAACACCCTGAACAAAACAGCTGCAGAAGATCCTGAAGGTATAGATTACTGGGTTGGAATGCTCGATTCCGGTGCAAGCCGTGGGTTTGTCGTGGCTACCCTTGTATCGGCTGTAGGAGACTATGCCCCCGACGGCCCTCGCTATAACCCGCTGGATATTTCAACCATAGCCGCCTACAATCAGTTCACCAACCGGGTGGAAATTTCTGACTACATGGCGGAACGGGTGGAAAAAACTCCGGACAACTGGGCTGTCAGAACCAGCTTCAGTGGTATCGGTCTGAATGTTACCGAAGCTCCAGGCACAGTTGCAGCTGCAAAAATCATCATTGACGGATTTTCCAGCGAAGATCAGGAGGAACTTTTCAGCCAGACTGTTACAGCCGAAGAAGGTGCGGTGATTGAGGCATCGGGCTACCGTCTCGAAATTCCGGCCGGCGCACTTCCTGAAGACACCCGGATTACCGCTTTTTCCATCCCGGCAAATAATAATACGTCCGAACAGGTATTAGGCGGTATTCGTTTCAGTCCCGCCGGTCTGGAACTCGAAAAAATTGCGATTGTAGAAATTCCTATTGATCTGCCGGTTGACTGGCAGGATATGGAACAGATTCCTGTTTACGGGTTTAAGGAGGATGATCCCGAGCTGGCTGCGTGGAATGGATTTTATGCAGCTGTCAAAGTCGTGGATGGCAGGACGGTTGCAGTAGCGCCTGTTTTCCATTTTTCCGGCAGCATATTTGTCAGAAACTGTCACAGCGGAACATT
>JAABSA010000021.1 GCA_011390635.1 Desulfotignum sp. | reverse complement strand
ATGATGAACCGCTGCAGCAGCTTATTGCTGATACGGCCCGGCAGTCCGTGGGGCTGGATCTGAAGCGGCTTGCTTCACAGGTGCGCTCCGACAATGAGGTGGCGGGCGGCCGTTATTCCACGGCCTGCTATATCACCGATTCCTGGCCGGTCATTCTGTATCTGGCCTATGCATATGCAGATGACCTGAAAGCCGCTTTGCTGGCCAATACCAACCTGGGAGGTGACAATGTGCACCGGGGTGCAGTACTGGGCCTCATCCTGGGACTTGGCACCGGCCGGACCGTGGATGCTTTTTTCAATCAACTGGCAGACCGTCAGGCCATTGATGCTGAGATAACAGGCTTGATCGGTCATATACAAGAAACCAGCGCCATTCAATGATATCGAAAAAAAAGCGGCAGCATGCCGAAAATAAAAGGACGGGTCACACTGATAACCCTTTGTGTATGGTAGCAAAAAAACCGACTTCATGCCTGAATGATATCTGTTGGAATGTGGATGATTGAAAGCCGGGAATCTGTTTCACCGTTTGGATAAAAACAAATATCTGTTTGATTTTTTTTATGAAATGGGCAATTCTCCAATGAATTTTGTCTATTGTTGATGATCTGATCTGATTTACAAAATGTAAGGTCTGGCAGATGTAAGGCGGGATGCACAGGGAGTTGCACATAAATTATCCACTGTATAATTATTCTGGCGCTGAATATATTGATAATACC
Organism: Desulfotignum sp.; assembly: GCA_011390635.1. Classification (GTDB taxonomy): domain Bacteria; phylum Desulfobacterota; class Desulfobacteria; order Desulfobacterales; family Desulfobacteraceae; genus Desulfotignum. The sequence goes on along the minus strand of JAABSA010000021.1, from coordinate 63,481 downwards.
AATAGGATCAAAAACCTGATATGGTCGAATTGTTGAGGGATGATGGTTGCAAGATACTTGAGCTTTAGAAAGCTGCATCTTACCACAGGGTGTGCTTGGGTAAACGCAAAAGTAGTATCCTTAGCCAGAAAGAACAAGTACGTCTAAAAAGGGCTTAGTCGTAGTATGGATGAAAAACCAACCTATGAAGAATTGGAAAGACGGATTCAGCAGTTTCAAAAATCAGAATCTGAACTCAAAATGACTGAAAAAAATCTGCGGGAAAGAGAGGAAAGATATCGCTCTTTGATCGATTCTTCCCCGTTACCTTTCCTGATAACTCAAGAAGAGAAGATTGTGTTTGTAAATCCAGCCTTACTGGGACTTTTTGGTGTTAAGACTGAAAACGAAATAATCGGTACCAGTCCCAAGGCCTGGATACATCCTGATTTCATGGAATCGGCTTTTCAGAGACGCTGCCAGGCTCTTGAGAAAAATGAAGCGCTTGAACCTGTCGAACTGACTCTTGTCAGGAAAGACGGTCATGAGATAGCCGTTTTGGCTAACACGGTTTGCATCAGACACACTGGCATGCCGGCCATCCTTTCAATGTTTCAGGATATAACCGAGCGCAAACAGGCGGAAAAGGCGCTGCTCGAAAGTGAGGAACTGTTCCGGGGAATGTTCAAGGATCACAGCGCTGTAATGTTGCTTATTGACCCCCACACAGGCCAGATTGTTGAAGCCAATCAAGCCGCCGCTCAATATTACGGATACCCTCTGGAAAATATGATAAAAATGAAAATCCAGCAATTGAATCTTTTATCACCGGCAGAAGTTATGCAAAAAATGGGTGGTGCATTCAACAAGCAGGTCAACATCTTCGAGTTCCGTCATGTGCTGGCAGATGGGCAGATTCGTGACGTGGAAGTACATTCTACCCCGATAGCAATTCAAAACCAAACATTGCTTTTTTCGATTATTCACGACATCACCGAGCGCAAACGGGCCGAAAAAGCATTAAGGGAAAGTGCAGTTCGTTTGAGACAAGCTCACCAGATGGCAAAACTCGGTCACTGGGACTGGGAAATGTTTAACGGAGAACTGTCATGGTCAGATGAGGTCTATGCGATTTTTGGACGTGATAAATATAACTTCCAGCCATCAAAGGAATCTTTTGAGGGCTGCATACATCCTGACGATTATCAGGATTTTTTGAATGAACGTGAAACAGCTATAGCAAAGAACAGGCCGGTTGACATTGAACATCGTATCAAACTGCCTGATGGTACCATTCGGTATGTTCAGGAGTTGGCTGAGATATTAAAGGACAATGATGGAAATATAGTCAGGGTCTCAGGAACCGTCCAGGATATAACCGAGCGTAAACAGGCGGAAAAGGCTCTCGCTCAAAAGTCTAAATTATTGGAAGAGGCACAAGTACTTGCAAACCTCGGGTCATGGGAATGGGATATAGTACATGATACATGGTACTTTTCAGAGCAGTGGCAAAAAATCCATGGTGTCTCTGACAATGATTTAGATACATCCAAATTGATTGAAATTGCACACCCGGAAGATGCAGCCCATATTAAAAAAGCTTTCACTGATGCAAAAGAACACGGAAAAATCTACGATATTGAACACAGAATCATTAGGGCGGATAACAAAGAAATAAGATACATCAAAGCCTTCGGGGATGTGGAATATGATCAGGATACGGGTAGTCCTGTTCGTATGGTGGGGGCTGCCCAAGACATCACTGAGCGTAAGCAGGCTGAAACGGAGCAGGAGAAGCTTCAGGAACAGCTCAGCCAGGCACAGAAAATGGAATCTGTGGGCCGTCTGGCCGGAGGCGTGGCCCATGATTTCAACAACATGCTGGGTGTTATTCTGGGACATACGGAACTGGCATTGTTGCAGGCAGATGAAAACCACGAGTTGCATGATGACCTCAAAGAAATTCAGAAAGCTGCAAAACGATCGGCAGACATCACAAAACAGCTCCTGGCTTTTGCCAGAAAACAAACCATTTCCCCCAGACAGCTGGATTTGAATGATACTGTGGAAAGCATGCTCAATATGTTGCGCCGGCTTATTGGAGAAGACATTGACCTGGTCTGGAAGCCGTCCGCCCATCTGTGGTCCGTAAAAATGGACCCGTCCCAGGTCGACCAGATCCTTGCCAATCTTTGCATCAACGCCAAGGATGCCATTTCCGGAGTGGGCAAACTCACAATTGAAACCGGAAAAAAATCTTTTGATGAAGAATACTGCAAGGAACACCCTGGCTTTATCCCCGGCGATTTTGTCCTGCTGGCAGTCAGTGACAATGGGTGTGGCATGGACAAAAAAACCTTGGACAATCTGTTCGAGCCGTTTTTCACCACTAAGGAGGTGGGCAAAGGCACCGGTTTAGGGCTTGCAACAATATATGGCATTGTCAAACAAAACAACGGATTCATAAATGTATACAGCGAACCCGGCCAGGGTTCCACCTTTAGAATCTATCTGCCCCGGTTGGTTGCCGATGAAGACATCGACAAGGCAGTTCCTGAAAAAAAGGAAGCTGCCGGAGGGACTGAAACCATCCTGCTGGTAGAGGATGAACCCACTATTTTACGAATGACCCGGATGATGCTGGAAAAGAAAGGGTATACGGTTTTACCGGCTGCCACACCTGGTGAGGCAGTGGAAAAAGCAAAAAATCATTCCAGCCCCATTGATCTGCTTATGACCGACGTGGTCATGCCGGAGATGAATGGCCGGGAACTGTCCGGACTAATTACTGATCTTTATCCTGACATCAAACTATTGTTCATGTCCGGGTATACTTCAGATATCATTGCCCATCAGGGAGTGTTGGATGCCGGGGTGGCATTTATCCAGAAGCCTTTTTCAATGGCGGATTTGACAGAAAAGATGCGGAATATTTTGGATTCTGCTCCGAATTGGTCTGGTCCTTCCAGTTTTGCTTTGAGATAGGTTCAAAAATGAGCCGATGTTACCGGGCGGTTCTGTACTGAGCCGAAAATCAGGTTGAGATCGGCTAAAAACCCAGCCATTATGTTTTTTGCATCCGGGTTGCAATAATTCAATCATGGGCATTGGATCGTTACGCTTGGTTCAATCAACAGGTTGCTGAGGGTCACTGAGGGTGGACAAAATGTTGGCACTGCTGGTAAGGTATGGACCCCGGCGGGCGATCCAGGGAATGAGGGAACCATAATTGGTTAAAAATGGCGGTATCTGAGATTTTTATACTGGCAGCCCCCCTACAGATCGGTTAAGAGCTTATGAGTGGGGCATGCCGAAAACGGTCTGTTTTGTGGGGTATTGATTTTTAGATTATAAAAAAAGCTCTCGACAAATCGCTGAAAGCCTTGATTCTCTAAGTGGTGATCCCACCGGGATTCGAACCCGGGTTACCGGCGTGAGAGGCCGGCGTCCTAACCACTAGACGATGGGACCTGCATTGCAAACAATACAGATATATCGGAACCAGGGAAAAGTCAATGAATTTTACATGGTAACGGATTTTTTGCGGCCTTTTCTGTACCCGAAAATCAGGTAGATGAGCCACCCCACCAGGGGAATCAAAGCAATGAAATGCCAGAGCACCTTGGTTTTGGGAGAACCAAAATCTTTTTTGATGATGTCCACCAGGGCCAGCATGGTAAGGCCTAAAGAGATACCGAAAACCAGCAGGATGTATAAAATGATATTTTTCATGTGGGTTTTCAGCCTTCTTTGAGCCGGTCTGATATTTTCATGAGGGTGTCCACATAATAATTACTGTGGTTGTAGCGGAACAGCACTTCATGCTGGCGCTGCCGGGTGATGCCGGGTTTCCATCCGTGGTGTTTGAGGTAGTTTGCAACGGAAAAGATGGCATCGCTGTGGTCAAACAGGTCAATTTTGCCATCATCGTTCCCGTCCTTTGCCAGGGTCAGGGCATTGGAGGGCATGAACTGGGAAATACCCATGGCACCCGCATAGGAGCCTTTGATGGTTTCCGGGGCAAAGCCTTCTTTGTCCGCGTATTTTATCAGGGCTTTGAGTTCTTCATATCCCCATTTGGAACGTTGGGCCACTTTTTTTAAAAAGGTTTCTTTTTTTGGTTTTTTTTGTTCAGGAATGGCATTCCATATACGTTCTTGCAACGTTTCGTCGGTGAGGGCCGCCATGGTGGCCAGGGTGTTGATGACCGTTCTTTTTCCCAGGAAGGTGCCCAGGCGGGTCTCCACCAGCAAAATAGCGGTAATAATCGTTTTATCCACCCCGAAGGCTTCCTGGGCACGGTCCAGGGCTTCTTTGTGGTCCTTCATGTATTGAAACGCATTGGCAATGGAATCTTTGGACAGAAATTGGTCATAATTTAGGCTGGACTCAGAATGGACAAAGAAAAGGGATACGCCGTCAGGGGTGAAAAACACCGCATCTCTGGCCAGAATATCCTGGATTTTTTCAGGGGCAAAACCGTCTTTAATCAGCCGCTCTTTTAATACATCAAATTCATTTCCTTTCGGAGATGATTGGGCGGAAACGCCGGGGATAAGAGTTAAAAGTAAAAACAAAAAAAAGAAGCATCCCAGAATAAATGTGCGTGGCCAAGGCAGAAATCCCATGTGTCAGCTGTGCCTCCCTTATGTTTTTGGTTAAAAGTGTTTTGTTATACCGCATTTTTTTTTTGATTGCATTAAAAATTTTGGGATTGCTGCTGGATGATCAAAATGCAAAAAAGGGGGATATCATGCCAGGCATGGTATCCCCCCCTCCCTGTTTTTATTACCACAGGTTTATATTTTGCGAGGTATTGGTGGGGTTAAATGTCAAAATACAGGTAAAACTCGTGTGGATGGGGCCGGCTGATAACGGGTTTGACCTCATTTTCCATTTTGTAGTCAATCCAGTGTTCAATCACGTCTTTGGTGAATACATCTCCTTTGAGCAGGAAATCATGGTCATGCTTCAAAGCGTCCAGGGCTTCTTCGAGTGTGCCGGGTGCGGATTCCATTTCAGCAAGTTCCTCAGGCGGCAGGTCATAGATGTTTTTGTCCATGGGATCGCCCGGGTCCATTTTATTTTGTATACCGTCTATCATGGCCATGGCAATGGCGGAAAAGGCCAGGTATCCGTTGCAGGAAGGATCCGGGGTCCTGAACTCAATGCGTTTTGCCTTGGGTGATCCCGAATACATGGGCAGGCGGATGGCCGCACTTCTGTTCCGGCTGGAATAGGCCAGGTTGATGGGGGCTTCAAAGCCCGGCACCAGGCGCTTGTATGAGTTGGTGGTGGGGTTGGTGATGGCGCACAGCGCTTTGCAGTGCTTCATGATGCCGCCGATGGCATACAGCGCGTCATCAGAAAGGCCTGCATATTTGTTGCCGGCAAACATTGGGTTGCCGTCCTTCCAGAAACTCATGTGGGTGTGCATACCGGTTCCGTTGTCCCCGTAAATGGGTTTGGGCATGAAGGTGACCGTGTGGTTGTATTTATGGGCCACATTTTTGAGCACATACTTGAACCATGCCAGGCTGTCGGCCATGTTCACCAGAGAATCAAACCGCAGATCGATTTCAGACTGGCCGGCGGATGCCACCTCATGGTGCTGGCATTCCATGGCAATGCCCAGATTTTCCATAGTGAGCATCATCTCGGTTCTCATGTCCTGGTACTGGTCAGCCGGTGGCAGGGGGAAATACCCGTGTTTGGGTTTGATTTTATATCCCAGGTTGGGCATTTCATCCGTGCCTGTGTTCCAGTGGCCTTCAGGGGAATCGATTTCAAAAAATGCGGTATGGGGTTCCGAGGCATACCGGATATTGGAAAAGATGAAAAATTCCGGCTCCGGGCCCACAAAAATGGTGTCACCGATGCCGGTGCTTTTCAGGTATTGCTCGGTTTTTTTGGCAATGCCCCTGGGATCTCTGGAATAAGATTCACTGGTAATGGGATCATGGATGTTGCCGATGATGGCCAGGGTGGGGACTTTGAAAAACGGATCCATTTTTGCTGTGCCGGCCTCGGGGATCACGATCATGTCGCTGTTGTTGATAGCCTGCCATGCCCGCATGGAAGAGCCGTCAAATCCGAACCCGTCTTCAAAACAATTTTCTGAAAACTCAGACAGGGGAACTGAAAAATGCTGCCAGGTGCCGATGAAATCCATATACCGGATGTCCACTACTTTTGCACTGTTTTCCTTTGCCATTGCAATTACGTCTTTTGGGGTCATGTGTTTTTCCTTTCTTTTTTTGATGTATGTGTAATGTCTACGGTGTTCACCTGGTTAAAGTGCATCAGTGTCTGTTTCACCGGTCCTGACCCGGATGGCTTTTTCAACGGATAAAACAAAGATCTTGCCGTCTCCGATTTTCCCTGTGTTGGCGGCATTTCTGACCGTTTCGATGGTTTCTTCCGCCCGGTCATCTGCAACCACAATTTCCAGTTTGATTTTGGGAACAAAATCCACAACATATTCCGCACCACGGTAGATTTCCTTATGTCCTTTCTGACGCCCGTAACCATTGACTTCGGTGACGGTCATACCGAAAATGCCGATTTCACTGAGTGCTTCTTTTACATCATCAAGTTTAAAAGGCTTGATGACAGCTTCAATTTTTTTCATTTAATACCTCCTTTGCATGTATCTTGGGGAGCCGTTGTATGATGGCTGTTTTAATTTGTGTGAGTTTCCGGGGGTCCCGGATTTTTTGGTCATTTTCCAGATCCCGGACATAAAAAATATCCATGATCTGATCCACCTTTCCCCCAACTACGGCAACATTGACGTTAAGGCCGCTGCGGTAAAGGGCGTTGGTGATGGTGAACAAAAGACCGGGAAAATCATAGGTCAATACCTCAATGATGGTGAAAAAACTGGATATGTCATTGTCGATGCGCACCTGGTTTGGCTCCGGCCGTCTGCCCGAGGCAATGGTGATTTGTTTCGGGATTTTGTCCACAATCTTGTCCAGAAAATGGTCATCATCCAAAGCCCTGGTCAGATCCTTTTCTGCTTTTTTCCATTTTTCCTGTTCAAAAAGGCGGTCCTTTGGCGGCATGACCTTGAAGATATCCAGAATATGGGTGTCTCCCAATGGATACGCCTGGGATGCCACAATATTGAGCCGGTTGAGAAAAAACACACCGGCGATCTTGGAATAAAATCCGGGTTTTTCCCGGCCGCAGATGACCACGGTACGGATGTCTGAATCATCTTCCTTTGAAACCTGCCAGATGAACTGACGGTCACCCAGGTTCCGGAAAAGTTTGATATGATCGGCAATATGGATGGCCGGCATATACAGTAAATACCTGCCGGACATGGCATCCAGCTGCTGCATGACTGTTTGTTCCTGCCAGCTTTCCTTGAGCAGGGCCTGCACCTCTTCTTTTTTATGCTGGATGAGGCGCTGGCTCTTTTTAGATGCCAACTCTCCTGTTTTTAAAATGCGCATGGTTTTTAAAAACAGATCTTTTATGAGGTTTTCGGTCCAGTCGTTCCAGGCCTTCGGACCTGTGGCCATGGAGTCCGCTACCGTGAGCAGAAACAGCATTCTTAGCAGCCGGATTTTGCCCACCTTACTGGCGGTGTAAATTGCGGTTTCTTCATCAAAAACATCCCGCCGGGTTGCGGTTTTGGCCAGAAGCAGGTGGTTTTTGATTAAAAACCGTGCATCTGCTACTTCCGTGGCGGTGAACCCCAGACGTTCCAGGATGGGCCGGGCAATCTCAGCCCCGGTGCTGGAGTGTTCTTTGGCCGGATCTGATTTGCCGATATCGTGGAGCAGGGCTGTTACCAGGAGCAGGTTTTTGTTTCGGACATCCTTGAAAACATCGGCATACAGGCTGGTATTAATGTCGGTGCCGGGTGTTCTGAAACTGTTCATAACCTGGACACAACGGATGGAGTGTTTGTCTACCGGAAACAGATGGTAGTGGTTGTACTGGATTTTGTTCCTGATGGCAGAAAATTCCGGTATGAACTGCTCAAGAATGCCTGTGGACAGCATTACCGTGAGTACATTGAACTCCCAGAAAGACAGTGCCAGTATCCGTTTGAAAATTTTGATGTTTGCCGGATCTGATTTTATATCTTCATCCACCAGGTGAAGAAATTCCGATACCACACGCCTGGCTTCTATGGACAGGGGAACCCGCATCCGACCGCTTTCCAGGAATATTTTCAGCAAAAGTTCAGGTCGTTGCAGGATAACGACGGTATTGGCAAAATACAACCGCCTTTTGCGGATGATCAGGCCGCCTGTTTTGGTCAGACGGGGGGTGGCGGATTCTTTTCTGATGCGGCTGCTGGTGATGATATCTTCAAAGGTGATCTGGTTGATCTGTTTGAGAAACTCCATTCTGGCATGCAGCTCCCCGAGAAAAACTTCCACATCCGGGCGGCTGTCCTGGTTTTGTAACGCCAGAAGACCTGCCACCTCAGTCTGGTATTCAAAATGGAGTGTGTCGCATTTACGTCCTGTTATATGGTGAAGCCGGTTTCTGATATCCCAGATATAGGCCAGGGTCTTTTCCAGTGTCTCATATTCGAAATGGGATAAAAACCCGTAATATTCCAGGTCCCGCCGTTCTTTGATATCAGATTTTATTTTGGCATACCACAGCAGGGTGTGGTAGTCGCGCAATCCGCCGAACCCTGATTTGAGGTCCGGTGTCACAAGATAAGTGGAATCCCCGAAATTTTCAAGGCGTTTGATGCCATGTGCAAACAGATAGTCCAGGGTCTGTTTGTAATGCCTGGTGGACAACTCCTTTCTGAATTTTTCCATGACTGCGGAATAAATCAGGGAGCTGCCGCAGATGAACCGGGCATCCAGAACAGTGGTGAGGATATCAAAACGGTCAAACGCCATTACAATGCATTCATCAATATTGCGTACCGCATATCCCACCTCGAAACGGGCATCCCACAAGGGGTACAGCAGCTCCTGGACAAACGCTTCCACTTCCGGGGGAACAGATTTGTCAAACAGGATGAGCAGGTCGATGTCGGAATGGATGCATTGTTCCTTTCTGCCATATCCCCCCAGGGCAATGATGGCAAAAGGTTTATTGGATACCACCATTCTGCGGGCAGCAATGCTTTTTCCATATACCGTAAAAAAATATTCATCCAGGGCCCTGGTCAGCTGCTCCAGGAAAAAAGGTTCTTGTCCTGCCAGAAATGCCTGGACCAGGTGTTCTTTTTTTTGGATTAACATACGGGCCTGTGAATTGTGCATTGTTTCCATAATATCTCTTTAAAAGCAATGGGCGTGCCAGCCTTTAATCGGCAGGGCTTTTCATACGGCAACCTGGAAAACTCCAAAAAATATCGAATAAATATTTTGTATTTTAATGATTAAATAACAAAATTGTTGTTTAATGCAAAGAATAAATTACATTTTTGTATTTGATGTTTGCGTTATTTGTTTTGCAGTCGATTTTTTTTGTGGCCGGGCCGGTATGTCGGGGGCAGGGGATGATACGCTTGCAGCCGGGCAAATTAATTGCCCGGCTGCAAGGAAAAAACAATATTCAGCAGGATTTTTTATTAGTCTTTTTCTATCTGTTCCGGGTCTTTGTCTTTATCTTCAAGGGGTTCTTTTGTGGCTTTTTTAAAGTTTTTAATACCTTTACCCAGGCCGGCACCTATCTCAGGCAGTTTGCCCGCACCAAAAATAATGAGGATAATCACAAGGATAATTATCAGTTCCGGCATTCCAATTCCACCAATCATAGCATGCTCCTGTTTCTTTCATGGCTGAAAATATCAAATGAAAACTCTTAACACTAAGTGGTATTAGTGTCAATGGTTTAGAATGCAAGGACAAAAAATAAAAAACACAATTTTGTAATATGCAGGGTTATGCCATGAATTTTTAATAAAGTCCTTGTGAAAAAACCGGATATGCTTCATATTTTTGATAAAAATGATGACATCATTGCCCATGTGCAGTGAACAATTATATGTTACCCTCGATATCCGGAGATAAAAACCCATGAATCAAATTGTTTCAGAAGAATTTCAAGGCGCCACAAAATATGTACTGGACCAGGAACTGGCCGCTATCGTCAATATATCCATGCGGCTGGAAATGCCCCTGCTCCTCAAAGGAGAGCCGGGCACCGGTAAGACCATGCTGGCCTATGCCATTGCCGAAAGTCTTGGCATGCCCCTGATTGTGCTGAACGTGAAATCCAGCATGAAGCTGGTGGAGGCCCTGTATCAGTATGACACCCTGACCCGGCTCAATGATTCCCGGTTCGGCGATTCCAAGCGGGATGTGAGTAATATCAATGAATACATTAAAATGGGAAAAATCGGTCAGGCGTTTGTGGCAGACCAGCGCACCGTGCTGCTGATTGATGAGATCGACAAGGCAGATACCGATTTTCAAGATGATATGCTGGATGTCCTGGACCAGATGCAGTTTGATATTATCGAGACCGATCAGACCATTAAGGCAACTCACCGGCCGGTTATTATTATTACCTCCAACGCCAAAAAAGATCTGTCCGACCCGTTTTTGGGCCGGTGCAATTTTCATCATATTGCCTTTCCCGACCCCAAGATGATGCGCAAGATCATTCATGTGCATTTTCCCGATCTGGATGAAAAACTGGCGGATAATGCCATCAAGGCATTTTTCAGCATGCGGGACATTGAGAGCATTGAGAAGAAACCCGCAACCCGGGAGTTGATCAACTGGATCCGGGCATTGCACGCAGACCCGGATTTTCGGGTCAAGGATCTGATCAACGGCAAACTACCCTTTCTCGGGGTGTTGTTCAAAAAAAGCCCGGATTATGAGCGGGCACAGAATCTGACTTCCAGAAGACGATTATTTTAAGGTGCAGCCGCCATGTTTGTAAAATTTTTCTATACCCTCAAGGATGTCGGTATCCCGGTGTCTCCCACGGCCTTTCTTACCCTGCAAAAAGCCTTGTACAATGGAATGGTGGCAGGTCTGGATGATTTTTATACCTGTGCCCGGGCTATCCTGGTCAAAAGTGAGCGGTATTTTGATCTGTATGACCAGGTGTTTGCCCACCATTTTGAAGGGGTTCCATTGCCTGAAGATGCTGGATTTGAAATTGATGCAATTGCCAGAGGGCTCCTGGAAGAATGGCTGAAAAACCCGAAAATGGTGGCAGATGCTTTGGGCATTGATGAAGAGAAACTCAACAAAATGTCTCCGGAAGAACTCATTGAATACTTCAAGGAGCGGCTCAAAGACCAGGACGGCAGGCATGACGGCGGCGGAAAATGGATCGGCACGGGCGGGTATTCCCCTGTGGGTCATTCCGGGTATCATCCCGGCGGCATGCGGGTAGGCGGGGTGTCCGGCAACAAATCCGCAGTAAAGGTGGCCAATGAGCGGCGGTACAAGGATTATTCCACCACCGGTCCCCTGACCCAGGCAAATATCGGGGAAGCCCTTAAACGCCTGCGCAACCTGGTGCCGGCAGGTCCCAAAGACAAAGTCAACGTGGATGAGACCATCAGGGAAACCATGCGCAACGCCGGCGAGATTGAACTGGTGTTTGACCGGGCCCTCAAAGACCGGCTCAAGGTGATTCTGGCCATTGACAACGGCGGCTGGTCCATGGATCCCCATATTGACGTGGTACAGAGCCTGTTTGATTATGCAAGGGCCCAGTTCAAGGAGGTAAAAACCTACTTTTTTCATAACACCATTTATGATTATGTATGGGAAGATCCGGCCCGGTATAAAAAGCCCAAAAAAATTGTGGAATTCGCCCGCCAGGATCCGGAGACCCGGCTTATTATTGTTGGGGATGCCAGCATGGCCCCCTATGAACTCATGGCCCATGACGGCTCCATCCACATCAGTGAGCGCAGCGGCCGGCCAAGCATTCATCAGCTCAAATTTCTGGCCGAGACATTTTCCCATGCCGTATGGCTCAACCCGGTGCCGGAATCCATGTGGGGGTATACCCACACCATCATGACCATTAAAACCATTTTCCCCATGTATGAGCTGTCCCTGGACGGACTGGAAAAAGCGGTGGCAAGGTTGATGGCAAAGGATAAGACCGCCGCTGCCTGATCTTCTGGTATAATTTCAGTTAAAACTGGTGCCGAAAAATGTATTGGTGTTGGCAAAAATGGTTTCGGCCAGCGCTTGGGGGTCTTCGTTGCGTACCTGTGCCAGTTTTTCCAGCACTGACCGAACAAACGCCGGTTCATTGCGCCGGCATTTGTTTTTCTGGGGGGCAGGTGTGAGATAGGGGGCATCGGTTTCAATGAGAATTTTGTCTTTCGGGATCAAAGGTGCCAGTTCCCGGAGCAGTTTTCCCCGCTGCTGGATGGTCAGAATACCAGTTATGCCGATGTAATACCCCAGATCCAGGTATTGGAATAATTCCTTGCGGGTACCGGAAAAACAATGGACCACCCCTTTTCCGGTATCAGGTCCGTCAGATTTTACCATATCATAAAACCGGCCGCTGGAATCGCGTTCATGGAATATCAGGGGCAGGTCCAGATCGGCGGCAATGGCCATCTGGGCTGTGAAACAGGCTTCCTGGTCTTTTCGGGGGGAGAACATCCGGTTGAAGTCCAGCCCGGTTTCACCCCAGGCCCTGACGCAGTTATGTTCCTTTGCCAGACTGATCAGGTCTGCCAGTATGTTCGGATTGCAATGCAATGCATCATGGGGATGGATGCCCACTGCAGTGATCACATTGTTCCGGTCTGCGGCAATTTTGACAGCTTTTCGGGCGGTGTGTCTGTCAACCCCTGCAATGGCCATGGCCCGGACACCTGCCGTTTGTGCCCGTTCAAAAATTTTGTCCATATCCGCCTCAAAACAAGGGTCGTCAATATGGCAATGGGAGTCAAACAATATCATGGATCTGTCCTTTCGCTGTATATGGCAAAGCCTTCACTGTTTGGAAGAAGCCGGTTTACGGGTCCAGTGAAGGCTTGATGTGTAAGAAAAACTGTTTTTCAGCACTCCTTGACACAACCGGTATATATCAGTAAATTCAGTGCCAGTCAATTATGGACCATGATGAATAATGATGAATACATACATATGAACCTGGACAGCAGCAAAAATTCCATCATCAGACTGTTTAATGTTACCAAGCGTTATGGCGCAAAGATTGCACTGAACAATGTGTCTGTGGATATCCAGCCCGGAGAATTTATTTTTATTTCCGGTCCTTCCGGAGCCGGGAAATCCACCTTGCTCAAGGTGCTCTACCTGGCGGAAAAAGTGTCCGAAGGTCAGATTCTCATCAACGGCATGAACCTGGCCAGGATTTCTGTTTCCAAGCTGCCCCTTTTGCGGCGGCGTTTCGGTATGGTATTTCAGGATTTTAAACTGATCCCCAGCCGGACTGTTTTTGAAAACGTGGCGTTGGTCCTGGAGGTAGCCGGAGAAAAACCCTCCTATATCCGCAAAAAAGTCATGCATGTGTTGCGTACCACCGGCATGGACAAAAAAGCAAATGCCCTGCCGCCAACCCTTTCGGGCGGTGAACAGCAGCGGGTGGCAGTGGCCCGGGCTGTGGTGGGGGATCCGGATATCATCCTGGCTGATGAACCCACAGGCAGTCTGGATCACGCTTCTGCCAGGCTGGTGTTGGATTTTTTGATGGCGTATCATAAAAAAGGGGCTACAATTCTGGTGGCAAGCCATAACCTGCATCTGCTGGAGAGCATGGTGCGGGGCCGCAATATTGTACTGGAACAAGGACAGCTGGTCAAAACATCCACCATGCTCTGACAGATGTTATGTGCCCATAAGAAAGCAGATTCCCATGACCCGATATATTACAAAAGCCCTGGCAGATATTCGGTCCAATCGGTTTTTGAACCTGATCACCATAGTGACTATTTCCTTATCCATTCTGGTGGTATCCCTTTTCCTGCTGTTTTTTGAAAATGCCAACCGGTTGATTGAAGGCTGGAACCAGGGGGGACGGGCCATGATTTACCTTGAACCCACTTTTTCCCAGGAAATGCTGCCGGATGTAAAAGCCCGGATCAGAGGCCTGGGGGAGGTGGAGGAGATGCGCTTCATACCAAAATCCCAGGCCCTGGAAAAACTAAAAGATGAGATGGGGTCCCATACCGGATTTTTTGATACCTTACAGCACAATCCCCTGCCCCATGCCCTGGAAATCCGGATGAAAACCCAGGGTGATTATGCACAGGTGGCTGCTTTTGCAAAAAAGATTGCAGCACTGGAGATGGTGGAAAGCGTGGAATACGGTCAGGGATGGCTGGCAAGATTTTTAAAGATTTTTACCTTGTTCCGGATCACCGGGTATGCCATGTGCGGTCTTTTTTTGTTGATTGCACTTTTTATCACCGCCAACACCGTGCGGCTGGCGTTTTATTCCCGCCGGCTTGAAATTGAAATAATGCGGCTGGTGGGAGCTACCGAAGGGTTTATAAAAACCCCTTTTTATGTGGAAGGGCTTATTCAGGGCTTTCTGGGGGGGATTCTGGGACTTTTGATTCTGATGGCCGCTTTTCTTGCAATTTCATCGGGCATTTCCGGGAATTTGAGTGCCTATGTGTATCTTGATATCCGGTTTCTGGCCATTAAAACCATGGGGCTTATCATACTGGCCAGTACATTCTTAGGGTGGTTTGGATGTTATCTCTCTTTAAAGCAGATTTTAAAATAGCCCTGGTGTGGGGGTGGCTTCTCTTTTTTGTACCACCGGTTGTGTGGACAGCACCGGCAGTAATTTACCAGGGTACGATCACTGCATCTAAGCTCAATGTCCGGTCAGAACCCTCCCAGGATTCCCCGGTGGTGCTAATCCTGGAAAAAGGCACCAAAGTGGATGTGACCGAGGTAAAAGGCGGTATCGGCGGGTGGGTGACCGTACAGTATAAAAACCTTCAGGGCTATGTCCGGAACCGGCCTGTATACATTCAGCTGGAGGCTGTCACCCCTGCAGAAAAACCCCTGCCTTCCGACTCCCTGAAGCCTGATCCCCGGATACAGGAAAAGAAACAGGCCATTGAAACCCGCATTACACAAGAACAGGAACAGATCAACCAGTTCACACAAAAAGAGATACAGATTATCGAAGGGTTGAATGAAATTGACTACACCCTGAACCAGGCCAGGAACAAGGCAAAGATCCTGGCCAGGGAAGCCCGGGATCTGGAAAAAACGATTGCTGCCATACAGGCGGAATCAGAGAAACTGGCCACCCAGATACAGGAAAATCAGGTATATGCAGCAGATCGGCTGTATGCTCTTTACCGTATGCACAATATCGGAAGTCTGGATATGATGGGCATGCC
Organism: Desulfotignum sp.; assembly: GCA_011390635.1. Classification (GTDB taxonomy): domain Bacteria; phylum Desulfobacterota; class Desulfobacteria; order Desulfobacterales; family Desulfobacteraceae; genus Desulfotignum. The sequence continues at coordinate 48,192 of JAABSA010000021.1, read as the reverse complement.
TGCATCTGTGTTTGATTTTTTTATTGCCCAGAACGCCATGAAACGGGTTGTCATGTCGGATTTCCAGGCACTTGAGAATCAAACCCGGGATCTGGGAAGGTTTCAGACCCTTGCAGCGCAATTGGCAGAACAAAAGGCAGCCAAGGCAAAACTGGAGCAGGATCTGGGTTTGCAGATCCGTATCAAGGAAAACGAAACCAGTAAAAAAGCCTCCATCCTCCAGGAAATCCGCCAGAAAAAGGCATTGTCCCAGGCTGCTGTTGCTTCATTGAAGGATGCAGCCATACGTCTGGATAAAAAAATGCACACCATGGGAGAACAAGCTGCTTATCCGGTTGAAGGCGGCGTGTTTTCCGGGTTGAAAGGCCAGCTGATCCTGCCGGTTAAAGGACAAATCGTGTCCCGTTTCGGTCCTTCACAATCGGGAAATTACAATTCCTTCACTTTTCAGAGTGGAATTGATATAAAGGTGGAACGGGGGGAACCGGTGCGGTCTGTTTTCAAAGGTGAAGTCATGTTTGCCGAATGGCTTAAAGGATATGGCAACCTGCTGATCATAGATCATGGTGAAAATTATTATACCCTGTATGCCCATGTACAGGAATTTTTCAAACACAAAGGTGAACAGGTGGATACCGGTGAAGTGATTGCCACAGCAGGTGATACCGGTTCTATCAAAGGCCTTTGTCTGCATTTTGAACTCAGGCATCACGGCAAACCGGTGGATCCCCTGAAATGGTTACAAAAAGGAGCATAGAATTCATGATAGTGCGATCGTTTAATACCCGGTGGCTGTGCGGAGCGGTTTTGGCCCTGATGCTGGTGGTGTCCTTTGGTATACCGGTTTGTGCAGAAACAGGCAAACCCTATACCTCTTTGAAATTATTTGTGGAGGTTCTGGAAGAACTGGAAAAAAATTATGTGGATGAAGTGGATGCCGAAACCCTGATCCAAAATGCCATTAAAGGCATGGTGGAAAATCTGGATCCCCATTCCAGCTTTATGCCGCCCGAAGCCTTTGAGGACCTTCAAGATGATACCAAGGGGGAATTTTCCGGCATCGGCATAGTGATTACCATGAAAGAAGGTATATTGACCGTGGTATCTCCCATTGAGGGAACCCCGGCCTATGCGGCCGGGGTTTTTGCCGGGGACATCATTGTCAGGATTGATGGTCAATCCACCAAAGGCATGGCATTATGGGAGGCGGTCAGCAAAATGCGGGGCCCCAGGTATGAAGAAGTGATCATTACCGTTATCCGGGAAAATGAACCCGCTCCGCTGGAATTTTCCTTGAAGCGGGATTTGATTCCAATGAACAGTGTGCGGTCGGCAATTCTCAAGCCTGGATACGGGTATCTGCGGGTGACCAATTTCAGGATGAATACCCATGAGGAGGTGCAGGAGCACCTGGAAAAACTGGAAACAGATCAGCAAAATCTGAAAGGCCTTGTCATTGATCTGCGGGATAATCCCGGCGGGCTGCTGGACCAGGCCATCAAGATTTCCGATTTTTTCCTGGATCAGGGCATTATCGTTTCCATCAAGGGGCGCCAGGAAGAAACCGCCCAGGCCTATAAAGCCCATCCCGGCAGAGAAGACAGGAAATATCCCATTGTGGTGCTGATCAACGGCGGCTCTGCCTCTGCTTCTGAGATTGTTGCCGGGGCATTGCAGGACCATTCCCGGGCATTGATTTTGGGAACCACCTCTTTTGGAAAAGGATCTGTCCAGACGGTCCGCCCGTTAAAAGACGGATACGGCCTCAAGTATACCATTGCCCGGTATTATACACCCAGCGGCCGGTCCATACAGGCCAAAGGCATCCAGCCGGATATTGAGGTGGCCTATGGCATGCTTGAAACATCTTCAAAAAAATCATCCACCTTTGATAGAATGCTCAAGGAAAAGGATCTGCAAAACAGCCTGGCATCCGAAGAAACAGATGATCCAGCAACCGCGGAACCCCCGGAAACATCCCGGCAAAAACAGCAACAGCAGGAAACTGAACAGCTCCACCAGGATGCCCAGGTGAGAAGAGCCCTTGATATCCTGGTAAGCTACGGAGTTTTCAATAAAGTAAATGGCAATTAAAAAAAAGGCTGCTAAAAAAACGGCAACCGGAAAAACGGCAACCGGAAAAAAAAAGACGGCAAAAACAACGCCTAAAAAACCGGCATCCGGGACAAAAAAAGCGTCATCATCCACAAAACAGGTCCGTAAAAAAAAGACCGTGGACATGGTGTCACAATTAAAAAAGGTGGCCATCGGGGTTCTGGTTCTGTCGGCTGTCTGCCTTACAGCAGCCATGATCGCGGATATGCTGTTGCGGCCGGCGGCACCTGTAAAGCAAAAAACCCGGGAGATTGCCGGCAAATCCCCTGCAATTACAGATAGACAAAAACCATATGGCCTGGATAAACCTGCGCCTGTTTATGAAGATATCAGCGATCTGCCGCCCAAAAAACCACAGTCCGGGCTCATGGAAAAAAATGGGCACCCCATTTTATATGAGGTCTTCGAGGGACTGGGTGATATCCGAAAAGACCCTTCGGCTGTTCCATCACTGCCAGAGGATGATACCATCAGAATCGCTCTGATTATTGATGATATCGGCTATGATAAAAAAATTGCTATAGCCCTGCATGCACTGGAACCCAATATCAGTTTTTCAGTGCTGCCCTGGTCACCGTTCGGCCGGGTCATTTCCGGAATGCTGACAGACAGGGGTGCGGAAATCATGCTGCATCTGCCCATGGAGCCGGTGGAGTATCCAGAGGTGAACCCGGGGCCCGGAGCGTTGCTGTCCAGCATGCCTCCTGATGTGTTGATTGCCCAGTTGGAAAAAAACCTGATGGATATTTCCGGGGTAAAAGGTGTCAATAACCACATGGGATCCATGCTCACCACACAGGCAAATCAGATGAACCAGATATTTACCATTCTGAAAAAAAGAAATTTGTTTTTTATCGATTCCAGAACCGCAAAGCAATCCCAGTGCCGGGCATCTGCCCGACTTCTTCAGATCCGGTTTGCAGAACGGGATGTGTTTTTGGACAATTTTCAGGATGTGGCTTACATCAGTGGTCAATTCGCACAGCTCAAAAAAATTGCAGAAAAACACGGCACTGCCATCGGCATCGGCCATCCCTATCCGGCAACCCTTGAAACCTTGAAGCTTGAGCTGCCCAAATTGAAAGGAAAGATTAAAATCATACCTGCCAGCCAGGTGGCAACGATTCCCGGATAATTACCGGAAAGTGCCAAAAACACCGGGCAGATGTCTGATCCTCTTCATCTGCTGTTGTAAAACAATACTGTATAAAAATACCATGGAGATGACATGTTACAGATATGGAAACAACCCCTTGATCTGGCACCCTTTGAACCCATCATTGACAAAACTATTGTGGGCCATATGGGCATTGAATTTACGGAATTCGGCCCTGATTTTATCCGGGCCACCATGCCGGTGGACCACCGCACAGTCCAGCCCATGGGAATCCTGCATGGCGGTGCATCGGTCGTTCTGGCTGAAACCCTTGGCAGCGTAGCCTCTTATCTCGCTCTGGATTCGGATCATTATTCCGTGGGCCTTGAAATATCGGCCAACCACCTCAAGCAGGTGCGCACCGGCAGGGTGACCGGCACGGTCCGGGCAGTTCACTTAGGACGTACAACCCATGTCTGGGATATTACCATAGAAAATGAGGCCAATGAAAAGGTCTGTGTTTCCAGATTGACCATGGCAGTGATGCCTGTAGCAAATAAGGATGCCTGATCCCGGGATTCTGTTCAATGAAGAGTGTCCATCCCGGCAGGTTTTTTTGTCCGGGTCAGTATATCCTGGATTTTATCGAATTGTTGTCCAATGGCTTCAGGGTGGTGGGCATCAGAACCCATGACCAGGTCAATGCCTTTATCAAGGGCTGCCCGGACAATCCAGGGTGAGGGGTAGGGAACGGCAATGGGGTGGGTCATGGCACCCATGTTTATTTCCAGCTGCATGCCCCGGTCTTTGATGATGTCCAGGGTCTCATCCAGCAGTTTCCGGTACCAGTAATCGTTTTCATTGAAAAACCGGTTTTGGGTATTGTGTTTTTTCAACACATCCAGATGACCCACAATATCAAACCACCCGGTTTGAACAGCCTGCTGCACGGTTTGATAATATGCCCGGCAAAGGGATGTGATATCCCCGTCAAAGTTTTGATTCAGGCATGTATGAAATTCAGTTTCATTGCCATTGACCAGGCAGGGTCTTTTGCCCACCACCAGGGTGTGCACTGATGCAATGGTGAGATCCCAGTCCATGGATGCAATGGATGCGATCCACTCTTTATGTTCGGGTATATACTCAATTTCCATGCCGGTTTTGATGGTCATTCTGCCGTCATATTCTTTTTTTGCACGGTGTATATCATTGCGGTATGCCGGAATATGGTTTTTTTTCATGGCATACCGGGTGTTAAAGGGCAATGGGACATGATCCGTTATGGCAATGGTTGTAAATCCTTTTTCAAAGGCGGACTTTGCCATGTCCGCCACAGGGGCGCTGCCGTCTGAATAGGTGGAGTGCATGTGGGTGTCACTGAGCAGATCAAGGGGCATGGATGTATCCTTACAAATAATCAGGCGTAAAAAATTATGGGGCGTATTGTTACCATATCTGTGTTGAAAAATCACTATATTCCGGTCTGAATATTTGCTACAGGTCTTGACAAATAGAGACTTTGTAAGTAAGTGTTACTTACCTTTATGACGTAAGTGCTGCATGCAAGGATTATGGCCCATGAAATCCAGACCTAACACCAATCCGCCGGGCAGAAAAAAGATCATGGCATCTTTTTCACAGCTTATGGCAACAAAAGATTTCCAGTCTATCACCACTGCTGAAATCGCCGGCAATGCCGGGGTGACAGAAGGGCTGATCTACAAATATTTTACCGATAAAAAAGATCTGCTCTACCAGGTGCTGAACCAGCATTTTACTGCCTTTCAGGCCCTTATTGAAGAAAGGACCGCAACCGGAAAGACCTGTTTTGAAAAGCTTGAAACCATTATTTTTGCCAGTCTTGAAAGTTATACCCAGAACCGGGTGTTTGCGAGAATTCTGCTGCTGGAAGTGCGCAACACGCCCATGTATTTTGAATCCTGTGCCTACAGCATGGTGAAAAAATATGCTGCCACCATTCTGGATATTATCTCCAGAGGCATTGAAAACAAGGAACTCAAGCCGGACACGGATCGGTTTTTGCTGCAGAAAGTCATACTCGGGGCCATTGAGCACGCCTGCCTCAAGCAGGTGATATTTAACAGGGAACTTGACGTTACAGCCGCATCCAGCGGTATTATCAATATTGTATTTTACGGGGTGAAAAATAATGAATGTCAGTGATATTGAAACAATTTTTACAACGGCTGTGCACAAAAAACAGTGGGCCATTACAGAAGCGGATGCCAAAAAGATTTTCGGGGCCATGGGCATGCCGGTGGTGAAAGAACATCAGGCAAAAACACCGCAGGCTGCTGCCCGGGCAGCTGTAAAATCGGGATTTCCTGTGGTTCTCAAGGCAAGCGGTCCAGGTCTGTTGCACAAAACGGAAGCCAATCTGGTGCAGCTGGACATGACCAGTGAAGCACAGGTGCTGGCAGGTGCACAGAAAATGGCAGCAGATGTCAAGGATCTGGAAGGATTTTTGATTCAGCCCATGGTCCGGGGAAAACGCGAATTTGTGGCCGGCATGTTCAAAGATCCCCAGTTCGGGCCGGTGATAATGTTCGGCATGGGGGGAGTATTCACCGAAGCATTTGAAAATATCGTTTTTAAGATTGCGCCTCTGGATGAAGCCGATATGGATGATATGCTGGCATCTTTTGCCGGGGCAAAACTCCTCCAGGCCTTCAGAGGGGAGGCTGCCTGCGATATGCAGGCGTTGAAGGCCGTGTTAAAAGGGCTTTGTGACCTGGCACTCACCTATCCACAGATCCGGGAAATCGACATCAATCCTGTGATCATACAGCCCGATGGTGCACCTGTGGTAGTGGATGGACTCATCATCCTTGCTCCCTTTGTTGAAAAAACCGTTCTGGCCCCCCGCATTGACGTAAAAACACTGGGTGCCTGTTTTTATCCGGAGTCCATTGCTTTTGTGGGGGCATCCGCTTCACCGGGCAAGTGGGGACATATGCTGCCCTCCAACACCCTGTCCAGGAATTACAAAGGAAAAGTGTATCTGGTGAATCCAAAAGGCGGGACTATCATGGGCAGACAGGTATACAAATCGGTAGAAGACATACCGGCAGATATCGATCTGGCCGTGGTAACCATACCGGCCCATCATGTGATGAATTTGATTCCGGAACTGGGTGCGAAAAATGTCAAAGGCATGCTGCTGATAACGTCCGGATTCCGGGAAGTGGGGTCACAGGGGGCGGCATTGGAAGAAAAACTGGTGGAACTGGCCCGAAACGCCGGTATTTTGATTCTGGGTCCCAATACCATGGGCATGTGCAACCCCCATGCGGATATCTATTGCAGTGCGGCCCATGCCTATCCGATCCCCGGATCTACGGCCCTGGTGAGCCAGTCCGGGAACATGGGTACCCAGCTTCTGGCTTTTGCCGAGCAGCAGGGTATCGGCATCCGTGCCTTTTCAGGGTCAGGCAATGAGGCCATGGTAACCATTGAGGATTATATGGAAGCCTTTGAAAGAGATGCACTCACCCGCACGGTTGTTCTGTATATTGAAAGCGTCAAGGATGGAAAACGCTTTTTTAACAGTGCCAGGCGGGTATCCAGAAAAAAACCGGTGGTGGTTCTCAAGGGCGGCCGTACCACCAGGGGGGAACAGGCAGCTGCCAGTCACACCGGTGCCATGGCCTCCAATGCCCGTGTGTTTGACGCGGCCTGCCGCCAGGCCGGTATCATTCAGGTAAAACAGCCCATGGAACTACTGGATCTGTCTGCGGTGTTTTCCTCTCTGCCGCTTCCCCGGGGCAACCGGGTGGCCATCATGACATTAGGTGGTGGCTGGGGGGTGATCGCCACAGATCTGTGCGCAGAATACGGGCTTGTGGTACCGCCTTTGTCAGAGGATATCGTCCAGCGTCTGAACGCTATTCTTCCGGATTTCTGGAGTCATGGCAATCCTGTGGACCTGGTGGGGGAAGGTGATCCTGATATCCCTAAAACCTGTCTGGAGGAACTGCTCAAGTGGGATGGGTGTGATGCGGTGATCCATCTGGGGATCCATGGAAAGCGGGTTTTGGTGAACAATATGGCCAAATCCATTGCCAAAACAGATCCATCGATTACCACAGAGCAGGTGGATGCCTTCAAGCGGGTAATACTGGAATTTGAAGAGGCATATACACGGTTTGTGGTAGAGATGACACAAAAATATGACAAGCCCGTTCTCGGGGTCAGCCTGCTCACCGATGCCCTCAGCCAGACCCTTTACCGGTATGAAGATCTGGCATATAAAGGGGTATTTTTTGCTTCTCCGGAACGGGCGGTAAAGGCGCTGTCCAGCATGTATCAGTACCAGCAGTGGTGCCGGGCTCATGGTGAATCAATTTTGCAAGGTTGAAACTTGGCTGGTTTTGTTCTAAGGTGATCCCAAAGAAACGGCCGGGTGTTTTGACCAATAATTTCAGGAGAAAATTTATGCAACCGCGTGTTACCACATCAACTTTGATGAAAATGAAGCAGGAAGGCAAAAAAATTACCGCATTAACTGCCTATGATTTTCCATTTGCACGGATGCTGGACCAGGCAGGCATTGACATGATTCTGGTGGGAGATTCTCTGGGGATGGTGGTCCAGGGCAAGGAAAACACCTTGTCTGTGACCATGGATGAAATTGTCTACCACACCGCCATGGTTTCACGGGGCTGTGCCCGTGCCCTGGTTGTGGGGGATATGCCGTTCATGTCCTATCAGGGATCTCTGGAAGCGGCCGTGGAAAATGCCGGGCGGTTTTTAAAAGAAGCAGGCGCTGCTGCTGTCAAGCTGGAAGGCGGAGCTGATGTCTGCCCGGTTATCACAGCTGTGGCAAGGGCCGGGATACCGGTCCAGGCCCATATCGGCCTGACACCACAGTCGGTGCACCAGATGGGCGGATTCAAGGTACAGCGGGATGAAAAACGGCTGCTCAAAGATGCACAGGAGGTGGAGGCTGCCGGTGCTTTTTCGGTGGTCCTTGAAGGCATTCCATCCCCCATATCCGCAAAAATCACCCAGACCCTGAAAATTCCCACCATTGGCATCGGTGCAGGTCCCCGATGTGACGGCCAGATCCTGGTGATGCATGACATGCTGGGGATAAACGACCGGTTTTTACCCAAGTTTGTCAAAAAATATGCAGATCTGTCTGCAGAAGCCAGAAAAGGACTGGCTGCCTATATTGATGAGGTACAGCAGGGTGGTTTTCCATCGGATGAATATGCATACAAATAAGCGGGAAAAAACATTTTGTATTATCGGGTGCGGTCGTCTCGGGACCAATCTGGCGGTGTATCTTACGGGACAAGGATATGCACCGACGGCTTTTTCCAGCAGATCCCCGGCATCTGCCCGGAATGCCGCTGCCCATGCCGGGGGGGGGAAGGTGTTTGAAAATGCCGCAGATGCAGCCCGATGCTGTGAACTGATCTTTATTACCACGCCGGATATTCTCATTGAACCGGTATGTGACCAGGTGGCACAAGCCGGGGGATTCGGCAAAAATTGTGTTGTTTTCCACCTGTCAGGGGCCCTTTCTTCAGAAATTCTGGCATCGGCAAAAAAGGCAGGGGCTGATACCGGTTCCCTGCATCCCCTCCAGGCATTTGCACCTTATTCATCCGGACAGACATCCCCTTTTGCGGGTATCAACATCTCCATTGAAGGAACTCCGACGGCCGCAGCCGTTGGCCGCAATATTGTGGCTGCGTTACAGGCCCGGGCCTTTACCATTCCCACCGATGCCAAGACCCTGTACCATGCTGCTGCCGTCGTTGCCTCCAATTATCTGGTCACACTGGAACATTTTGCATTGACCCTGCTGGCCCGGACCGGCCTTGACCAGGCCCGGGCCTTTGAGATCCTGGAACCGCTGATTCAGGGAACCCTGCGAAACATTGCTTCCAAAGGCAGTGTGGATGCCCTTACCGGCCCGATTGTCCGGGGAGATGAAGATATCATTGCCCGGCATCTGGCAGACATTGACAGCAAAATGCCGCAGTTTTCAGCCATGTACCGGCTTCTGGGCCGGCACACCCTGGATATTGCCAGAATGAGATCTGATTTCCCGAAAGCGGCTGACCAGCGGCTTGCTGGCCTGCTGGAAAAAGACACCTAAATTTTGATTAGTTCCAGCGGGGGCTGCCCGTCTGATTCCAGGGCTGTATTGGCCTGTTCCAGAAGGGATTTGCTGGAGATAACGGAAATTCCTGTTTTGCGGCTGTCCAGGTCAAAATACCTGCGGGCAATGGCCTGTATCCGCTGTTTGTCCAGCTTCAGCAGTTCATCTTTGAACTGCTGCCGTATTTCGTCGGTCAGTTTGGCGATATCCCGGTAAAAAGCTTTCATGGCTGCAGGACCTGGAGTCTCAGGCTTGTCAATCTCAGAGCAGACCTGGAGAATGGCTTCCTTGACGTCGGTCTGGGTGTAATCACCTTTCATTATATACCGGCATGCCCGGGCATAGACATCCAGGGTCCTTTTGATATGGGGATCACGGTAGGAGCCAAAGGAAAAAATACCTTCTTCTGTATTATAGATGGCAAATCCGCCGTAAGCCCCGCCTTTTTCCCGGATTTCTCTGTGCAGAAACAAAGAACGCAAAATTTTGCTGATTACAGCCAGACCCGGAGAGTCTTCATGGGTAATGCCCACTGCTTTAAAGGACTGGCCCACAAAGGAAACCGCGGTATTGGTATACCATCCGTCCCTGGGCAGCCGCGGGTCCAAAGAGATGTCCGGGGTAAAAAAAGCGGGTCTGGAACCATTGCCAAGGGATGTAATCATTTGTCCGATGGCCCTGTCTGCCTGGCGCATGGCATCCGGGCTCCCGATGACCGCCGGCTTGAAATTGTCCTTTCGCAGCATACTGGCAGCCATGGCATCCAGGTTTGCAGCAAGTGTTTCCAATACCGGTCCGGCTGCATCCGGATCCATCAGTTTTTCTGTCATCTGTTTTATGGTCTGGTACTGGGCGATGCCATGCCACACTTCATTGATATGGGTTGCCATGGACAGATGGCGGCAGGACAGGGAAATGGCATATCGGTGGCCGGAAGATACAAGGGAGGCTTCCATGCCGGCCTGGTATTGGAGGAGCAGATTCTTAAGGCGGTCCAGATCTGAAAATCCGTATTCCAGTACAAATTCCTTTACAATATCAAACAGATGAGGCACATTTTTGTCCAGGGCTTTTCCCTGGAGGGCTAAAAAAACATGGGAAGCAGCTTCCTTGTTGAAATATGTGCCGGAAAAAGGGGTCAATGTCACCCCGCCGGTGAACCGGTCCATTTTTTCAGCCATTTGCACATAGGACTGTCTGCGGGTACCGCTGTTGGTAAAGGCCCTGCAAAAAAAAGGCACCAGGGGGAAAAAGGGAGGTAAAACATGACCTGCACCTACAGGACAGGTAAAATAAAGGATGTCTGATGTGGCCTTGTCATAACAGGTGGCATTTTCCACCTGGTCCATATGGTCGGGATTGATAACTTCGATATCGGGGGGGACATCTGTCAGATCCAGGGTGGGCAGCACAGACAGATCTTCTTCTTTTTCCTGGAGCTGTTCAAGGCGTTTTGCATCATGTTGTATTTTTTCCAGATCTTTTTGGGAAAGCTGCTGGAATAATTTTTTCAGTTCCCGGCGGGTTACAGCCTCGGTGGTCTCTTCCAGGTGTGGGTCCGGTTCCAGGGTGAACAGCACCCGGTGGGGGTTGTCAATAAAATAGGTCTGCAGTTTTTTTTCCAGAAAACCGCCCTGTGCAACAGCCTGGTTGAGCCGGTCAAGATCCTCGTCAATATTGATACAGGCAACCGGATCACCTTCGTGGATAAGGGTGCCTGCAAAGGAAAGCAACAGTTTTATTCCGAATGGATACGGGGTGTTGGTGATTTCTTTGCGGTAAAATTCAATCTGGTGGATGGCGGATGCGATAAGGTCCGGATCAATACCGTTTTTGGCCAGATCCCTGAGGGTTGAAAAAATAATGTCTTCCACTTTTTTTACGGAATCTCTGGTAATATCCTTGAGACCGCATACAAACATGGCATCCCGGTTGTCGGGTTCAAAACCGGTTGCATCCGCCAGCGCAGAGCCCAGGTTGGAATCGATCAGGGCTTTTCGCAAAGGAGAAGCTGAATTACCCATGAGAATCTGCTCTAAAATAGAGAGTACCAGAATTTCATAGGAATCTTTGGCATCACAGGTCAGCCAGGCCACGCATCCCTGGTATTTTTTGGCCATGGTGTCTGCATCGGAATACGCATAGCTGTGGGTTTGTTCTCTCGGGGTTTTCCACCTGGGCTGGGGCGGGACAGTGGAGTCCACCGCAAGAAAATCAAACCGGCTCAAGACTTTGTCATTGATAAAGGCCAGGGTTTTTTCCAGGGGAAAACATCCATAGGTATAGATCTGGGCATTGGACGGATGATAGTATCGGCTGTGAAATGCCTTGAGGTCCTGCCAGGTAAGTTTGGGAATTTCCAGGGGGTCACCACCCGAATTATTGCTGTAGGTGGTATCCGGGTACAGACTTTTGAGTAATGCCCGACCCATGACCTGGCTGGGGGAAGACATGGCCCCTTTCATTTCGTTGTATACCACCCCCTTGTATACCAGCTCCGGTTCATCTCCGGTGGTATCCAGCTCGCGTCTGTGTCCTTCCTGCATGAAACTCAATTCATCGATGCGGGGAAAAAATGCGGCATCCATATACACGTCCATGAGGTTGAAATAATCTTTTTCGTTCTGGGTGGCAAAGGGATACATGGTCCAGTCAGACGCGGTAAAGGCGTTCATGAATGTGGACAGGCTGCGCTTGATCATGGAAAAAAAAGGATCCCGTACATTGAAGTTTTTTGACCCGCATAATACCGTATGTTCCAGTATATGGGCAACCCCTGTGGAATCTGTGGGAACGGTTCTGAAAATAACACTGAAGGTGTTTTCCTTGTCCTTATTGGCAATGTGGAAATGCCGGGTCTTTGTTTTTTGGTGCACCAGCTCTATCATTGTTGCATCGATAATTGGCAGCGGGGTGATCTGCTGCACTTCATAGCTGTGTATGGTCTGGCCCTGTGTGAATTCAAAAGTACTCATGTAAGATATTTTCCAGTTGGTTATATGGTTTTGTATATGCCCCGTCGAACACGTTTGATCCGCCCGATCTTATCGAGTCTGAAAATGATATTACGCAGTTTTTTGTCGTCAAATCCTGTTGCAGCCTTGATGGTCTTAAAATTTGTGCCCTCCGGATAATTGGCGATAATTTCCAGCACTGTAGTGGATGCATTTCTGCGCTTGCCGGGCTGCACCACCGTCTGCTTTTTGGCACACGGCTGTTTTTGAGCAATGAGTTGTTCCAGCGTGTCTAGCCTGTTGTGCAGCGCATTGATATCTTCTTTGGTGGGCATATCCAGGCGCTGCAGCAACATTTTAATCAATCCTTCCCAGTTGGCTCCAAGGTCCATGTTGTTTGACATGATACATCTCCCGATTCTGTAAGGTTATTTATCACACAAAATATGCCAACCCGGTATGTCAGGATGTGCACAACCATAAAAAATAGAATAGACCAGAAGATACTTTCCGCAAGTACTTCTGTCATTTTATCCCGGGCGCCGGTATTGAATCTTTTGTAATGTTGGCGTATATTATTTGTTTATATGTACCAAAATTACTTCTGAAGACAATGAAAGTCAAGTAGTAATTTTCCAGGGCACGGGTAAAGTAAAGTGTAACCAGACTGAGACCCCTAACAGCTGCCCCATAACCTGAGTTTTGAAATTCGGATACATCCCATGACACATCCAGGACAATTGTTAAAACAGCAAAATATCTATGCAGGTAAGGAAATGGGGCAGAATTTTTTATCCAGCCCCCCTGCAGCGCAGATGATTGTGGACCGGACCGGAATATCACAGGACAGCCGGGTATTGGAAATCGGTCCCGGCCTGGGCGCACTGACCATTCCTATTGCAGAAAAAACCCGGCAGGTTATTGCTGTGGAAAAAGACCGGCGTCTGGTGCCCCTGTTACAGCAGGAATTGGAAAACCACGGCATCGACTGGGTTGAGATCTTGAACCAGGATGTTATGAAAACCGACATCAAGGCCATTGCCGGGGATAAAAAACTTGTGGTCATCTCGAATCTGCCCTATAATATCTCTTCTCAGATCCTGTTTAGGCTCGTCCAGGAACGGGCCTGTATAGAAAAGGCGTTTTTAATGTTCCAAAAAGAACTGGCAGACCGTATCCTGGCGCCGCCGGGAAAAAAAGCATATTCAAGATTGTCTGCTGTTGCCCAGTACGCAGCACATATTGAATGCGTTGCCAATGTTGGTCCGGCCGCCTTTTTTCCCCGGCCTGTCGTTGATTCCACGATTCTGAGGTTTGATTTTAATGTGGTTTCAACCGTATCTGAAACCACAGAAACCCTTTTGTTTACAGTCATCAAGGCAGCTTTTTCAAAACGGCGCAAATCTTTAAAAAACGCTTTGGTGGGCCAGGATCTCGGACTGCAAAAACATGCCATTGCCCGGGCACTTTCCTGTGCACAAATTTCACCGGAAAGACGGGCGGAAACCCTTACTGTACAGGAATTTCTATCCTTGACCCAGGCTGTGCAAGCCGTTATTACGGAAGAAATATGACCAATACCATGGTGACTATAGACAATCTCATTAAGATTGTCCGATCAGGCGGAAAAATAAAGACAGGCGTGGATATCTATAACGCCAAAGGGATGCTGCTGCTGGAAAAAACCATTTTAGTGGAAAAACCCCGGATACTTGAAATCATCAAGGAAAATGGCATCCGTTCTGTGATGGTCAACGCAGCCAGTGACGGGGGACTCTGGGATGAGAACGGTCACCGGATTCAGTTTTCCAGTGACGGTAGCGTTGATCCAGCCCCTCCTGACACGGAAATGCCCCCGCCCCCGCCGTCTGAACACGGGCCGCTTTCCAAGGATGTGGGACAGCGCCTTCAGGAAATTGAAGCCATAAAAAAACAGGCAGCAATTGCGTACCAGGAGGCAAAGGATTGCATAAAAAAAGCCATGGAACAGATAAAAGGCAATAATGGCCAGTTTGATATACAGGCTGTGGAAGCCCAGGTGGATCAATTATCCAGATTTCTGGTGTCAAACGGTCATCCCTTTGCCTATTTGAATAAAGAGATCTTTTCCTTTGACGACTATCTGTTCAACCATTCCATTAATGTCTGCGCCATAGGAACTGCCGTTGTTCATAAGTTCAATACCCATTTTTCCACCACCATAGAGACATTTTTGTCTGAAAACAGAGCGGATATCCCGGGTAATATGTTCCAGACAAAAGAAAAATTTGATGACGGGTTCAGGTGTTATTATCCAGATGAGCTGAACGATATGTCTTTGGGATTTTTTCTTTATGATATCGGTAAGGTGATGATACCAGAACCTTTGCTCAACAAAACCGGGCGGCTGACTCCCAAAGAATTCGATATGATCAAGCGCCATTCCTATGAATACGGAGTCAATATTCTTGAAAAAAACAATGTCCAGAGTGCGATTCTCAAAAATATCGTGGCGTATCATCATGGGCCATTGTTCCAGAAGGAAGAGGGGTGTTATCCTGTTGACAGAAAGAGCAGTGATATACCCCTGTATGTGAAAATATGCAAGCTTGCGGATATCTATGACGCCATGACTTCCAGACGCAGCTACAAAGAGGCGTTGAACCAGATTTCAGCCGTCACAGAAGTGTTTCGCAAATATGTGAAAAAAAATACCATGTTACAATTCATTCTCCATGCGTTTGTCAAAAGTATCGGCATATACCCGCCAGGAAGTATCGTTTTTTTGAAGAACCGCCAGATGGCATATGTACTGGAAAGCAAAGGACCACTGATATTGCCGTTCACCGATACCAGCGGCAATACGTTGAAACACAATGCAGATCCCGTAGATCTGTCAAGCCCTGATGCAGAACCTTTGCTAGCCATCGACAGCGACCGAAGCGTCCGCACGACCCGGGACGTGTATGATCTTTTGCCCGAATTTCTTCGGCAGACTGCCATGCCTGTTTGATCTTTTACCGTATGCAGGCATAATACAATATCCAGAACCAATCGAGAACAGAAAGGAAAATTCATGATCAGAGCCAATGATAATTATCAGAAGCTGCAAGCTTCTTATCTTTTTTCCGATATTGCACAGCGTGTGGCCCTTTTTCAAAAAAACAACCCCGATACCCGGATCATACGCCTGGGCATTGGAGATGTGACAAGGGGGTTGCCTCCGGCTGTCATAAAAGCCTTTCATGAGGGGGTAGATGAAATGGCCGACGATGCCACTTTCAGAGGGTATGGACCGGAACAGGGATATGCGTTTTTACGGGAAAAAATTGCGGCCCATGATTACCAGGCCAGGGGTGCTGATATTTCTGCTGATGAAATATTTGTCAGTGACGGTGCCAAATGCGATACCGGCAATTTCCAGGAATTGTTTGCCAAAGATATAAAAATTGCCATTCCTGACCCGGTGTATCCGGTGTATCTGGATACCAACGTCATGGCTGGCAGAACAGGGGTGTTTGAAAACGGCAGGTATCAAAATATTGTCTACATGGACTGTCTGAGGAAAAATGATTTTCTCCCAGAGATGCCAAAGGAACCTGTGGATCTTATCTACCTGTGCTTTCCCAATAACCCCACAGGCACCTGTGCCACAAAATCAGAACTTGCCGCCTGGGTGGACTATGCAAGACAGAACCAGGCATTGATTCTGTTTGACGCAGCCTATGAGGCCTTTATCCGGGATGATTCCCTGCCTAAAACTATTTATGAAATTGATGGCGCCCATGAAGTGGCTGTGGAGTTTAGAAGTTTTTCCAAAACAGCAGGATTCACCGGCACCCGTTGTGGATTCACCGTGGTACCCAAAACCTGCAGTGTGTTCACCGGGGAAGGGGAAAAAATCTCTGTGCATGCCCTGTGGAACCGGCGCCAGAGCACAAAATTCAACGGTGTTTCCTATCCGGTGCAAAAGGCAGCGGAAGCGGTGTATTCCCGGGAAGGTCAGGCCCAGGTGAAGGAACTGGTGTCCAGTTACCTGCAAAATGCAGATATTATCTGCAGGACGGTTGAAGATTTGGGCTATGACTATGCCGGCGGAAAAAATTCTCCCTATATCTGGGTGGATGGACAGGGCCGGGATTCCTGGGAATTTTTTGATCTGCTTCTCAACCAGGCATCAGTGGTGTGCACCCCGGGCGGCGGGTTTGGGCGGTGTGGCAATGCGTATATCCGCATCTCTGCCTTTAACAGTCGCAAAAATGTGGAGCTTGCCATGAAAAGCATAAAAGAGGCATTGAAATGAGCTATTTTTTCAAAGTAAAAACCCTTGATGAGGTCATGGCCTTGCAACAGCAGTTTGTGCCCAAGGATCAGGAAAGCATTGCTGTAGAATCCGCTTTTTCCCGGATACTGGCACAAGATGTAACAGCGCCCTGCAATATGCCGGGATTCAGGCGGGCCACCATGGATGGTTATGCCGTACAGGCGTCCGCCACTTTCGGGGCTTCGGAATCCACCCCGTCATGGCTTGAGATGCAGGGATCCATTCTCATGGGCCGTGTGCCTGATTTTACACTGGCACCGGGAAAAGCCGCAAACATTGCCACGGGGGGTATGCTGCCACGGGGTTCGGATGCCGTTGTCATGGTGGAACATACCCAGACCATAGATGATGCCTCTGTTGAAATTTACAAGAGTGTGGCCCCGTTCCAGAATGTCATTGATGAAGATGAAGATTTTAAAACAGGGGATGTGGTATTGTCCGCCGGTACTTTCATACGTCCCCAGGAAATGGGTCTGGCCTCAGGGCTGGGATTTTCAACCCTGTCGGTGCACCAGGTGCCAAAGGTCGGCATTATTTCCACAGGGGATGAAATCATCCCTATCCATGAAGATCCTGGGCCCGGCCGGATACGGGATATCAATTCCTATACCCTTTCGGGATTTGTCCAGGAGGCCCATGCCCTGCCGGTACGGTACGGCATTGTCAAAGATGATCCCGGGGCATTGAAAGCCTGCTGCGAAAAGGCGCTGGCTGAAACTGACATGGTGCTCATATCAGGCGGCAGTTCCGTGGGAACCCGGGATTATACGGTGGAGGTGCTGTCACGGCTTCCGGATACAGACATCCTGGTCCATGGCATGTCTGTAAGTCCTGGCAAACCCACTATTCTGGCAAGAAGCGGCACCAAACCCGTGTGGGGGCTGCCCGGACAGGTGGTGTCCGCCATGGTGGTGATGAAAATGGTGGTGGTGCCGTTTTTACACAGAATCCAGGGGTATACCGTATCCAAACCCCTGGTCAGGATACCGGCAAAGCTGACCAGAAATGTTGCTTCTGCCCAGGGACGGCGCGATTTTATCCGGGTGATGCTTGTCCATGGCCCGGACGGACTGCTGGCCCGGCCGGTGCTGGGAAAATCGGGCCTGATCCGGACCATGGTCTATGCCGACGGACTTCTGGATATCGGGGAAAACCTGGAAGGAGTTGAAAAAGATACCTGGACACAGGTGATCCTTTTGTAATGACGGCCATGCCCTGGCGGGCACAGTAAAAAATGAAAGCTGTTAGCCTTTAGCTGAGTACTGATGGCTTTTATAAAAAACACCAGACAACCAGGCAGTATTGCAGAAAAACGCTGGAAAAACCCATATCAGGAAAAAAATATGACATCAAAACGCAACATATATCTGGACACAAAATCCATTGAAATAGCCTGGCAGATACTGGCAGATACCTTTAGGAACCGCACTACTCCGGTGGAAACCATTGAGGTGACCGCAGCCCGGGGCCGTGTTCTGGCAGCGCCTGCCATTGCAGTTCTGTCCAGTCCCAATTTCCATGCAGCTGCCATGGATGGTATTGCAGTGGATGCAAAACACACCTTTGGTGCCAGCGATGAAGCACCAAAAATCCTTGTTCCCGGAAAAGATGCTTTCTGGGTCAATACCGGGCATGCCATGCCAAAGGATACCAATGCCGTCATCATGATCGAGCATGTGAATATCATTGATGAAAAAACCGTTCAAATTGAAGCACCAGTATTTCCCTGGCAGCATGTCCGAAAGATGGGAGAGGATATTGTGGCCACCAAGCTGTTGTTTCCCCGGGGCCATCAGATCAATGCCTATGCCATGGGCGCGTTGCTTTCCGGCGGTATTTTCAGGGTTTCGGTGTACAAAAAACCCCGGGTTCTCATTATTCCCACTGGATCGGAACTGGTCCAGTGGGATAAGGTCCAGGTGGAGCAGCTTGCGCCGGGACAGGTGGTTGAATCCAATTCCACGGTGCTGGGCGCCCTGTGCCGGGACAACGGTGCGCTTTTTGACTGTCATGCCATGCTCAGGGACGATATTGACAACATTACAGATGCCGTGGCAAAGGCTGTCAAAGGAGATTATGACATGGTCTGTATTATTGGCGGATCGTCAGCCGGGTCAGAGGATTTTGCAAGGCCGGTGATTGCCTCTTTGGGCCAGGTGCTGGTCCATGGGGTGACCATGATGCCGGGAAAGCCGGTCCTGATGGGCAGGGTTTTTGAAAAACCGGTATTCGGTATTCCCGGATATCCTGTCTCCGCCATTGTGGCATTTGAGCAGTTTGCAGGACCGCTTCTACGCAGAATGCAGAAATTGCCGGAGCTTCAAATTCAGTCGGCACCGGTGTCTTTGGCCCGGAAAATCGCCTCAAAACTGGGCCAGGATGAATTTTTGCGGGTGAAAATAGGGTCGGTGGACGGGCGCTTGATTGCCTCCCAGCTGCCAAGGGGTTCGGGCAGTATCACTACCCTTACCGAAGCAGACGGAATCATCCGGATCCCCCGGGATGTGGAAGGGGTTTCAGAAAATGAACTGATGAGTGCCAGGCTGCTGCGGCCTTTGTCCGCCATAGAAAATACCCTGGTAATAACCGGTTCCCATGATAATACCCTTGATCTTCTGGCAGACCAGATGCGGCGATTCCATGATGGTATCGGGATGTCTTCCAGCCATGTGGGCAGCATGGGGGGCCTTATGGCCATTCGAAACAAGGCCTGTCACCTGGCCGGAATCCACCTGCTGGATCCGGCTGACGGCAGTTATAATATTTCATATATTAAAAAATACCTGCCCCAAACCCCTGTGCGCCTTGTGAACCTGGTCATGCGCGAACAGGGCCTGATTGTTCCCAAAGGAAACCCCAAGGGCATCCAGTCCATTGAAGATCTGAAAGACAAAAAACTGCGGTTTATCAACCGCCAGCCCGGTTCAGGCACCCGGATCCTATTTGACTACAAGCTCGGGGCATTGGGATTGGTACCGGCTGATATCCAGGGGTATGAAAATGACGAATATACCCATATGTCGGTTGCAGTCGCGGTGCTTTCCGGCAGGGCAGATGCCGGGCTGGGCATCATGGCAGCAGCCCGAGCCCTGGATCTGGATTTTATTCCCGTGGTCACCGAAGCATATGACCTGGTGATATTGGAGCAGTTTTTCAACACCCCCAATATCCAGATTCTGCTGGAGACCGTTGCAACGGATGCGTTCAAAAAACGGGTTCTGGCACTGGGCGGCTATGGCGTGCAGAAAACCGGCCAGGAAATTACATAAAACCGGGGTCAGAAGGTACCTTCTGACCCCGATAGATGTGGGTCAGGGAAAATATTTCCCCTGACCCATTTCAATTGAACGGTTTAATAGGGATGAACTTCAACCCGTCTGTTGAGGGACCGGCCGAATTTTGTGCCATTGAGGGCAACCGGTTTGGTGAAACCAAACCCAGTAGTTGCCAGGCGATTTCTCAAAATACCCTTTTCCACAAGATATTTTGCAACGGCATTGGCCCGTCTCATGGACAGATCTTTGTTATATTCTTTGGTGCCGATATTGTCGGTATGTCCCTGGAGTTCCACGCTCATGGCCGGGTTCTTTTTCATGATGGCCACAACCTCGTCCAGTAAGGGATAGGCTTCCGGCTTGATCACCGCCTTGTCAAAATCAAACAGGACACTGTCAAGGGTCCAGCAGCCCACTGCATTGACCTTGGCACCGGCAGGTGTTCCAGGACACTGGTCATCTTCATCATATACCCCGTCTCCATCGGAATCTTTTCTGTCTGGTGCGGGTGCGGGAGCAGGCGCGGGCGCGGGAGCAGGGACAGATTTTGCCATCAGAAAGGCTTTTTCCACAAAACCAGCCATGCCGGCACTGGTCATGATGTCATCAGCGGTGGTGAAAAATCCGCATTCCCCGATGTCTGCAACATCCTGGAGCAGTTGGCGGCCTTCCGGGTCATCCCCCACCTGAACAGTATAGATGCACAGGGATGAGCCGAATTTGTCTTTTAAATCCTGGGCCTGGTTACGGACGGTTGTCTTGTCCATATCCTTGCCGTCGCTCAAGACAACCACGGCATTATGTATGCCGGGCAATCCGTCGAGATCTGTCTGTGCGGCATCCAGGGCGGTTCCCAGAGGGCTTGTGCCACCAGGCTGGAAAATGTCAACCATAGCATCAGCCATACCTGCCGTGCTATAGGTTTTCATGCCGTAGAACAACTCGGTCAGATTTTTGGAAACAGAGGGGAGATGTCCAAAGGATCTGAGTCCTGCGGTCTGGCCCAGTTCCGGCAGCGTCATGTTCAGGCGCTGGGCAACGGTTTTGGCAATGTCGAATTTGGTATTGCCGTTAGCGTCATGCCGCATGGAGCTGGACGCATCCAGAATCACGACAAAGTTGTCCACCTTTGATGTATACTGGTCTGCATCAAACTGCTGTGGAGCGAATGATGGAAAGTCTGCCGGCTGCTTTGCTGCACAACCGAACAAAAAAACAAAAGCGAGAACGGATAAAAGGCCTTGGATTACCATCTTTTTTTTCATGTTTTTCTCCTTTCATATTGAAAAATGCATGGCGGTTGGTTGTGAAAAGAATCTCCATGTTTTGAACAAAAAAACCAACATAATATTTCCTACTATAACACGCCCCAGAGTAAAATCAACTGTAAGAAAAAAATAAAGATCAGTAGAATGAAGATGAGCAGAATTAGGGTTCAATTAAATACAAAAGCCATGAAATATGAGATACAGCCCTTTTTTTTTGTCTTACATAAGGCCTGCGCCAGGCTTTAGAATACACTTGCAATTTACAGCCAACAATACTATTTAAGGTACCTGGTTCGGGTACCTGGTTCATTCCATACACGGGAATCCGCAGGGTATGGTACAGCAACAATCAAAACAGGAAAATAAAAGCGAGATATGGAAATTTACCAGGCAGTTACGCTGGGCATTTTACAGGGTTTGACAGAGTTTCTACCGGTAAGCAGTTCCGGGCATCTGGTGCTTGGACAACTTTTTTTCGGCATTACCGAATCAGTTCTGGCTTTTGATATCAGTGTCCATATGGGAACCTTGGGCGCTGTGTTTGTGGTCTATTCTTCCGATATCAGCGCCATGGTTGGTGCATTGTCTGCCTGTGCCGGCAGAATCGTGCGGGGCAGGCCCGTTGCTGTCGGATCAGACGAAAACCTGAAGCTGGCATTGTTCATACTGGCCGGCTCTGTGCCCACAGCCATGATGGGTATGTTTCTCAAAAAATTTGAACATATTATGTTTACCTCCAGCCTGCTGGTGGGGGCAATGATGATGGTGACCGGGACCATTTTGTGGACCTCCCGCAAATTTTACCGGACTGAAAAAAACAGCATTGGTCTTGATGTGAAACGGTCTCTGGTCATCGGAGCCAGTCAGGGACTTGCTGTCATCCCGGGGATTTCCAGGGCCGGTACCACCATTGCCTGCGGCATGTTCTGCGGCCTTGACCGGCATACAGCCGCCAAATTTTCCTTTTTGTTGTCCATTCCCGCCATTTTGGGGGCGCAGCTGGTCAGTATCATAGGATACAGGGAACAGGGTTCAGGCATTGACGCAGCCATGATTTATGGTACACTGGTAGCATTTATCACCGGCCTGATTGCGTTGAAGGTGTTGATAAAGATAGTACATGCGGGAAAATTTCATCTGTTTGCCCCGTATTGCTGGGTGGTTGGTTTTCTGGTTCTGTTGTCAACCATATACTGAATACTGACATTTTAAAGGAGGACACATGCATACCGGTATTTTCAGAGAATATGATATCCGGGGAGTGGCAGGCGTTGATATTCTGGATGATGATGTAAAAGACATCGGAAAAGCTTTCGGTTCCATGCTGCATATTCAGAACAAACACAAGGTGTCAGTGGGCCGAGACTGCCGTCTGACGTCAAACAGGTATTCTGACCTGTTTATCCAGGGCATTTTGTCAACCGGCTGTGATGTGGTCGACATCGGTCTTTGCCCGACACCGGTGCTGTATTTTTCCATACACCATCTGGATCTTGAAGGTGGTGCCATGATAACGGCCAGCCATAATCCGCCGGAATACAATGGATTCAAGCTCATGAGCGGCCATGATTCCATCCACAGCGATGGGCTGCAGGAGATCCGCAAAATTATTGAGACCAAAGCATTCGTAACCGGAACAGGCACCCGCACCCAGGCGGATGTGCTCACTCCCTATAAAAATTATATTCTGGAAAATATTACCCTTCCGGAAAAAATCCGCATCGCTGTTGATGCCGGAAACGGTACTGGCGGTATCACTGCTTTGCCTGTTCTCACAGAACTGGGATGCGAGGTGTATGACATTTTCTGCGATCCGGACGGCAATTTTCCCAATCATGAGGCAGACCCTACCCAGAAAAAAAATCTGGGGGATCTGATCTCACTGGTGAAAGAAAAAAATCTGGACCTGGGTGTTGGGTATGACGGGGACGCTGATCGCATCGGCGTGGTGGATGCGAAGGGAAATGTGATTTACGGGGATCAGCTCATGGTGATCTATGCCAGGGAGATTCTTTCCCGCAAGCCCGGGGCTACCTTTATTTCCGAGGTCAAGTGCTCCATGGTCATGTATGATGATATCCGAAAAAACGGCGGCAATGCCATCATGTGGCGCACCGGCCATTCTCTGATCAAAAAGAAGATGAAAGAAGAAAATGCCGAACTGGCAGGAGAAATGAGTGGGCACATGTTTTTCAAGGACCGGTATTTTGGATTTGATGATGCCTTGTACGCCACCTGCCGCCTGCTGGAGATCATTGCTGCTACAGGCAAAGGCGTGGATGAACTGATCCAGGATCTGCCGCTGACATTTACCACCCCTGAGATTCGGGTGGAATGCCCGGATGACATCAAATTTGATGTAGTGGCAAAGATTGTGAAGCGTTACAAGGCAAAACAGGATGTCATTGATATTGACGGGATGCGCGCCGTGTATCCGGATGGCTGGGGCCTTGTCCGGGCTTCCAATACCCAGCCCGCCCTGGTGCTGCGGTTTGAAGCATTGACAGCAGCCCGACTGGAAGAGATCCAGCAGGATATTGAAACCACTTTGAAGCAGATCATTGCACAGATAAAACAAGAATAAAATTCATGCTATTATCACCACAGCAGCAAAAGGCTGTTGACCATACCGGTTCCCCGGCGCTGGTTGTCGCTGGAGCCGGTTCAGGCAAGACTCGTACACTGACGGCAAAGTTCTCCCATTTGATGGACCTGGGCCATGATCCTAAACGGATCCTGGCCATTACCTTCACCAACAAGGCGGCAGATGAGATGAAGTCCCGGCTCATGGCCATGACCGGCCTTTCCCTTGACCGCTTTCAATGGGTGAGGACCTTTCATTCAGCCTGTCTTATGATTCTCAAGCGGCATTGCGGGCACCTGGGGTTTGTTCCGCCGGTCCAGGTGCTTTCCGTTTACCAGCAGAACAAGCTGGTTAAAGAGATATGCGTGAAAAACAATATTGAAAAAAAATATGCCAACCGGATCCTTTCCATGATATCCCGGGCCAAAAATTTCGGGGACCCCAAAAAGTATTTTGATGCTAAACCAGTGGTTTTCAACATCAGGATCAGTGATGTTTTCGACCAATACGAAAAACGTCTCCAGGAGATGAATTGTGTGGATTTCGACAATATCCTGCTCAAAACCCGGGATTTGCTGAGAAAACATGACGATATCAGAGAGGACTACCAGTCCTGGTTTTCCTATATTCTGGTGGATGAGTACCAGGATACCAACAATCTCCAGGAAGATCTGACCAATCTGCTGCTGGGACCCCACAGAAATCTGTTCTGTGTGGGGGATGACTGGCAGGCTGTGTATGGATTCCGTGGCAGCAATATTGATCATTTTCTGGGATTTCCCGAAAAATACAAGGATGCGAAAATCTTCCGGCTGGAGGAAAATTTTCGCTCTGCCGATGAAATCGTGCAGGTGGCCAATGATGTGATCGACTACAACCCTGACAAGATGGAGAAACATTGTTTTTCGCAGAAAAAAGGCGGGGTGGTGGAGATTTATGATTTTTTGTCCGACAGCCATGAGGCGGAATGGGTGGCAAGAAGGATCAAGGCCATGAACCGCCAGGGACAGGGTATTGCTTATGATAAAATGGCGGTGGTCTACCGAACCAAGTTCTGTTCTCTGCCCTTTGAAAAAATATTCCGGGCGTTCCGGGTTCCCTATCGTCTCCTGGGCGCACAGGGGTTTTTTGAACGTATGGAAATTTTAGATATTAATTCCTACTTGAGCGCTGCATTCTTTCCCAATGATGACCTGTCATTTGAACGTGTCGTCAATACCCCCAAACGGGGTATCGGGCCGGCCATGATCAAAAAAATGGCCGCCATGAGAGCGCAGGGAATAAGTTTGCAGGATGCAGCCAGGGCCATGGTAAAAGAACGGGTGCTGACTCCCGGTATCCATGAAAATCTCACTCAGGTGCTGGACATTCTGGACACCATCCGCGATATGGCTCCTGCCATGGCCATGGAAGAAATCATTGCCCGCACAAATTATTATGATTACCTGGAAAAAAAGACCAAGACCCGGGAGGAATGGATTTCCAAAAAAGAAAATATCGAGCAGTTGATCCATACGGCCCGCACCAAGACAGATATGCTGGAATATCTGGAAGAAGCCGCCCTGATCAGAGAAGATAAGGAAGAGGAAGAGGACCAGGATTCTGACGGCGTGGCATTGCTGACCATTCATTCGGCCAAGGGTCTGGAGTTTGACACGGTTTTTGTTGTGGGGTGTGAAGAGCGCCTGTTCCCCCACTGGCGGTCCATTGACGACGGTGATGCCGCCCTGGCCGAGGAGCGGCGCCTCATGTACGTAGCCATGACCCGGGCAGAACGCTTTTTGTATCTGACCCATGCCAACTATCGGAAAGGGGAGTTCGCCGTCCCAAGCCGTTTCCTTGATCAGATTAAAGAATGCCTGGCATAGGCATTGCCTGGATGGATTTTTTTTATACCATACGCGAACCGGTATCCCAGTTGTCGGCAAAGATTGTCCGCCACGGCATCCGGGCCATCCCATCGGAACACAAGGGCATATTTGCCACCTTGTTTTTCATTATTTTTTCCACTGTTACCGGGGTAGGCATTGTGGTGCCCCTGTTGCCGATTTATGCCCATGACCTGGGGGCAACAGGGTTTTATGTGGCCATGATTTTCGGCTCTTTTTCCATCTCCCGGGTGTTTTTGCTGCCCTATTTTGGCCGGCTGTCAGACCAGAAGGGAAGAAAACCCTTTATCCTTGTGGGATTGATCTCTTATACGATAATTTCAATTGCCTTTGTTTTTAGTGATACCGTGGAAGGGCTGATCTTTATCCGGTTCATTCAGGGGGCTGGATCGGCCATGATCATGCCGGTGGTGCAGGCCTATGTGGGAGAAATTACCCCCAGAGGATCTGAAGGCTATTCCATGGGATTGTTCAATTTGTCCATGTTTTTGAGCCTGAGCCTGGGACCTCTCATGGGCGGGGTTATCCACGATATCTGGACCATGAACGCCGCCTTTGTATGCATGGGACTGCTGTCTTTCATCGGTGTGCTTCTGTGTTTTGGGCTGCTGCCTCCCCTGTCGGAAGAACGTATCCGTTCCGGGCAGCAGCCTGCCCTGGTTCCCTGGTCCTTTTTGGTCAGAGACCTGGACCTGTTCGCCCTTTTTTCCTTCAGATATGCCTATACTGCCTGCATAGGGGCAGTCTGGTGTTTTCTGCCCCTGTTTGCCGATGCTGTGTTCGGTCTTTCCGGTACAAGGATCGGGCTGCTGGTCATGCTGGGGGTGTTCATATCCGGGATTCTGCAGTTGCCCATGGGATATGCTGCCGATCGGTTGAGCCGGAGGAATATGGCCCTTGTGGGGGGCACAATCAGTGCTGGCGGCATGTTTCTCATCTATTTTGCCGGCTCTTTTTCTGATCTGTTAATTGCCATATCTTTATTCGGCGTGGGCGGGGGGATTTCCATGCCTGCCATTACCGCCCTGGCTGTGGTCAAGGGGGAACAAAAAAAAGCCATGGGATCAATAATGGCTATCATGACTGTGGCCCACAGCCTGGGAATGCTCACCGGTTCTCTGGCAGCGGGTCTGGCCATGGATTTTTTCAGTCTCAGACTGGCCTTTCCCATGGCAGGGCTGTTAATGGTATCAGGCACCCTGGTGTTTATGGTGATTCAGTTTCGCAGGCCGGCCGGCAGGACATAAAATTCGTTACATTTTATCGGCAAATATTTTGAGACGGCGGTATGCAGATGTCAGGCGGAAAATGAGATCCGGCATGGACGAAAAATCGTTGTTTTTTGCGGCTGTTTCCATACAGGCGGCTGCCCGGGAAAGTTCCATGGCTGTCAGGTTGGCTGCCCCTCCCTTGATGGCATGGGCTGTTGCAGTAATTCCGGGGCCATCCTGATTATCTGCCGCCTGTTTTATCTGCCCCAGTGCTGTATCCACACTGGCCATAAATTCTGTCAGCACTTCCATTAAAAAAGGTTTGTCACCTTCAAATTCTACCAACACCTTTTTTACATCCATGGGGTTTTCTGGTCCATCCATGGGGATTCTCGGCCCATCCATGGGTTCTGGCAGCAGATCTGAAAAATTCGGGGGATCAGATTTTTCAAGCAACAGGCTCGGGGAGGGATTTGTCGAAGGACCGGCCTTTTTTTCCAGAACATATTGTTCTACAAGTGCGATAAACGCTTTTTTCTGCAGAGGCTTTGTGATGTAATCATCCATATCTGCAGCCAGGCATTTTTCCCGGTAGCCATGAATGGCATGGGCGGTCATGGCAATGATGGGGGTATGGTTACATATATGGGAGTGACCCGGACTTTCAGCCGGAAAAGCGCGCTTTTGGCGTTGTTCGTATTCCCGGATGGACCGGGTGGCTTCATATCCATCCATCACCGGCATCTGGATGTCCATGAGAACCAAATGAAACCGGCGGGTTTTAAAAAGGTCCACAGCCTGTTGGCCGTTTTCAGCCAAGGTCACCTCAAATCCCCGGGAAGTCAGGTGTCTGATGGCGATTTGTTGATTGGTCGGGTAATCTTCCACCAGCAGAATCTGGGTTTTTTCGCGTCTGGATTCCGCCAGGGTGTGTCTGGTCAAGGGGGCGGCAGAGGGTCGGGATAGGATGTCCTCCGGGTGCAGGACACAAAAAACAGCCACTTTCAGATCTCTTTGTTTCACCGGTTTGGTAAGATATCCCTGGATGCCTGCATTGCGGCATTTTTGACTGTCACCCAGCATGCCCAGGGATGTAAGCGCGATGATGGGAACCTGTGTGATGTCAGATGCGGCACGGATCTTTTTTGCCAGCTGAAATCCATCCATTTCAGGCATCTGGATATCGGTGATGATCACATCCAGGTCGTTTTTGGATAATGTTTTGCATAGCTCCAGTGCCCGGGAGGCTTTGGAGGCTGCCATGGGAATACATCCCCAGGATTTTAAATAGTCCATGACGGCATTCCGGCTGGTCTTGTTGTCATCCACCACCAGCACTTTTGTACCTGCCAATGCAACTGTCCTGTCTGGATCTTTATCCTGGATTTTCGGTCCGGGATCACGGGTAAGCACAATGGTGAACCAGAAGGTGGATCCTTTACCGGGCAGGCTGGTCAACCCGATGTCACCGCCCATCATTTTCACCAGTTGCTTGGAAATGGTGGTCCCAAGTCCGGTGCCGCCATACCGTCGGGTGGTGGATGCGTCAGCCTGGGAAAAGCTGTCAAATATGGAATCCTGCTTTTCATTCGGGATACCGATGCCCGTGTCCCTGACATAAAATGTGAAGGTCACCTGGTCTTTTATAACCGCAATGGTCTCAGCCCAGACAACGATTTCTCCTTGATGGGTGAATTTAATGGCATTGCCGATCAGATTGGTGAGAATCTGGCGCAGCCGTCCCGGGTCTCCCATAAAATGTTCCGGTGTGTCAGGGTGCAGAAAAAAGATCAGCTCCAGGTTCTTTTTTCTGGCAACGATACCGCAGGTTGCAGCAACATCTTCAAACAGAAACCGCAGATTGAATGCTGTGTGATCCAGTTCCATTTTGCCGGCTTCAATTTTTGAGAAATCCAGAATACTGTTGATGATATCCATCAAAGACCGGGCTTCTGTGGTGATGGTTGTGACCAGCTGGCGCTGGTCCGATGAAAGCTGTGTATCCAGCATAAGGTCAGCCATGCCCATGATACCGTTCATGGGGGTCCTGATTTCATGGCTCATATTGGCCAGAAATTCACTTTTGGTCCGGGCGGCTTCTTCTGCCCGGACCACAGCCTCTTCAAGGGCATGGGTGCGCTCTTCCACAAGGCTTTCCAGATGGTGCTTGTGTTTTGTCAGTTCTTTTTCGAATTTTTTTTGTTCAGCCAGGCTGTGGTCAAAATCGGTTTTCAGCACCGTAAGGGCATCAAAAACCGCCCTGAAAGGGTGGTGTGTTCCTATATGGCCGGCCTGAATTCCTTTTTCATCCCAATTGATGGCCCCGATATATTCCAAAACTTCTTCCGCGTGGACCCGCAGCCTGTAACCCGGGGTATATCGTTGTACAAAGCGCAAAAAACCGGTGAGGCTGCCTTTTTTTCTGTTTGGTCCGGCATGGTCCAGTGCAAGCGCTTTTTGCATTGCCGATGCATAGGTATCCAATGCTTTCATCGGAATGCCCGGCTTTTTAAGATGGGTGCCGATATTATACATCCACTGGATATGTTTGGGCACATTGTATACAAAATGGCCCATGAGCCGTTTTTCTCTGACCTTTTCCAGAAGCAGGGCCAGGACTTTGAGCCGGGTTCTCTGGGTGGGGGTATTGGTGATGCCGCTGTAATCTGAAATTTCAATGAACGGTGTACGTTCAAGCCCACAGGCTGTCAAAAACCGGTCATAATTTTTGAACAGCGCAAGGGTGCCGTCATAGCTGATGTTTCCCTTGGGGTAAGTGCTTACAATATTTTTGCCGACCAGATGAAAGGTGATTTGATACACGGGGGTCAGTTGTATATCGGTCCATTCCGGGCTGTGCCTTATGGTCATGCCGGTTGCGGAACAGATGGATTCTGCGGCGGTGTCTAAAAACGGTTTTTGAAATGACATTTTCATGGTGTATGTATTTTCATCCTGATGCGGGTCAGATGGTTTTCAAAGGTAAAATTGTTTTTTGGTAAGGCAGCTGGTGCGCAAATAAAAAAAATATGATATAATATTTTTTATGAATAATCCAGGTTATGACACCTTTATGGCGCTCGGCTTGGCAAGATTCATGTTTACATCATATGGGATGAGATCATATACCGCAAACATTGAGTAAAAAAGGAAAATAGCATGCATACTGTGTCATCCATTAAAAGTGTTGTGCTGGTTGCGGCAGTTGCCGCCCTCATGGTAACGGGTTGTGCATCCAGCCGGTCGGGAGAAGTCTATTCCAGAGATCATGCCCGTAAAGCCCAGAATGTAATGGCAGGTACTGTGGAATCGGTGAAGCACATCACCATAGAAGGTACCAAAACACCTGTGGGAACAGCAGCCGGCGGTGTTGCCGGCGGTGTGCTGGGAAGTACCGTGGGAAGCGGGTCCGGCAGAACCGTGGCAACGGTGTTGGGCGCCCTGGTCGGGGCGGCCGCCGGTACGGCTGCTGAAGAAGGCATCACCAGAAAACCCGGCCTTGAAATTGTAGTGAAAAAAGACAGCGGCACCACCATTGTTGTGGTCCAGGAGGCTGATGTGGTGCTGGCACCGGGGGACCGGGTCAGAATTATCACAGCGGCAGACGGCACCACCCGGGTGTCCAAATAAGATTATTAACCCTTTCGCCACAGTCCATAACCCCGGGTTTGAAGATGACAGCGTTTACGTCACCGAAAATCAGGTCCAAAAGCTGTCGTGATAAACAAAGAGCAGAATATGAAAAAACAGAGTGTAGCCAACGAGAGTTTGCGAAATATTGCCATTATCGCCCATGTCGACCATGGTAAAACCACCCTGGTGGATGCCATGTTCCGCCAGAGCGGTATGTTCAGAGAAGGACAGCAGGTAGATGAGCGCCTCATGGACAGTATGGATCTGGAGCGGGAACGGGGCATTACCATTGCCGCCAAAAATTGTTCCGTGGTCTGGAAGAACGTAAAGATCAATATTATCGACACTCCGGGCCATGCGGATTTTGGCGGGGAAGTGGAACGGGCCCTGTCCATGGCGGACAGTGCCATTCTTCTGGTGGATGCATCGGAAGGACCGCTGCCCCAGACCCGGTTTGTCCTGAAAAAAACCTTTGAAGCCCATCTGCCGGTCATGGTGATCATTAACAAAATCGACCGCAAGGATGCCCGGCCTGATGAGGTACTGGATATGGTCTATGACCTGTTCATCGATCTGGAAGCCACGGAAGAGCAATTGGATTTTACCTATTTTTATGCCATTGGCCGTGATGGTATTGTCAAAAAAGAGCTGGATGCGGATGTGGACCATCTGCATGTGCTGTTTGATACCATCATAGATGAAATGCCTCCGCCGTCTTATGACCCGGATGCTCCTTTTCAGATGCTGGTGTCAGACCTGGGATATTCCGACTACCTGGGACGGCTGGCCATTGGAAAGGTTTTCAACGGCAGTGTTGCATCCAATGAATCACTGGTCTGTTTAGGAGAAAACAACCGCAAGATTCTTCTGAAGGTGACCAAGCTTCAATCCTACAAAGGTGTGGTTCTGGCGCCTGTTGACCGGGCCGATCCGGGCGATATCGTGGTTCTGTCCGGCATCGAGGATGTCAAAATCGGGGATACTATCTGTACCCGCCAGGAACCCTGTGCCCTGAAAAGGATAACTGTGGACGAGCCTACGGTGTTCATGCAGTTTGCCATTTCCAATTCTCCGTTTGCCGGCAGGGAAGGCAAATATGTGCAATCCAGAAAGATCCGGGAGCGGCTGTTCAAGGAAACCCTGATGAACGTTGCCATAGAAGTGGAAGAAAGCACAACGGATGAAAGCTTTGTGGTCAAGGGCAGAGGCGAGCTGCAGCTGGCTATTCTCATTGAAACCATGCGGCGGGAAGGATTCGAGATCTGTGTCAGCCGTCCCAGGGTTATTTACAAGCTTGAAAACGGGGAGAAACGGGAGCCCATTGAACATCTGTTTGTGGATTGCGAAGAAGATTTCATGGGGGTGGTCACGGAAAAACTTTCCATCAGAAAAGGCAAAATGACCAACCTGGTCAACAATGGTAAAGGCCGGGTCCGTATTGAGTTTTCCATTCCCTCCAGATCGCTCATCGGATACAGGGATGAGTTTCTCACCGATACCCGGGGCACCGGAATCATGAATTCCTACCTGGCCGGGTACGAGCCTTTCCGGGGGGAGTTCCCCATACGGTATAACGGCTCCCTTGTTTCAGACCGTCAGGGAAGTGCGGTTCCCTATGCCCTGTTCAACCTGGAACCCCGCGGTCAGCTGTTTATTGTGCCGGGCACTCCGGTGTATGAAGGCATGGTTATCGGCGAGCATAACCGGGCCACGGATATCGATGTCAATCCCTGCAAGGAAAAAAAGCTCACCAATATGCGGGCCTCGGGCAAGGATGAAAATGTGGTCTGCACACCGGTACGGGAGATGACCCTGGAAAAAGCCATCCATTTTATTGCGGATGATGAGATGGTGGAGGTCACGCCGTTGTCCATACGGTTGCGCAAAACCATTTTACATGCCCAGAAGCGCCATCTCGTAGCCGGAAAACGCAAAAAGAAAGACAAAGAGTAAGGGATGTGTGGACGGACGGTGCAAGGATGGCCGGCCGTCCACAAAAAAAGTTATAAAAAATCAGGCATGTATGATTTTAAAATCACTTCCCAGGGGATGATCCGCCTGGAATTTTGCCAGCCGTTCGGCCAGTTCCCGGAACCGTTCTTTGCCGGTTAAAGATACACAGGCCCGCAGCCCTTCGTGCCGGTCACTGCCGGTGGTGGTTAAAGAAATGGCGCTGATACCGTAATAGAGCAGTTCCTCCACCAGTTCGATCCCGGTGAATCCGGGATATGCAATGGTAAAATAAAATCCGTCCGCAATGGGCTGGTCATCATCCATGTCATAGACGATGGTGAATCCGTTTTCTGTAAACATTTTTTTCATGGCAAAAGCGCGGTCCCCGTATTCCTTTACATGGTCCACAAAATTAAATTCTCCTGTGTTCACCGCTTTCAACAACCCCAAAAGCCCGTACTGGTTGGAGTGGGAAACTCCTGAAGTCAACGCATACATGGCACCGAAAATATAGGCATATCCGAACCGGTCGCTGCCGAAAAAGGGCTTGAGATTATTGCCGGTGGAATGGAACAGTTTTTGGGGGATAGCGGTCATGCCGATGCGTTGACCGGCCAGGGAAAAGGATTTGGAGCTGGATATCAGCAGAATATAATTGTCGGTGAATCCGGCCACGGACGGGATAAAGGGGGGCTGCCCCGGAATTGAATAATTCTGCCGGAAATCCATGCCGAAATAGGCCAGATCTTCCATGACAATGCAGTCATATTTTGTGGCAAGATTGCCTATGATTTCCAGTTCTTTTGCAGTAAAACAGATCCAGGCCGGGTTGTTGGGATTGGAATACATGATGGCGGCCACATCATTTTTTTCCAGATAGGTTTCCAGCTTGGCTCCCAGTTTGTCCCCTCTGTATTCATACACGTCAAAATGGGCATAGGGCAGTCCCAGCACCCTTGCCTGGTGTTTGTTCACAGGAAATCCCGGGTCGATAAACAATATGCGGTCTTTGCCTTTGATGCGCCTGGCACAGCACATCATGGCCATGTAACACCCCTGCATGGACCCCACCGTGGGAAAGCAGGATTCAGCAGGAATGTCGACATCAACAAAATTTTTTACAAAGGTTGAGATTTCTGTTTTCAGCTGGGGAATGCCGTCAAAGGGTGGATATTTGGATCCCACCCCCTGTTGTAAGGCTGCGATTTCTGCATCAACGGCAATCTGCGGCGGTGCCAGGCCCGGCACCCCCATTTCCATGCGGATGAACCGGTCACCGGAGGCGGTTTCAATGTTGTTGACAATCCGGTTCAGTTCCCGGATGGATGCCAGGCCAACTGATTCAAGGCCCATGTTATCAATTTCCTGCTTGACAATTTTCTGGTCAATGGGGGTCTGCATAAATATCTCCTGAAATATCTGATTAAAAAAATAATCAATTATTTGATCTGCCGGAGTGTATGGGGTTTGCCAAAATTTTTCAAGTCTTTATTGTATGGTAAATACGTCGGCCCCGGCGGTATACGGCATACGCCTTGACAGAAACAAACGGCTGATATATCAAATATCTTGATATGTAAATGGCGGATCAGGGTGATACGAAATGCGCCGGCTGCTGTTTTTTCTTTTTTTCAGGAGGTAATGATATGGCCAAAATGACACCCAGTGAGGCATTGGTGGAAACCCTTGTGGCAGAGGGGGTGGAACATGTATTCGGCATTGTGGGCTCTGCCTTTATGGATGCCCTGGATCTTTTTCCGGCAGCCGGTATCCGTTTTGTACCGGTGGCCCATGAACAGGCAGCCTGCCACGCGGCGGACGGGTATGCCAGGATTACGGGCAGGCCCCAGGCATGCATCGCCCAGAACGGGCCTGGGGCAGCCAATTTTGTTTCAGCGTTGACAGCCGCCTTCTGGGCCCACTCCCCCGTGGTGGCCATTACACCGGAAACCGGTTCGCTGGGACTTGGTACCGGTGGATTTCAGGAACTGGACCAGATGGCCATGTTTGAAAAATCCGTGGTATTCCAGGTCCGGGTTTCCAGCGGGAAACGCATGGCTGAACTGGCCCGGCGTTGTTTTTACATGGCCAAAAATCTGAATGGACCATCCCAGCTCAATATTCCCAGGGATCATTTTTACGGGATCTGTGATGATGAAATCTATAAAACCCCGCTGATTTCAAGGGGACCGGGCAGCTTGGCAGATATTGAAAAAGCAGCTGATCTTATCAGACAGGCCCGTTATCCCGTAATTATATCCGGCGGCGGGGTGTGCCAGGCAGATGCCCTTTCAGAGGTTAAGGCTCTGGCGCAATATCTGACCGCGCCTGTGTGCAACACCTATCTTCACAATGATACTTTTCCTGCAACCCATGACCTGGCATGCGGTCCCATTGGGTATTGTGGTTCCAAGGCAGCCATGCGCATTTTACAAAAAGCAGATCTTATCATTGCTTTAGGCACCCGCCTGGGCCCGTTTGGCACCTTGCCCCAGTATGATATTGACTATTGGCCCAAACATGCCAAATTAATCCAGTGTGATAACAATGTTGCCGCACTGGGGCTTTCAAAAAAAGCCGATGTTTACAGTGTGGGGGATGTAAAGGAATTTACCTCCTTTCTGCTCAAGGCAGTGAAATCCGTTCTCCCGGATCTTGAAAAATATCCGGCCAGGCAGGCGGATGTGAAAATTCAGAATGATACCTGGGCTGCGGAACTCAAAAAATGGAGCGCTTCTGATCAAAGTTCCCCTATCCACCCCAGGCGGTTTCATGCGGAATGGACCCGTGCCCTTCCCAAAAATGCAATTGTGACAACCGATATCGGCAACAACTCCTCCATGATCAACAGCTATCTCAAGTTTGACGGGATCAGGCAGCATATTTCCGCCTTGTCCTGGGGAAACTGCGGGTTTGCCTATGGTGCAGCCCTGGGATGCAAACTGGCAAAACCCGAGGTGCCGGTGATCGCCTTTCAGGGGGATGGCGCATTCGGCATCAGCGGGATACAGGAAGTGATGACCGCAGTGCGGGAAAACATTCCCGTGATTGCCATTGTGGCCACCAATTACGAATGGGGGGCGGAAAAGAAAAACCAGATCGATTTTTATGACAATCGGTTTGTTGGTGCCAATCTGCCGGATAACCCGGATTATGCAAAACTGGCTGAAGACATGGGGGCCAAAGGCATCCGCATTGATCATCCTGATCAGGTAAGTGATGCGGTAAAACAGGCCATTGCCTGGGAAAAACCCACGGTGATAAACGCCATTGTCCAGGGGGGCAAAGAAGTGTTGGCAGAACCTTTTAGACGGGATGCCCTGGCCCTGCCCGTGCGGTACCTGGACAAATATGCCCATTTAAATGCCAAGAAAGCGTGATCTGCCGGCCCGAATGACCAGCCCGGGTCCTGTTTTTGTCAATAATGACACGGGTGCAACACGGCCTTTGGGCGGCAAAAGGAGGAAAATGATGCAGCAGCCCGAAACAGGGGGCACCGATGAAATTCAAACTATGGTGGATGGGGACAAAAACAACCTGTGGCACCATTTAAAATCCCATGCCTGTTTTGATACCCAGGAACAGATGATCATTGTGGCGGCCGACGGCCTTGTGGTGGAGGATATCCGGGGCAGAAAATACCTGGATGCCACTGCCGGCGGGGTATGGAGCGTACTGGCGGGATACGGCAGGGATGCCATTGCCGATGCGGTGTGTGCCCAGATGAAAAAAATGCCCTATTTTGCCGGGGTTTACGGCACTGTGCCGGCCATCCGGTTTGCCGGAAAACTGCTGGAAAAAATGCCGAAAATGGGCAAGGTCTTTTTTTCCAACTCCGGTTCAGAGGCCAATGAAAAAGCCTTTAAGATGGTGCGCCAGGCCGCGCATATCATTCCGGAACGAAAGGGCAAATACAAGATCCTGTATAGAAACAGAGATTACCACGGCACCACCATGGGGGCCATGAGCGCTTCGGGTCAGGATCTGCGCAAAAAAGATTTCGGGCCTTTCATGGAGGGGTTTGTGGAATTTGCACATTGTGCCTGTTACCGCTGCCCGTATGATGCCCGATACCCGGGGTGCGGTATTGCCTGTGCCAAAAAAGTGGAGGATATTATCCAAAATCTGGGGCCTGATACAGTGGGGGCAATGATTGTGGAACCTATCACCGCCGGCGGGGGCATCCTTGTGCCGGTGCCTGAATATTTTCCCATACTCCAGCAGATCTGCCGCAAATATGATATCTGGCTGATCATGGATGAGGTGGTGTGCGGATTCGGAAGAACCGGCAAATTCTGGGGCCATGACCATTTTGATGTGGACCCGGATATTGTGACCCTTGCCAAAGGGCTTACCAGCTCGTACGGTGCCTTGTCCGCCACCGTGGTCAAGCAGCATATCTATGATCTGTTTCTAAATGACCCTTCAGATCCAAACACACGGTTTAACTATTTCAGGGATATTTCCACATACGGGGGGTGCACCGGTGGGCTGACAGCAGCCATGGAAAACCTGCGCATTATTGAAACCGAAAACCTGGTGGAAAACAGCCGGGTCATGGGGGCCTATCTGCGTGAGCAGTTGTCTGCGCTCGAACGGTATGATTGTGTGGGAGATGTGCGGGGGCAGGGATTGTTCTGCGGTGTTGAACTGGTGCAGGACAAGGCAGCCAGAACACCTGTGACCGAAGAACAGATGGCGGCTCTTCTGGGAAATGTTCTGGCCCGGGGGGTGATCGCAGGCCGGACCAATGCCAGCCTGGAAGGATTGAACAACACCATGTATTTTGCCCCGGCCCTGATTATCACCAAAGCCCAGATAGATACCATTGTCCAGGCGGTTGTCCAGGCCATTGAAACCACATTTTAAATGACCGCCGCCCTGGCATTACGTCAGATGTTATAGGCCATGCCCCCGGGAATAGGCAGACGGTTTTGGGGATGACCATCCGGAAAGGGTTTCAGGATCCGGCGTAAAAATCTGGATCTCCAGGGGATAACAGGCGGCTGCATCACTGGAATGTTCGGTGCTGCAGTCCCCCCCAGGGCAGGTGGACAAGGCCCCGAGCAGATCAATTTCCGCAAAAAATTCCAGAAAATCCCCCGGGCGTACCGGGCTGGCCTTCATGAAATACTGGTGGGTATCTTTGGTAAATCCTGTGCACATGAACACATTGAGCACATCATGGACATGGTGTTCTGCCTCAAGAAGGGGCAGTCCTGTTTCAGCTGCCAGGGCCCGGGTCAGGTTGGAGTGGCAGCAGTGATGGTAGTCTGTGCCGCCCAAAAGCCGTCCGGTATAAGGGTCACACCGTGTGCCGATGACATCGTGCACCCCGCCGCCGTATGCATCAAATCCGTACCAGTCCAGGGTGTCATATGTGATGGTGGCCATGGGGCGCAGATAGGGAAATCCACTCCACAAACGGTCTCCCACCCCCAGGTGGGTGCCGTGCAAAGCCCGGGTCTTGCCACTGTAAAATTTTTCTGAAAGATCCTGCCGTGCCCATAGATTCAGATCTCCCACCTGGGGGCCTTCCACACTGACAATCTTGAAAAAATGGCCTGCCGGCACCGTGAAGGTGCGGGCATCCCTGGGAGGAACGATAATTTTTTGGGTCATCTCAAGGGTGTCTCTGGCAGCCGCAACCATGGCCATATCCGGCTGGGGCAGGGTGGCTGTGGGATAGCAGATCACCGGTTTGACCGCTTTGCGGGCGGCGGCATCCGGAGGGGACGGGGTCTGGGCAACGGGCTTCATGGCTGTTTTCCTGTCATTTTGTCATGGAACCGCCGGACATGGTCCGTGATGATGGCAGATGCGGTGGCACCGTCTTTTGCCTTCATGGCGGCAATAATCTTTTCAAAATCGGTGAGATTTTCCAGGGTCCGTTCATGGTTCATGGGCAGATAATCCCGGTAATAGCGGTGGATATTTTCATGGATGCTTTTCTGAACAAACTGAAACACCGGATTCCGGGTCATGAAACCGATAAAGGTGTGCATGGCTTCATCGGTCTTTAAAAACGTTTCCCAGTCCTGGTTTTCAAAACAGTGCCTGGCCTTTGCAAACAACCGCTCCATCTCCTGGATGTCATCAGGGGTGGCCCGTTCTGTTGCCAGTTCCACAAGACTGCCCTCGATTTTGATGCGGAATTCTGACAAATGCCCCAGGGACACCTCTCCGGATCGGATGAGCAATGCCAGAGATTCCATGATGGGATCTGTATCAATGCGCTTGACAATTGCACCGCCGGTGACTCCCAGCTTGATCTCGATGAGCCCTTTCTGCTCAAGCACCCGCAAGGCCTCCCTGAGGGTTCCCCGGCTGGTGTTGAACATCTCTTTGAGGTCGCGTTCCGCCGGCAGCCGGGTCCCGGGTGCCAGTTTTTTGGTCACAATGGCATCTTGTATCTGTTCCACCACATCCTGGAACACCCGGTTCTGTTTGGCGCGTTTGAACATAAGAAAGCCTTGTTGTTCTATTTGAATTGCTCCATGCCGGAAAAATCCCTGTATGGATTAAAATGTGTTAAAACATCCCGGTCCTCATCTGTCAACCGGGAAGTGACCATCCGGGTCAGCAGTTCCCCCAGTCCCGGCCCCAGCATGTACCCCTGACCGCACATGCCCACGGCATTGATGAAATTGGAATGTTCTTTCACAGGCCCCACAATGGGGAATCCGTCCGGGGTCATGGGATACTGCCCCCGCCAGGTACGTCTTACTTTTAGATTGGCCAGCTTGGGGAACAACGTCACCATGCGCTTGGCCACCTGGGGCAGGAACACAGAGGTGGCTTCCGAGGCCGTGCCCTTGATCAGGTGTTTGGGGGTCAGGCAGAAAATCACGTGGCCCTCATTGTTCTGGTAAAAATAATAATTGGCGGAATCCTCGGTGGCAGGGTCCTGACAGGGCCGCAGGTCCACGATCATGGGCCCGAAAAACCGCTGCACCGGTTCGGTGATGGCCCCTTCGTGACTGTCCGGCTCCACCGGCAGGTCGATGCCCGCCATGGCACCTATCTGCCGGGCATAATTGCCGGCCGCATTGATCACATGTGATGCTGTGTACACATCCTTGTCCGTGGTCACTTTGATCTCATCTCTGCCCGGGATCTCAATTTTTGTGACCTTTTCCTTGAACCGGTATTGGGCCCCGTATTCCATGCTTTTAAAGCAAAACGCATTGACGGCCCGCAAGGGAGATGCACTGCCGTCTTTAGGGGAAAAGGTGCTGCCCCGCAATCCATCCATGTTGATGCCGGGCACAATTTTGGTGTATTCTTCAGCAGACAGCCAGTCGATGTCCAGGTCAAAGGATTTTTGTATTTTCATCAGATCCTTTAGTTTTTTCGCATCCTCATCCGTATATGCAGGAAAGCTGTATCCGTTCTGAATCCAGCTGATATCATCCCCGTACATCTCTTCCCAGGTGGAAAAGATCTCGATACTGCGCAGGCAGGTGGTGATTTTTCCCTTGTCCGAATGGGTGGCCCGGATACCGCCGATGGCTTTTTTATTTTGTCCCTGGCCGGGAGAAGCCAGGGTATCGATGGTCAGAACGTTCAGTTTCTCCTTTGCCAGGGCCATGGCTGTGGGCACTCCGACGGAACCGGCACCGATGACAATCACATCAAAATGGTTCATGATTCACCTCCATTGGCAAATTTTCCCAGGGGGACTTCGATAAACAACGGCCGGCGGATATTTTTCACAATATCTTCGGCAGCGATCTGTTCGGCTCTGAAGATCTGCATCATCAGGTTTTCACAGGTTTTGTACCCGCAGGGTCCCATGCCGGCCCGGGTCAGGGCCTTGATCTGGTTCATGTCCGTGATCCCTTTTTTCACAAGGTCCCGGATCTCCCCGGCGGTTACCCGTTCGCACAGGCAGACCACCTCTTCGTCCCTGATATGGTCCAACGGGATTTTTTCAGTCAGTTTGTCATACACGGCCTGGTCCTGGATGGTGAACCCCACCACTTTTTTGGCAATGGCTTTGGGCACCTTGATCCGGACAACAATGGTTCTGTCACTGTCTTTGGTGGTTTTGGCCCCCAGCACGGTGAACTGCCCCAAAGGGTTGCCGTCCACATCCACGCACTGGATGGTATCTCCCTTGGCCACGGGCACGTTACCCACCTCATAGGGGAGGAACACCGTGGGGTACTCCTTGTCTTTGCGGAAATCCACAAGGGTGATGGACAATCCCGGACAGATGGTCAGGCATTTCATGCACCCTTTGCATTCGCCGTCAAACTTCGGCATCCCCTTGATGGGATCTCCTTTCATGGTGATGCAGTGTTCCGGGCACACCGTGCTGCACGGGTTGCAGGGAATCTCCTGCTTGCAGTGCATGATGGGAAACACCCCGTCCTCATTGGACGGGGGTACCAGTTCCTGCACCGGGCCGGGATGGGATTTGAGGATGTCGGCTTTTTGGAACCAGTCATCCGGAATAGGGGGTACCTCAGGCTTGAAGTGCTGCACAATGTTGAGCCCGGTGATCTTGCCGTTGAACATGGCGGATGAGGCTTCGGCAATTTCTGCGGCATCCCCTGCGCTGAACACCCGGATGCCTGCTGTCTGTGCTTCCTGGGCAAATTCTCCCACCGGTTCCAGGCCCACGGCAATCAGGATGGTGTCGCAGGCAAAGGTTTGTTCCGTGCCGGCAATGGGGGTGAAGGTGTCATCGATCTGTGCGATGGTCACCGATTCCACGGATTGGGTGCCGTTGGCGGAGATGATGGAATGGGAGGTGTAGATGGGGACCCCGAAGCGCTTGAGTTTGTCTTCATGGACCCGGTATCCCCCGCATAGTGGCAGGGCTTCTGCCAGTCCCACCACCTGGATCCCGGCCTGAAGCGCGTGGTATCCCGCAATGATTCCCACATTGCCCCCGCCGATGATGAACAGCCGTTCCGTGGGTTTGACCAGGTCCCGGTTCACCAGGGTCTGGAACGCCCCGGCACCGTAAACCCCGGACAGGGAGTTGCCCTTGAACCGCAGAAATTTTTCCCTGGCACCTGCGGCATTGAGGATTACCTTGGGGGTGACGATTTTATACACCCCGTCCTTGAGAATGCCCACCTTTTTGTCATCAAACACATACAGGGCGGTACTGTTTTTCCACACCGCGATGTGGGCGGCAGCCTCCACTTTGTCTGCCAGCATTTTTCCGATATCCATGCCCCGCATGCCGGCATAAGAGTCTTCCACCGACCCGAAAAATTTGTGGGTCTGCAGGACCAGCTTGCCCCCGAGTGCATCCTTGTCATCCACCATGATGGCGTTCACCCCGTGTTCCTCCAGCTGCAGGGCTGCGGACAGTCCGGCCGGGCCCCCGCCGATGATGAGCACCTCCGTGGTCAGGTGTTCAATATCCGAGACAGGGGGGACTTTATCCACATCCGGCAGCTTTGGCAGACCTTCCACACTTTCCACGATCATGTTTTCGGTCACCCGGGTCATGCAGGCCTTGACCGGAATCCCGTTGGCAATGACCGTGCACTGGGCGCACTGGCCGTTGGCGCAGAAAATACCCTGGGCTGATCCATCTTTGTGGTGAAGACCGAAAATTTTGATGTCATTGGCAAACAGGGCGGATGAGATCATCTCATTTTTTCGGGCGGACAATTTTGTCTTATTCCAGTAAAACGGCACTTCCTTTATCTCAGGCACCGTCAATACCGGGTGTTGCTCTATTCTGTTGCGGGTCATATGCCCTCCTGAATGATTAAATTATACAGGAATAAATCATTGGCCAAAATCAATTTTTTAATGGTTAAACCATTTCATTGGTTTTGTCAATCTTTTTGAAAGCTGCTTTTCAAGAAAAAAATCAAAGATTCCGGATAAAAATGGCTGTCAGGCGATGGGCGGGGGGGCGGTTCGATGGACAGTTTCGCCACAATCGATCCGGTCCGCAAGGCCTTGCCACTTTGGGTAATCAGCCCGTCACACAACCCGAATGTGCCCAGGCCGGCTCACCCGTGCCGTCTTCCATGGTGTTCAATGGCGATGAATCGATAAATTCCCTGATTATCTCTTTTACCCGGTCTCCGGAAATATCGGTATGCGGTGTCATGATAAGCTCCCTTACAAGTGTTTCAGAGATAGTCTGTCTAACGTTGAGTCGAACTGTACACCTGTTTCCGGATTCCAGCCCCTGATCTGGTAAAATTCTTTTCTCATCTGTTGGAAATCTTTACGGTCCAAAACCATCCCTTTTCTGCTCAATACCTTGTCATCAGGACCAGGGATAAGAACATCCGGGTTCATAAAAACCGTCTGCACGGGTTGGGTATAGTTGAACTCAGCCACATCATCATCTGTCAATGGGCGGGTTCCTTCTCTGATCATGATGGCACGCTCCAGGTTAAAGATGCGCTCACCATATCTGTTTAGCTCTTTTTCATCTGTCTCGATTCCGGTTACAGAAGTGAAAATACGACTTTCCAGTGAAGGGTCTCCAACCCGGTCGGGTGTGTGCCAGGAGACCATGAGCGGCCAGATGGAGTCACACAGCAGCAGGCTGTCTTTGGTGCAGGTCCGGTCAATGATGTGAACAGCGGCCTGGGCTTTGCCATCAATGGTCATAAGGTCCCAGGCTTTATTGTGACCCCAGAACCGCCCGGCAGCTTTCCTGAAAACTTCGTTTGAAACCGGAGAACTGTCCGGATTGGCCTTGTGCATTCCCCATAATCCGGTCAGGCGGCTGACCTCATGCAGCATGGCAATGGGCTGTCTTGGAGAAAATGCATAAAGCAGGCCGTTCATCAGGTATTCCCTTGCAGAATAGGTTGCTCCGTCACCCACACCGCCAACTTCCGGAGCAAAACAGGCCCTGGCTTCGGGTCCCAGTTTTTCACCGGCCCGAAGCAGCCCCTCGGCCAGGATATCGCCAAAGCCCTTGCGTTCAGCAATCATGGTGGCCAGATCATTAAAAAAATCAAGCGTACCAAGCTGTGACATGTTCAGCCCTGTCTGTTTTTCAGTTAAGCAGCCCGCTTTGTCACAGGCTGACAGCCAGTTAATAATATTGAACATCTCCATTGTGCACAGGGACAAATCATTGCAGATGCCGGTGGCCGTAACAGCAGTTTCAGCTGATTCTCCAGGCCGCCCGGCCACCCATTGAAAATAGACAAACATGGACTGGCATTTCCTGACGACCTCTTTTCCTGTGGCGGTCCTGAGCCGATTGCGGTACAAACAGTCAACACCGCACTGATAACAGGAAGATTTCCCGGTCCGTTTCACCTGATCCGGGGCAAAAGGCAGCATCATGGGATCACGCCGGTTCAACGCAATGGTCAGCTTATTCAGTTTTTTCAGCGCTTCCGGATCAGCCACAACCGGACTTCCCGTTCCTGAAACCACTATGGCCTTAAGGTTTTTTGATCCCATGACCGCACCGAATCCTCCGGTGGAGCTGCCTTCATTGTCAGTCATGATATTGGCGCTGCGGCAGAGATTTTCACCTGCCACACCCGTGGTGACAAACCGTGCTGCATTACCGTGGGTTGATTTGATGGCCCTGCTGATACTGTAAACCCCTTTTCCCCACAGGTCTGCGGCATCTTTAAATGTGACGGTACCGTCTTTGATGTAAAGGTAGACCGGTTTTTCCGACCTGCCGGTAACCACCAGTCCGTCAAATCCGGCCCGCTTTAAATATGGTCCGAAAAAACCGCCCATGTTCCCGTAGCAGTATCCTTCC
The DNA here is from genome assembly GCA_011390635.1 of Desulfotignum sp. GTDB lineage: Bacteria > Desulfobacterota > Desulfobacteria > Desulfobacterales > Desulfobacteraceae > Desulfotignum. The sequence continues at coordinate 4,053 of JAABSA010000021.1, read as the reverse complement.
GGCAGGGTCATGGGAGATTTGGCAGTTACTGTAAAACGGGATGCGCCCTGGGCACCGGTAGCGCCGATGGGGCCGGTCATAAAAATCAGGTGGTTCTGAGGAGCAAATGCACCAATGGCTGCCGGTACCAGATCCCAGTAAAGACGGGCGGCGATTCCCCGTCCTCCCAGGAAAAGCCCGCTGTAATCCCGGGTTTCAAGTTCCTGACTGGACCGATCGGAAAGGTCAACTTTCAGAAATCTGCCGCACCAGCCAAAAGTACCGTTAATTGAATTTCTTAAGGCCATACGGCCCTCCTTTTTTGCTATGCTTGGAGAGATGCTGAATTTTTATTTTTCAATGAAATTTACGCCTCATAATTTCTTTTGTCAATTTCATATCCCAAAGGCACACAACCGATTCTGACTATCAGCAGGTCCGGTACGTTAAAAAAAATAGAGATGATAAAGTTTACCAGGATCGGATTCAATCATAAGATAAATTTTCATTAATCAATTCTGGCACGCAATGATATCCTGTTATGGACAATTCAGGTTTAAAAATTTTTTGATACCAATACAATGATATACCTGATAATATTTTTCAATCAGTGAATATGGACTTTGGAAAAATGGAAATTATGGACATTCTTGAAAAAATACGCAGACACGGACTGCTGCTTGACGGCGGCATGGGATCGATCCTGATCAGTCATGGACTGGCAGGAAATGAAGCGGCGGAATACTGGAACATCAGACATCCGGAGATTATCCGGCAGATTCACGCCGACTACATTGATGCCGGGGCAGATGTGGTCACGGCAAACACTTACGGGGCATCATTTTACAAACTTGAGAAAATGGGGGCGGACAAAGATTTTGAACGCATCAACACAGAAGGGGTGCGGCTGGCAAAAGCGGCCTGTGGTCCGGATCAATATGTGGCAGCAGACATGGGTGCCATGGGAGATATGCTGGCACCTGCCGGTCCGGTTTCCTTTGAGGAGATGAAGGACAATTTTTCCCGTCAGGCCCAGATATTGGAAGAGGAAGGGGTTGATCTGTTTCTTATCGAAACCGTTTTTGATCTCAATGCCGGCCTCTGTTTGGTGCAGGCCATCCAGTCTGTTTCGAATAAACCGATTTTCTGTTCAATGACCTTTAAAGAAACCCCGAAAGGGTTTTTCACAATCTTTGGGAATACACCGGAACACAGTATGAAAACCCTTGCAGATAAAGGGGTGGCTGCGGTGGGCGCCAACTGTTCCCTGGACAGCACCGATATGGTCCGGCTGGCGGCGCAGATCCGCAAATGTGTCGATATCCCTGTGATAATTCAACCCAATGCCGGAATGCCGCGACCCACAGCAGACAACCAGGCGTTTTATCCGGAAAGCGACGACCTGTTTGCCGAAAACATGAAAAAAATACGGGAACTGGGGGTTGAAATCATTGGCGGGTGCTGCGGCACCACACCGGAAACAATCAGGAAGATGCATCAACGCATATTCAAGGAATAAAAGATGGATGCCGATCTATTGCATTTCCGGCTATCTCCTGCGGTGTATAGGGTTTTTTTCAGGCCGGGTTCGGGAGGTAACAATGTCTTTCTGCCGCTGTTTTTTGGCCGGATCCTTTTCCACAAACAACGGCTTGCAGGTGAAGGGGTCCTGGCCGGTATAATACATGAGCGTGGAAAAAGTGGACGGGGTGGGGGTGAAAATCTGGACCTGCTCGGGATGGGTTTTCAGGTTTTCACTGATGAACCGTTTCAGGGCCGCCATCTCTTTTTGGGTGCATCCGGGGTGGGCTGCCACAAAATAATAGGTTAAAAACTGGGGCTTGCCGCATGCAGCAGATATGTTGTCAAAGGCGGACTTGAAGGCAAGCAGATCGTCAATGGTCTGTTTGCCCATATGGTAAAGCACCTGTTTTTCACTGTGTTCCGGCGCCACCTTGAGCTGGCCGGACACATGGTCTGTCACCAGTTTTTTCAAGAACGCACTGCCGTGTTTTTTGTCCTGCATGATCAGGTCATACCGGATCCCGGAGTTGACAAACACCTTTTTGATGCCGGGCAGGGCGGTGAGTTTTTCCAGCAGATCCAGGTATCGGGAATGGTCGGGCCGCAGGGTTTTGCAGATTTCAGGAAACAGGCAGGCTTTGTCCTGACAGGCCCCTTGTGACAATTTTTTTGGGCACTCATACCCGTACATGTTGGCGGTGGGGCCCCCCAGATCCATTATGTTTCCTTTAAAATCCGGATGGGCGGTGAACTGCCGGGCCTGCCGGAGAATGGATGCCGTGCTCCGGCACTGGACGGTCCGGCCCTGGTGCACCGTGATGGCGCAAAACCGGCATTCGCCGTAACACCCGTAATGTGTGGGGATGGCAAACCGGATGGTATCCAGGGCCCGCACCGGTCCCATGGCCCGGTAAAAAGGGTGCACATCATGTTCATACGCCAGGTCATGGATCTCATCCATCTGTGCGGTGGTGGACACCGGTACCGGCGGATTCAGGACCAGGTACCGGTCCTGGTGGGCCTGGCACAGTTGTTGTCCGGTGAGAGGATCGGTATTGCGGTAAAAGGTGGTGAACGCATCGATATATGCCCGCCTGTTTTTGGCAACTGTTTCAAAGGAGGGCAGTTCTTTCCCTGTTTTTGTTTTGGCAATATAGGCGACCCCCGGAATATGATCAAAGGACTTTTCCTGTTTCAATGCCCGGGCAAGGGCTGCAATTGTGGCATGTCCCATGCCGAACACCAGCACATCGGCTCTGGCATCAAACAGAATGGACCGCCGGATTTTGTCGGACCAGAAGTCATAATGGGCCATGCGCCGCAGGCTGGCTTCGATACCGCCGATCACAATGGGGGCAGCGGGTTTGCAGAACCGCCGGATCAGGTTGGCATAGGCTATGACCGCCCGGTCCGGTCTTCGGTCATTCACATGTCCCGGGGTGTAGTCATCCTTCTGCCGCCGTTTTTTCAGGGCTGTGTAGTTGGCCACCATGGAATCCACGGCCCCGGCCGTAACCCCCCAGAAAAGGGAGGGACGTCCTAAACGCAGGATATCTTCAGGGGTGTCCAGGTCCGGCTGGGCAATGATCCCCACCTTGAATCCCTGGTGCAAAAGCACCTTTCCGATCACGCTCACGCCCATGAAGGGCGAGTCGATATAGGTGTCGCCGGTGACCAGGATAATCTCCAGCCGGTCCCAGCCCAGGGCCTTGACCTCCGGCATGGTGGTGGGGATAAACATAAGGTGTGTCAGCTTTCGGGTGACTTGTTCAAGAAAATGAAATCATCGCTTCGGCACAATTTCCAGCCAGTATCCGTCCGGGTCATTGATAAAATAGATGCCCATCTCCTTGTTTTCAAAGCAGATGCAGTCCATTTTTTTGTGCAGGGTATAAGCTCCATCAAAATCATCGGTTTTAAAGGCGATATGAAATTCCTCATCCCCCAGATCATAGGGTTTTTCCTGTGATCTGAGCCAGGTCAATTCCAGCTTGCTGGCACTGGTGCCGTCTTCCAGAAACACAATGATATAGCTGCCGTCATCCGCGGTTTTGCGGCGGGTTTCATGAAGACCCAAAGCTTTTTCATAAAAGGTCAGGCTTTTTTCCAGATCCAGGACATTGATGTTGAAGTGATCGATTGTAAATTTCATGAATAACTCCATTTTCTAAAAAGTTGATGCTATTCTTTGCATATCTGTTTCAGCCGGTTGAAATCAATCGCGCGCTGGATGGCAATACCGCTTTGTTCGGCAATGGCCAGGGCGAAATTGATATCTGCATGGGAAAACTGGCGCACCTGTTCTGTGAGCAGCCGGAGAATGCCGATAATTTCGCCTTTAAACGGGATGGGTACGGCCAGAATACTGGTGATACCCTCTAGTTCGGCTTCCTTGTGGTATTTGGTGTGAATGTCTTTTTTGGCATCCAGAATAATGACCGGTTCCCCCTGTTTCAAATAAAAAGTGGCCAGCTCTTTGTCCAGGGGGCCCCTTTCCAGATATGACCGGCTTAGGCCATATGCGGCTTTTAATTCCAATTTTCCCTTGTT
>JAABSA010000020.1 GCA_011390635.1 Desulfotignum sp. | reverse complement strand
GATACAGACTAGTCCGGAAAAACTGATCAGAATTCTGGATTTCAGTTTCATTCAGTCCTGCACAAATTCGATCAAAAACCAGTCCACTTCAGAAATATGGACTTTGTAAAACCGATACATACACCCTGAAACCGACAGAACTGTTTCAGCGGCATCCGATTGGATCCATTTGGCAATCTTTTGGATTTCTTTGCGGGGGCTTTCCGACATCATCAGAGACGCGGCAATGGTTTTGTTTTCCGGGGCTTTCCTGAGGTAATTAAATTTTTCAAGCCCTTTTATTCCAAGGATGCCGAAACTGTTTTTGTTGACGCTCACCGGCAAGGTTTCGGAAGTAACGACCATCCGGTTTCTTTCAGAAAGAGCCCCAAAACGCTGAACAATCTTGTCAATGGTGATATCAATGCCCAATGTTCCTTCCAGTACACCGCCACTGTAGACCGGGGTGATAAAATCATTCTGATGGCACATGGTTTTCAGGTCTGGACAGAGGTGTTCAAGCAGCCTGATCCTTTGGCGTTCGGTCTTTCCTACAGGGATATGGCCCGAGGCCCAAACCTCGCAGTTCCCATCATCATAAGGCGTATAATATACATAGTCCTTACTGTAGGCATACCGCTCCTTGCTGTAAATGCCGCCAATATTATTCTTATTCGCTATCAGGGACTTATATCTAATTTTCAGCGTGTCGAGCCCATCCCTGGCCGTAACAAACATGGCATTGATTTCTCCTGCAGTCTGACGCAGCGTTTTCCGGCTGTTTTCTAAACCTGTTCCGCAGGCATAAAATAAAGTGGTCAAAGAAACCAGGAAGATAAGCAACGAGGCGCACCAGAATTCTTTATCGGTTTGTATCAATTATCACCTGTATACAAAATTTCATGTAAAGCCATATAGAATATAATAAAGAAAGGTAACTATACAGCTTGATTGCTAACCTACATGAATGTATAAAAAAAATTCCTTGTTTTGACAACCACAGAATCACCCATTCACAAAATCCAGGTCTTGGTTTATCAGAAGGGTACGAAACAAGTCAGTTTCTGGCAGCCAGCCGCACCCCGAATCCGATCAAGGCAATCCCGGCCAGGCGGACGGCGATCCGTCTGGCCCAGGGCCACCGGACAAGCCTGCCGGCCGCGGCATTGCCGACAATGACCAGGCAGATCTGGTACAACAAGCTGATAACGGAAACATGCACCATCAGGATCACCAGGGTGAGAGGCGTTGATTCAGGGCTGAGAAACAACGGGAAAAACGCCATGAAAAACATGATGACCTTGGGGTTGGTAAGGCTGACTGCCAGGGCCTGCCGGAAATAGATCCAGCCGGTCTGCTGCACAGCTGCGGCAGCGGGCGCGTCTTTCACGGATGCGGCCAGCAGCCTGATCCCCAGCCAGCACAGATATGCGGCCCCGGCCCACTGGGCACCGGCCAGTATACCCGGGCAGGCCCCCAGGATGGCGGCCAGTCCCATGACAGCGGCACACATGTATATGAAATCCCCTGAAAGGGTGCCGAAAACCGCTTTCATCCCGGCGCCCATGCCGTTCCGGGCAGTGGCGTTCAAAATGCTGATGGTCCCTGCCCCGGGGATAAGCTGAAACACTACCACCGCTGCAATGAAGCTGCCGTAATTCTGGATGTCAAACATGGTTTTCTCCTGATCTCACAGGGGAGTGATCTTTTTGCGGTGTGCAAACTTTTTCAAAAAAAATCAGCTTTCCTGGCTTGATGAACCGCCATCAGCCTTTAATCATCATAATCTTCATCTTCATCATATAAGTCTTCATAAGGCATCATGCTGGCAAAATCCAAAAACACCCCCAAAGATTCACATAAATTTTTTATCACTCTGCTGTGTGCTTCTTTTTGTTCAATGTTTTTGGCCTTGGCCATCCCTTTGAATGCCAGGCCCAGCTCCTTTGTTAAATTATCCATAATTTTTTCAGGATCCATGGGCGTTCCTTTCATTGTTCATGGTTTTTGCCACTGTTCAACATTTCAAGAAATAAAATTTTACCCAAGATCGGCACAAACCGTCAAGGCATATGTTTTTTCAAAAAAAGGGATCTGACCTGCAGGTCCTTGAACCCTTTATGCGATCAAAACCAGACCAGCCAACCAGCTTGCATCCCCGGGACCGCCTTTCTGACATCGATCGTCCATTTTTATTTCCACGGACACTAGCTGCCAGGATCAAAATACCGTATCTCATACTTGTAGCCCTGTTCCACCAGAAACAACTGGCGGTTCAATGCAAATTCCTGTTCATCCGTTCCCTTGGATACCAGGGTATAAAACCGGGACAGCTTTTTCTTGGGCCGAAGAATCCGTCCAAGGCGCTGGGCTTCTTCCTGGCGGGAACCGAAAGTGCCGGAAATCTGGATCATGACATTGGCGTCGGGCAGGTCAACAGCGAAATTGGCCACCTTGGAAACAACCAGTACCCGGCATGTTCCTCTCTTGAAGTCCCCATACAGTTTTTCCCTGTCCGGATGCCTGGTTTTCCCGGTGATCAAAGGTGCAGCCAGGGCAGCTGCCATGGTTTCCAGCTGGGAAATATACTGACCGATGATCATGATGCTGTCATCCGGGTGATTGGCAATGAGTTCTCTGGCAATGTCTATCTTCAGGGAATTTTCTGATGCAATGCGAAACCGCTGTCTTTTAGAGGCCAGGGCATATTGCACCTCTTCATCCGGGGGAAGGGAAACCCGGTACTCCGTGCACAAAGCCTCTGCAATAAATCCCTTGTTCTCCAATGTTTTCCATGGAATATCATACCGTTTGGGACCGATCAGGGCAAACACGTCATCCTCTTTCCCGTCTTCCCGGACCAGGGTGGCGGTCAGCCCCAGCCGCCGCTTGGCCTGTATGCCGGTGGTGGCCCTGAAAACCGGGGCCGGCAGCATGTGCACCTCGTCGTAAATAATCAGCCCCCAGTTGTTCTGACTGAAAATGTTAAGATTGTGCATGGGTTCTGTCTTGTTTTGACGATACGTGAGCATCTGATACGTAGTGATGGTCACGGGTTTTATATTTTTTGCAAGTCCTGTGAATTCTCCGACAGCATCCGGATCAAGGCTGGTTTTTGCCAGCAGTTCATTACGCCATTGGTGGACCGAGACATTATTGGTGGAAATGATCAATGTATGCCCGGCTATACTGGAAATAACCCCCAGCCCGATAATGGTTTTTCCTGAACCACAGGGCAGGACAATGATACCGTTTCCCCCGGAAGACCGACCTCCCTGGTAAAAAATATCCACGGCTTCTTCCTGATAGTCCCGAAGTGCAAAGGCATTTCCCGCAGTGTCCACATCTTTGAGTTCCAGGGCCAGGGCATCGCCGGCCGCATATCCGCACAAATCTTTAACAGGATATCCGGCCTTGACCAGGGCCTGTTTGACATTTCCCCGCTGGTCGGTATCCACCAGCCACCCGTCTGTGACAGATTCTTTCCAGAAACCGGCCAGATCTTCATTTCGGCTGATCCGGTATAAAATGACCTTATCAAAAACCTGCAGCCGCAGCCGGTCAAGAGATTCTTTGGTCAGGACCAGTTGGCCGTAAACCCCGTACCATTCTTTTATATCCGACAATACATTCCCCGGCGGTTCATACCGGGAAAACCGGTGCAGACCATCCAGGATTGCCTCAAAGGGAATATCCAGGGCCGCGGCATTCCACATGGACAACGGACTGACCTTGTAGGTGTGGATATATTCCGGCGATTTTACAAGTTCGGCAAAAAGGCCCAGAAAATCTCTGCAGGGCCCGTACAGAGGATGCGCTGTTTCCAGCATCAGGGTCCGGTCACTTTGAATGATAAGGGGGCCGTCTGGCGGCTGGGTTGTCACGACAAAACGTCCTCGATCCTGATGCGGTAAATTTTTCGAAGATCTTTCAAAATGGCGGTTACTTTTTTCCTGTCTGCCGATCCATAGCTGATTGTCAACCGTTCCTTATCAACTTCAACGGGGCATTTTCCCTTGACCAGTGCTTTGGTAAATATTTCAAAGATATGCGCCTTTTGAAAATAGAGGGTCACAAATGTCTTTTGTTTTAAAACCACCTGTTCCTTGACGGCTGGTTTTTGTTTTTTCGCGGCTTTTTTCAGGTATCTGCTGGTAATTCCCTTTGGCGGCGGAGACAGTTTTGTGTTGGCATGCCTGATTTCAACCGGTGCCCGGGCTGCGATTTCCAGTTTTTCCAGCACCCTTTCAGGGGAGCTGACAAGACAAAGGTCCCTGGTAATTTTTTCTACCAGAAAATCATTGGCGAACGATGGGGGGGATTTTCCTTCCAGCAGACCGCAGGTGTCATACAGAACAAATACGTCGGACCGCCCTTCCCATTCCGAAAGTTCTGTGACAATATTTTGCGGCAGCGGGGCTGCGCTGATACTGGTTAAAAATTTTGTTACATCAAATTCATCGTTTTCAACCATGAAGTCTATGATGCGTTTCCGGTCCAGTTTCATGACACAGATTTTATCCTCTGAAATCATCTGGCCGAAGGGGCTGAGGCGGTGAATCATATTTGCCGGATAGCTGCCTGATTCGATGTGGATCTCGTGATTTGGCAGTATGGTTACCTTTGGCTCCGGAACGGCACCGTTAATAAACCGGAAGAACCTGTCGGTCACTTTGAATCCCTTGACCTGCCCCATGGAAGGGAAGATGTCTTCCTGCTGTTTTTTCCCGTAAACCAGTTCCACATACCCCATGCACAAGGGGATATATTCCAGGAACCGTTCAATATACCGGCCCTCCACCCGCTGGAATGCATCCGGATCCGCTGGTTTGACTGTTGGCTCATAACCGCCATATTTTGCTTCAAAAAAATTGCAGTAACGCCCTTTTTTTTCGTCATGTTTATATTTGTATCTTGGCTTTTCCGGAATAAGAAAGTACGGATCAAGGTCTTTCAACCGCCGGATTAATGAAGGGGTTGAATACCAGACACCGGGGGGATAGTGTTTCAGGTGATCGAATAGTCTTCTTCTGATTTTACCGAAATCAAGAAACGGCATCACCCCGGTTGCACACCCCCGGGTGCTGAACCGGTCAAGTCTGCTCAGGGCATTGGAAGAATAGAATTCATTTCTGCTGTCTGAGTAGGAATCAACCAGACTGTCAAACATCATCTGCTCCTGCTCCTGGAGGCTTTTTTTTACAAATGCAGTGTAAATTTCTTCATTGAATTCAATATAATTATCCCGGAAAGACGGGCTGTGACTGGTGTAACCGGCATACTCACCTTCGGTATCATAAAAAATAAAGTTCAAGCGCAGGGCCAGACCGTCAATAAAATCGATCCAGTCCGATTCCCCGTGTTCGTCCACATCCGAGACGGCAAAAGGATCTGAAATCAGTTTGGCCAGCCGAACAAGATCCTGTTTGGAAAGTGTGTTTTCCCGTACAGACCGCTTCACGGTTCGGCTGCTGATATAGTTGACAAACACATGAAGATCTTTTCTCAGATCCGGTACATGGTTTTCAATATCGGTCAATTCTGTTTCATCCAGTTGTTCTGCGTATTTTTCAGGCAATGTCGTTTTTTTCATATGTGTCATACTCATGGAAACATGGGCTGATTTATGGTGTCACGTGTTTCACGGCAAATCCTTGGTGGACCACGGCTTTTTCAATCATGTTTTCCAGCCCCTTTGGAAAGGCGATAAATCCATTGGGCAGAAAAAGGACATCTTCATTGGATAACGCTTTCTCAAGGGATGCTTGTAAACCAATATGTTTGATTTGTGCCACCAGCAGATTCCGGTGAATAATCTCCTTTCCCCGGTTTTTTTCAAGTTGTTGAAACACATTTGTGAATGCGGGCAAATGATGGATTAATCGGAAAAGCCACGGCGTATCCTGGATGTCTTGCAGATGCCGGCCCATCATCACCGGATCCGGCGCTGCAAAAATCTGTTTGTTTTCCACCCGGTACCTTGCCATTTTCGAAAATTGCGCCAGCACGGGTAAAGGGATTTTGTTGAAATCAATACAGGCGCTTTCAGGATCTGTGACATAATGTTTTTCAGGAGTGTCCCCGGAAGGCTCGCCCATGCGACGGTGCAGGCGGTAACCGGTGCCGGTTTCAAAGGATGCTGTTTCCAGAATTCCCATTTCCCATCCCAGACGGCAGACCCGGTCGATATCCGGCTGTTTTCTAAAATTACAGAACAGATCCAAAGCCGGTTTCAGCTGCTCCGGATCGATCCATTCATCCGGTTTCAAACTGGCAAAAAGCACCTTCAGGGCCGACAGGCAGTCCAATGAATATAGATGCGCAGCAACCCCCATATCTTTTGCAGCTTCTGTTTTCCACTGCCGGTACTGCCATGATTCTAAACTGCTGATACCAAAGGAACTGTTCCCGATCTTCAAACAGCCGTCTTGATCAATATTAAAGGCGCTGTCTTGTTTGAGTGGTTTCCCGTCCGGGCGGCTGATGCCTGCCAGCAATTTTCGAATCCGGTCTTCAGAAACGCTCCCTTTTTGGTCTGATGTAACGGGGCGTTCAAACATACCGGGCAGATGGGCCTGGAATTCAACGGGAACAAGCAGGCAGATTTTTTCCAGTTTGGTTTTTTTATCAAATTGAAACGGCCCTTGGCAAAAGGCCAGAAGGCCTTTCCGGATAAACCTTTGTTTGATATCCTGAAAGACCTTTTGGTATTGCTGGGCAAATGTGCCGTATTTATACCCCTCTTGATTACTGATCCGTGCAAAGGCGGAAATATCAACCGGTTCGTTCCGTGCCAACAGAAAGTGAAGCATCAAGACTTCTTCCCGGGTTAAACTGTTCAATGCACTTTTCAGCCCCACATCAGAAGTGATCAAGGCTTCAACAATTTCAGCCGATGCGGACTGGGGGGATGAAAACTCACGAAACCTGCAGATGGCCTTGACATCGGTCTGTGTCAATTCATTCCTGCACATTTTTTTTATAATATCAGCCTGATTCACATCCATAGCCTCCCTGTTTCAATCATGAAACCCCATATACAAAAAATCTGACCCAGCTGTCAATCCATGCTGCGGGTTGTTTTTGCGGGTCTTACCTCTGGAGCAACTTGAAACAGGGATATTCTGTGTGTTTCAATCCAATTTTCCAACTGCAATCCCGCGGGAATGCAGTTGGTGAAGGCGGATATTATGTATACTGAGCACGGATATCTTTTTTGCTGATTTTTCCCACCGAGGTTTTGGGAATTTCAGCATCCAGGATAATCCGGGTCGGCACCCCGTATTTGGGAATCTGACCTTTTTCCACAAACGTCATGCAGAACGCCTGGATATCTTCCTCCGTGACCCTGCCCGGGAAACCCTCTTTGATGACCACCATGGCCAGGGGACGTTCTCCCCATTTTTCATCGGCAAGGCCAACCACCGCCACCTCACTGACCGCTTCATGCCGGCTGATGATGTCCTCCAGTTCAAGGGAGGAGATCCATTCGCCGCCGGTTTTGATCACATCCTTGAGCCGGTCCGTGATTCTGAGATACCCTTCCGGATCAATGACACCGATGTCTCCGGTGTGAAGCCAGCCGTCCGCCCACAGCTCCTCGCTTTTTTCCGGTGATTTGACATATCCCTGGGTGAGCCAGGGGGCCCTTACCACTACCTCGCCGGCGGTGTTGCCGTCATGGGGCAGTACATTGCCTTCCATATCAACGATTTTCATCTGGACATTGGGGATCGGCAACCCGGTCCTGCAACGGATGGCCACCTGTTCATCCGCATCTTTTTCCAGAAGCTGCGGCTTGATCATGGCCAGGCTCAGTACCGGGCAGGTCTCGGACATGCCGTAACCCGTATACAGGTTGATGCCGTGTTTTAACGCCTGCTCACACAATCCTCTGGACAGGGCCGATCCACCGATGATCACCTTCCATCCTGCCAGGTCCACCTGGTTGATGGCAGGACTGGTGACCAGCATGTTCATGATGGTGGGTACGCAATGGGAATAGGTGACGTTTTCCGCAAGAATCAGCTTGAGAAGCATTTCCGGTTCATACCGGCCCGGATACACCTGTTTGGCCCCCAGAAGCGTCATCAGATACGGCATGCCCCAGGCATGGACATGGAACATGGGGGTCATGGGCATGTACACGTCATTGGAAGTAACATTTGCCTGGTGGGCATAGGCACACAATGCAGACATGGTCCCATAGGTGTGCAGAACAATCTGGCGGTGGCTGAAAAACACCCCTTTGGGCAGGCCGGTGGTGCCGGTGGTATAAAAGGTGGTGGCCATGGTATTTTCATCAAATTCAGCAAACTCATATGCCGGGGGGGTGTCTGCCATGAGGGCCTCGTATTCTCCGGCAAAGTCAAGATCCGATTCCGGCATCTCGCCGGTATCGGACAGCAGCACCACCTGTTTAACGGTTTCAAACCGGTCTTTTACCGATGCCAGCAGGGGAACAAAATCGGTGTTCACCAGGATCACGTCATCTTCGGCATGGTTGATGGTGTAAATCAGCTGATCCGGTGTCAGCCGGATGTTGATGGTGTGGAGCACCGCCCCCATCATGGGCACGGCAAAAAAACATTCCAGATACCGGTGGGAATCCCAGTCCATGACAGCCACGGTATCACCGGGGCCGACCCCCAGTTTTTCCAGCATGGCTGCCAGCTGCTGCACCCGCTGACTGAAAGTCCGGTAGTTATAGCGGTGCTGGTCCCGGTAGACGATCTCCTGGTCCGGGGAATAGATCAGCGGGGTATCCAGCAGGTTTTTGATGAGCAAAGGACAGGCATGGGCACTGGGTGTGGGGGTAATCAATTTTGTCGGCATATGTTTTTCCTTTTTTTTATGAATTGGTTTGTAAAATATTGTTTTTTCAGGCCTTTTCAGGTTCCGGGGAGATGCCTGGGATTTTCCGGGCCAGAAGCAGCAGATAAAGGCCGACACCTATGGCCATGCCCCAGGCAGGCCCGAATTTGGCAATGACCATGCCTACGAAAAAGGCATAGCCCTGGGCAGCAGGGGTTTTCACCATGGAGATGGCAATATAGGCGCAGGCAAACCCGGTCAGAATCAGGGTGATGGACAGGGCCACGGCCAGAAGCGGCTTCATGAAAGTCACCACCGGTACCAGAAAAATCAGAATAAAGGCCGGCCAGTACCAGTTGAATGTGCCAGTGAAAAAGGAATCCATATTCCGGCGCCCGGATTTGTACCGTTCGGTCAGAAAAACATGGACTCCGGTCCAGATGGGGCCATGCAGGGGAATGAACGGTCCGGCAGTGAGCAGGTGCCCCATGTTCCGGATAAACAGGATGACATGGCTTCGGGTGTTGTCATATGTCAGGGTTTCATCGGGCCGTTTTTTTCCGGCATCTTCCAGAAGGGTGGTGCCCAGAACCAGGTCGCCGAAGATAAAAATATAGATCATCAAAGCCAGGGGAAATGCCTTTACATACAGATCCAGGCCGGGCCAGCCCACGGAAAATGGAGAGACTGCCTGGACATAGGCCGTAATCTGTGGAATATGCAGTCCCCACTGGATATCAAAGGCAATTTCTCCGGAAAGCGGTCCCACCACGGCAGCCACCAGAAATCCCACCAGCAGGGCCATGGAGCCCAGAAGGTTCAGGATCTGGCTTTTCTGCCTGGCCCGGGTAAACCAGACGGAAAACATCAGCAGAAACACCACGGCCCAGACAATGGGCAGGGTGACGGGCATATCGGCCATGCGGCCGAATTCCGCATTGAATGCGGCAATGGACCCGCCGAATATAATGGCGGCCCGCAATTCAATCGGGACCCATTGAAAAAACCGCTTGCCCAGCCCGGTGAGTGCAAAAAACAAAAAAATAGCCGACACGCACACGGTCACGGCCATCATGGCGTGAATGGCCGGCAGCCCTGCCTCGAATCCTGCCAAAAATGTCATGACCAGAGGCAGGGCCGGGGTGATCCATCCCGGCGCATAGGGTTCGCCGCACACCACCGTGGGGATGACCCACAGCCAGAACAGCTGAATCAACACCACAGCCCAGGCCACCTCAAAGGGAACCTGAAAATACCGCATGGTCAGGGCTGCCACCACACCGCCGGTGGCGGTTGTCAGCAGACCGCCCTGGATGATTTCAGGCAAAGAAAAAGTAACATGAATCCCGGGGATCCGGGTGGTGAATTTTCCCCAGGAAATGCCGGGCTGGGGACTTCCGTCTTGCCGTTTGATTGCCATTTTTTTTCTCCTTACAGATTTTGGGTTTTTGTCCGGGACATACCATGGAATACTGTCATAGGGCTTTTGGAGAGATAAAAAAATAGGGCCGATACCCAGATGTGTGTACGGAGAAACCTGGAAATGGTGTGGGTGAAATTCCTACAGGCTGTCAGAAGGTTCCATGTGCCCGGTTTCCACCCAGATCACGGCATGCCGGAGCAGCTCCCGGGCGGTTTTCAGATTCAGTTTTTCCTTGATCCGTTCCTGGTAAGTACCCACGGTTTTGATGCTGATGTTCAGCTGCACGGCGATTTGTTTGGAGGAAAGTCCCAGGCCGATGAGCCTGAAAATCTGAAGTTCTCTGTCTGAAATCCGCTTCAGGGGGGATTCATGCGCGGTGGACGGCTGATTCTGATAGATGTTCAGAATATGGTTCATGATCCGCTGACTGACGTGAATGTGTCCGGCCAAGATGTTACGGATCGCTTCCACCACGGATTCCGACGCTTCCTGTTTCATGATGTATCCTTTGGCCCCGGACTGGAGGCAGCGCTCGGCGTGCAGGGCTTCATCGTGCATGGACAGCACCAGGGCGGAACAGGACGGGAACCGGTCATGGATTTCTTTGACCAGATCCACGCCATTGCTGTCTTTCAAGGACAGATCCACGATGACCAGATCCGGCTTCCAGGTGTCGATCAGGCAGATGGCGGTGTCCACATCTTCGGCTTCGCCACAGACCTGCATATCCGGTTCGTGGTCGATCATATCCTTTATCCCCATTCGGAAAATGGGGTGATCTTCAACAATGAGAATGGTGATTTTTTTCATGTGCGGGTATTCCATTATGGGTATGCAGGGAAAGCACCAGGGTCACCCGGGTGCCGCCGGCCGGCACCTGGTCAAAGGCAAGCGTCCCGCCGATACGGGCGGCCCGGTAGGTCATGATCCGAATCCCCATGCCCCGGGTATTTTTTGGGGAATCAAATCCTTTGCCGTTATCCAAAACCCCCATGCAAATGGTTGTTGACTCTTTGGTCACAAAAATGGTGATGCCGGTTGCCCCTGAGTGCTTGACCGCATTGTGTAAGGCTTCATGGACAATGTAATAGGCATGGGTGGCCTCCGTGTTGTCGGCAAACGGGGGAAAATCCAGTTTCCAGGACAAGGTGCAGGGGATCAAAAACACCTCCCGGACATAGGCGGCCAGTGCGGCCAGCGAGGCATCAAACCCCCGGTCTGCAAGATTGACCGGTTCAAGCCCCCGGGACAGTGTCCGGGTTTTTTGGATCGTGTCCCGGATGAGTGCCCTGATCTTTTCGGTGCGCAAGATCTCCTCTGTCAGGTTGGCCCGGACCGGGGCCTTGTTCAGATGCCGGAGGAGCATCTTGGTCATTACTTCTATGCCGATGAGCTGGGGGCAAAGATCATCGTGCAGGGACATGGCAATGTTTCTGCGTTCCCGAAGGCTGATATTCAGAATCTCCTGTTCCATACGCTGAAAGTCTGTCATATCTTCCATGGCTGCCAGAATGCATATTTCACCCCATAGTTCCACTTTTTCGGCGGATATCAGACCCTGGCGGCATTCTCCGGCCCGGTTCAAAAATCCGATTTCCCGGTTTTTCACCGGACCCTGTTCCCGGATATCTGCCAGCAGTTTCTGGCCGTCCCGGCGGGGAGTAAAAAAATCCAACGTTTGAATGTCTCTGCCCATGAGATCCTGAAAACGGTGACCGGTGATACAAAGAAAGCTGTCATTGGCATTGATGATTCTTCCTTCCGGCAGAACCGCCATGAACATGCCGGCCGGATTGCTGTGAAACGCCCTGGAAAACATCTCTTCTGACAGGCTCAGCGCGTGTTCGTTTTTTTTGCGTTGGGCGATCTCCGATTCCAGGTTTTGCCGGAAGAGGGTCAGTTTTTCCATGAACCGGTTGAAATATCCAGCCAGCTGGCCGATCTCATCGGTGGATGCCACGGGCATGCGGACGGTGAAATCTCCGGCAGCACCCCGGTCAAACCGTTTCATCAGGGCCTGCAAAGGGGTGATCACAGAGCGGTTTACCAATAGAGAGGTCCCGATGATCAGAACAAAAATAAGTGCCACAATCCCGGTGATAATTTTTTTAACCGTGTTCAAGGGGGCATAGATTTCATCCAGGTAGCTGGCAGAGGAGATGATCCAGTCATATTCCGGGATATAATTGAATATCACCAGTTTTTCCCGGGGTTCCGCTTCACCGGGGTTTTTCCAGGAATACACCGCCTTGCCGTTCTTTTTTTCACACATGTCCCGGACAAAATAACGGCCGTCCTTGTCCCGGGCATCATAGTAATTGCCGGTGATAAAAGGGTGGACAATCAGGTTTCCCAAAGAGTCGTTGATATAGGCATATCCGGTTTTCCCAAAGGTCAAATCCAGAATGCCTTCTCTGAAATCCGAGATTTTTACCAGCTCCCTGAACTCTTCCTGATAGGTAGACACTGCAATGATCCAGTCCCAGGGCGCAAAATAACTCATGTACATGGCCTTGGGCTTCATGGCATCCTCTTCCGGATTTTTCCATTCATACTCCAGGTACCCGGTTTTCAGGCGGATCATTTCTCTGACAAAATTCCGGTCCATGAAACGTTTTCCGGTCACCCCGGGATTGGGGTGTTCCGCTGCAATGCCTTTTGTATTGGCGCAGAAAATATACCCGGTCTTGCCGATGGTCTGGCTGAAAAGAATTTTCCGGCACAGTTCTTTGGCCTGGGTCTCCGTGATAAGGCCCTGTTCAAACTCCTCATAGACAGACTGGACAATTTCCAGGTTTTTTTCCGCCACGGCCCGCAGGTGATTTTTGATGGAGGTGGATGCGGCGGTGCGCACCATATGCCGGATGGCAGCGGTGGCATTGGTCAATTCACTTTCAATATGGGTTTCTATGGTGGTCTGCACCCGGGAGATGATGATGCCGCCGCCCGCCATCACGGCAAGAACAATGACCAGGGTATGACCCCCCAGCAGCTTGGTCCTGATATTTAAATTTTTCAGCCATTGGAAAAATGATTTCATATCAGATGTAATACGACAGTGTCCGCCCCGGGTCAACCGGTTTTACCGGTCTGAAATTTATGGTAAAGGCAGGCAGGTTGGCAGCAGACCGTCCCCGAGGGGGGGGGGTGTCTTACTGCCGGCCTGGATCCTTGACAGCTCCTGGATTGGTATTCTTTATAATAATGATAGATAACATGCCGAAGTGTCAAACCAAACACAGGGTCCGGCAACTTCTTGTTATAGCGATTGGCTCTTACAGGCGCTTTGCCAATATTCTCTTCATCGTATCCCCGGACAGGTGCACAGGATTGTTTTTCTGGCCGGCCGCATCCACGATCTGCCCGATGCGGCCGGAGGTGATTCCAAAAGCGCCCAGCCGGGGCATATGGAATCGATCGGTCCACTCATCCAGCAGATCCATGAGCAGGGTGCAGCCCGCTGCCCGGTCTGTTTCCGGGATTCGGCCCGCCAATATCCTACCGACCAGGGCATATTTTTCCAGAACCGGATGCCCGGGATCCTGTGCCATCAGGGTCTTGATATTCTCCCGGGTGGCCTGTGCCAGCAGGGTACCGCACACTTTCCCGTGGGGCATGTCCACCATGCTGCCGATCACCGAGGCAAATCCGTGCACTACCCCCAGGCCGGCATTGGCCAGTGTCATCCCGGACAGATATGCTCCATATGCCAGGCGGGAGCGGCTGTCCAGATCTTCAGGTTCTTGCACCACACACCGCTGCAGGGCCGTGCCGAATCCTTCCAGCCCGCTGATGCACAGCGCATCGGTCATGGGGGATGCCTTTGTGGAAACCAGGGATTCCAGCAGCTGGGTCAACGCATCCATGCCGCAGGCCGCCGTAATATCTTTCGGGCAGGTACATGCCAGCTCCGGGTCCACCAGGGCTGCATCCGGCATGAAACGGTCATGGCGCAGCGATTTTTTAAACCCGTTTTCTCCGGTCCGGCTGATCACGGCATTTTTTGTGACCTCACTGCCGGTGCCCGCTGTGGTCGGGACCGCAATGAACGGGACTTTCCGTCCGTCATGGGTCCGGGTCCCCACCCCTTCCAAAAAATCGGTCACCGGACCATTCTGGGGCAGCATGGCAGATACGGCCTTTCCCGCATCCAGCACACTGCCCCCGCCCACGGCCGCCACCACATCCACAGGGCGGCTGGCATATCTTTGCACAATCCCATCGATATCACCCGGACCGGGTTCTCCCTGAATTTCAGCTGTATACACGGCAACTCCTGCCGCTTCAATTCCTTTTAAGAGAGGCTCCCAATGCGGGCCATTCACAAAAGAGGCTGCACCGGTGATCAGCAGCAGGTTGCGGCCGTAACCCACTGCCAGATCCGGCAGCCGAGACAGTTTCCCCGGCCCGAAATACAGGTGCTGATGGACAAAAAAATCAAACTCCAAAACAAACCCCTTGTTATTATCGTTAATTCCCTTTTATTATACGATAATGATGAAAAATGGTAGGTTTCAATCTGAAAAAAAGGACACAAATGCATTTGACATCCACCTGCGTAACCATTGCCCCCTCTCGGTGCGCCGGCTGCGGCAACTGTATCCGGGTGTGCCCGTCAGACATTCTTTCTCTGAAAAACAGCATTGCCCATGCAGCATCCGACACAAGCACCGCCCGGTGCCTGCAGTGCGGCCACTGCATGGCTGCCTGCCCGGAAAGTGCCATCACCATCCCGGCCCTGGATCCAGACCTGCAGGATTTTACCACCTTTGCAACGGACCCTGCCTGGCTTCCTCCGGGCAGAGGCCTTCCCACCCAAAATCTGGCCCGGCTCATATGCTCCAGACGATCCTGCCGGCATTACAAGCAGACCCCGGTGGAAAAAGACAAACTGACCGATCTCATCAGGCTTGCGGTATTTGCCCCCTCCGGCACCAACAGCCAGGCCTGGACCTTCACCTGTCTGTCCTCCCGGCCCGAAGTTTTGGCCCTGGGACAATCCATCAAAGCTTTTTTCGAACGGATGAACAAAAAAGCGGAGAACTTTCTGCTGCGAAAATCTCTGGCCCTTTTCGGGGCCAAAACCCTGGACCATTATTACACCAACTATTACGAATCAGTCAAAACCGCCATGGAGCAGATGGAAAAAGAAAAGCGGGACCGGCTCTTCCACGGCGCACCCGCCCTCATTCTCATCGGGTCATCCCCCGGTGCCAGCTGTCCCAAAGAGGATGCCCTGCTGGCGGCCAGCAATATCCTGCTGGCCGCCCACACCATGGGCCTGGGCTCCTGCCTGATCGGTTATGCCGTGGCTGCCATGGGCGCAGACCGGTCCATCCAGAAAGAACTGGGAATCCCCGAATCGGAAACCATCCACGCTGCCGTGGCCCTGGGATATCCCGATGAAAGTTACCAGCGCATCACCGGCCGAAAACAGCCGGCAATCCGGTTCCGATGAATTCATGAACCAAGGATAATACCAAGGAGAAACGCATGATCCAGTTGGACACAGCATTTCTCAGACGTCAGTTCCCGGCATTTGCAGAACCCTCCCTGCACGAATGGGGATTTTTCGAAAACGCCGCGGTTCATACAACTGCCGCCAGGTGATTGACATGAGGCATCAACCGCCATGATTTATATCCCCGTGACTCACCAAAGCGGTCACATCCACTGCCACACTGAGTTTGTGCTTACCTCCCCCCAGAACGGTTCCCTTTACCGGGGTCACATCACTGTAGTCCCGTCCCCATGCCAGGGTCAGGTGCTGGTCTGTCGGGATAACATTGTTGGTGGGATCAATATCCACCCAGCCTGTTCCAGGAATATAAATGGCCACCCAGGCGTGGGAGGCGTCGGATCCGATGAGTTTGGGTTTTCCCGGAGGCGGGAGGGTGTGCAGGTAGCCGCTCACATATCGGGCAGCCAGTCCCAGAGAACGCAAACAGGCAATCTCAATGTGTGCAAAATCCTGGCAAACGCCCCGTTTGAGCTCAAAGGCCTTGTCCACGGCAGTGGTGGTAGTGGTTGCCCGGGGATCATATGTGAATTCGGTGAATATTTTTTGGGTCAATCCCAGGGCGGCCTGTAGAATGGGCGTTCCCGGGACAAAAATTTCTTTGGCCCAATGACCAAACCGGTCATCTTTCGGAATCATGGGAGAGGCAAAGGCGAACTGGAATGCATCGAGATCTTCAGGACTGGCATGCTGCCATACAGCTTTCCGTACCTCTTCCCAGGCAGGGGTCTTATCGGGGGCCACTACGGAAGGGGACGTCAGGCTTACCTGGCTGATTGCATTGATTTCAAATAGATCATGGGGAACCTGGATGGTGGTAGTGGTCACATGGTTTCCAAAATAATCCTGTCTTCGGGAAATGGCCGCAGGAGAAGGTATCAAGGTGATATCGCTTTCCATACAGCTCTGGACCGGTGTGTTCCGGGGCGTCAAAAAAATCTCATTATGGGAAAGTGACGCGTCACTGCTGTATTGATACCAGGTTCGGTGTGAAATCTTATATTTCATAATGACTGCTCTTACCTCCCGGGTCGGCAGAAACGTCCGCAGCAGATATTTCAAAGGCATTTCTCAACTGTTTTTCAGTCTCGATACGGCTGAGATAATGCTGGGTGATCTGTTTTCCAAGATCCTTAATCCCTTTGTACAACCGTTCAAGCAGCTGATTGAGCTGCGGCATTTCCCCTTCAGGGGTCATCTCCAGGAGGGTGTGAATATCAGCCAGACGCAGCTGGGTGGTAAGATCCAGCATGGTTTTTTCCTCCCTGGTCCACACGGTGGCCGGGGTACTTCGGGGCAGCTTCTCCACATGGTCGGACAGGGCTGCCATCTGGAAACCAACGGCCCTGGGGTTGAGTTCATCCAGAAGCAGAAGATCCACGATGGGGGCCATCAAAAGGGTGGTGCGGTATCGGTTATGGTAGGTAATGGTACTGTCGGCAACTTCCAGAAGTACCTCCATCTCGTCTGTCCTGGGCTTGCCTTTTTCAGAAAAAAGGCTCTTGAGCAGGGTAATCATGTATCCGGCCCGTTCAAGCCGCCGCCCCATATCCATGAAGCGCCACCCCATGCTTCTGGTCATACTTTCCAGGGCAAGTCCGGCAAAAGCAGACATGGTCAGAATCATTTCGCTGACCAGTTCCTGGGCTTCGCTGGCCTGATTGTGGCGGTGGGGTTCAAATTGCTTGAGTTGCTTTTCCATGCGCCCAAGGATATGCCAGGAATCATTGGAGAGCCTGTCCCGGACACTGGCTGCCACCTGCCTGACGCTGTCAAGGGCGTTTCGGATACTGCCGGGATGCTGGGAACTGAAAATAGGATCCACAATTTCCGATTCAAGGATCCGCATGTTATAAAAGGCTCCGGGCTGAGAAAGCTTATGGGAGCTGATATCAAGGTTAGTCATGATCCGCAGCAGAAAAGGAAACTCCCTGATCATGTCCAGGGGAGATTCACTGTTCAGGCGGATCAGGGCACTGCGGATCACCCGCAGCATGCCTTCTGTACGTTCCACATACCGCCCCAGCCAGAGCATGTTATCGGCCACCCTGCTGGTGAGATCACCCCCCCGGTGAATGTCAAGGCCGTCAGTAAATTTGTGCATCATGCTCTTGTATTCCACCACTTCCTTTGAAAAGCACCAGGTATCCTTACTTCCCTGTCCCTGTCCCTGTCCGGTATTTATCAAAAATGATTCCCCGTGATCTGCCATCCGGGTCAAGGCCCCGGGCATCACTGAAATATTTTTTTCTGCAGCCGCCCAAAGACCTGCTCCGGTTTCCTGGAGCAGGGAAGTTGTGGCTGTGGAGAACATGCGCATACTGGTAATGCGGTTTTGAATCCTGCCCTTTTCCCATACCGGGAGGGTGCAGGGCATCGGGATGTCCCTGCCCACAAAGGCATAGGGGGCTGCTTTGATCTGTGCCATGAGGCGGTCCATGTTGTCACGGCTCAGGGAACTGGTGTCCACGGAAGGGATGCGTGGATCGGAAAAGGCGGATGAAATGATGACAGGATCATCTGCGTCTGCCATACGGGACAGAACCGTGTTCAGGGCTGTTTCCTGGCCGCACCATAAGGTGGGCAGATCCTGGAGAATGGGTTCTTCACCAAGAATGAGACGGCACAGACCGGGCAGGAAGGGAATCAGTCCCGGGGTCTCCAGTATACCGCTACCCAGGGGATTGGCCACCGCCACCTTTCCCGAACGTACCGCCTGGACCAGGCCTGAAATCCCCGCAGCAGAAGTACTGCCGAATACAAGGGGGTCGCAATGAACATCCTCAATGCGCCGTAAAATAACATCCACCGGAAGCATCTCTCCAAGGGTTTTAAGAAACACCCCGTCGTTTCGCACGGTGAGATCGCTGCTCTCCACCAGGGTAAATCCCAGATACCGGGACAAAAATACATGTTCGAAATAGGTGGGGCTGGCGGGCCCGGATGTAAGCATTACAATGGAAGGTTCCCGTTTCTGCATGCCGGAAATTTCCATGAGTGAACGGTAAAACGCCTTGAAAAAAGGGGCCAGACGGTGCACCTTGCCTGCGTGGAACATGCGGGGCAGAATCCGGGAAAGAATAATACGGTTTTCAAGGGCATATCCGGCACCGGAAGGTGTCTGGGTCCGGTCGGAAAAAATACGCCATCCCCCGTCGGGAAACCGGCACAGGTCTGTTGAATGAAAGTGAAATCTGGGGATCTCTTTGTTGCAAATACCGTGGCACTGACGCAGAAAACGCGGGTTGGCAAAAAACAGTTCCGGCGGCAGATGGTTTTTTTCAATCAGTTTCTGGGAACCGTAGATGTCGGCATAAATGGCAGACAAAAGCCGCATTCTCTGGCAGATTCCTTTTTCAAGGAACTCCCAGGTGTCTGCCGGTACAGGAAAAGGAATGGGGTCAAGCTCCCAGGGTCGCTGCTTCCCATCCTGCTCACTGAAAATGTCATAGGCCACCCCATGTTCGTGCAGTATCTGTTCCGCTTTTTTCCAGCGCCTTTCCAGCTCCGCTGTCCCCAGACTGTTGAGATAGGTGACAAGTCCCTGCCAGTGTGGGTCCGGTGTCTTATCCGGACCGGATAACGGGCTGCAGACATTCCCAAAGGCAAAATCGGCTGGAAAGACCGGTGCTATACCGGACGGATCTTTCTGCATTCCGCCAGGGGGCACGGAAGATTGATTCTCCTGCCCGGAAAGCCCAAAGGGCTGCAGGCCGTCGCCTGTCTGTGAAAGTGAAGATTGTGACTGTGATGACATGGCTTTGGTTTTTTATGTACCCGGACTCCGGACTATTGTAAAATATGGTTCAATCGCCCTCTACCCCGTACAGAGGAAGCCCGAATATTACCAAAAATCCAGTGCGGATGCAAGAACAACCTTTTTTCGGGTCAGACACGCTTCAGGCTTTTCGGCGCAGATCCAGGGTATGGGGAAAGGCGCTGCTCACCTTTTTTTCAGGAATATCATCCATTATACCCGGGGTGTGCCCAACGCTGAAAAACCGGGAAACCCGCCTTCCTTCCGCCTCATAGGAATTCACAGGAAAGGTATCATAGCTGCGGCCCCCGGGATGAGAAACATGGTAGGTACATCCCCCTATGGATCTGCGGCTCCAGGTGTCCACCAGGTCAAAAACAAGGGGGGCATGGGATCCGATGGTGGGATGCAGGCAGGAAGGCGGCTGCCACGCCCGGTAACGGACACCGGCCACAAACTCTCCCCGGGTGCCTGTCGGCTGCAGGGGCAAAGGCCGGCCGTTGCAAAGCACCAGGTGGCGGGAATCGGTCATGTTCTTCACCCGCACCTGCATCTTTTCAAGGGAAGAATCCACATATCGGGCGGTTCCCCCGCCGCCGGGTTCTTCACCCAGCACATGCCACGGTTCAATGGCTGTTCGCAGTTCCATCTCCATGCCGGCATGGGTCACCTTTCCCACAAAGGGAAACCGAAATTCAAAATGGGGGTGGAAATATTGGGGTTTCATGGGATACCCGTCCCGGGTAAGTTCCTGGAGCACATCACCAAAATCCTGCCACACATAATACGGCAGCATGAACCGGTCATGGAGGGTGGTTCCCCAGTGGACCAGTTTTTCTTCATACGGGGTTTTCCAGAATTTCACCATGAAGATGCGCAAAAGCAGCTGCTGGGCAAGGCTCATGAAGGCATGGGGAGGCATTTCAAAAGAGCGGAACTCCACCAGTCCCAGCCGCCCTGTGGCACTGTCAGGCGAATACAGCTTGTCAATGCAGAACTCGGCCCGGTGGGTGTTGCCGGTAAGATCGGTGAGCAGATGCCGGAAGAGACGGTCCACCAGCCAGGGGGGACAGGGCATATCCTGGCTGCCGGTCCGGACTTTCAGCTCATCAAAGGCGATCTCCAGTTCATACAATGTGTCATGGCGGGCCTCATCAATGCGGGGGGCCTGACTGGTGGGCCCCATGAACAGTCCTGAAAAAAGATAAGAAAGGGATGGATGGTTGTTCCAGTAGGTAAGAAAGCTTTTGAGCAGATCCGGCCGTTTAAGCCAGGGACTTTCTCCGGGGGTGGCACCTCCCATGATGATATGGTTGCCGCCCCCGGTACCGCTGTGACGGCCGTCCAGCATGAATTTTTCGGTTCCCAGACTGGTCTGCCGGGCCTCTTCATAGAGTTCGGTGGTGGTCTTCACCATCTCTTGCCAGGTGTGGGCCGGATGGATATTTACCTCCATGACACCGGGATCCGGGGTGATGCTGAAACGGTTGAAGCGGTGGTCAAAGGGCGGGGTATATCCCTCGATGACCACCGGCATCCCGGTGACGGCGGCAGCATCCTCTATGGCGGTTATCAGCTCAAAATAATCCACGGCACGTTCCATGGGCGGCATGAACACATAGAGCCGGCCGTCCCTGGGCTGGATGCACAAGGCTGTCCGGATCACCCAGGCCGCAGATTCTCCCACAGAGGGCCGGGGGTCTGCAAAGGGTTTGGGTTGCGGCATGACATCATCGCGTATCGCCTCTTCGGGCCGCCCGTCAAGGTGCTGCTGGGACTGACGGGCCTTGTGCAGGGCCTTTATCTGTTCCCTGTCCGCCGGTGACGTCAAAGGATCCGGCAATGGGTCCTTTTTCCCCATGGGGTCCTCTTCCACCACATGGGGAAACTGCTCTTCTGTCACCCAGGGAAGAGAATCCAGGGGCAACCGCAGGCCCATTGGCGAATCTCCGGGAATGAGAAAAAGCTCCGGGCTTTTCAGATGCCAGGGACCGGTTTTCCAGGAACCTTTCTGCAGGGGCAGTACATACCCGGTTACCGATCCCAGGCCGGTTTCAAACACCCGGGTCATCCGGGAACGGTCCTCGGCATTTTTCAATCTGGAATCCTCGGGCGTCACATTGACCGGCAGGCGCTGCTCTTTCCAGAGCCAGTGGAAGATATCTTCATAGGCAGAGATGACATATTCTGCATCCACCCCCAGTATCCTGGTGATGGTGACCATCAGATGCAGGGCCTGTTCCGGACCAAACCCATAATCTTTGTCCTCGTCGGCCAGAAGGGCATCATCTCTCCACACCGGCTTTCCGTCTTTGCGCCAGAAACAGCTTAAGGCCCAACGGGGCAGCGATTCACCAGGGTACCATTTGCCCTGGCCGAAATGGAGCAGACTGCCCGGGGCCCATTTTGCCCGCAGTCTCTTGAGCAGCGCAACGGACATCGGCTTTTTGGTGGGACCGACAGCACCGGTGTTCCACTCATCCCCCTCCATATCTTTCACAGAGACAAAGGTGGGTTCCCCCCCCATGGTCAGGGTGATGTTTTCCCGGTTGATTTCCTGGTCCACCCGGTATCCCAGGCTTTCAATTTGCCTCCAGATTTCCTGGGGATAGGGTTTTGTGGAGCGGGGGTCTTCGTGGATCCGGGTGATGCGCATGGTATGATTGAACGCCACCTCGCATTTTTCCAGACCACCGGTCACGGGTGCCGCACTCCGTGGATCCGGGGTGCAGGCCAGGGGGATGTGTCCCTCCCCGGTAAGAAGGCCTGATGTGGCATCAAGGCCGATCCAGCCTGCACCCGGCAGATAGACTTCGGCCCATGCATGGAGATCGGTGAAATCCTGCTCCGGTCCGGAAGGACCTTCCAGGGATTTCACATCCGGGGCCAGCTGAATCAGATAACCGGAAACAAACCGAGCCGCAAGGCCCATGTGGCGCATGATCTGGACCAGAAGCCAGGCGGAATCCCGGCAGGAACCACTCAGTCTGGTAAGGGTTTCTTCACTGCTCTGCACATTGGGTTCCATGCGGATTTTATAAGAAATCAGCTTCTCCAGGTTCTGATTGACCATGACCAGAAAATTGTTGGTGTCCACCCTGGTGCGGTCAATGGATGCCAGGTATTCAGTCAGTTTTCCGCCGGGCGGATCCACCTCCAGAAAGGGTTTCAAATCCTTTGCCAGCTCAGGTTTGTAGGTAAAGGGAAATTTTTCCGCATAGGGTTCCAGGAAAAAATCAAAGGGATTGATAATGATCATTTCGGCCAGAAGATCTACTTCAATGGAAAAATGATCAGTCTTTTCTGGAAAATTCAACCGGGCAAGGTAATTGCTGAAGGGATCCTGCTGCCAGTTGATGAAATGCGCTTTAGGAAGAATTGTCTGGGAATAACTCAAAACAGGGGTGCGGCAGTGGGGTGCCGGCCGCAGCCGGACCACCTGGGGTCCCAAATGAATTTTCCGGTCATAGATATAGTCTGTTTTATGGTAAAGCGCCACTTGAATGGCCATAGGGGGTCTCCCAGGTTATTTTTTTGTTTTTTATGAAAAAAAGGGGGTTTCCGGCACTGTTCTTGGCTGAAGATGCCGGGAACCGCTTTCACAGGGTTATTGCGCTGCACCCCCATTGTCTGGCACAGTTGCCACCTTGAAAAATGCATCATGGATACAGCCGCCCACCACGTTTATCTTGGTCTGCAGGTCATCCAGGTATTCGTGCATGCCCATGGAGATGGTTTCATCAATATCGGAATAATCCAGATCTGCACAGAGCCTTCCCAGAGCCTTTTCCGCCGGATTGGACACCATCCCCACAGGGGTCCCTGAAACTTTATGCAGCGACTGCTCTCCCATTTTAAGACAATAGCGGATGGAGCGGGGAAACTCCCCGTCAAAGATCAGAAAATCACACACATGTCTGGGTATGATCCGGTGAAACCGTTTGCGGTACATTTCAAGAGCACTGGCCGATTTGAGCACCGCAGCCCATTGAATGGAGTCATAAGGGGTATTGATCTCTCCAGCCTGTGGCAGAAGCATGAAATATTTGACATCCAGAATTCTGGAGGTTTTGTCTGCCCGCTCCAGCAGCAGACCGGTCAGGGCAAACTGAAAAGCCTCGCCGTGGGACATGGTGGAATATAACAGGCCGGTAAACATGTGGCCCCGCATGATGATGATCTTGAAAAATTTATGGGGATTACGGCTGGCATAATCAGTGGTGCCGGCCTGCTTTAATTCAAGGTAATACCGGTTTACCTGTTCCCACATTTCAGAGGAGATGATTTCCCTCACGGAGCGGGCATTTTCCCTCGCCGCCCGCAGGCAGGAAATAATGGAGTTGCTGTATTCCTGATCCAGGGCAAGAAAATGGATCACATTCCTGGCGGAATATTCCGTACCGTGTTTTTTTTCAAACAACTGGTGATCCCCTGTGGCCATGATGATGGGCTGCCACTGCCGGCTGGCTTCAGCAGGAAAATCCAGTGTCAGATTCAGATTGACACTGATGAACCGGGCAATGTTTTCCGCCCGTTCGATATACCGTGTCATCCAGTAAATGGAACTTGCAACGCGGCTAAGCATGGTTCCCTCCTGTGATGTCGTCACTGCGGGTTAGGGTCTGAGATTGAGACTGGGAAAAAGGGACGTGATACTGTGTCTGGGAATGATTCTCATCTTCTCCAGCGCCGCTGTCGGTGATCCACGTATCTTTGGTGCCCCCGCCCTGGGAGGAATTGACCACAAGGGAACCTTTTTTCAATGCCACCCGGGTGAGGCCGCCGGGCATCACATAAATCTCCTCTCCATAGAGGATATAGGGCCGCAAATCCACATGCCGTCCCTCAAAATGGTCCCCCACAATGGTGGGAACCCGGGAAAGGGAGATGGTGGGCTGGGCAATGTAGTTTCTGGGATTTTTCTGGATCAGAAGGGCAAATTTTTCCCGTTCCGCCTCACTGGCATGGGGACCGATCATCATGCCGTAACCACCGGATTCATTGGCCGCCTTGACCACCAGTTTGTCCAGATTCTCAAGAACATGTGCCCTGGCCTTGTCCTCCCGGCAGATAAAGGTGGGGACATTGGGGAGAATGGCATCTTCACCCAGATAATAGCGGATGATTTCGGGAACATAGGCATAAACGGCCTTGTCATCTGCAATGCCGGTACCCGGGGCATTGGCCATGGCCACTCTGCCTGCCCGGTACACATCCATAATGCCGGGAACCCCCAGCATGGAGTCGGCCCGGAATGCTTTGGGGTCCATGAAATCATCATCCAGGCGGCGGTATATCACATCAATACGCTGCAGGCCTTTGGTGGTTCGCATGTACACAAATCCGTCGGTCACCACCAGGTCCTGGCCCTCCACCAGTTCAACCCCCATCTGCTGGGCCAGAAATGAATGCTCAAAATAGGCGGAATTGTATATACCCGGGGTCAACACACCGATTTTGGATTCTGACACCGTTGCAGGGGCCAGGTTCTCCAGGGTGGCCAGAAGCTTGTTGGGATACTCATCCACCGGCCGGACCCCGGAGTCGGCAAACACATGGGGAAAGGTGCGCTTCAATACCTGGCGGTTCTCCAGCACATATGAGACACCTGACGGGCATCGCATGTTGTCCTCAAGGACATAAAACAGGCCGTCACTGTCACGTATAAGGTCTGTCCCTGTAACATGGCACCAGATGGATTTGGGGGGGACCAGCCCCTCACACTGCTTGCGGTAGGTTGCGCAGGTCATGATCAGATCTTCAGGAACCACCTTGTCTTTTATGATTTTCTTGTCATGGTAAATGTCATGAATGAACTTATTCAGTGCATAGATCCGCTGCTGCAGCCCCATCTCGATTTTTTTCCAGTCACGGTTGTCAATGATGCGGGGAATCATGTCAAAGGGAAGTATTTTTTCGGTCCCCTCCTCGCTGCCATACACCGCAAATGTGTTACCAAGCTGAAGCAGGGCGGTTTCAGCCGAACGCTGTTTGAGCATCAGGTCGTTCTCGGGCAGAGATTCTATTTTTTCAATCAGCAGTTTTGCACCGGGCCTGGGAACATTGTCCTGATCGAACAATTCGTCATAAAATCCCTGGGTGTCATAATTGGAAAAATTCACGGCAGCTCCTTTCACAAGGTAAAGCACTAAGGGTTGTACTGCCAGATAATTACATAATTGCTGCCGTGTCAAGGAATAATACGGTCCTTACAGGGTGATGGTGAAAAACCATTGCCCAAAACTGTTCCGGTTGATAGAATATCACCATGGCATGTGTCCCGGCGGCCAAAAGAGCGGGGGGCTGCGTTTTGCTGATTTTTTTTATATATAAGAACAACCTGCCGGACTGTTCTTTGTTGTGCCCGCCAGGGCATGACCGTTATTGAATAATTATATCATGGTGATACCCGGAGGCGAACAATATGTGGCTGCGTACCAGCTGTGATCTGGACTTTAACATTACCGTTCCCACCCCGTTTGTGCTCATGCTGCGTCCCCGCAGCGGGGCACAGCAGTGGGTGGCCCTTGAAAAATACACCATTGTGCCCAGTGTGCCGGTATTTGAATTCACCGATGGATACGGCAACCTGTGCCAGCGCCTGATTGCTCCGCCCGGGGCCTTTGGTATATACACGGCAGCGGAGGTAAGGACGTCGGAGACCATGGATGAAGCCCCGGGGAGCCCGTTTGTGGAGATCCAGAACCTGCCGGATGCGGTTTTGGGCTTTCTGCTGCCCAGCCGGTACTGTGAGTCGGACCAGTTCAGCCAGATGGCCGCCTCCATCACTGCAGGATATCTGCCGGGATATGACCAGGTGGCTGCTATCAGAAACTGGCTCAGAGAGACCATCGACTTTAAGCCGTTTGAAAGTGACGTCCAGGTTTCGGCCGTGGATGTCAATGCAAGGCGATGGGGAGTGTGCCGGGACCTGTCCCATCTGGGCATTGCCCTGTGCCG
Organism: Desulfotignum sp.; assembly: GCA_011390635.1. Lineage (GTDB taxonomy): Bacteria > Desulfobacterota > Desulfobacteria > Desulfobacterales > Desulfobacteraceae > Desulfotignum. The sequence goes on along the minus strand of JAABSA010000020.1, from coordinate 46,018 downwards.
AAGCATCAGCATCCCGGCCCGCATGGTGGTGGGCTATCTTCATCAACTGACGCCCATGGATCTCCATGCCTGGTTCGAAGCATATGTGGGGGGACGCTGGTACACTTTTGATGCCACACAGACCAAAATAAAAGGAGGATACGTGGCTATCGGCTATGGGCGGGATGCCGCCGATGTGGCTGTATACAATCAGTTCGGGCCCGCCGTTTACCCCGCCTCCCAAAAAGTCCAGGTAGAGTGCATCAACAGGAACACACATTCATAAAATCAGACACCAGGATATCTTACAGGGAAGTAATGAAAATAGAATGCAAATATCGAAAATACAATTTGACAAAGATACATACAATAACTGTCCGGAAAGGCTTACTGGTCTTCATGATCATGGGAACTCTTCTTCTGGATCAGGTATCCACCCAGGCATCTTCCGAAAAAGCGCTGACTTTCACCCAGGCCATGGAGATGATGATCTCCCGGAACGAATCTGTTTTACGTGCTGCTTCCGAGGTTGAACAAAAGAAATACGAGGCAAAAGCGACCAGGGGATTGTACTTTCCCGAGGTAACACTCAGCGGCCAGTTTGTCCGGATCAATGAATCGATTGACCTGGATCTGAATCCTATCAGGGACGTAATGCTTACTTTGCACCCTGCAATACCATCGGCAGCGGTCCCCTCGTTTAACGAAACGGTTCAGGATGATACCTTTTTCAAGTCACAGCTGAACGTAACCTGGCCGGTGTACACCGGGGGCAGGATCTCAGCCGCCCAGAAAGCAGCGGATGCCGGTATCCGCGAATCAGCAGCAAAACTCGACCAGACCAAAGATACCCTGACGTCGGAACTGGTCAAATACTATTATGCCGTACGGCTGGCCGACCATGTGTACCAGATCCGCAAAGAGGTCCTGGATGCCTTGAACCTGCATGTATATCAGGCCCGGCGGCTGCAGGAGGAAGGATTTATTGCAAGAACCGAAGTGCTTCATGCCCGGGTCGCCCAGGCCCGGGCTGAAAGGGAACTCAAGGCATCGCTCCGTGACCTGGATCTGGCAAAGATAGCGCTTGCCGGCATTCTGGCTGTAAAAAACCCTGTGACCCCCGTCTCTCCGCTGTTCCTCCTGCAGTCAGTCGACCGGGAAGCATCTTTTATCAGTCAGGCCCGGCTTCACCATCCGGCAATGGCCCAGATCGAAGCTGTCCGGAACAAGGCCGGGGAAAACCTGAAAGCCGCCAAATCTGAACGTTTTCCCACGGTATATCTTTTCGGTACCAGGGAACTCTACGAAAATGATTTGACAGAATTGGACCCGGTCTGGTCTATAGGCGCAGGGATCAATTTCACTGTTTTTGATGGCGGAACCAGGACCAACAAGATCGCGGCCGCCCGTAACATAGAAAACCAGGCTGAGTTGATGCAGCGCAAATTGGCCAGAGACCTGGAAACCCTGGTGTCTTCCCGCTACCAGGAAATGATGAAAGCCCGTGAGCAGTATGATTCCCTGCAGTCCTCGGTAGATCTTGCCCAGGAAAATATCCGCGCCAGGATACGTTCTTTTGAAGAAGGGCTTGCCACATCACTGGATGTTGTAGACGCGCAGCTCACTTTGTCTGAGACCCGGGTGGAAAGACTTCTGGCTGCGTATAACTTTGACGTTGCATTTGCCCGGCTCCTGGAAGCGTGTGGACGTGGAACGGAATTTTCCCAATACCTGGCAGGAAACATTATGGAGGTCGAACATTGAAACGCATGCGGACAATATTAGAGCCGCTTACCGGTATTCTCGTCTTAATCGGTATCGTCTGGGGACTGACCCTGTACCTGCAGGAACCCGAAGTTCAATACATACAGGGTGAGGTCGATGCCACCCAGGTCAATCTGGCTGTCAAAATCGCCGGGCGTGTTTCTGACGTGTTTGTGAAAGAAGGGGAATACGTCCAAAAGGGAACCAGCCTTCTGCAGCTTGACAGCCCGGAAATCACCGCCAGGCTCAGCCAGGTTTCCTCAGCCCGAAAAGCCGCTTCCGCCCAGAAGGACAAGGCAGATGCCGGGGCCAGGAGCCAGGAAGTGGAAGCTGCCATGAATCTCTGGAAACAGGCCCGGGAAGCCGCGGAGCTGGCTGAAAAGACGTACAGGCGTATAAACAGCCTGTATGCGGACGGCATCGTTCCGGGACAGCGGCGGGATGAGGCCCAAGCCGGATGGAAATCAGCTGAAGCAGCCTCGGCTGCGGCCCGTTCCCAATATGACATGGCATTGGAAGGAACAAGAAAGGAGGACCGCCAGGCAGCTTCAGCCATGGTTGACCAGGCCCGGGGAGCAGTAACCGAAGTTGAAAGCTATCTGGATGAAACCCGGTTGAAGACGCCCCTCAGCGGGGAAGTGATCCACCTGTTGGTCAATCCCGGAGAGGTGGTCAATGCCGGCTACCCCGTGGTCACCATCCTGGATCTGGATGATATCTGGATCACCTTCAATATCAGGGAAGATAACCTGGCAGGAATAGAAATGGACCGGGTGTTTCCAGTGTCGGTCCCCGCCCTGGGCGACAAAACGTTTCCAGTGGAGATAAGCTATATTGCCCCTCTTGGTGATTATGCCACCTGGAGATCCACCAGCGCATCCGGTGGATTCGATCTCAAGACGTTCGAAATAAGGGCCAGGCCCCTGGACAGTATCATCGGGCTGCGGCCGGGCATGAGCGTCCTGGTTTCCCGAAAGGACCTTCCCGATGCCCGGGAATAAGGGACGAAGCGGATTTCTGGCAGTATTTACGCGGGAACTTTTGCGTATCAGGCAGCACGCCCGCTATCCCCTGGCAATGTTCGTGTTTCCTTTGCTTTCGTTCATCCTGATCTGGGGCCTGTTTTCCGAGCCGTATCCCCATGAACTTCCGGTAGCTGTGGTTGATCTTGATCACTCAAAACTCTCCCGTTCCCTGATCAGGGCTGTAGACACATCCCCCGTTATCCGGGTCGCCTTTCAGGCAGCCGATCCTGTTGAAGCAAGGAACCTGATGCTGGAGGGAGCAATCTACGCCTGGCTGCACATTCCACAGTCCCTGGAGAAAGATATCCTGGAAGGAAAGGGAGGGGAGGTCATTGGCTTCACCAATACCCAGATGCTGCTTCCGGGAAGCATCGTTTCAAGCAGCCTCCAGGCAGTTGTTTCTACCATATCAGCCGGCCTGAATATCCGTTCCCGGATGCAGGGCGGTGCCATGCAGGAAAAGGCGATGAGCCTTTTAGATCCGGTAAAAATCGACCGCCATGTCCTGTTCAATCCCCAGCTCAACTACATGTACTTTCTTTCGGCCGCTCTTTGTCCCACCTTTCTGCAGATTTTTGTCCTGATGGTCACCGTGATGGCCCTGGGAAGCGAATTCAAAAACCGGACCGCAGAACAATGGCTGAAAACCGCCGGGGGGAGCGTCTGGTGGGCGGTCACCGGTAAGCTGGCCGTCTACTTTCTGTGTTTCAGCCTGGTGGGACTGATCATGCTGACAATCATACTTCTCGGATTTGGCGTTCCTTTGCGGGGATCCGGTGCCGTCCTGATTGCCGGCACTATATTCCTGATCCTGGCCTACATGGCATACGGACTTATCCTGGTATTTATTTTTCCCAGCCTGCGCGTGGCACTGAGTGCTTCCTCTTTTCTTTCCGGCACCGCTTTCGCATTTGCGGGCATTACCTTTCCGCTGGAGGGGATGCCGGTCCTGGGCAAAGCATGGAGCAGCCTGCTTCCCCTTACCCATTATCTCCACCTGTTCCAGGAACAGACCCTGCGCCAGGCCCCGATATCTGTTTCTGTCCCTGATCTTTTAATCATGCTTGTATTCGTTGGCACAGGCTATTGCCTGATCCCTTTGTTCAAAAGCCATATGACCGACAGCCGTTACTGGGGAAAAGCATGATCAGAAACCTGTTTTGCAACATCTTCACTGAACTGAACGCCATATTCAGGGACCCCGGGGTCTTGATCATCATGGTCGGAGCCGTCGTACTTTATTCCTTTGTATACCCGCTGCCCTATTCCAGCGAGGTGTTGAAACAGGTGCCGCTGTCGATCGTTGACCATGACAATTCGTTACTGAGCCGGCAGCTGGCGAGAATGACCGATGCATCAGAATTGATACAGGTTGTTTCCCGGGACCCGGACATGGAACAGGCCCGCCGAAAAATCGAATCAGGAAAATCCAGCGGGATACTGGTCATTTCTGAAGGATTTGAAAAAGATGTGCTGCAGGGCCGGAAAACCTATGTTTCAGCATATGTGGATGCCACCTACTTCCTGGTTTACAGGCAGGCCATGACCGGGCTTGTCATGACGGTCCGGACCATGTCGGCCGGAATAGAAGTCAGCCGTTTCAAGGCCCGGGGATGGTCCCATGAAAAAGCCCTGATAGACCGGTCGTCTCTCAACCTGGTAAGCAGGTCGCTGTTCAATCCCCACATGGGCTATGCAACCTATATTGTCCCGGCTGTCCTGCTCCTGCTTCTCCAGCAGACCATGCTGATAGGCATCGGTATGCTTTCCGGAACGCGCCGCGAACAGCTGCAGGAAAAAAAGGCAGTGATCCCGCTGCAGGGAGGCCCCCTGGTCAGAATCCTCGGCCGAACAATTGCCTGCATGTCCCTGTACCTGATCCACATCTATTTCTTTTACAAGGTAGTCTACCAGATCTGGGATTTCCCGCTGCGGACCGGGGTCCTTGACATGTTTGTCTTCCTGCTTCCGTTCCTGCTGTCGGTTGTCCTGATGGGACAATTTCTGGCAGGTTTTTTCAAAAGCAGGGAATCATCAATCATCATGATTGTCTGGAGCTCAATGGTTGCAGTTCTTATCTCCGGATTTTCATGGCCAGTGGAAACCATGCCCCACTGGATAAGGGCCATTTCCATGCTGTTGCCCAGCACCTGGGGGATTTCCGGCGGACTGAGAATGGCCCAGATGGGCGCTTCCTTCGAACAGGTAATGGATGAATGGCTCTGTATGTGGGGCCTCAGCTTTTTCTACCTGCTTCTGACCTGGATCTGGACCCGATTCATGGCCAGAGTATCTGAAAACAACTCATAATTTTCACGCTTGAACGCCATTTTATGTGCACGGACGGAACCCTTGTGGCGGAACACGGCCATATGGTGGTAGATATCCCGGCGTACCATTATCCGGACTGGGCAATCGACACCGTCCACTTTGACCCGCTGTCGGAACATGATTTCAAGACTGCCTGCAGCGCCAACCCCTGAGATCACAATTTGTGATCTCAAGCTGATCATGTATCAAGAACGTAATTAATATGATATGATACCGGGATAACTTTCACAGTGAGGAATCCGTAATGTCAGGTAAAGAATCAAACGGTAAAAATGCATGGATGCATTTACAAAAGAATGCAGGAAAATCAAATACGTCAGAGCTTGAGACCCATATTGAAATTGGCAGATATAATCGGTTGGGTGTTCAAGCCAGATCGGATTTTGGCGTGTATTTAAGCTCTGGAGATGACCGGGTTCTGCTGCCCAATAAATATGTTCCGGAAAAACTGTCAATTGGCGATTCCCTTGATGTATTTGTGTACACTGATTCTGAAGATCGCCTGGTGGCAACCACTGTAAAACCTGCAGGCGTGGTGGGTGATTTTGTTTTTTTAATCGCAAAAGATGTTGCCCCTTTTGGAACCTTTATGGATTGGGGACTGGAAAAGGATTTGCTGGTACCCAGAAATGAGCAGCAGGACAGGATGGAACCCGGGAAAAAATATTTGGTCAAAATCTGCCGGGATAACAGAACACACAGGCTTTATGGTACGACGCAAATTTCTGCCAATTGTGATAAAAACACCAGGGATCTGAAGGTCGGGCAGCAGGTTGACTTGATTGTTCACTCTATTACTACTATTGGGATAATGGCAGTCGTTGATAATCGATACTATGGGATGATGTACTTAAATGAAACCTATCAAAAATTATTTATCGGGGATACGTGCAAAGGGTATATTATGCGGATCCGTGAGGATGGAAAAATTGATCTGAGCATGAAAAAACCCGGGTACTCATCGGTTCCCAAATCAGCGGAAGTCATTTTATACCGGTTAGATAAATCCGGGGGATTTATCCCCTGCCATGACAAAAGCTCTCCTGAAGAAATCCGCAAGAGGTTTTCCATGAGCAAAAAGGAATTCAAAAGGGCCGTGGGCAGTCTGTATAAAAAAAGATTGATAGAATTAAAAGACAACGGGATTGGTCTGATAAAATGAATAAAAATGATATCTTACGACTCTGGGCTTCAATTTGTTATGAGGCAAAAGGGAATAACCCCAATAGACATGGCAAGCATGGCAAATGAAAATCTATGAACAGACGGAAAAGGAATTATCGCATTGAGTATAAGACCCTGGTCAGACCAACGGTTGTGGCAGCTGCCCTTTCACCAGCCGGTGAAGGGAAAGAGCAATGCTCTGGTTTAAGTGTGCTGCCATGCATGATCCTGTGCGACCCGTAATGAAAAAACAGGCACCGATTGGGCGGGAAGCAAAGGATCGGCACAAGACTGATGACAATAGATGCGCATTTTCTGACCTTAAAAGGTATGAATTGTTTACAGGGACGAAGAGTATCGCTAACATTCGTCTTTGTGACAGGTTGGGATATAAACTGTTTAAGGAGCTGGTAGTAGACAAATCGCTTTCATTGGTTTTTATGGAAAAAGCGGGAATCCCGATGTGAGATGATTTATTACTGTCGGGATCTATCCCTGGCCCACCTTGCCCGTACGTTTTACCAATGAATATATATGAATTGTGTCAAACAGCTGAATCGTCTGCCCTTCTTTTATGTCGCCTCGGAACTGCCGAAGTTTTGCAAGAATTTTGGAGCGGCCGGTTTCATCGGCCGGGGATTGGTCAAAGGGATACTGATAAAGGTCTGCCAGGTCATCAAATTCTGCAGGTACCGAAAACTCCTCTTGGCAAATCAGCTCAAACTGACTGTGAAGGATGGCGTGTACAGCTGACGTCAGGGCATTGGTCTCGTCATCGAACAGATGGAAGAACTGCTGGAATTCTCCGTCTGCAGCCGGCTCCAGAATGATCATCTGGCCGGCTGGGTTCAATACCCGGTGAGCTTCCATCAAAGCCTGCCGGCTGTTCTGGTGATGCAGCGAAAGGATGAAAATGACCCTGTCAAATAACGCCTCCCCAAAGGGCAGCGTTTCCCCGGAACCGATGAAAAATTCGGCATTACCAGTCTGCCGCCGTGCTTTGGTGACAGACTCTCCGTCCGGGTCGATGGCAATATAGCGCCGGGTATCCCGGGCCAGCATCACGGACAGCCGGCCGTCCCCGCACCCGATCTCCAGGACGGTACAGCCGTCCGGGGCCGCAAATCGCTGGATCATAGACAGCTGCAAATTGTCTTTATCATATATCATGGGCGGGTTCCTGTGTCAGATCAGGCCGGTGGAAAAAAGAGCGTTTCCAATGCTTATACATTTTACCGGGTAAAAATAATGGTGTCGATGTTATTTTACAAGGCAAAAATCACAAAGTGATTATAATTTTCCAAGGTCACCTGTAATGGTAGAACCGTAACGCCCGCAAAAAATACAGCGGCAGGAAGGCAGATGTGCCCCCCCTGCCGTTATGGATGCGCTCCCTTTGCCGGTGTGGGAGAAGAATTCAAAAAAAGGTAAAAAAGCTAACTTCTGACCCCTATCGGTTTTTCCATTCAGGTTTGCGTTTTTCTTCGAAACTGGCGATGCCTTCCAGGGTGTCTTCGGTTTTCATCAGGGTTTTGAGAAAATAGTTGGAGACCAGGTCAAGACCCTGGAAAAAGCTGGTGCCGATGTGGCGTTTTACGGCCCGTTTGTTTAAGCGGATGATCAACGGTGAGGCCATGCAGATATTCGTGACATAGGATTCTACGGCATCAACAAATTCATCTTCATCTGCCACCTGGCTGACAAAACCCAGTTTTCTGGCTTCTTTGGCTTTGTAGGTTTTGCCGGTGGTGACGATTTCAATGGCTTTGGCAGGGCCCACCAGCTCGGGCAGGCGCAGGGCTGCATAGGGCGGGAAAAACCCCAGCTTGATCTCGGGCTGGCCGAATTTGGCTTTTTTCTCGGCAATTACGATATCACAGGCAATGGCCAGTTCCATGCCCCCGCCCAGGCAGGCGCCTTTGACTGCGGCGATCACCGGGATATCGATCGTGTTGATGATCTCAAAAATCCGGTTGAACACGGCCACCATTTCATCCACCTGTTCGGGTTTGTGATCTCCTACTTCCACACCGGCACAAAAGCTTGGGCCCTCCCCTGTGATCACCAGGCATTTGAGCATGTCATCTGCGGCAATGGCTTCCAGTTCCGCGTTCAAATCTTTCATCATGGGAATATTGAGGACATTGTGTTTGGGCCGGTTCAAAGTGATCCGGGCCACCTGATCGTCTTTCTGGATGAGTAAAAATTCGGATTCTGCCATGGTTCCCTCCTGTATGGTAAATCTGGGTTCATTGCAATGAAAATATACCTTGTTTTTATGCTGCCTTGCTGTCCCGCTGTCCCGGGGGTGTGGTGCCGGCCCGGAAAAACCTATCATACTCCGGACCGGCACCGCATGTCCATACCCTTGTGGCAAAGATTATCCCCGGATAATTCTGGGGGTGATCAGATGGTGCTGGGGACAGATGGATTTCGGGTTCTGGTAGGCGGAACCCGCAAAGGCCTTGAGATAGTTTCTCAGTTCCCTCATTTTCACCACCTCATCCACCATTCCATATTTGGCGCAATAGGCCGGTCTGGAATTGTCATGGTATTCCCTGGCCAGGGTGTTCATCTTGTCAATGACCGGCTCCAGGGGACGGCCGGCATCTTTTTCCTTGACCAGGCGCCGGGAATAGCTGGCAGCGGCAGCGGTTTCCCCGTGCATGACATAAATCTCGGTGGTGGCAATACCCAATGTAAAAGCATTGTGCCGGTTGGCCGTGGGACCGCCCATGACATAATGCGCCGCAGCCGTGCCTTTGCGCAGGGTGATGAGAATCATGGGGATGTCGGTCTGCTGGATGGAGTAGATCAGCGACTGGCCCAGACCCAGCAGTTCGGCTTTTTCCGCAATATCTCCCACATCAATGCCCGATGTGTCCTGAAACCAGATCAAAGGAATCCGGTCCCTGCCGCACAGGGTGACAAATTCGTTCATCTTGATCAGACCCTGGCGGTACAGCTTGCCGCCGATGCCCGGGTAATCCGCGTATTCTGGATAGCCTTCGCCCAGCCAGCCCTGGTTGTTGCCGATGATCCCCATCAAATACCCGTCCACCTTTACCAGACCGGTGTAGATCTCCGGGCCGTATTTCGGCTTGTATTCCATGTGCTCGCTGCCGTCCACAAGGCGGGAGAGCACCTGACGGAAATCATAGATCTGCTTCTGGTTGAAGGGCATCAGGCGGGCCACATCGTCTGCGGGAAATATCGGCTCTTTGGGTTCCGCCACCCGGAAAAATTTCGGGTTATAGGCGGGCATGTCTTTCATATAATCTTTGAGTCCGTCCAGCACCCCTTTTTCCTCTTCATACACATACCGGAAAAACCCGGTGTGGTCATGGTGGACTTCCACGGATCCCGGGGGTTTGGCTTTGTACTGTTTGGCTGCGGAAATCAACTGTTCGGCCCCTTCCACATCAAAAAAGCCTTTGGGGGACATGCCGCTTAAGATTCCGCCCCCGCCCACGGCGATGTTGCAGTCCTTGTGGGCAAACAGGATGGTGGGGCTGATGCCCTGGTATCCGCCGCCGGCAGGGTTTGTGCCGTAAATGCCGGCCAGAACCGGAATTCCCAGCTGCTCCAGCTCTGCATGGCGGTAGAAAGTGGTGCCGGAACCCCTGCGGTTGGCATAAAATTTTTCCTGCTCCGTCAGCTTGACCCCTGAACAGTTCACCAGCCATACCAGGGGGATGTTCAGGCGCTTGGAGATATTGGTGGCCCGGAAAATATTTTCCGGCTGGCCCGGGAGCCAGGCACCGGCCATGACCTTGTTGTCAAACCCTATGACAACCGCCCATTTGCCGGAAATTTTGGCCAGGCCGTCAATGACGTTGGTGGTGCCTTCTTCATTATCTTCCGGGTTGAACAGGGTGTGCAATGGATGCCAGGTGCCGGGATCAACCAGGTATTCCAGGCGCTGCCAAACCGTCATGCTGCCCCTGGCGTTGATTTTTTCCTCGGGCATACCCGCATTTTTCACCTTTTCCACTTCCGCATCAATGCCGGCTTCCACTTCTGCAATCTGCTGGATGTTTTTTTCCGAACTGCGCATCTGTCCTTTGTTGAGTTCCTTGCCAAAGGATTCCATTTTTTCAAAATATTGTCGCATAAAAGACTCCTGAAGAAAAAGTATTATAAGATCTGACCGGCATCGTCATTCCAAACGGGTGAATCAACCGGCAAATATACGCACTTGACTTTAATTTTTCCTTTAAGTATAGGGTTAGACTGTTCTGTTGAAAGAAAAGATATACTTTCCCAAACAACTGGTGAAGGTTATTATGAATTATTGTAACCAAAAAAACAAAGGAGAAGTGGATGAGTACTGAAATTTTATCCCCCATGCCCGGCACCATTATCGATGTACTGGTCGAACCAGGAGATGCGGTTGAGGAAGGCCAGGAACTGGTTATTCTGGAAGCCATGAAAATGGAAAACCCCATCGTGGCAACGGTTGACGGCACAGTCAAAGAGGTGAATGTAGCCGTAGATGACAAAGTGGCAACCAGCCAGGTCATGGTGGTTATCGAATAATTTTTCAGGGCAAAGTGCGGAAATTTCATCTTCCGGCACTTTGCCTGATTTTTATACCAATTTTTTTGCCCTTTCATCTGTTTTTATCACTTATTTTACGCGTAACCATCTGAAATTTCAATATCTTCTATCCACTTAAATTGTTTCGTAATATAATACACTGTTTTATTTTATGTAAAATAGAAAGAATGAAACCCCTTTGTCAAGCAATTTTTTAATCATATTTTTAATCACATTTTTTCTTGACAAAAGGGGTTGTTTTTTGATTAGCTACATCGTTATATGAAACAACGTTTTGAAATATAGAACAAACATGACCATGACCAAAAAAGCGCCGTCCGGAAAACACAATGCCATTGAAAAGGCCCTGGAAATCCTGCTCAAATTCCAGGATGACAAGGCCAGCTGGGGAACCAGAGAATTGTCCGGCGAACTGGGATTCAGCCCGGCAACGGTGCAGCGGATACTTTCGGTCCTTAAATCCTACGGGTTTGTGCGCCAGGACACCAGGACCCGGCAATACGTTGCTGGCAATATTTTTTACCGGTTTTTAGAACACCTGAACAATACCAACAACCTTACCGGTACGGGCAGACAGTTCATGGAAACGGTGGCTCAGAAAACCTGTGAAACCGTTTACCTGAACATTATCCAGGGACATCTGCGTATCTGCATCGACACCATTGAATCCAACCGTGCACTCAAGGCAGGCATGCCCATAGGCAACCAGTCCCCGCTGTTTGCCGGGGCCTCTGCCAAATGCCTGCTGGCGTTTTCCAGTGACGCTTTTCAAAAGGAATATTTTGCCGCCGTCACACCCGCACCGGTGACAGAGGCCACCATTGTGGATCCGGATGCGCTGGCAGCGGAACTTGCAAAAATCAAAACCCGGGGATATGCCGTAAGCCTGGGGGAACGAACCCCCGGCATCGGCTCTGTGAGCGCCCCGGTGTTTGACTATAATGGAAGGATTCTGGCCAGCCTGAGTCTGGCCGTCCCGGAGATTCGAACCCGGGACAAACACCATTTTTCCCATTGCATTACCTTATTGACGGATGCGGCATGCGCCTTTTCCCGGGCCATGGGACAGCCCGAGTCCGTCACCCGTTGTAAACCAACACCCCCATCATTTTTAAACATTTAATTGTAAGGAGAAACCATGGATTTTACATTGCCCAAAGACCTTCAGATGATTCAAAAGGAAATCAGAAATTTTGCCAAAAAACAGATTGAACCCTATGCTGATGAATGGGATGAAAAACACTACCTGCCCATTGACGAAGCCATGCGGCCCCTGGGCAGGGACCTGGGATGTTTCGGTACCGTGATCCCCGAAGAATACGGTGGAGAAGGTATGGAAAACGGGTTCCTGGCCGCCATGATCATCACCGAGGAGCTGGCACGGGTCTCCTCTTCTCTGCGGGTTCAGGTAAACATGCAGATGCTGGGATGCGGGTACACCATCTACAAATACGGCAACGAAGAAGTGCGCAAAAAATATGTGGAAAAGCTCTGCACAGCCGAATACATCGGTGGTTTCGGCATCACCGAACCGGATGCCGGTTCCGATGTCATGGCCATGGCCTCCACGGCCGAAGACAAGGGAGACCACTGGCTGATCAACGGCTCCAAAACCTGGATCTCCAATGCGCACGTAGCCGACTGCCTGCTCTACTATGCCTATACCGACAAAGCCGCCGGCTCCAAGGGCCTGTCCGCCTTTGTCATCGAACCCAAAAATTTTGCCGGCATCAAGACATCTTCTCTGGAAAAACTGGGGTCCCATTCTTCCCCCACGGGTGAGCTGTTTTTAGACAACGTCAAAGTACCCAAGGAAAACCTGCTGGGCAAACCCGGAGACGGCGCCAAAATCGTGTTCTCCTCTTTGAACCAGACCCGGCTGTCAGCTGCGGCAGGTGGCGTCGGCCTGGCCCAGGCCTGCCTGGATGTGGCCACAAAATACTGCAATGACAGAAAACAGTTCGGCAAAAAAATCGGTGAGTTCCAGATGAACCAGGACATGATCGCCCAGATCACAGCGGAAATCGAAGCAGCCCGGCTGGTGGTGTACAAGGCGGCCGTAGCCAAGGACAAGGGCCAGCTCAACAACGGCCTGGATGTTGCCATGGCCAAATACCTGGCCGGTGAAGTGGCAACAAAGGCCTCCAACTATGCCATGCGTATCATGGGCGCCTATGGGTATTCCACAGAATACCCCGTGGCCCGTTACTACAGAGACGCTCCCACCTACTCCATGGTGGAAGGCTCCGCCAATATCTGCAAATGGATCATCGCCCTGGATCAGCTGGGATTCAGGAAAGCCAACCGATAAAGGAGTTCTCCATGGACCCCAAAGAGATTGCAAAAAAAACCGGAGAAACCGCCAAACTGTACTTTTCCACGGTAAAGGATGAAGACAAGCCCTACAACCTGTGGCGGTTCTTTGACAAAGACCTGGCCAAAGACATGTCCCTGTACATCACCGGCCAGATGTATGCCAGAGAAAAAATCCCCCACACCACCCGGCAGCTCATCACCGTGGCAGCCCTCACCGTGCTTTCCAAACCCGAAGAGCTGGCCCTGCACATCCATGCAGCCCTGAATGTGGGATGCACAAAAGAAGAAGTTGCAGAAGTGATCTTCCAGACCAGCATCTACGGCGGGGTACCCGCAGCAAACACCGCCCTGTCCACCCTGAAAAAGGTGCTGGAAGAACGCGGAGAGCTGGAATAAACCATCACCGCACCTGTGCAGATCCGGTTGAAACACCCGGAAAGCCCGGTGGCGGTGATGATCACACCAGATGAAAAGCACCCCCCGGCACCGGTTATCCGGTGCCGGGCCAGGGAAATCACATCTAATGATCCCTGGTCAACCCGGAATCTGTTATCCAGCGCAACAGCGACCAGTATAACCGACCAGGGTACCCATTGCGCAGCGTGAGCCCCCTGTGGTGCATTCCTGCCGGACTGTCAGAACCCCAAGGATCTCTGGCCGGCAGGAATGCACCACAGGGGGCGGCCTGCTTCCAAGACTTTCCCTGCTGCCTTGCATGCGATGACCCCGGACACCGGCCACAGCTAGCCAGAAGAGGCGGTATCATGTTTTATCCGCCTTGCCGCTGATAGCCCCGATATAGATGGCGCACAAGGCCAGCACCACACCCCCCCAGGCCATGAGCGACGTTTCCCGGTCGAAAAACAGCACATCCCATACAAAAGAAAGGGAGGGCTGAAGCAGCAGAATCAACCCGGCAATGGCCGCCGGTATTTTGGGCAGAGAATGGCCGATGAGAAACCATCCCAGGGTCTGGCTCATGAGGGCCAAACCTCCCAGGGCTGCCAGGGACTGCGCATCTGGAATGGCAAATGACTCATTGGTGCGCACCATTTCCAGGCCAAGGAACAGGGCCGTTGCAAAAGACACCACCATCAGGTTGTACAGTGCGGGCGGACTGTCTGCATGGGACTGCATTTTTCTGAACACCATTAAAAACCCAGTGTAAAACACCGCCGTGGCAAGGCCATAATAGATCCCGATGCGAAAATCCGGGGCCAGCTGGCCCCAGGGGGTGCCCACGATCATGAAAAGCCCTGCCATGGCCGGAGGCACCGAAAGGACCAGTCGAAGGGACGGCTTTTCTCCATAAATCATGAATGCCACCACCGGCACCATGAACACCTCAAAATTGCCCAGAATGGTTGCCAGTCCCGGCCCCACATACTGAATGCTGCGGTGCCAGGCATACAGGTCCAGGGCGAAGAAGACACCGGTGACCAGGGCAAGCCCCAAAAACCGCCACCCGTACCAGCGCAGTTCCCTGCGGACCAGCAGAATAATGAGCAGAAAACACCCGCCGAAAAACACCCGGTAAAAACCGGATACCGTGGGGTTCACATGGGCCAGTTTCACAAAAACCGCTGAAAAGCTGATCATCATGGCACCAGCAACGGTTCTGATCAGGGCCTTTCGAACAACCAAAGAAGAATCAGAAGACATGGTGTACTTTCTTTTTTTGCAGCATCAATTTACTCCACAGGAAGCTGTCATAGACGGCCTGGCCAGAAAGGTATTCCATATGCCGTCAGGACATCTGTGCTGAAGGATGTGTACCTGTTTTTTTGTCAGCGTTTCCACCACTTTTCGGGCCTGGGAGTGCAGCAGACCGGACAGAATCAGGTATTGTCTGTCCAGCAGCTCCGGAGAGGCAAGTAACTGCTGCATGATATCATAATGGATATTGGCCACCACAAGATCACAGGGCAGTTCCATCATGGTTTCCCCCCTGGCCTGAAATGCGAGAACCCTGTCATCCCAATGGTTGAGGGCTATATTTTTACGGGCCGTTTCCACAGCCAGACGGTTGAAATCACAGGCCAGGACCCGTCGGCAGTCCATGGCGGCAGCCCCCAAAGCCAGAAGTCCCGTGCCGGTGCCGATGTCCACCACTGTTTCAATATTGTTTTTGCTGCACAAATGGTGTATCAGCTCCAGGCAGTCCCGGGTGGTCTGGTGCAGACCGGTACCGAACACCACCCCGGGATCCAGCATGATGTTGCGCCTGTCCGGATCATCTGCCGGCCGCTCCCATGGCGGATACACATAAAACTTTTCCAGACAATAGGAGTGTATACTGTCCCCGTGCCATTGTTCCCAGGTCATTTCATACACATCCGCAAGACTGGCATCCGGATACTGGTCTGCCATCTGTTTTGCAAAAGAGGGGACAGGCTCGGAAAAAAACACAAACGCCGAGTCCGCCTCCTGCCAGTTGCCTAAAAACCGCGGATCCGCTGTCACGGCTCCGCCCGGCTCAATCCTGCCTTCAAAATAATAGATGACCAGGTTCTGATAGGGGTTTTCCATATGCCGGACAGCCTTTTCCATAAACGCAGTTTATAAAATAAAATTTGACTTTGTCAAAAAATTGAAAAATAATCTTTTCACATGGAAATTTCAAGACTGCTGCCAAAAAGTTCAAGACTGTTATCAAAAAGAAAGATCTGACCATTCATGCAATTTACAAAAATCACTGCTGCATTTGACTCCGACAACCTGGAGCTGGCTGAAGAACTGGTCTGTGATATGTTTTTTTCCTCCGGCATCACAGGCGTGGTATGCAACCTGCCCATAGCGGAGCCGGATGAAGGGTTCGGCACCCGGACCCTGGCCATACCCCTTGAAAATTCCATTGAAGGATACCTGCCTGACACCGGTTTTTCCCACAAAACCCTTGAAAAAATCCGGCACCATGCCCGAAATCTTGCAACAGCAGGCATCCAGGTTACCATCCGGGCTGAAAACGTGGATGACCAGCAATGGGCAGAATCCTGGAAACAATATTTTGATGTAGTGCGCATCACCGACCGCATTGTGGTCAAACCGGCATGGAAACCCTTTGAACCAGGCCCCGATGATATTGTTATCCACCTGGATCCGGGCATGGCATTCGGCACGGGCACCCATCCATCCACCTGCATGTGCATCCGGCAGATTGAAAACCGCCTGAAACCCGGCCAGACGTTTCTGGATGTGGGTTGCGGTTCCGGCATTCTGATGATCGCGGCAGCCAGGCTTGGTGCAGCCCGTCTCACCGGCATTGATACAGATGACATAGCCGTGGGCATCTCCGGCAAAAACCTGGAAAAAAACCAGATCCCGCAAGAAAGATATAGTCTGTACACCTGCCGCCTGGATCAGACCGAGCCGATTATGTATGACCTGATCGCCGCCAATATCATCGCCCAGACCATTGTGGAGATTCTGGAAGACATTACAAAACGCATGGCACCGCATGCCTGTGCCATTCTTTCCGGCATTATCCAGGATCACATGCCAAAAGTGGCAGATGCCCTGCACCGCCATGGCCTGGAAATTGTGCACCAGGAACTTCTGGATGAATGGGTGACCCTGACCGTTGCACATAAAGACAGGTGAGCACATGGCAGACCTGACAGTTGACCACACCGACACACTTTTGTTTTTTGCCTTTTCCGGACGTCTGGATGCTGCAGGAATTGCTGATGTATGGGAAAAGGCAGGCAACGGGTTACGCCAGGGAAACGGTCCGGCCCTGGCCATTGATCTTTCCGAAGTCGATTACTTTGATACCGCAGGCGCGGCCTTCATCGCCCATCTGGACAAGATGGCCCTGGGGCGGAACTGGGACAAAACCAAGATTACCGGCCTGGATTCGGCATCTACCGCCCTGGTGGAGCGTATCCGAAAGGCAGGCCCGGAACCCTCCCCGGACACCACCGCTCCCACAGGCAGGGCCCGGTCATTTGTAGAAAAAAAAGGCCGCTCAGTTGCGGATTTCTTATATGATGCCCACACCTTTATTGCTTTTTTGGGCGAAATTTTCTGGGCATTTTTATCAAGCCTTGCCCATCCGGGAAAAATACGGTGGGGTGAAACCCTGCGGGTGGCGGAGCAGGCCGGGGCAAATGCACTGCCCATCGTGGCCCTTATCAGCTTTATTGTGGGACTTGTCATGGCATTCCAGTCAGCCATTCCCATGAAGATGTTCGGTGCGGAAATTTATGTGGCCAACCTTGTCGGCATAGCCATGGTCCGGGAACTGGGGCCTTTAATGACCGCCATTGTCCTGGCGGGCAGGTCGGCATCCGCGTTTGCCGCTGAAATCGGCACCATGAAAATCAATGAGGAACTCGATGCCTTGACCATCATGGGTCTGGAACCGGTGCGGTTTCTGATCCTTCCCCGGGTGATCGCCTCCACATTGATGACACCGCTGCTCACTGTATTTGCCATTCTGGTGGGCATTTTAGGGGGTGCTGTGGTGATTCTCTCCCTTGGCCACCCCTTTGTCGCTTATTACAACCAGGTGGTGGGATTTGTTTCCTGGGGGGATTTTACCGGCGGCATCATCAAATGTTTTGTGTTTGGAATCCTGATTGCTGCCACCGGCTGTATCCGCGGATACCAGACCAGTCAGGGTCCGTCCGCCGTAGGTGAGGCCGCCACCAGGGCGGTTGTGTCCTCCATTGTTCTCATTGCCGTGTTTGACGGTATTTTTTCAATCCTTTATTATATGTTGGGTGTGTGAAAGAAACCATTATAAAAGTCGAGCACCTGTATGCCGGGTATCACGGCGAGGCCATCATGGAAGACCTTAGTTTTGACATCAGAAAAGGAGAAATATTTGTGATATTAGGGGGGTCGGGCTGCGGCAAAAGTACGGTGCTCAAGCATATGATAGGTCTTCTGCCCCCGGTATCCGGCCGGGTTCTGATCCATGGACAGGACATGATCACAGCCCGGGGGAAAAAACGGAACCAGCTGCTGCAGCAAATCGGTGTGGCATTTCAAAATGGTGCCCTGTTCGGTTCCATGACGGTTTTGGAAAATATCATGCTGCCGTTGAAAGAATACACCCGGCTGCCTTTTGATGCCATACAAACGATTGCCCGGGCCAAACTCAAGCTGGTGGATCTCACCGGCCAGGGAGATCTGCTGCCCGACGCATTGAGCGGGGGCATGAAAAAACGGGCAGCCATAGCACGGGCCATGGCACTGGACCCGGCCATTGTTTTCCTGGATGAACCGTCCGCCGGGCTGGACCCCTTGACATCCGCGGAGATGGATTTTCTGATCATGGATTTGGCAGATACACTGGGGATCACCTTTGTGATCGTCACCCATGAACTGGAAAGCATTTTAACCATTGCAGACAACACCATCATGCTGGAAAAAGACACCAAAAGCATCATTGCCAGAGGAGCACCCGAAGATCTGAAAGCAGATGCCTCCAATGCCTATGTGTACCAGTTTTTTAACCGGAACCCCGAAAGAGACAAAAAGCCATGACCCGGAATACCAATTACTTCAAACTCGGATTATTTGTGATCCTCTCTTTTGGCCTTGCGGTTGGCTTTCTCATTGCCTTCGGCGCCGGACAATTTATGACAAAAGAAATGCTGGCCGAGACCAGTTTTGATGAATCTGTCCAGGGCCTGGATGTGGGATCTGAAGTCAAATACAAGGGCGTGAAAATCGGGACGGTAAAATCCATTACCACGCCGACAAAATACTATGGGACCTTGTCCAATTATGTGCTGGTGATATTCACCCTGGACCCGGATGTATTTGTAGGATCTAAAACAAAAGATCCTGAACAGGCCGCACGTAAGGCCATCGAAAACGGGCTCACCGTTTATCTGAGTTTCAAAGGCCTGACCGGGGCTGCCTACCTGGAAACCGATTATTTTCCTGATGCATCAGATCTGGATATCACCTGGCAGCCGGAACACCTTTATATACCTTCCCGGAAAAGCAATATCAAACGATTCGGAGATGCCTTGAACCTGATTCTGGAAAATCTGTCCGAGATGAACCTGTTAGGGATGGTTTCCAACCTGGAGGAACTGCTGGAAACCATGAACCGGAAAACCTCAGAGTTTGACCTGGTCGGTATCTCTCAACAGACATCAAAGCTGTTACAGGAAATACGCGAAACCAACCGGCAATTGTCGGATACCCTTGGGTCTCCGGAGTTTCATCAAATGATAGAGGATGCCCGGGGATCTTTTGCCGGCATCAGGGGCATGGTGGACAAAGCATCGGAACCGGTTGACAAAACCCTGGAGGATCTGATGCATACCGCAGCCAATGCCAGGACACTGACCCGGGATCTGGAAACCCGGACAGACAAAGGACTTAAACAGGTTTCCGGGCAGATCGATACCCTGCTGGGCAGTCTCAATAAAACCGTTAAAATGCTGGAAACCATGGTCTGGCTCAACACCGACATCATCAACAAGACGCTTGACAATTTTGAACAAACCTCGGAAAACCTGAAACAATTGAGCATTGAAATCAAACACTACCCCGGCCGCCTGCTGTTTGAACGGCCTCCCAAAAAAATGTCTGAAGAAAATATCAAAGGGGAAAAATGAACAAGACCATTATTCAGGGTGTGGTCACAGGGGGGTGCATGCTTCTGGTGATCCTTTGCCTGAACGGCTGCGCCGGCATACAAAAAGATTTCCCGGAAAAAAATCTGTTTCGCATCCATCCTCCCCTGCCTGTAAAAATATCTGCCGGGCTTGAAAATGGAAGAGGCCTTTTGGTCAGACAATTTGACATTTCCCCTGAATTTGAAACCAATTTTTTTATATACCAGGTATCCCAGGGCCGGTTCACAGGAGATTACTACAACAAATTCATGGTTTCTCCGGCGCGGATGATCTCAGATGCGGTCAAAGAAGCATTGTACAATTCCGCTTTTTTCCGGCCTGTGCCTGCCAGTGACCCATCTGGCATCTTTTTCCGGTTGTCGGGGAAAATAATGCAACTTTACGGAGACATCAGAAATCCTGCACATCCACGGGCCGTCATGTCCCTGCGGCTGATCCTTGAACAGCAGACAGACAAAGGGTTTATCCCGGTGATCAACCAGGTCTATGCCGCTTCTGAGCCAACAACCCGGGACCGCCCTGCAGCGCTGGTACAGGCCTGGAACCGCTGCCTTGAGAATATTCTTGCAGATTTTTTCAGGGATATGGACACCCTTGATTGACAGGGTGCCCGGAGATTACATACCCTGTTATGCAGGAAGGTCAAGCGCTCCCGGTCCGACTTTCCAGATCCCGTTTTCCTTTACCACAGTGACCGTGGTCCGGACCTCATGTTCTTCCAGCAGCCCGAACACATACCCCACCATACGGTACAACGGATTTATACTGCGGATCAAAACAGCCGTAAGCGCAATGGTGGCGGCACTGTCATCTTCCGACACCACCTGGGTTTTCATGAGTATGGGCCGCATTTTCAGATAATCCAGTTCATATCCACGGCTGGCCGCTTCCTGTTTTTTTACCCGAAAATATAATTCCACCATGTTCACCCCATGTTCATTGACAAGGGCATCCTGGCTCAGGTGGTCCGACATTGTCTCATCCAGCATAAAATACGCACCGGCAAAGGCCTTTACCGCGCTCTCAGGGGTGTTTCCCTCTTCAGCCAGGGCCGATGGCACTTGGATGCACAGGCCGATTAACAGGGCAGCCAGCAAAGATATCATTCTGGAGGGGTTTTTCATGAATTGGTTCTCCCTTGTTTTAAAATTTTTTGTTGTATATCATTATGAGGTTTTCTAATACCAAAGAAATTTCTATTCTTCAATATATTTCGCATTTGAATTTTCAGATGCCAAACAAAAAACTTGATTTCAACACACAGCCATGGTATGGATGCAGCGGGCAATACATATCACATACTATGTGATACACAAGTCCTGTGTCCGGGGTAAACAAAGGGGAGGAAGGGGTAACATGCTGCGCGTGACCAACGTCACCAAAAAATTCGGGGCTTTGACAGCCGTCAACAACCTCAGCTTTGAGGTCAGCCAGGGTCAGGTGTTCGGCATTGCCGGTCCCAACGGGGCGGGAAAATCAACTTTGTATAACCTTATCACAGGGCTGTATGATTTTAAAGGCACAATTTCCTTCAAAGATCAGGACATCACGGGCATGCCTCCCCATGTCATTGCCAGACTGGGCATTGCCAGAACCTTTCAAATCCCCCAGACATTTCCCAGCCTCACCGTGGAAAAATCCATTGAAGTGGGCAGCTATTTCGGCAGCCAGAAAGGGTTTGACAAAGATCATGTGGACACGGTACTGGCATTTACAAACCTTGCGGCAAAACGCGATGCCCCCACCGGCAGCCTCAATCTGCTGGACAAAAAAATGCTCATGATCGGCGCGGCTCTGGCTACCCGGCCCGAAATTCTCATGCTGGACGAACCCATGGCCGGATCCAATGCCAGTGAAATCATCCAGCTCATGGACCTGATCCGGCGCATCAACCAGGATTTAGGGGTGACCATCATCATCATCGAACATTTCATGAAAGTGCTCACGGAATTGACCCAGACACTTCTGATCATTGAAACCGGCACGGAAATCTGCTGCGGAGACCCCAGAGAGGTCACGTCAGATCCCCGGGTCATTGAATGCTATCTGGGGGACAGCCATGATTAAACTTGTGGATGTAAACGCCTATTACCAGGATTTTCATGTGTTGAAAAATGTGTCCCTGGAAGTGAAAAAAGGACAGGTGGTGGTCATGCTGGGGCCCAACGGCCATGGCAAAAGCACGGTGCTCAAATCCATCTGCGGCCTGGTGGAAAAAGTGACCGGTCTCATGGAATATGAGTCGGAAAATATCACGGGCATGGGGTCTGAAAAACTGGTGAACATGGGTATCACCTATATTGCGGAAAACCGCGAGCTGTTTCCCCAGATGACCGTGCTGGAAAACCTGAAACTGGGCGCCTATTCACGATCTGCCCGCTCCCATGAAAAAGACAACCTCGAAAAGGTGTTCGACCTGTTTCCCCGGCTGCGGGACCGGCAATCCCAATCGGCCGCCACCATGAGCGGCGGGGAAGCCAGAATGCTGGCCATTGCCAGGGGGCTGATGTCCAATGCAAGGTTTCTGGCCATAGACGAACCCTCCCTGGGGCTCCAGCCCAACCTGAGAGACGAAGTGGCAAAGATCATCAAACAGATCAATGCCCAGGGTATCACCCTGCTGGTGGTGGAACAGAACATTCCGCAGATCACCACTCTGGCGGACAAATTGTATGTACTCGAAGAAGGGCGCATCAGCTTTGAAGGCTCCAGGGAAGATGCATTGGGCAATGACCACTTAAAAGAAATTTTCCTGGGCATGTAGGAGGAACCCCATATGATCTTCGAAATTGCGGATGTCATTATCAGCGGCCTGATCAACGGATCTGTCTATGCCCTAATGGCCGTGGGCCTCACCCTGATTTACGGTGTGTCCAAAGCCTTCAACTTTGCCTATGGGTCCTTTTACAGCCTGGGCGGATACATTGCGTTCCTGCTGTTTGGCCTTTCCTTTATCAACAACTATTTTCTGGTATTTTTGCTGGCTGTTCCCATTTTGCTGGTCTTTGGATATTTTGTGGAAAAAGCCCTGGTAGCGCCGCTGCGCAAAAGAGATGACTGGGAAATCAAGGTGATGATGATCACCTTAGGCCTGGCATTATTTCTGGATAACTCCTTTCAGGTGATATTCGGGTCCCGCATGAAATCGCTGCCCCCGTTTCTGGAAGGCAGTTTTGAGGCCGGAGATTTTTATCTGTCCCACCAGGATGTGGGGATCTTTTTTCTGTCCATCGGCGGCATTCTGATGTTCCGCTGGTTTCTCAACAACACCCGTACGGGCATGTCGGTGCGGGCCGTGGCCCAGAACCCGGCCGGTGCGCAGATCGTGGGGATTCCCAAGGAATTTGTCTTTGCCGCCACCTTTGCCATTTCCACGGTCATGGTGGGCATGGGGGGAATCCTGCTGGCCCAAAAATATTTCATCACCCCCATGGGCGGGTGGGACATTCTGGTCAAGGCATGGGTGATCACGGCTTTCGGCGGCATGGGCTCCATCAGGGGCGGGCTGTATGCCGCGTTTATTGTGGGCATGCTCGAGTCATTTGTGGGATGGTATTTCGGCATGACCTGGACCCTGATTGTGTTGTTTGCCGTATTGTTGACCACCCTGGCGGTCCGGCCCCAGGGGTTGATGGGAAAATGGGGATAGATTAATGGATCACAAACGCATTACCATTCTGCTGGCGGTCATCTGGGCCATTGTGGCGCTTCTGCCCCTGTTTTTCGGGGGTACCAATTTTATCATGCACATCCTGATCATGTGCCTGATCTGGTCGGTGGTGGCCTCCTGCTGGGACCTGATCATGGGATTTGCCGGTATTTTCTCCTTCGGCCAGGTGGCGTTTTTTGTCATGGGATCCTATGCTTCGGCCATTATTTCGGGGCAGTTTGGCATTCCCCCCATTTTTGCGGTGTTCATTGCCGGCGGCATCACCGCCGCCATAGGCATCCTGGTGGGCCTGCCCTGCCTCAAGCTCAAGGGTGCCTATATTGCACTGGTCACCTTTGCAGTACACATGATCCTGGAACCGGTCCTCAAAGGAGACATCGGCCGGGCCATCGGCACCGGCGGCACCCGGGGACTTTTGACCATCGAACCCATGACCATTTTCGGGTACACCTTTACCACGGCCAGTCCGGTGCCCTATTTTTACCTGTTTTTCCTGGTGGCGGTGGTGTGTTCAGTCATCATTCTTGTGGTGATCAAATCTCACTGGGGTACGGCGTTTCTGGCATTGAAAGATTCCCAGGAATTTGCCATTTGCCTGGGGGTGTCTGCCTTTAAATATAAACTGATGGTATTTGCCCTGACCTCTTTTCTCACCGGCATGATGGGGGGATTTTACGCCCATTACGTGGGCATGCTGTCCACAAGAATGCTGGGCATCGACCTGTTTGTCACCCTCATGGTGATCCTGGTCATCGGCGGGGTGGGCAAATTTCCCGGTGCTGTCATCGGGGCCTTTATCACCATTGTCGTCAATGAACTGCTCTCCCCCCTGGGTCCATACAGGCCCATCACCATGGGGGCCATGGTGGTGGTCCTGGTGCTGCTTTTGCCCGATGGCATTGTGGGGCTGTTTGAGCGGTTGTTTTCAAAAAACAAGCATAGCATAACCCATTAATCATAGGGGGACAGGGCCAGGCCCTGATCTCCCGGGAATCTTAACATTTCAGGAGGATGAACATGAAAAAAGCATTTGGTATTTTATTGATACTGGCACTGGGTCTGATCCCGGCCACAGCCCTGTGGGCCAACGACACCATCAAGGTGGGAGTGCCCCTGGCCATGACCGGCCCGTACACCGACACCGGAGACAACTACTGGAAAGGCATTAAAATGGCCATCGACGAGATCAATGACAACGGCGGCCTGCTGGGAAAACAGCTGGAACCCGTGCGTTTTGACACCCAGGAGTTTGCCCCGGAACGGGTCATGCAGGGGGCTGATTATCTGTGCGGCCAGATCGATGTGGATTCCGTGCACGCAGGCTGGGCAGGATGGGGCCAGGATGTCCGTGCGTACGGCAAGTACACGGCGCCCTTCTTTGCCGATGACGGCTCCCAGGCTGCCGTGGATGTGTTCAACGAGGACAGAGAACAATACAAAAACATCTTCCAGCTCACCGACACCGGCATCAACCAGGCCCAGTCCATGTTCAATGTGCTCATGGCCCTGCCCTATGAATACCCCAACAAAAAAGCGGTGATCATTACGGCAGACGATGCCTGGGGCACGGAAGTGGGAGACACCCTGAAAAAGAATTTCAAGGAAAAAGGGTGGGATGTGGCCATGCATGAACTGGTACCTTACGGCACAAACCAGTGGGGACCTTTGCTGACCCAGATCCGCAGAATCAAACCAGCCATCATCCATGTGGAAATCGTGTCCGCCCAGGAAGTGATCACCTTTTTCCGGCAGTTCATGCAGCGGCCCACCAACTCCATTTTAAGCTATGGATATTCCCTGGTACCCAGGGAGGTGGTGGAAACCATGGGCAAGGAAGCAGACGGCCTGCTGGGGGAAGTGCCCACGGCCATGCCGACTCCTGAGGCACCAACCCCGGAAGCCCAGGCCTGGCTGGATAAATTTGAAACCATCTGGGGCCATCTGCCCCAGGCCGGCTCCTGGGCTGCCTATTCCGGTGTCAAGGCATGGGCCACTGCCGTGGAAGCGGTAGGAGATGAGAAAAACCACGATGCCGTGTCAGACTACATCGCCACAAAAGGCTACAAAGGTGAAACCGGGTGGTGGAAATGGGATGATGACCATGTCATGAGAGCCGGCGGGGATGTACCGATCGCTCACTATCAGGTGCAGAACGGTGAAATGGTGGCCATCTTCACGGACCCGCCAACCAAACCCTATAAAGACTACCAGTTCCAGGTCCCCAGATGGATCAAGCAGTAGGAACCGGTCACAGCTGAAATCAGACAGCCGTCCCAGCTCTGTGGCAGGGGCGGCTGTTATATTTTTAAAAGGAAGAACCAATGACCCTGTTTGAAAAAAAATGCCAGGTATGGGGCTGGATGCTGTTCATCATCTCGGCTGTATTTTTCATGGCAGCCGCCATCCAGGCCCGGGACTGGCTGGGATTTATGGGATCATTGTTTTTCCTGGTGGCTTGTTTTGTGTTCCTGGTGCCCGTTCTGCACAAATGACCGCACCGGGCTTGAACCGCCGGATCCTGATCTGCTGCAATTGTCAGAACCATGAAATTTTCCCGGCTGTTCTATCCCGGTGAACCTTGCCCTAATCCTGCTCCGGCATCAGGCCGATGTTATATTTTTTCATTTTTTTATACAGCAGTGTCCGGTGGATGCCCAGTAGCCTGGCGGCTTTTGCCTTGTTGTAGCCGGTTCTTGCCAGTGCCTGATAGATCGCCTTTATCTGGGCCTCATTACGGGCGTTTTTCAGGGTGGGCTTTGACAGCCTGCCAGAGACATCTTCAGCGGCTGCCAGATTGAAGGGCAGATCCCCTTTGTAGATAATATCATTACCCGAGGCATACATGGCCCGCTCCAGTACATTGGACAGTTCCCTGGCATTGCCGGGCCAATGGTAGCGCTCAATTTCTTTGGCTGCTTTTTTTTCTATTTTCATGACCGGACGGCCGGCTTCTTTTGCAATCTTTTTTAACATATGCTTTGCCAGGGGCAGGATATCAGCCGGCCGCTCCCGCAGCGGTGGAATGTGAACAGGGATGACATTCAGCCGGTAAAACAGATCCCGCCTGAATCTGTTTTTTTTCATCATCTCTTCCAGATTCTGGTTGGTGGCGCATATCACCCTGAAATCCGACCGGAGAACTTTTGTGCCGCCAATGCGTTCAAACTCTTTTTCCTCAAGTACCCGAAGCAGTTTGGGCTGCATATCCAGGGGCAAATCACCGATTTCGTCCAGAAATATGGTGCCTTTATTGGCCAGCTCGAACTTTCCGGGTTTCCCCTTTGTCCTCGCCCCTGTAAACGCACCTTCTTCATATCCGAACAACTCTGATTCCAGCAGGTCCTTTGGAATGGCCGCACAATTTATCCGCACAAACGGATGAAGTCTTCTTGGACCTGCATTGTGGATCGCCTGGGAAAAAAGCTCCTTGCCGGTGCCGCTCTCACCGGTCACCAGTACGCCGGAATTGTTGGATGCCGCTTTTTGCGCCTCCTGCTTGAGGCGGGTGATGGCATCGCTGGGGCCGATAATGCAGTCAAAGGTGTATCTGGTGGCGCGCAGGTCAAATATCTCTTTTTCAAACAGCTGCACTTTGGATTCCAGCACAGACAGTTTTGCGGCCAGCTCCCGGACTTCAGCCACGTTCTTGAACATGACCTGGCCGTAAACAGCGATGACCTGCCCGTCCTTTTTGATGGGAATGCGCTGAACCACCATGTCCTGGCCTTTAATGCGATGGGATTTATTGATTTCAGCTTCTCCGGTCCGGGCCACGATATGCATGCGGGTGTTTTCAACCACCTCGGTACAATGGCGGCCGATCTGGGCACTGGGGTCCATGTTCAGAAACCGGCCGTAAGGCTTGTTAAAGTGGGTGATATACCCATCAGCATCGATCACCAGCACGCCGGCATTGATATTGTCAAATATCCGCTCGTAGAGTCTCAGCTTTTCGGTTATTTCTTTTATTGTATTCATTTTGATACACCTGGGATGAATATAGAAGCTGGTATCCCAAATGTCGAGAAAAAAATGGAAACATAGGTCAAAAAACAGATCAAATTGTATCAAATCAAATACATGTATGTGTTTTGATACACTCCGTACATGGAATATCGAATAAAATTTTTTTCCTTAAAAAAACCGCTGAATGCCTGCCGACAAGTCTCCATGTTCATTTCACAAGTACCAGCTTCAAGATGGTCTGAATCTTGCTGTCTTCAAAAAACAAGGATTAAACATTGA
Source organism: Desulfotignum sp. (assembly GCA_011390635.1). GTDB lineage: Bacteria > Desulfobacterota > Desulfobacteria > Desulfobacterales > Desulfobacteraceae > Desulfotignum. The sequence goes on along the minus strand of JAABSA010000020.1, from coordinate 18,362 downwards.
ATCTGATTTATGTTACACAAAAAAAGGAGTCTGTCATGGAAGATCATCCCGAAGCCGTCGTCTCATTGTTTGTTTCTTTATCAATGGCTGAACTCATGCCGGATCGACAGACCCTGGACCGCATGAGTGAAAACCAGCAGATGCTGCTTAACATTCTGTGCAGGTCCGCAGCAAACGATGCGTTGGCACTGTCGGAAACCACTCCGCAGTGCAATGAAAGCGCAGACGGCTATTGCGATATGCCGGATACCAAACCTGTATGGGATTATCCCGGCAAAAATTCCTGTATCTGTTGACAGGAATGGCAGAGCATGGTAGCTCATTTGGGCAATTTGAACCCAAGCTGAACCGGAAACGATGAATGGAGAAGAACACTCGGCCCAACGCCGGGAATGAAGATTTGACCCTGCGGGCGGTAAACGGTATCAAAAACATGCTGTTCAGCAACGAGATCACCTCTGCTCTCCGGCTTAACGCAAGAGATCTGTCCAAGCGGCTGGACATGAGTCCCACACCGGTGATCCAGGCCCTGAAACTGCTCCACTTTCAAGGAATCCTGGGGCATGTGCCCAACAAGGGGTATTTTCTGGAAACCAATACCCCGGAGATGATCCAGGATATTTTTAGCCTTCGCATGGCCCTGGAATCCGCAGGTTTTGAAACCATTCTCAGCCGGATAACAGCAAAAGGCTGGCAGGAACTTGAAAATGCCGTGGCCACTCACCTGGATGCCCTGGAAAAAGATTCCGCCCGGCATGTTCTTATGGCAGATATGACATTTCACATCACCCTGGCCAGGATTTCCTGCGGTTCCGCCGGTGAGCGGCTGATGCGCAACCTGTTTGAAATGCTCTACCTGAAAAACCGCGGGGTGGTTCTCTATATTTCCCCCAGGCAGCGGTTCGGAACCCACCACCAGGTTATCCTGGAGCATCTGGAAAAAGGCGACATCAGAGCCGCTCAGAAAGCTTTGCGGCATCATCTGACCGCTGTACGTGATGCGGTCCTTTCGAGCATGGAATCCCAGACAGACAAGGACTATAACCTGAACTGGTGATGCTGACTCCAGCGCGAATCCGACCGTTTTAGGCCTAGACAAAGATTCAAAATAAGCGGATGAACATCTTGACACACTGTAATATTTTTGATATCGATTTTGTAATTGCATTTGTAATTGTATTTTTTTACCGGATGATTTCTCTGTTTATCCAAAAAGAATGAAAGGAGTTGTATTCCCATGAAAAAATTAGTTCTTTTCTGTATGGCCGTTGTTTTTCTGGTGATGCTGTCTTCCCCGGCAGGTGCCAAAATCGTTATAAAAGTGGCCAATGCCGGTCCGGAAAATCCGGACAACCGGACGGTCAAAGCCTTGAAAATTTTTGAACACCAGGTTGAAAAAGGCACGGATGGCGCGGTGGATGTTCAGGTGTTTCACGCCCGGAAACTGGGCGACGAAAGAGAAGCACTGGAAGGTATCCGCATGGGAACCATTCAAATGGGAACCCTTACTTCCGGTCCGGTGCCCGGATTTTTGAATGCCGTCATGCTCTATGATATTCCGTTTCTGTTTTCCAGCGCTCCGGCTGCCTGGGAATTTTTTGAAGGGGAAACCGCATCCCGGTTCAGCCAGGCCTTTCTGGAAAAAACCGGGGTCCGTATTCTGGGCACCACGGAAAACGGATACCGCCATTTCACCAACAACATCCGTTTGGTGAAAGAACCGGCTGACATGGCAGGTCTTAAGGTGCGCACCATGCAGAATCCGGCGCATATGTCTTTGGTAAAGGCCCTGGGCGCCGATCCGACTCCCCTGCCTTTCGGAGAACTGTACATGGCCCTGCAGCAGAATGTGGTGGACGGGATGGAATGCCCCGTTGTACTGATCCATGACATGAAATTCTATGAAGTGCAGAAATACATGATTCTGGACGGCCACCTGTACAATCCTCTGTTCATTTTTATCAATGATCAGTTCTTTACCAAAAAGCTGACCCCGGACCAGCAGACGGTGGTGGCTGAGGCCGCCAAAGTATTGGCTGCCAACCACAACGGATTCAGCCAGGAAGCCAACATAAAGGGCGTTGAAGCCCTGAGAGCCAAAGGCATGGAAATCCACAAACCGAATGCCGAAGAGCTGGGTCAGTTCAGATCGTTGGCCCAACCGGCTGCCCTGGATTTCATCACTGAAAAAATTGGAAAAGACTGGGTGGAAGAAGCCCTGGCAGATGCTGCCGCAGCTGAGAAAAAAATCGGGGACCGGGCAGATCAGATCATTGCCGATACCATTCAGGCAGCCAATGACATGCTCAAGGAACTCCCATAGAAGGTTTTGATGAATACTTTCTCATTTATCATCAACCGGCTGGTCAGTCTTCAAATCCGGTTTTGCCGATGGATGCTTTTGATTCTCGGCCTTTCCATGACGGTGCTGATCCTGTTCCAGGTGTTTTTCCGGTTTGTGATATATGTGCCGTTTCCCTGGAGCGAAGAGTGCGCCCGCTATCTGATGATCTGGATGGGGATGCTGGGCAGTGTGATCGCTTTGGAAAAACAACGTCACATCGGGGTCACCTTTCTGGTTGAAAAACTGCCGCCTGGACTGGAATCAGCAGTCCATGTTCTGGTCCAGACCGGCATGGCCATTTTTTTGTCAGTTCTTTGCTGGCAGGGGATCCGGTTTGCCGGTTTCAACGCAGACCAGGCCTCGCCGGCTATGGAAATTTCCATGCTGATTCCGTTTTCCGCGATTCCGGCCGGCAGCGCCATGATGATTCTGGTCATTCTGGATGGTCTGTTGAACCGGTTTGTTTCACCGGCAACAATCTTTGACAAATCAGAAAACCTTGCTGCCGGCTGCAGCCGGGATTAGGAGAAAGCCGCGGTGATTCTGACCCTGACATTGGTATTTTTGGGAACCATGATTCTGGGATTTCCCGTGGCTTTTAGCCTGGGCATCACCTCCCTGGCCGCACTCATCGTCGGCGATGTGCCGCTGCTGCTCATTGCCCAGCGCATGTTCACCGGAATTGATTCGTTTCCATTGATGGCGGTTCCCTTTTTTGTGCTGGCCGGGGAGTTGATGAACCGGGGCGGGACCACCCGGCGCCTCATTGATTTTGCGAATGTACTGGTGGGGCGGGTTCCCGGCGGACTTGCCCATACCAATATCCTGGCCTCCATGTTCTTTGGGGGAATTTCAGGCTCTGCCGTGGCTGATGCCGCCGCCATGGGCACCATAATGGTGCCGGGTATGACCCGGAAAGGGTTTCCGGCCGGATTTTCCGCCGCTGTTACTGCAGCTTCAGCCACCATGGGACCGATTATCCCGCCATCCATCCTCATGGTTCTGATGGGGGTAACTACCGGCCTTTCCATTGGCGGCCTGTTTGCTGCCGGCATTATTCCGGGGCTGATACTGGGTCTTTCCATGATGGGATTGAGTTTTTTCATGGCAATCCGGTATGGATTTCCCAGGGAATCCTTTCCCCTGAGCCCGGGGATCATTTTTACAGAGTTCATATCAGCCGTCCCCGCCCTGCTGGCACCGATCATCATTCTGGGAGGCATTCTGGGCGGTATTTTCACCCCCACGGAATCAGCTGCCGTCGCAGTGTTTTATGCCTTTCTCCTGGGCCGGTTCATATACAAAGAGCTGTCGTTCAGAGACCTGGTCCAGATTTTTGTGGAAAGCGGCACCACCACGGCGGTCCTGCTGCTGATCATCGGGATGGCCAATATCTTTGCCTGGATTCTGACATCCGAGCAGATACCCACCCGGATTGCAGGGGCCATGACCGCATTGACCGATAACCCGTATGTCATTTTGATGATCATCAATATTTTTTTGCTTTTCATCGGCATGTTTCTGGAGGGCGGTGCCGCCATCATCATCCTGGCCCCCACCCTGCTGAGTGTGACCACTGCTTTGGGTATCGATCCGCTCCATTTCGGGCTGGTCATGGTGCTGAACATCGCTGTGGGATTGCTGACCCCGCCGCTGGGGGTCTGTCTCTTTGTGGTCTGCGGGGTGACCGGGATCAGTCTGAGCCGGATCATCCGGTCGGTGTTGCCTTTTCTCATTCTGGAGATGGCCGTCCTCATCCTGGTGACCTACATCCCCTCTGTCATACTCTGGATTCCCGGACTTCTGGGCTACCTATAGCGGTGGCGCAACCGGGCACAACAACTCAAGAATGAATAGATGACCATACAGGTCTTTTTTTAAGGAAATAAAATGAACGCAATTCGGCTGTCAAAAACCGTCCAGGATCTTAGATATTCGGTGATTCGGGAAATGGGACAGCTGGCACAGGGCATGCCCGATGTGATCAATCTGGGCATTGGTGAACCGGATTTTCCCACACCGCCTCAAATCACAGCCAGGGCGTTTGATGATGCACAAAACGGCTGCACCCATTACACCCCGTCCCAGGGCGACCCTGAACTGGTGAGAAAACTGGCGGATATTTTGAGCAGCAAAACCAGTCTTTCCGTGACCCCGCCCATGATACTCATTACCCATGGTGCCATGGGGGCCCTTACCGCAGCCTTCAGAACCCTGCTGGAACCCGGGGAGGAGGTATTGTTGATGGAACCCCATTTTCCGGATTATCTGGCCCATATCGCCTTTGCCCGGGGCCATGCCGTCCCTGTTGAAACCCGTTTCGATCAGGGGTTTCTCCCGGATCCCGACGTCATAGAAGCCGCCGTCACCCCCCGGACCCGGATACTTTTACTCAACTCCCCCAACAACCCTACCGGTTCGATTTTGCCAGGAGATCTGCTGGATAAGATTGCGGATATCGCCCGCCGGCACAACCTGGTGGTAATATCCGATGAAGTCTACGACCGGATCGCCTTTACCGAACCACCGGAATCCATTTATACCCGGCCGGGCATGGACCGACAGACCCTGGTTGTCAAGTCATTTTCCAAAACCTATGCCATGACCGGCTGGCGCGTCGGGTTCTGTTACGGGCCCGAGGCCCTCATCAGCCAGATGCTCAAGGTGGTCAATTATTCCACGGCCTGTGCCTCCAGTGTGGGGCAGCGGGCGGCCATTGCGGCTCTGGATCTGGACAGCCGGATTATCGAACAGATGACCGCCACCTTTGAGCAGCGGATCAACCTGGTCTGCGACCGCCTGGCAGCCATGCCGGGGATCAGCCTGGTCCGGCCCAGTGGCAGCTTTTATGTCTTTGCCGACATACATCGCATTCACCCGGATTCCAGAGAATTTGCCATCGGCCTTCTTAACAGCGAACAGGTGGTGGTGGTGCCGGGGTATGCCTTTGGCAGCTGTTGCGAAGGATGTATCCGCATTGCCTGCACCCTTCCCCGTGAACGGCTGCATCAGGCCATGGACAGGCTCCAGCGATACCTGATACACCATGGAGAAAAATAGAATGACTCCTGCCCTCATGGCCGATCTTGAAGCGATTCTGGGAAAGGAGCGGTGTCTGACCGCCCCTGAAGACCGGATGGCCTATTCCTATGACATGTTTGCCCGGGGCCTGCCGGATCTGGTGGTCCTGCCGGAAGATACCCGGGAGGTATCAAAAATTCTGGCCCTGGCCTGCCAGTACCGGATTCCCGTCACCCCCAGGGGGGCGGGCACCAGCCTCACCGGCGGTCCTGTTCCGGTAAAAGGCGGCATGGTCATGGCCATGACCCGGATGAGCCGAATTCTGGAGATATCGGTCACGGACCGGCTGGTGCGCACCCAGCCCGGTGTAGTCACGGCCGACCTTCAGGCCCGGGTGGCTGCCCGGGGACTGTGCTATCCACCCAATCCCACCTCGGCCGACTACTGTACAATCGGCGGGAATATCGCCACCAACGCAGGCGGTGCCAGCGGGGTCAAATACGGGGTGACAGCGGATTATATTCTGGGACTGACCATGGTCCTGGCGGACGGCCGGATACTGAAAACCGGCGGTCCCTGTATCAAATCGGTTTCCGGATTTGATTTCAAGCGGGCCATCTGCGGCAGTGAAGGGCTTTTGGGTGTGATCACCGAAGCCTGCCTCAGGCTGATCCCGGCCCCAGCCCCACCCCGGACCAGCCTGGTCTATTTCAGCACCATGGAAACGGCTGCAGATGCGGTTGCCGCCATTATTGAAAACAGCCTGACCCCATCCACCATGGAACTGATGGACGACCGTTTCCTGGCCGCGGTGTCCCGGGTCTACGGTTTGACTTTTCCCGGTGATGCTGCAGCGGCACTGCTGGTGGAATTCGACGACGGCCCGGAGCGCTGGCCGGATCAAAAAAAACGGTTTGAATCCGCGTGCAGCAGTGCCATCCATCTTGAATCAGCCCGGACCGATCAGGCCCGGGCACAGCTGTGGCAGGCCAGAAAAGGAGGAACCGCAGCCCTGGTCAGAAATGCCGGATTTCTGCAGACCCTTGATTTTGCCGTGCCGGTATCCTGCATTGCCCGGGGCATCCGGGGCCTTCAGAATATTGCATCGGACCACGGCCTGGAAATGGTGCTCATCGCCCATGCCGGAGACGGCAATCTCCACCCCATGTTCATCTATGATCCGGATGACCCGATACAGAAACAGGCCTTTTTGTCTGCGGAAAAACAGATGTGCCGATTTGTTCTTTCCATCAGCGGAACCCTTTCCGGAGAACACGGCATCGGCATTGAAAAATCGGGTTATCTTGGTGATGAGCTTTCCCCTGTGGAGATCTCCCTGGGAAGGGAACTGAAGCAGCTGCTGGACCCTGCGGGCATACTCAATCCCGGCAAATGCGGGTGGTAGGAGAAAAATGGATGTGATCCAGGCCTGCCACGATCCCGGACCTGCGTGTGAACGGTGCGGCCGGTGTCTGTCCGTATGCCCGGTCTACCGGGATGCGCGCATCGAAACCCTGTCCCCGAGAGGACGGCTGGACCTGATACGGGCCGTGGTGCAAAACGAGATCCAGCCGGGGCAACGGTATGAGTCGGCCATTCATTCCTGCCTTCAATGCCTGGGATGTACCGATGCGTGTCCCAAAGGGGTGGATGCCGCAGGATCCATCCGGACGGAAAAAGCAAGAATGACCTCGGGTTCAAAGGATGTTGGGATGAAACTGGAGGCCATGGGCCTGAAGCTGGCACTGGAACACCGGCCTTTTCTGTCCCGGGCCATGCGCATACTGAGCCTTGTCCGGCTGAAACCGGAAACACCCCCTGATAGCCGGAATGAACCGGTGATCAGGCATCTGCCCCTTTTTCTGCCACAGGCCCTGGCAGGCCGGTCCATTCCGGACCTTTTTATCAGCCACCGGGCAGATGAATGGCCAGAGGTAATCGACCCGCCTGCCCATCGTTCCGTCAAAGGGGAAGTGCTCCTGTTCACTGGCTGTTTTTTTGGATTTCTGGATACCCGTCCTTTGGTTGCGGCAATCCGGGTACTGGGGGAAAACGGTATCAGAATCCGGATACCCCGGTCCCAGGCCTGCTGTGGAGCACCGGCGTCCCTGAGCGGCCATGCCGGTCTTCTGGACAAAAGCTGCCGGAAGAATCTGGCGGCTCTGGACGGGCAGGCACCGGTGCTCACCCTCTGCGCCACCTGCGGCAATACATTGAAAAACGAATATCCGGACAGGTTCCGCCGGGATCCGGTCCTGGGCATCCTGGCGGAAAGGCTTTCCCGGAGGGTCCAGGATATCAATGAATACCTGGCGGAGCTGGATCATTTCATATCCGGTCCCACCCCATTAGACCAGCGGGCCGCAATCCATCTGCCCTGTCACCTGAACCGCGGCATGCATGCCGGCACCGGAGTGGAAGCCTTTCTCAAACGTCTTCCCGGTCTGGATGTCCAAATGCTTGACGGCGCTGACGAATGCTGCGGGGGCGGCGGGCTCTGTGCGCTGAAAAACCCGGACCTTTCCAGGACCCTCGGTCACAAAAAAGCCCGGGCAGTTCAACAAAGTCATTGCGATCTGGTGACCACCCCGTGCCCGGGCTGCCTGCTTCAGATCCGCTCACATCTGGGGATGTCAGGCTCCCGTATCCGGGCGGTGCATCCGGTGGAACTGGCTGCCCGTACCTGGACAATCTGAAAACCAGATGTTTTTCATAGGAAACGTTATTTTTTTTCAGAAAAGATCTCGGCCATCATGCAACGGGCACTGCCGCCCCCCACCTGTTCAATGGTGTCCAGTTCCATGGCCAGGATCTTGCCATAACGCGCCAGTCGCTCCATCTGGGATGGCTCAAATCCTTGTTGGGCACGCCGGGACATGACGATCAGGGGACGTCCCCCGGCTGAGTTGACCTGGAGGATATTGCCGCAAAAATGGTTCTCCATCTGGTCCATGGATATTTCGATAACCGCAAACGATTGTTCCAGGGAGGTTCGGACCCGTTCCCGCTGGGCCGGGTCCGGAATGCAGTCCAGGCATATCACGGCAAACCGGTCCCCGATGCTCATGATCACGTTGGTATGGTAAATGGGCCTTCCCCTGGAACTTAGGGTATCAAACAAAATTCCTTCCTTATAGAACCGAAGCCGGATGAAATTATCGAACTGGTCTTCGTGGCAGCGGTGGGATCGTGCCGCATACACCACCTCGGCCCGGTGATCGATTACCATGCTCCCGGTGCCTTCCAGAAACCGTCTGCGCTCGTCCAGGGCCCCCACGTGAATGACATTCCGGATTTTGTAGCCATTTGCCACCAGTAGTTTTTCCACCTCCTCGGGCCTCCGCTCATGGCGCCTGCTCACCGCAGCCATGGGATAGGTGAGCAGGGTACCGTCGTGTTCAGTGGAAAACCAGTTGTTGGGGAAAATGGCATCCGGGGTCCGGGGATAGTCTTTGGCCGGTTTTTCAAGGATCAGTACGGTGACCCCTTCTTGTCTGAGGGTATCCACCATGGCCTGAAACTCGGCATTGGCTTTCCGGTTGATCTCGCTTTCAGATGCTTCCGGATGATGCTGGAATTCATTGTCTTGTCCGGTTTCCTCGTTAAATCCGAAATCATAGGGCCGGACCATCAGCACGGTATCAGTGGTTCTCGAGACATCCAACATGGCATTGCATCTCCTGGTTTTGGAAATGGGTGTTTCACGATTCAATTTCATTTGTAATTGCATCCTTATCATGCTACACTTCCTGCGTCAAGCGGATCCAAGGAAACGGCACACCCATTTTTTACCTGTTTGACAAAGAATTCCTCCGCCTGCAGGTCTTCTGCATCCGGCCTGGTTTTTTCCAAAAAGGTATGATAGGAAGAACAAATACGCATTTAGAGAGGGAAAACTACAACTGCCCATGGAAACCGAACGTAAACCAAGCCCATACACCTGCAGGGAATACAGAGAAGAGATGATTCTGCTGGCGCTGCAGGAAAGGCTTTCCAAATCGGACATAACCCCTGAAGAAAAAGATGACCTCTTAAAAGAAATCGCCTTGGTTGAGGCCCGGATGGGCATGGATTGAGCAATCCCGTGGAAAGGAACGGTATAATGAAAACATCAGAACTCATCAAAAAAGAAAATCAATTCGGGGCAAAAAACTACAAGCCCCTGGATGTGGTACTCAGCAAAGGATCCGGCATCTGGGTCTGGGATGTGGAAGGCAATAAATACCTGGACTGTCTGTCCGCCTATTCCGCCGTAAACCAGGGCCACTGCCACCCGAAAATCTACCAGGCCATGGTGGACCAGGCACAGAAACTCACCCTCACCTCCCGGGCCTTCCGCAATGACCAGCTGCCCCTTTTATATGAAGAACTGTGTGAACTCACCGACTCCCACAAGATGCTGCCCATGAACTCCGGGGCAGAGGCTGTGGAAACCGTGATCAAGTGCGCCAGAAAATGGGGATATGAATCCAAGGGGGTGACAAAGGACAAAGCACAGATCATTGTGTGCGCGGACAATTTCCACGGCAGGACCCTGTCCATCATCGGGTTCAGTACGGATGACAATGCCAGACAGAACTTCGGGCCTTTCACCCCGGGATTCACCGTCATTCCGTTCGGGGATGCCGATGCCCTGGAAGCAGCCATCACGGCGGACACCGTGGCGTTTTTGGTGGAACCTGTCCAGGGGGAGGCCGGGGTCATCATTCCGCCCAAAGGGTATCTGAAAAAGGTCAGGGAGATCTGTACCCAAAAGAACGTGCTCATGATTTTAGATGAGATCCAGACCGGTTTAGGCCGCACCGGCAAACTGCTGGCCGAGGAACACGAAGGGGTGCAGGCGGATCTCACCCTCATCGGCAAGGCACTCTCCGGCGGGTTTTATCCGGTATCTGCCGTGCTGTCCAATGAAGCGGTGCTGGGCCTGCTCCAGCCGGGTCAGCACGGTTCCACTTTCGGCGGAAACCCCCTGGCCTGCGCCGTGGCCCGGGCCGCCCTCAAGGTACTGAAGGAAGAAAACATGATTGAAAACGCAGCCGACATGGGGGCCTATTTCCTGGAACAGCTGCGGAAAATCCAGCACCCGGCCATCAAAGAGGTCCGGGGCATCGGCCTGATGATCGCCATCGAGCTGCACAAAAATGTTTCAGGCGGTGCCAGACCCATCTGCGAAGCCCTCCAGGAAAAAGGCATCCTGTGCAAGGAAACCCACACCTGGACCATCCGGTTCGCCCCGCCCCTGGTGATTACAAAACCAGACATCGACTGGGCCATGGAACGGATCAACGATGTGTTTGCGGATCTGTCCTGATTATATCTCATGGAAATGAAATAATGATGGCAGCAAACTCTTTTTTCCGGGGACGTCTTATTGCCATCGGCGGAAATGAAGACAAGGCCAATGATCTGGTTGTACTCAAACGGGTTATCCGGGAAGTCGGAAAACCTGTTTACAAGGTCGGTATCATCACCACTGCCAGTGAAGAACCCCGGCAGCGGGGCAAAGATTATGAAAAGATATTCAAGACACTTGGCGCATCTGAAATAAAGATCCTGGCCATTGAAACAAGGGTCCAGGCAAACAGCAAAGCACTGGCCAAAACCCTTGAAGATGTTGATTTGATTTTTCTTACCGGTGGTGACCAGTTGAGATTGACAACCATCATGGGTGGATCAAAAACCCTTGCCGCGATTCAAAACCGGCTTGAATCCGGCGCACTCGTCGCAGGCACCAGTGCCGGAGCAGCGGTGTTTTCCGATACCATGATTTATGAAGGGGAGAGTGAACAAGGACTGTTTAAAGGCAGAGTCTTTACCACAGCCGGATTTGGTTTTGTAAAAAATATTATTTTTGATACCCATTTTATGGCAAGGGGCCGTATCGGACGTCTGGTCCAGATCGTTACAACGAATCCCACCTGCATCGGCGTTGGTATCGGTGAAGACTCAGGGGTTGTCCTCAAGGGAGATGGAATGATTGAAGTCATTGGTACAGGCCAGGTCATTATTGTCGACGGCAATGATATTGCCCATTCCAACATCATGGATATTAAACCGGGCGGGCCTATTGCGGTAGAAAATGTGCGCATCCATTCACTGGTTAACGGATATGGGTACCATTTCAAAAACAGACGTTTTCTCACACCATTATCAAAACAGATCAAAGGACAGTGATGATTGATATACTGGAGTTAAGAGCGTTGCGCGGCCCCAATCGATATACCCGGCATTCCGCCATATTCATGGTACTGGATATTAAAGACTACGAGAGCCGTCCTTCGGATACAATAAAAGGCTTTTCAGACCGGCTGACAGCCTTGATGCCGACCCTCCACGAGCACGAATGCTCCATCGGCAAACCCGGCGGATTTATTCAGAGACTTGAAAGGGGCACCTGGGCCGGTCATATTATTGAACATATTGCCATTGAGCTTCAATGCCTGTCCGGCATGGCGGTTGGATACGGAAAAACCCTGGGGACGTCCCAAAAGGGAATTTATATTGTCGTCTTCAGATACCTGGTGGAACATGCCGGATTAAAAGCGGCACAGGAGGCCATTTCCATATTCGAGGCCATAGCAGAAAAAAAGCCGTTTGATGTCAACAAGGTTATTTCCGATCTCAAAATTCTGCGTGAAGATCATATGCTGGGACCCACGACATGGAGTATTGTTAAAGAAGCCCTTTCAAGGGGCATCCCATATATCCGGCTGAATGAAGAAAGTTATATCCAGCTGGGATATGGTGCCCGCCAGAAACGGATTCAGGCCTCTATAACCGGTAATACCTCTGCCATTGCCGTGGAAATTGCCGATGAAAAAACCAGGGGCAAGATTTTATTGCAAAAATCCGGCATCCCTGTGCCGGAAGGCCGGGTGGTGTCAACCCTGGAAGAGGCGGTTGACGCTTTTCATGACATCGGTGCGGCTGTGGTTGTCAAGCCGGATGTGGGGAACCACGGGAATGGCTCCACGATCAATGTGACAGACCTGGATCAGTTGGAACAGGCATTTTTTGCGGCCAAAGCCTTTTATCCGGATGTGATTGTTGAAGAATATGTGCATGGCGGAGATTATCGCTTTCTGGTCATTGACGGCAAACTGGCCGCCGCTGCCAGGCGGGAACCCGCACATGTCATCGGAGATGGAACATCCACCATCAGAGAACTGATTCACATCCTCAATGCCGATCCCCTTCGCGGGTTCGGGCATGAAAAAGTCCTTACACAGGTTGAAATAGATGCCATGACCGAAAGACTTCTGGCCCTCAAAGGACTTTGCCTAAACTCCCGGCCCCAAAAAGGGGAGAAAATTTATTTAAAGGCCACTGCCAATTTAAGCCAGGGGGGGACTGCCACAGATGTGACCGACGAGGTACATCCGGAGATCCGCAGGATGGCCGAACGGACCGCCGGGATCATCGGCCTGGATTGTGCTGGCATCGATGCCCTGGCAGCAGACATATCCCTTCCCCTGGACCCGTCCGGAATAAAAGTGGTGGAAATCAATGCCGCACCCGGATTCAGGATGCATCTGGAGCCTACCGGCGGCCGGCCCAGGAATGTGGCAAAACCCCTTGTGGATATGCTTTTCCCCGAAGGATATGTCCAGGTTCCTGTTCTGGCAGTCACCGGGACAAACGGCAAGACCACCACCAGTAAATTGATCGCCCATACATTGAAGTATTCGGGAAAAATCGTGGGTCTTGCCTGTACGACCGGCATCATAATAGACGGAAATCCGGTTCTGTCAGGGGACTACAGCGGTCCGGAGGGCGCCGGGATCGTGTTACGGGAACCCACAGTGGACCACGTTGTACTGGAAGTGGCCCGGGGGGGCATTGCCAGAAGGGGGCTGGGGGTTACCGAGGTGGATGTGGGCGTGCTTTTGAATATCGGCAAAGACCATCTGGGTTCTGACTGGATTGAATCCCAGGAAGAATTGTCCCTGGTCAAGTCAACGGTCATCGAGGTTGTCAAAAAAACAGGGACATCGGTTTTAAATGCAGAAGACCCCATGACCATGACCGTTCTGGACCGTGCCCGGGGCGATATTATTTTATTTTCCCTGGACCCTGACAATCCAGACATTACCGCCCATGTAAAAAAAGGGGGAACCGTTGTCACCGTCACCAGCCAGAATGCGGTCATCCGAAAAAAACAGCAGGATATTCATATCTGTTCCCTGGAAGAAATCCCTATCACCTTCGGGGGCATCATCGACTTTAACACGGCCAATGCCCTTGCTGCCATCGGGGCCCTTCACGGATTAGGGCTATCCGTTGACCAGATTCGAAACGGGGTGATGACCTTCTATCCTTCCGTAAACCAGAATCCGGGCCGCATGAATTTATTTGATTTCCAGACATACAAGGTGCTTCTGGATTACGGCCATAATCCGGAATCAGCCCGGGCCATGGCAAAATTACTGCCACGGCTCTCACCGGGCAGAAAAATCGGGCTGTGTCACGGCACAGGCAGCAGAACAGACGAACAACTTATGGAACTTGGAAGAGCCCTGGCCCTGGTCTACGATCATATCATTCTGACCGATTTTGATCCCCGTCACCGGCCGGCCGGAGAAACCCAGGACCTGGTTTATGAGGGATTGATTCAGGGCGGATTTTCAGAAAACCGGATTGAAATCGTTCCGGAACCGGACAAAGCAGTGGAATATATTTTTTCCAAAGCCCAACCAGGAGATTTGCTGGTCATTCAACCGGATGAACTGGAACCGGTCATGGGCCAGATCATGAAACGGTACCGGCAGATGGTCACCCATTTATAGCAGAGATGATCTTAAACAACGTTTCAATGTGGATTATTACCGCTATTATTGTCCATACGATGAAGGTGTTTCATGAGAACGAGTCAGATGACCCTTGATGACGATCGTGTCCAGGCGCTTGATCCCGCAGTGCCGACCAATCCAGGCTTGCGATCCAGGCTCAACAGCCCCTGTAAAGCGCCCCGATGGGAATCAGGCGGATATCCCCATACCGGTCATATGCATCGCCTGAATAAAACAAAAACCCGTTGACCGGCCGTTCTGACTGAAGCATGAACTGTCTGAGATTTCTGAAGTCTCTGGGTCCCGGGCGCCTGGTATGTTTGATTTCAATGGCGTACAGGGTATGATCCTTTTCAAACACCAGATCGATTTCACTCCCGCCGGCACTTTTATAGTAATAAAACTGATCTGTTTTGATAAACCCCAGTTTTCTGCGTTTTTCAAGTTCGGCAATAACGAAATTTTCAATGCGCTGACCCTGGCTGACCGGGGAGTTGAAGCTGGAGAAAATGCCGGTATCCGCCACATAGATTTTGGCGGCTTTGACAAACCGTTTTGCCGGGCCGTACTGATATCCGTACAGCCTGAAAGTCAACTGTGTCTGTTGCAGTGCATTAAGGTATTTTTTTGCCGTGGGATGGCTCAGGGCCGACTCCCTGGCGAAATTGGAAATCTCCAGGTGAGAACCGATGGACCGGTTGATATGGTGAAAAACAGCCAGCAGCCCGTCCAGGTTTTCAATATTGGACAGCTGCATCAGGTCCCGGGTAAAATAGGTGTTTTTATAATTGGTCAACAGGTTCTTTTTTTCTTCCAAATCCGTCACTGACAGAACTTCCGGGAACTGACCATAGGTGATGGCATCTTCAAGGCATCTATTGGCTTCCCTGATCTGGGGCAGCTCCGCTGTTTCATGAAAGATTGAATGGGTCGGCTCTCCCTGGTTTTCTCCCCAGCACGCGGTGGGCAGCGATATGATCTCAATTCTGCCGGCAAGGGTATCTGCGGCAGCATCCATCAGGCCGATGGTGCTGGATCCGGTCATGAGAAACAAGGCATTCTGATTGTCAACCGCATATTTTACCGCAACGGTGAGCAGGGGATGGCGCTGGACTTCATCGATGACTGCGTGATCACCCAGGCGGCTGATAAATCCCTTGGGATCCTGTTTGGCCCAGTCCAGCAGATCCAGGTCATCCAGGGTTGCATAGGGAATGCCTGGATACCGCTGCTTGAGCAGGGTCGTTTTTCCCGACCGTCTGGGACCGATGATCAGGCAGCTTTTATGTACCGGTAAAGATATCCATCTTTGAAACATATTTACAAAATAACATGGACAATTTGAAAGTCAAGTTTGATTTTGGATTTGAACAAAAGAGAAACCAGCGGTTTTTTTTCTTGACAAACAAACCGGGTTCATCATACAAAAATTTGAGCTCCAAGGGAAAACAAGGGCGTGAAATTGACAGAAATTCACGCTGTGTACACTTTTTTCGTCTGATGGCAACCGGGTATCTATCGTTTATCTGGAACCTGCGGAGGTGTCATGAAACACCTGATTATCGGAAACGGAATTGCCGGGATCAATGCTGCCAGGGCCATCCGCGAGATGGACACCAGCGCTGCCATTTTCATGGTCAGTGACGAGACGTTTCCCCCGTACAGCCGCCCCATGATCTCCTATGTCCTGGAAGGATCCGAACCCCACGAAAAACTGCCCCTTTTTGCAGGCAATATATACGAAGACCTGGACATTACGCCTGTTCTGGGACATCGCGTGGCACACCTGGATGTGAAAAAAAAGTTTGTTCATCTTGAAAACGGCACAGACATCGATTTCCAAAAACTGTTGATTGCCTCGGGGGCGGATGCCAGGCATATCAGGGTTCCGGGGGCAGAGCTGGGCAATATTTTCACCATGCGGACCCAGAAGGATGTGCTGGATCATCTGGCGGCCATCTCACTGGGGATAAAAAACGCCCTGGTGCTGGGCGGCGGACTGGTGGGATTCAAGGCGGCCCATGCGCTGTTAAAGCGGGGTATAAAGGTCACCATGCTGATCACATCGGCTTATCCCCTGGCCATGCAGGTGGACCCAACCGCCGGCAGAATGATCCTCAAAGAACTTCAGGCCCGTGGATTATCCGTAAAAGTAGGGGTCAGCGTCTCTTCATTTGACGGTGAGACCCGGGTCAAAAAAGCCTGCCTGGATTCGGGGGAAACACTGGATTGTGATCTTGTCATCGTGGGCAAGGGTGTTGACCCGTCTCTGGGATTTATTGCAGAAAACGACATTGAAATTGATTACGGTATTCTGGTGGACCCGTATCTTTGTTCCAGTGTTTCGGATATCTATGCGGCCGGTGATGCAGCCGAATCCATGGACATTGCCCGTCAAAAACGCTGGATCAATGCCATATGGCCGGAAGCCGCCATCCAGGGCAGAATCGCAGGATACAACATGGCCGGCAGAAAAGTGGCCTGTCCGGGCAGTCTGGGCAGAAACGTCATGCGGATTTTCGGACTGGATGTCATGACCGTGGGGCTGGCGAATCCGGATGGTGCAGACGATCTAGAGATCATTCAGGCCGGCGGCGAAAAGGCCGGTGTTTACCGCAGCCTGGTATTTTGCAGGGACATCCTCGTGGGAGCCGTCCTGGTCAACCAGATTGAGCAGGGGGGAATTTTACGGGCCATGATCGAAAACCGGATACCTGTCAGAATACCAAAGGCGTATCTGATGTCTTTGCATTTTGATTACAGCAAACTGCTGTAAATGGATTATACAGATGGGCAAATGAAAAAAAACACGCCTTATGGCAGGTTATATCTCAAACACGCGCCCAGAGGAGGACAGATGAAACAAGTCATTGTCAATCCGGAAAAATGCGTGGGATGCATGCAGTGTATGCTGGCCTGCGCTGCGGCACACGCAACGTCAGAATCTCTTTTTGCCGCTGTGCATGAAACCCCGAAGCCCCGGCCCCGGGTGCATGTGGGCGCCGGGCTGTTCAACCAGGGATTTCCCAACCGGTGCCGCCACTGCGACCCCGCGCCATGCCAGCTGGCCTGCCTCGCAGGGGCCATCTTTCGTGATGCAGCCGCACACACGGTATTCATCAACCCGGACCGGTGCATCAACTGTGCATCGTGTGCCATGGCCTGTCCATACGGGGTGCTGCGGTTCCATGAGGAGGCTGCAGCCCCGCCGGGAAAAACCGTGGCAGTGAAATGCGACAATTGCGACGCACGCGTGGCCCGGGGACAGATCCCGGCCTGCGCTGAGGTCTGCAAGACCGGCGCCCTGGTCTACGATGAGATGACGCATGCCATGAATGAAAAAACCCGGCAGGTGGCCCGCACCATGTCTTCGGATGCCGCCGCCCAGGGCCTTCCGGATACGGTTGCCCTTTACAACACCCTGAAACAGGCCACCATGAAGGCTGGTGCAGCAATAAGGAGGTAAACATGTTTGACCCCAAAACAGATGTTTCAGTTACCAGCGACGGAAATCTATTATTTGACAAAGCGGTCAAAGACAAAGTGGAAACGGTCTGGCACCGTCACGAAGCCCAGCAGCCCCAGTGCGGCTTCTGCGACATGGGACTGTCCTGCCGGATCTGCATCATGGGGCCCTGCCGGGTGGACCCATTCGGCCAGGGCCCCCAGACAGGCGTATGCGGTGCAGATGCCGATATCATCGTGGCCCGGAACCTCTGCCGCATGATTGCCGCCGGGGCTGCGTCCCATTCCGATCACGGCAGGGATCTTGTGGAGGTGCTCCAAGCGGTTTCCAAAGGAGAGGCACCCGGATACCGGATCAGGAGTGAGGAAAAACTCAGACGAGTGGCCGGCGAATACGGCCTTAAAACCGATGGGAAAGAGGCCCTGGCCGTTGCCGGAGAACTGGCCGATGCCATGATGGAAGATTACGGCATGCGCAAAAAATCGGTGACCCTGGTCAGCCGGGCACCGGAAAAACGCCGGAAATTATGGGACAAGGCAGGTATCACCCCCAGGGGGATTGACAGGGAAACCTCGGAAATGATGCACCGCACCCATATGGGCGTGGACAACGACTGGGTCAGCCTGCTGACCCATGGGCTGCGCAATGCCCTGTCCGACGGCTGGGGCGGGTCCATGATCGCCACAGAAGTGTCGGACATCCTGTTCGGGGTGCCGGCCCCCAAACCCACCATGGTCAATGC